>JANNMO010000023.1:0-3555 GCA_031398005.1 Ferruginibacter sp.
TCCCGTGCTTGTTGCATTATTACTTACAGGATTTTTTACTGTTGCTCTCTTACACCTGTGGGCTGCTGGTAATGAAAACAAGGTGGATAGAAAACACAGCGATACTTTGGATGAAGGTTGGAATTATGTTTGTAATATAGACGAGATTGAGGAAGACAGGGCAAAAATGGTAAATGTAAATAAAGAACGTGTTGCCATATTTAAATACGATGGAAAGTTAAGTGCGGTGCACAATGTTTGTAAACACCAGATGGGTCCATTAGGCGAAGGCAAAGTGATTGATGGCTGCATCACCTGCCCTTGGCATGGCTACCAGTACAGGCCCGAAGATGGCTGTGCACCTGCACCCTTTAGTGAAAAGGTAGCTACTTATCAGTTACAGCTTAGGGGTAATGCAATATTTGTAAATACTGCCTCATTGCCAGAGGGAACTTTTATTGAACCTGTGGTGATAGAAGATAAAATACAAGAAGAAAAATTATCATCATTTTTTATTGGCTGGGCAAAGAATAATAAAAGCTTATTTACTGTAGTAAGATTGACTGCAATTGCAGTATCGCTGTTTATTTTAACCATCGGTGTTGTATTAAGCAATAGTCAAAAAAAACTGTCGGGCTTTGCCATTGATTATAACAATGTAAAAAAAATAGAAGGGTGGTTATCAAATAAGCCAGTACCATCACTAAGAATATTAGATGGTAAAGATGCTTATGGCAACCCAGTTTTTAAAACAATTTTATTAGTAGATGCTTATAAATTTGGCGCAGATGCGGTGGTGAAAAAAGTGTTGAATGGTGGTAGCATAAAGTATGTAAGGCTTACAGGATATTTAAGCAGCAATATTATTGGATGCAGCGACAGTAGCAAAGATTGTGTTGAAATTTGCAGCCAGTGTATTACAGGCACTACCAATAACCCGGTAATGGAAATTGAAAACGGGCAATACTCTTTTGAAGTAATACAAACGCCTTTGGCCCCAAGTTCAAATGTTACAAATATTGGTATGCAAACTTTACGGGGAGAAATCATTGATCCAAAATGCTACTTCGGTGCTATGAACCCCGGCCAGGGCAAGCCACACCTTAGCTGTGCTGCAAGATGTATCAGTGGCGGTATAATGCCGGTACTAAAATATAGAGTGAATAACCAGAATAAATATGCGGTGCTGGTTGGATTAAGTGGGGAAAAAATCAATAATGAAGTCCTGGATTTTATTGGTTTACCTGTGGAAATTAAAGGCAATTTATCAGCAATGGATAACTGGGGCATTTTAAAAATTGATGCAAAAAACAGTATTTATATAGTGGATAAATATTGATGCAGTTAATAACTGTTAAAGTCTTCTAAAGCCTTGCAAATATTTGTAAGGCTTTTTTAATTACAGTGTATTAATCTATAAATATAAATGATGAAAAAATTAATGACAAAATTCTTTGCAATACCAATGTTGTGTATGTTGGTATTTGCACTCAGCTCCTGTGCACAGCCACAATCTGCAGCTATTGACAATCCAGTTACAAAGCAAAAAGGCACTTCATTTGAAGTGAATAAATCAGTAGAAGAATGGCAAAGTAGTTTAACACCTGAACAGTTTGATGTGCTGATAAATAAAGGTACAGAAAGGCCTTACTCCGGTAAGCTGTTGCATAACGATAAAACGGGTAATTATGTGTGTGCCGCTTGTGATAATGTATTATTTAAAAGCGATGCTAAGTTTGACAGCCATTGTGGCTGGCCAAGTTTTGACAAGGCTATTGAAAATGGGAAAGTAATAACTAAAACAGACAAAAGCCACGGCATGGAAAGAACTGAAGTGCTATGCGCCAGGTGTGGTGGGCATTTGGGGCATCTATTTGAAGATGGCCCTACTCAAACAGGCCTGCGGTATTGTATCAATTCAGCATCCCTTGGTTTTAAAGAGTCGCAAAAGAATGTGATAACTGGTTTACCATCATCTGATACTGTTGTACTGGCTGGTGGTTGCTTTTGGAGTATCCAGGCAATTTATCAAAAATTGAAAGGAGTTACCAATGTTTCTGTTGGATACACCGGAGGCTTTAAAGCAAATCCCACCTATGACGATGTGAGCAGTGGTAATACCGGCTATGCAGAATCAGTGCGGGTTGTGTATAAACCGAATGAAATAAAATTAGTGGATATTTTAAAAGTATTTTTTTCCATCCACAACCCAACTACAGTAAACAGGCAGGGTGCTGATGTTGGTACTCAGTACCGCTCTGCTATTTTTTATAACAATGAACAGCAAAAAAATGTGGCAGCTGAAGTGATTGGATCATTGCAAAAAAATCAGGTTTTTGATAAAGCAATTGTTACACAGGTACAGCAGCTTAGTAAATTTTATAAAGCTGAGGATTATCACCAGGATTATTACAATAACAACAAAGGACAGGGGTATTGCCAGGTAGTGGTAGCGCCCAAAATAGAAAAGTTTGAAAAAGCGTTTAAAGATTTACTGAAGCAATAAACGATGTTGAACATTGTCGGTTTTAATTTCCAATATAAGAAAGCTGTCCCTAAAACGGATGGCTTTTTTAGTGCTGCATTCAATAATCCTGTAATTAGCAAATTATTTAAAAGGCTTATGTAATGATATCCCAATTTTAATGGCTAATCCGAAAAACTGATTATGAAGAAAATCGTGACAGCTGTATTTATTACAATTTGCAGTATTGTCGCATATGACCCGCAGAAAGTACCGGCAACATCAATCAATTTGCAGCCTTGCAGGAACAATTGGAACTTCACAGGGATCGGTTGCAGCATCCTATGTTTACAATTGGAAAGTAACCTAGTTGCCTCTCTTCGGTAATGACTGTCAATACTCCATTTTATAACTATCTATCTTCCTTTATTTGTTACCCAACTTTCTTTTAGGGTAACCGTGTTGCGTGGTTGTTGCCCGGTCTGTTTGCCGGTTGCAAAGGGCAACACAACAGCGAAATGATGCCAGAGACTGCTGCACCCGGATACGATCAGCAACAGCATGCATCCAATAAGTAGTAACATTCGCTTAGCCGGCTTAGGTACATTTATTGTACTATCCAATAAAATAGTACCCATGAAATTTTTAATATGCTCTGTGTTGCTTTTATCCGCCTGCGAAACAGCCACCCAAAAAAATATAAGTAATACAAAAACAGATACGGCAACAATTGTTGCTACAGACCCTCCCCCGGCTGTTAAGGAAAGTACCAGCAATAGCGCAGTGATAGATTCTCCTGCCCCTGCAAAGCCTACAGCACGGCTGGCGCTTACTTCCAATGCGCTCCAGCTAGTAAACAGCAGTACAGGTTCTACATCAGAAATTGCATTCGGAAAACCATTGGATGAACTGGTAGAATTGATGAACAAAATTTTGGAGGATAAAGCTGCCAGTATTGGTATAAACAGTGAGTGTGGTGCCGGACCGTTGAAGATGGTCGTTTGGAAAAACGGGCTTAACCTCATCTTTAAAGAGCAAAAATCTGATGGCTTATGGCTGTTTGTTGGTTGGTATGTAAGCAAGCCTTCAAACAACACAAAACCACTACAAAC
>JANNMO010000040.1:0-7275 GCA_031398005.1 Ferruginibacter sp.
TTTTTATTACCCCTTTTTTGAAGCGGGGTGCAAAAGTATAAAACTTTTATTTCTTATCCTAATCTTTTTTATTATTTTTCTCCTTTTTCCTTATTCCTTTGAATAAATACTTACCCTTTTTTCTTGCGGAGTGCAAAGGTAGGGATGTATGTTTTCGTAGCCAAACTTTTTACAATTATTTTTGGTAAAATATTTAAAAATGAAAAGAATGTAACAACTCGATTCGCTTACAACTCAATACTAACAGGTAATACAGGGTAATTAAAATTTAAAAAAAACAATGTAAAAATTAAAAATGCAATCTTTAAGGATTGCATTTTTGATAATAACTAATGATAAAAGTATATTTTTTATGCTACTTTAAGCATACTCAATTTGCTTGTATTAAACTTGCGTTGTGCATACTCTAAACTTACATTGAAAGACTTTACTTTTTGGCTGGGTAATTCATACATAGCATCCGTAAGAATACTTTCACAAATACTTCTCAAACCTCTAGCCCCAAGTTTATATTCTAAAGCTTTCTGAACCATAAAATCTAGCACAGGTTTTTCAATGGTTAGGGCAATTCCTTCTATTTCAAATAACTTTGTAAACTGCTTTATTAAGGAGTTTTTAGGCTCGGTTAATATATTCTTTAATGTTTCTGCATCTAGCGGATTTAAATAAGTTACTACGGGTAATCTTCCCAATAACTCAGGTATTAAACCAAAGGTCTTTAGATCTGGTGCACTTATATACTGAAGCAGATTGTCTTCCTGAAACTGCTGAAGGTCTTTGTTTACATTAAAACCTATTGCATTTGTGTTGACCCTGCGTGCAATTATTTTATCTACGCCACTAAATGCTCCGCCGCATATAAAAAGTATATTCTGCGTATTTACTTTTACTAATTTTTGTTCGGGATGTTTGCGGCCTCCTTGTGGGGGCACTAATACTTCGCTGCCTTCTAGCAACTTAAGTAATCCCTGTTGTACACCTTCACCGCTAACATCTCTAGTAATACTTGGGTTATCGCTTTTACGGGCTACTTTGTCTATTTCATCTATAAATACAATACCTTTTTCTGCTGCAGCTACATCGTAGTTGCAAGCTTGTAGTAATCTGCTTAGCATGCTTTCAACATCTTCCCCCACATAACCAGCTTCGGTAAATACAGTTGCATCTACAATGGCAAAAGGCACATTGAGCATGCGAGCAATTGTTTTGGCCAATAAAGTTTTACCAGTTCCAGTTTCGCCAACCATTATTATATTACTCTTTTCAATTTCTACATCGTTATCAAATTTTTGATTTAGCCTTTTGTAATGATTGTAGACTGCCACAGCCAATATTTTCTTTGCATCATCTTGTCCTATAACATATTCATCTAAAAACTTCTTTATTTCCATAGGTTTTCTTACGGTTAGTTTGTAAGAAGAAACCGGTTTTTCTTCAACAGGTACACCTATCTCCTGACCAATGATTTCTTTAGCATGATCTACACAATTTTCGCAAATATGGCCATCTTGCCCTGCAATTAAAATTTTTACTTCATCTCGGCTCCTACCGCAAAATGAACAATGAAGAATTTGTTGTTTAGCCATGATTCTGTGATTTATATTTTTCCGTACCTATAATAAAAGCAATTTGCAAAGATACGAACCTGCAAATTCAATGTGATGACAATAAAATTTTAAAATTTGATGCTTAAAATGGGTTTTTTATAATAGAAAAAGGTTTTGCAAATACTATCATTTACAAAACCTTACCATTGTTATTTTAGATTCTATAACTTTTCAATCAACCCATCAACTATTCCATAAGCAACTGATTCTCTAGCGTTCATCCAATAATCTCTGTCAAAATCTTTCATAATCTGCTCTTTGGTTTTGCCACAGTTTTTGGCTAAGATCTCGGCACCTAATTCTTTTACTTTTTGCATTTGTATAGCCATAATTTCTAGATCTGCACTTACACCTTGCCCACCACCACTTGGCTGGTGAATCATTACTTCTCCATTAGGAAAAATAAAACGCTTACCTTTTTCACCTCCGCTTAGTAAAATACTTCCCATACTTGCTGCCATTCCCATACAAACGGTACTCACAGGAGATGAAATCATTTGCATTGTATCATAAATGACCATACCGCTAGTAACTACACCCCCTGGGCTATTAATATAAAATGTAATTTCTTTCCCAGGATCAATCGCCTCTAAGTACATTAATCTGTTGGTGATGTCTTTTGCAGTTTTATCATCTACTGCGCCCCAAAGAAATATTTTCCGCTGCTCAATAAATTTTTTATCGAACTGCCAGCCTGACATCATTTTTTCCATCGGACTTTCAGGTAATTCTTTTGGATTTTCATCCTCGTCTTCTAATCTGGTATTATTGAAATATGTATTCATGTTTTAATTTTTAACTAGTAGATCAAAAGAGAAAAAGAGAAATTTTACATCCTGTTTTTTCCCTTTTTCAGTTGAGACTTATAATTTTTGAATTTTTAAGATAGCAAATTTAATATAATCTATTGCATCATTAAAGCTGATAAAAGATATATTGTTGAATGGAGCGTCGCCACTGTCGCTGCCCATAGCTGCTGTTTTTGTTTGGCTAAAAAGCAAAGCTTTTTAGCTGATTAAATTAATCTTTCTTTTGCTTGCGAGCATTTATCAACAACACTTCATCTACTAACCCATATTCTTTAGCTTCTGTAGATGTCATCCACTTATCCCTTTGGCAATCTTCTGCAATTCTTTCAACAGTTTGCCCTGTATGATGTGAGATGATTTCATACAACTCATGCTTTATTTTCTTCACTTCATTTACTGTAATTTCTACATCGCTTGCTTGGCCCATAGCGCCTGCACTAGGTTGGTGCATCATTATACGACTGTGTTTTAAGGCTGTGCGTTTACCTTTTGCACCTGCACACATTAAAACCTGACCCATGCTTGCCGCCATACCTGTACAAATTGTTGCAATATCTGGTGTTATAAATTGCATAGTATCATACATACCAAGCCCTGCGTACACTCCACCGCCCGGACAGTTGATATACATTTGGATATCTCTTACTCGATCAGTACTTTCTAAAAACAATAATTGGGCAGTTACAATATTTGCAACTTCATCATTAATAGGATAACCAAGAAAGATAATACGATCCATCATTAAACGACTATACACATCCATTACTGCCACATTCATTGGGCGTTCTTCTATGATATTTGGAGTAAGGTTGGTGATTTGCCCAGCCCCCCTGCCCCCCAAAAGGGGGTTCTGGTTCTCAAATTGTTTAGAGTTTAACTTATTGTATCCTGAAAGTGTATTGCTATTGATGCCTTTATGCTTTACGGCATATTTTTCAAATTCGTTTTGAAAATTCATTCTTAATAAATTAGGTGTGCAAATATATTGTTTAAAATGCCGTTTTAATCTTACGCTGAAATAAGTCAAAAACTATTCCTTTTCACATAACATGACATATTTGCAATAATACTATAAAAAAAGCCCTCTGTAAACAGAAGGCTGTATAAACTTTATCATTTAAAAAATGATGATGCTTTATTTTTTTGAACCGTGCTCATCAGAAACTGTAAGTTTATGACGACCCTTAGCCCTGCGGCTTGCTAAAACCTTACGGCCATTAGCTGTACTCATACGCTCACGGAAACCATGTACAGATTTTCTGCGGCGTGTATGGGGTTGGTAGGTTCTTTTTTTTCCTGGCATTGTTTAGTTTTTTTCCTTTTACAAATATTGTTTATTCATTATCGCAGGCAAGGCACCATCCTCGCCGCTTGTGAAAGGACGGCAAAAGTAGCAAAATATCTTGAAACGAGTGAGTCTTTTTAAAGAAGATTACAGTTTTATTTGTTCTCCTACTATTTCTTCACCAAAAAATAATGAAGCGTGGCTATTAAAATCTTCTTTGTTGCCTGTAGTAAAGAAAGTTCGTTTATTATTTTTGCCGCATTTTATCTCTATTTCCGGATGATTATGAAGATATTCAACCAAACTTTTTGCTACAATATTACCTTGAGAAAGAATTTGAATGCCATGAGGGGTAAATTGTTTTATTTTCTCCATTAATAATGGGTAATGCGTACATGCTAATAAAATACAATCAATTGCTTGATCTTTTTTCAGCAGATTATTTAAGTGCCTTTGAATAGGCTCATCCGCTTCTTCACTGTTATGTTTCCCTTTTTCTACCAGATCTACCCATTCTGGGGAAGCTTGCTGTGTGACGGTAATATGGGGATAAAATTTTTCAATTTCCAGTAGATAGGATGCTGATTGAACAGTACCTGATGTTGCTAATATGCCTACATGATTGGTGCTGGTATAATTACCTATTACCTCTGAAGTTGGTCTTATTACCCCTAACACTCTTTTAGCTGAATCAATATTTGGAAGATCATTTTGCTGGATCGTTCTGAGTGCTTTTGCTGATGCTGTGTTGCACGCCAGTATTACCAATGGACAACCTTGGTTAAAAAACCATTGTACACATTGGAGCGTGTATTCATAAACAGTTTCAAATGGCAATGGTCCGTAAGGTGCTCTTGCATTATCTCCTAGATAAACAAAATCATAGTCGGGCAACAACTTACATATCTCTTTTAAAACTGTAAGGCCACCGTAACCGCTATCAAAAACACCAATAGGTTTTGTATTCATATGAGGTGTAAATTAAAACATCGATTGCAAACAGCACAAAAGACTGAAACGTACTACATTTCTAAAGATTGATTGGGGACCAAATGCCTTCATTTATGCCAATTATTAAAAATAAAAACGCAAGCATTAATATACTTGCGCTTTTAAATAATGTTCGGTATTTAATAGTTAATTTTTTACAAATTTCAAACTCATTCCCTTACCATTCTGTACAATTTTGATAATGTAAGTTCCTTTTGCAAGAGTATTTAGTTGATTCGTAATATTCAACTCATACTGTCCTGCTGCTTGATTTGCATTATAGATGCTTCTGGTTGTTTGACCATTTGCTGTAAGAATAGTTATGGTTACAGTTCCGTTTTCTGGCACCAAGAAATCCAATACTCCTGAAGATTGAATAGGGTTTGGTGAAAGGTTCAATCCAAAACCATTATTTAGATTGGTAATGGTATTGTTTCTTGTTGTGGTTGTAAATGTTGCAATGCTGGATACATTTCCACCACCGGAGGCGTTACAATTTGAATAAACTCTCCAGTTGTATGTAGTACCACGAGTAAGGTTATTAACAGCAAGGGTATTTGCTGTTATACCAGTTGCTGCTACTATCCATATACTTGCTGCTGCTGTTTTATACTCAACGGTATAAAAACTTCCTGCTGCACCTGTCCAGTTTAAGGATACACTTGTTTTTGTAATATTTGTTGCAGTTAAGTTTGTTGCAGCGGTTGGCGTAGCGGTTGTATTCACTACAATTGAAGCTCTCGTACCTTCACCACAACTATTTGTTTGTGCTACATAATAAGTAACTGTACCTGCAGTTGATGTAGTTGGTGTTGGTGCCGAAGAAACTCCTACTCCACCAGTAGGAGTTGTAAACCATAACAACCCTGTTCCTGTGGCTGTTAGTGGTGTAGCGGTCGTTCCCTGGCAATAAACTACTGGACTAACAACCGTTGGCGCTGTTGGCAATGCTGTAACATTTACTGTGATGCCTGCTCTTGGTCCTTCGCAAGTTCCTGTTGTTTGACTTACGTAATATACTGTACTTCCTGCAACGGTGGTAGATGGTATAGGTGCTGTTGTGCTTCCCGTACCTCCTGTAGCTGTTGTGTACCATAGTAAACCTGAACCTGTTGCGGTAAGCGCTGTAGTTGTTCCGCCCTGGCAATATGCTATCGGGCTTGTTGCTGTTGGTGCTGCAGGGGTTGGATTTACGGTTACCATTATCGCTGCTCTTGGTCCTTGGCAGCCATTAGTTGTTTGGCTTACATAAAATGTTGTACTGCCTACTGTGGCTGTTGATGGCGTAGGTGCTGTTGCACTGCCTGTACCGCCGGTGGCTGTTGTGTACCATAGTAATCCTGCTCCCGTGGCTGTAAGTGTTGTGGCTGTTGCGCCTTGGCAATACGTTACCGGGCTCGTGGCTGTCGGTGCTGCAGGTAGTGCGTTTACTGTTATTGATCCGCTAGCAGTTACTGTGCCGCCTGAAGTGGTAATGGTATAATTAAATGTGCCAGTGGCAGTTGGTGTACCTGTTATGGTAAAGGTTCCATTGGTACCGCCGGAATATGTGCCGGTTACGCCTGCGGGTAAACCGGTAACCGTAGCGCCTGTTACGCCGCCTGCTGCTGTGTAAACTATACTAGTAATGGCTGTATTTACACAAACCGTTTGGTTATTGGTGCCTGCTGCTGAAGTAAGCGTAATGGATGGACCGTTTACGGCTGTTATAGTGCCGGTGGCTGTTTGTACGCCACAACCGCCTGAGGTGGTTACGGTATAACTAAACGTTCCTGCTGTGGTAGGTGCGCCACTGATGGTGATGGTACCGTTGGTGCCGCCTGAGTAAACGCCTGTTACACCTGCAGGTAATCCTGTTACCGTAGCACCTGTTACACCGTTTGCTGTACTGTATGTTATATTGGTGATGGCTGAATTTACGGCAACCGTTTGCGATGTTGTTCCTGCTGCTGATGTTAGCGTTAAAGTAGTTCCTGCATTAACTGTAATGGTACCCGATGCGGTGGCATTGGGGGTACCGCCTGAACTGGTAACCGTATAGCTAAAGGTTCCTGTTACTGTTGGTGTGCCACTGATGGTGAACACGCCTGCATTGTAAACGCCTGTGACGCCTGCGGGTAAGCCTGTTGCTGTTGCACCTGTTACACCGCCTGCTGAACTGTACACAATATTGCTGATGGCTGTATTGATACATACCGTTTGGTTATTGGTACCTGCGGCTGAGGTGAGTGTGAGTGCCGGTGCAGTTACTACTGTTATAGTGCCGGTGGCTGTTTGTACTCCGCAACCGCCTGAGGTGGTTACGGTATAACTAAAGGTGCCTGCTGCTGTTGGCGTGCCGCTGATAGTAATTGTGCCGCCGCTGTATGTTCCGCTTACACCTGCGGGTAAGCCTGTTACCGTGGCGCCTGTTACACCATTACCTGTTGTGTAGGTAATGTTGGTGATGGCTGCGTTCACATTAACCGTTTGGTTGGTAGTGGCAGGGGCTGAGCTTAAAGTTATAGTGGTGGGGGGAGTGACGGTGATAGTTCCTGTAGCAGTTGCTGCAGGTGTACCACCCGTAGTGGTAACTGTATAAGGG
>JANNMO010000005.1:0-223877 GCA_031398005.1 Ferruginibacter sp.
CAAACCTGGCAATTGCCACATTGGTGTGGTTGTACAACACAAACCTACATCTGGTGTTTCTGCTGCTGCTTTATATACATCTTTTGTTGTTTCTAAATAACTGGTGCTCATGTTGTATTTGTTTAAATAATTGTTAGAAAAATAATGTTATTAATTAATGTATTAAGGGTTTCAATTTTTTAAAATTGCTAAAAAATCATCATAGTTAAAAATTATACCGTACACTTAATTGCCCTTGTGTTCTTGATAAAATAGGATCAAATTGCCAAGCTGTGGTAGTAACATTATTAAAATTTAACTCTGGTGGCGTAGCTGTATTTGCTCTTGCTACTGATAATAATTGATAACTACTGTTTAAAACATTGGGTACATAATATTGCCTACCCCAGGTTTTGCTTATTAAATTTGATAAATTAAATACATCCAACGAGACATTAATAAACCGTTGCTTTTCAGATTTACTAATTAGCATTGTATGACTTAACTTCATATCCAACTGATTGTTCCATGGAGTTCTTGCACCATTACGTTCGGCATATTGTCCTCTTCTTTTATTCAAATACACATCTTTACTAATAAATGCATCCAATTGAGTCCATTGATTAGCTGCAGAATTTATTATGTTTCCGCTACCATCTTTAATATCTGCTAAGTTACTTTCTGCAATTGTTTTTGGAATATAAATTAAATCATTGTTTGGCGACCCATCTCTATTAATATCTCCAATATAGGTGTACGTAAATGGTGCACCAGATTGTGCTATGTAAACAAATGTTAGAGAAGATGCAGACTTTTTCCACTTTTTGTTGTATTGAATAGTGGAAATAATTCTATGTCTTAAATCAAAGTTTGAAAATGATAGTTCAGGGTCATTTGGTTTAATAGTTTGATTAAATTCCCAGTTTGCCTGTGGCGAAACTCTTACTCCGTTTGCTTTATCTTTTGAAACACCGTAAGTATATGCAGATGAAATTTTTAATTCTTTATATTTTTTTTCCACCGAACCAGTTATACTATATCTATAACCGTCTTGTGTATTCGTTAATAAAAATACATTGGTAAATGACGCATTATATTTTTGTTGATTTCCAGAACCTAAATAAACGGTACGGTTATCTCCGGCTCCTTTTAAAGTGCTTGTACTATCTTTTAAATTAACTGTTTTGTATAAAATGTCTTGTAAAGTTTTGGTGTATGTGGCATCTATTGTAAAAATCCAATCAGATGCAGTTTTAATATCAATACCAATACTTGTTCGCCAAATCTTAGGCAATTTAAAATTATTATCTAGTAAATTAATTTCTCTGATACCTGGCTGATAAGTAGCAGCTACTCGTGCAACATCATTAATTAAGGGGACAACACCTGTCGGTCTTATATCTACGTTTCCAAAAGTTGTACCGCTATTATAGTATGGATATGCTAACCAAGCAAAAGGCATTCTACCATTAAATATGCCGGTACCCCCTCTTAAAACTAATTTTTGTGTTCCTAAAATATCCCAGTTAAAGCCTACCCTTGGTGCTAGTTGTGGTTTTGCATAATTTTTATTTTGATAATTAGAAAACTCTTTGGTTGATGTAACAAGGGCATTTGCTGCAGCTCTGTCAGGATATAGTGTAGCATCCGTTCGAATGCCAATTGTTACATTTAATTTATTATTTATGGCAATATCATCCTGTATATATTGACTCAATAGAAATACTCTAAACTCGGCAGATGGTGTTGCTCTGTTATATTCGTAATCGTTGTTTTGTAAATTATAAACGCCTCTTATTCTGCTTGGTTTGTTAGCATAAAAATCCTCAGCGCTACGGTATGCCCATCTGCCATTAAACGCTGTAAGAAAACGATAGTTTATATTGTATAGTTCGTTATGAACACCTAATGTAAAACTGTGTTTCCCTCTATTGTAGGTTAAATTATCTGTAAACTCAAACGTTTTTAAAGTAAGTCCATAAACAGCTGCCTCTCTGTAAGTGCCAGCAAAAATTGTGTTGGCAGTGTTGAATGTAATTTCAATATGAGGAAAAAAAGATCCGTTGGTTTCTCTATAATCGTTCGTTTTGGTGTAACCTAAAATTAAGTTGTTAGATAAATTATTTTTAAAGTTGCTACGCACTTCCATAACTGTACTATTGGTAGTGCTGTGGTGCCTAAATCCCTGGCTTTGAAAGTTAAGAACGTTAGCACTTCTCTCGCCATAATCTGCATATGCTTTTACAAAGTTGTGTCTTATACTTAGTTTGTGAACTTTATTAATGTTCCAATCCAGTTTTAAAAATACTTTATTGCTTTCATTTAGTAAATCTATTTTATCGTAGGAGCCTGAATTATAATTGTATCGTTTAGCTAACGTATCTGCAATTGCTTTTGCAAGTGCAAGTGGAATTGCAGCGCCGGCATTACCTGGAGCAAAACCTACCGGTTCGCTTTTTTTTGTAATTTCGGTTGCTGCAAAATAAAACAACTTATTTTTTAAAATTGGTCCTCCAATTCTAAACCCAGTTTGAAAATCATAAAACTTGTCAATTTTGTTTCGCTCTTTATCTGCGCTTTTGCCGGAAATTAATTGGTTGCGGCCACTAAAAAAAACAGAACCTGCTAATTTGTTTGTACCGCTTTTTGTAACCGCATTTACACTTCCTCCTGTAAAATTTCCTAGCACTACATTAAAGGGCGATAACTCCACCTGAACTTCTTGTATTGCTTCTAGACTTATAGGTTGTGTTTTGGCTAAGCCACCAGGGTTGCCCGACGCTAAAGAGCCTCCTGCACCACTTGCGGGTTCGGTAAATCCAAAGGCATCATTTAAAGATGCACCATCCACACTCAAATTGTTGTATCTATAATTTGCTCCAGAAAAACTATTTCCATTAGCTTGTGCAGTAAGTCGAGTAAAATCTTGCAAACTTCTATTTAACGTAGGCAATTGTGTTAATTTAGTACTATTAATATTATTTCCAAAACTTATTTTTTTTCTACCATTTGACGATACGATCACCTCATTAAGCAATCGATTATTATTTCTCAATTCTATTTCTGTTAAATAATAATTTCCTAACGATAGATAAATATCCTGAACAGTATCTGCTATAAATCCTGCTGAACTTGTTACTAAAGTATAAGGACCGCCACTTTTCAGATTTGGGATAATAAATTTTCCCAATGTATTGCTAGCAACACTATATTTTTCGCCGGTACTTTCTAATACAATTGTTATAGATGCATTTGCTAGTTGTTTTTTTTCAGTCGAAAATATTGTTCCCTTTATACCCGATGTGGTTATTTGGGCTGAACTTGTATTTATTACAGCATATAAAAAAAATGTAAAACAAAAAATATGGCGCATGATAAAAAAAATGGAACGTTATACTTTTAAAATAAGTATAAATAAAAAATTCAAATAAAGTAATTAAAAAGTATAAGCAACCATTGAGGGTGGACCTCTAAATGAAGAAGTGAACAGATAAGATTTATTAATTTTAATAGGCTCAAAATTAATTTCAATATTTAATTTATTAAATAATTGAAACAGGAGTTTAAAGAAGGAAGAAGTATTTTTTAGTTTAATAACTTTCGCCAAATCACTTATTGAATTAATATCTTTCCCTTTTTGAAAAAGTGTGGGATTGGATAAATTATTATTTTTAAAATAAGAAAAAATATCTTTTAAAAGATGAGCACTGCACCAACTAAATGTTGAAAATAATTGGCGACTATAATTGTTTTTGTGTAAGGCAAATAAATAAAAACCACCATTTTCATCAGCACCTATAAGATTATTTTTGCAAGAAGCAGTATTTGCGTTTAATAAAATTTCTGATGTAAGTGTGGCACAATCAGTCCCGATTGAAATTATTTTTTCAAAGCCTTTTTCAAAACAATATTCTAAGGCATTGCAATATTTTTCTCCAAAATTATTACCCTTCTGTAAGGCTTCATCAACCAAAATAAATGGAAGCCCAGTGCCTTGTACTGCCAACATTGTATTGTTGTACAATGCCTGGTGTAACTCAATATTTTGTACAGTATTGCCATGTAATTTTTTTACACTGCTTTCAGCAATTGCTGTTCTGCTAAATATAAGTATGGCTGTAGCTGGGTTCAGATGGTTGTTTTAAAAGATAGATACGCTAATTGTTTTACAAAAGTTTTACAGATAGAGCATTTAGCCAATATTATTCAGCCACTGTACCGCCGCAACTACTACCTGCACCAGCCGTGCAGCCAAAGCAGTGTTGATTTACTACAATAGAACGTTGGTGCAAGGAGTCGTACTTAAATTGAGAAATATGTTTACTATTACAATTAACTTTTAATTCAAGCATCTGGTTAAAATCGCAATCATATATAAAACCATCCCACCCTATTGAAAGCGTATTACGGCACATAACATTTTGCGCAGCCACTGGGTTAAAAGCATTAATTAGCTTCTCCATATATTTTTCGTAATTGCCTGTTTGCAGCAAATAATCGAGGTAACGGCTAATGGGTAAATTGGTTATGGCAAACAGTTCATTGAACGTAATTCCAAAATCTTTTTTTAGTGCCGTTTTAAATTCCTGTTGCAACGATTGTTGGGAAGGAGGTAAAAAAGCCCCTGCAGGATTGTACACTAAATTTAAAATCAATCCACTACCTTCTACACCATAACCTACTACATTCAGCATTTGAAGGGCATTGATACTATCTTCGAATACACCATCACCACGCTGGTTATCCGTTCTTTCTGCTGAATAAAAAGGAAGTGATGAAACCACTTCTATATTGTGTAATTTGTAAAACTCAGGTAGATCGTAATATTTTTTATTAGCTCTAATAATAGTAAGGTTACAACGCACAATTATTTTAACTGCAGCATTTGCTTTTTTAATTTCCTCTACAAACCATCTAAAATCAGGATTCATTTCCGGCGCACCACCTGTAAGATCTACTGTTGTAAACGAAGGATTGTTTTTTATAACATCAATACATTGCTGCATTGTTTCCCGGGTCATTATTTCCTTTCTGTCAGGGCCGGCATCTACATGGCAATGCTTGCAAACCTGGTTACACATTTTACCTACATTAATTTGAAAAACCTCTAACGATATTGGCTTTAAAGGATACAGGTTTAATGCTTCCAACTTCTGTTGAAAAGGAACAATTCTATAATCATCATCATGGTTTGCACCATGTTCAAATATTTCTATTTGTTCATGCGCATCTGCTAAAATGCTATGCTGGGCTTTAAGAGATTTCATTAATAAGTTGCGGGTTGCGGGTTAAAAAGTTGCGGGTTTACATCCCTATTTCATTTACTTTATTCATCATTTGCACGCCGTGTACAAGGGTAGCGCCGCCTTTGATGGCAGATGCTACATGCACTGCTTCCATCATTTGTGCTTTGCTCCATCCTTTTTCGTACGCATCATTGCTGTAAGCATCTATACAATATGGGCATTGCACAGCATGAGACACAGCCAGTGCAATTAATGATTTTTCTCGGGCTGTTAAAGTGCCTTCGGCAAAAACTTCTCCATACCAGGCAAAAAATTTATCTGCCATTGGCTTTTGAAATTCACCAATATTTCCAAATTTTCCCAAATCTTCTTCTTTGTAATAACTATTTGACATTAATATTGCTTTTTAATTTTCTGAATGATGTTAAAAATGATCATTCAAACTTACAAAAATCTATTTACGTAATTTTATCAGATTACGTTTTTACATTAAAATCAATAGTTAATGCTTATAAATCAAATAAAAGAAACTGCGTTATTTTTAGAAAATAAAGGAATAAAAAATCCTGTTGTTGGAATTGTATTGGGTACAGGATTAGGCGCTATGGTTGAAAAAATTGAAAATGCCATTAGCATTCCTTACAAGGATATTCCAAACTTTCCGGAGGCTACGGTGGAGTTTCACAAAGGCAATTTAATTTTTGGAAACGTAGGAAACGTAATGGTAGTGGCCATGCAGGGGCGCTTTCATTATTACGAAGGATATTCTATGCAACAAATAACTTTTCCTGTAAGAGTAATGAAAGCATTGGGTGTACAGTATTTGTTTTTAAGCAATGCTGCAGGAGGTTTAAATTTAAATCACAAAAAAGGTGCTCTGGTAATTATTGAAGACCATTTAAATTTTTTGCCAGATAATCCACTACGTGGCTTAAGCGACCCTGCACTTGGTGAAAGATTTGTTGATATGAGCCAACCTTACAATAATGATTTAATTAATAAATTAACCACTGCTGCCGCAAAACAACAACTGCAATTAAGCAAAGGAACTTATGCTGCGGTGATGGGGCCAAATTTAGAAACAAGAGCAGAGTACCGTTGGCTAAGATCTACGGGTGCAGATATGGTAGGAATGAGTACGGTGCCAGAAGTAATTGTTGCAAACCAAGTAGGCATACAATGTGCTGCCATTAGTGTAATAACTGATGAGTGTGACCCAGAGAATTTACAGCCAGTAAATATTGCTGAAATAATTGAAGTGGCAGGAAAGTCAGATAAAATTTTGAGCAGTATTTTGTTTGATACAATTATAAGTTTGGAAAAGTATGTTTAAAATCTATTGCCACGAATTACACAAATTTACACGAATAGAAAAACTACAATTATCATTTCCTACCCCTAGATTCTTTGATCTCAAAAAAAAGTAACAATGCCAGCCCAAAACTTAAGGTGAGGTGAAACATTAAAAAACCATAATTTGAAGTGGTAAGTGCATACACAACTGCAAACGTAAAGAGCATAAACAGAGAAAGGTAAATAATAAACGAAGAAGAAATTTTAGCAGCACCAAAACGTTGTAATGCGATATTGCCATTGGTTTCAGCATTAAATTTTGGGGTGCGAATAAAGGCAGATTTGTTTCCAAAATATCCCTGCAATACTGCTATACTGTTGTGAAAACTCATGCCCACCGCAAAAGATAAATACACCTGAAACATTTTTACAAACTGAAAGATGTTTTTGTTTTTAAAGTATTCTCTTGTGGCAATAAAATAAGCTATTGCCAAAATAATAAAGTTAGAAAAGAAGATGGTACCAATCATCATCAAAGGTTTTAACGATGGTAATATATCTTTAATAAGCAATAAAGGAATACTTAAAAATGCACTGATGGCAATGGCCAAATAAACGCCTGAGTTTAACAAATGCCCTACTGCATGTAACTTTATTTTTAAAGGTTGTTTAGATCGAATAAGCGATGGTATTAATTTGCGAGATACCTCTGCCCCACCCTTTGTCCAGCGAAATTGTTGTCCTTTTAATGCAGATAATGTAGGTGGCAATTCTGCCGGAGAAATTACATCTTCTAAATACAAAAACTTCCAGCCTTTTAATTGTGCCCGGTAGCTCAAATCCAAATCTTCTGTAAGTGTATCGGCTTGCCAGTTTCCTGCTTCCAATATGGCTTGTTTTTTCCAAATACCTGCTGTTCCATTAAAATTAAAAAACAGGTTTAAGTTACTTCTACTTGTTTGTTCAATTCTAAAATGATTTTCAAGCCAAAATGCTTGCGCCTTTGTGAGCAACGAATATTCACGGTTTGTATGGCCCCACCTGGTTTGCACCATGCCTACACCATCTTGGTTTAACACAGGTACTGTTTTCAATAAAAAATCGGGTGATGGAATAAAGTCGGCATCAAAAATTGCAATGAAATCTCCCTTGGCTTTTTCTAAACCATATTTTAATGCACCTGCCTTATAGCCACTTCTTTCAGGCCTTCTTACCACTTTTATATCCATGCCTTTTTCTAACCATTTTGCAGTAATGTTTTCTGCAATTTCTACGGTTTCATCACTGCTGTCATCCAGCACTTGTATCTCCAATAAATGTTTGGGATAATCTAACGCACACACAGCATTTATCAATCTTTCTGTTACATATGGTTCGTTGTACAAAGGCAATTGCACCGTAACGTAAATATTTTCGCTGCTTAAAATGGGTGATGTTGTAAGGGATTTCTTTTTCTTTTTAAACTTTATATACGCCAGCGTTAAATGGAATTGCAATAAAGTATAAAAGAAAATGAATAATGTGGTAATGCAATAAAATACGAGCGCTATGATCAAAAAAATCTTCATTAAGGCAAAGTTATTTCTTTTATTCGGTCACTTCAAAAACGCCGTTTACATATTGTACCGGGCCGTTTAATTTTTTTGTTTTTTGTGGACCATTTTCTAATTTTAAAACTCCTCTCGGGCATACATTACTGCATACACCGCAGCCTACACAACTAGCCCTCACTATATCTTCACCTCTTTGTGCATAAGCTCTTACATCTATTCCCATTTCGCAATATGTACTGCAGTTGCCACAGCTAATGCACTGGCTGCCATTAGTGGTAATTCTAAACCGACTGAATAATTTTTGTTGTAAACCTAAAATAGCAGCCATGGGACAACCAAACCTACACCAAACCCTTGTTCCCATTAAAGGATAAAAACCTACACCAATAACGCCGCTAAAAATAGAGCCTATAAAAAAACCATACCATTGTCTTAATGTACCGGCATCCATAAACAACACATTTCTTCCATTGCTCATTAAAACATTTGTAATGCATACTATGGTAAAAACGATAACAGCTAAAGCAATGATATAAGCTTTTCTGTCAAAATCTTTAAATACCGTTTTTCTTTTTATTAAAAGGATAGCAGTTAAAATCCCAAAGAAAACAATAACCATATAAGAAAAAGATGTTTTATTTAACCAGTATTTTGCCGGGTTATCGTAAAACATAGTAAACAAAACAGCTATTGAAATTATTGTAACCAGCACCAAAACGATATATACCATCCATCTTTCTATTTTCCATGCCGTGGTAGATTTATCGCTCAAATGCCTAAAAGGATCACCGGCAGTTTCTGCCAAACCACCACAGCCACAAACCCAACTGCAATACCATCGTTTGCCATAAAAATAAGTGAGTATAGGAGATATAATGAAAATCATGGCAATTCCCATTACCAACATAAATGCACCAAGGTTGCCGCCACTGAGCATACCATCAATATTCCACTGGTCAGTAAAATAAAAATTAAGCGGCCACATGTTTTTAATATCCTTGGTAAAATATTGTGGTGTAGGATTGAATTTTTCCAACAACTCAGGAATTAAAAAAGCAAATGCTGTTTGAAAAAACATAATGGATGCAGTACGGAAAATCTGGTATTTACTGTGCCTGTTTTTGTACATAAATTTTATACCAAGCAGCAAAATAGCCAATGTATAAAATGTGCCATATACAAACCATTGCGAAGCTTGTTTACCATTTAGCAGATAACTTAATGGGTCAAAAAAACGAACCAACCCCGTATTTCCTTTTTCATTTAACCCTAAATATTGTGGATACCAATAAAGAATAACATAAAATGCAGTGAGTACAATGCCCAATACCCAAGCCCACAACCCACGGTTGGTAAGGCTTTTAAACATTACGCCATTGTTTTTTACACCTGCTGTTGTATTTTGATACAATCCTTTTGTGTACAATATGCTGCCAATGGAAACGGTTACAAAAAAAACTACCAATAAAACCGGATGATAAAACTGGTTAAACAATCCAATAATAATACTGATAAAAGATATAGTCACCAATGCTACACCAATTTTCATTTTGGCATTTAACCCCTCTGATGAAGGGTGGTTTGCAACTGAAAGTGACATGTCAAATTCCATGAGTTAAAATATTTTTAATGCAATTCATTTATACCTTTTGTAAATAATGATGTTCTTTTAAAAAAGCTGCTTCAAATTCCTTTTCAAACTTTTTAAAAAACTCAGGGTCAAAATTTGCTTTTTTAAAGTCTTTTACAACTGCATGAATTTTGGTTTTTTCATTCAGCCAATCATTACATACTTCATGCTTTATTCTTATTCCAAGACTATTTATGCCTTTAAATGCATGGGTGGTTTTATCCCACATTATTCTTACTCCTTTTTCTCCTTTAGCATCTTGCCACCAAAACCATTCATCATTCTCCCCTTTTTCAGCAGGTATCAGTCCATAGGTTTGGTATTCCAAATCAAAAAACTTTGCGCTGTTAAACCAATGGCCGGGTTGATAATCTGCTTTTGTACCAACAATATTTTTTGCGGCAGTTTCGCCATGCATTTTACCGGTGTACCAAACTTGTTCTATTGGTTTTCTACCTTCTATGGGAGATTTAAACTGTACACAGTCTCCAACGGCAAAAACATTCTCAATATTTGTTTGAAAATTATTATTGACCAAAATCCCTTTGTCTGTTTCTATTTCACTTTCTTTTACAAAAGCAATATTTGGACTAACACCTACTGTTAATGCCACAAATTCACATTTAATTTCTTGTCTTGTATTTGTTATAACGGAAGAAACTTTCCCATTACCATCAGGTTTTATTTCTTTTAATTCTGTTGCTAATTGAAGATTTATTTTGTGATGTTTGATCAATTTATTGATCATTAAACTTTCTTCTGCCGGTAAAATGTTATTCCAAAAACTTTTTTCTCTTATCAAAAATGTTACTGCAATATTTCTGCTTAGCAACATTTCTACCGTTTCAATTCCTATTAAACCTCCACCTACAACTACTGCATGTTTAATACCGATCGTATTTTCCTGCATCCTTTGCACATCCTGCAAATTGTATAATCCTTGCACACCAATTAAATCTTGCCCTGGCCAACCAAACTTATTACTCTTGCTGCCAGTGGCTAGTACCAAATAATCGTATTCCATTTTGATACCATTATCCAATACAATAAAATTTTGTGTAGCTACTATTTTTTGTACATATGCCTGCAGCAGATTTATTCGATTTTTCTCCCAGAAATGATCTTCGTAGGGTTTGGTGTGCTCCTGTTTCATATGACCCATGTAGATGTACATAAGAGCAGTGCGACTGTAAAAATATTTGGTTTCAGAAGAGATAACCGTAATGTGAAAATCGCTTTGTTTGCGAATATGCCTAGCACAAGTGATGCCTGCAATACCATTGCCAATGATGATAACTTTTTTTGCCATTCAAAATATTTTTACAATGGTATAAAATCTGAAGAAGAATATTTATTATACGTAATTTATAAAATATACTTACAAAAAAAATATTATTTTGAACAAAAAATGGCATCAGTTTTATGAAGCAAAATTATTTCTGTTCATTTAATGACCAGTTGTAATCTAAATAATCAATGTTTGCGCCCTCATTAATTTTGGTAGTGGTAAACTGGTTAATAAATGCAATTTTTGTTTTTCCTGTCTTAGTAAAATCGCCACTAAACCATTTAAAAATAGATGATAATTGTGGCTTATCTGCAGATACTTTATTCTTTTCTTTATCAGCTAAAAAATCTTTTGATTGCTCATCTAATTGTTTATTCACCGTTTTACCTTCATACGCTACATCCAATAATTTAGGGCAACTATAAGATGCACAATTAATAGCAAAGTGCATTCTTGGATCGTTGAATTGCTTACGGAGAATTTTATGTTCAATAGTATTGAGCGTCATTTTTTTGCCATCTATTGAGAAAAACTTTTTATCCCACGCAGTATTTACAAATATAACAGGGTTGGCTGCGCCCAAATCTTTAATAGTTTTTACAGGATAATTATCAGCAATTAATTTTACAGTAAATGCATTGTAAGCATTTATCCAGTAAGCCAATTTATCATCTTTACTCCAACTGTTTGCCGGTGCATTGTCACTTAATTTTGCTAAATATTTATTTAATAAAACAGAATCTTTGATAAAACCTTTATAGTTTACAAACCCAGCTTTGTTTACATGTTTTTGTACCAATGTTGTCCATTCACTATGATTTATAGGGCTCTTGTTTCCTTTAGGTACACTTGTAAAACAAGAACTTATTCCAATACTCATCAATAATATAATTGCAAAATTCTTCATCATTGTAAAATTTATTTTATATGTACGTTATATGTAATCATTAAGTTTTGTGCAAAAGTTAAAACTAAATAATGAGCTAGAAAAAATGTAATTTTAGTAAATTAAAACAACCTCTAAATGAGTGTTTCTTATTTTAAATATTGTAACATCTTCTTACTAATGTGCTGTTTTTTAAACAGCGGTTGTTACAATGTATCAAGAAGTACACCATCTTTATCAGATACTATTACCGTTAAAAGAAATTTTATTGCAGGTGTAAACATGGAAGCACCGTCAAATGAAATTGACAGCAGTTGTTTTATAAATATGAAAAGGATAAATGCAAGCTGGGTGGCGTTTATCCCATTTGCATTTAGCAGGCAAGGGCAAGCTGATGTGCGCTACAACGCCAGCAGGCAATGGTGGGGCGAAAGAGAAGAAGGAATTGTAGCATGTATAAAAATGGCACATGCTCAAAATATGAAGGTGATGCTTAAACCACAAATTTGGATTGGAGGTGGCGTTTATACAGGACATTTTAAAATGGAAACAGATACCGGTTGGTTACGCTGGGAAGAAAATTATAAAAACTATATTTTACATAGTGCAAAAATTGCAGAAGACCATAAAGCGGAATTGTTTTGTATTGGTACCGAAATGGATGAAGCAGTAAAATTAAGGCCTCTTTTTTGGGAAAATTTAATAGACAGTGTGAAAAAGATTTACAAAGGAGAACTTACTTATGCAGCCAATTGGGGCTGCTTTAAAGATTTTAAAAGTTGGGATAAACTAAATTACATAGGCATAGATGCATACTTTCCATTAAGCCCATCTGTTACACCAACAGTAGATGAATTATTTACAGGTTGGCAACCACATTTTGAAGATATAAAGCAATTTGAAAAAGTACATAAAAAACCAATTTTGTTTACAGAATATGGATATAGAAGTATTGATAAAGCTGCACACGAACCATGGTCGTCTTACAATAAAGCACCCGTAAATTTTGAAGCTCAACAAAATGCGTACGAAGCGTTGTATAAAAGATTTTTACCCCAACCGTGGTTTGCCGGTGGTTTTTTATGGAAGTGGCATGTGAACGATGCAAAAGCTGGTGGCAAAGAAAACAGTAATTACACACCGCAAAATAAACCTGTAGAAGAAGTAATAAAAAAATGGTACAAACCTAGTATATAATATGAAAAAGTTTTTTCTAATAGTAATAATGTTTATGTCTGGTTATGTAACTGCATCTGCGCAAACAAAAAGAAAAGTAAAAAGCAACAGCTATAATATGTTGCTTAAAAAAATGCTTAATCATAAAGTGCCCGAAATAACTGTTGATAGTTTAGCAAAAATTGTAGATGATGTTGTATTGTTGGATGCTAGAGAACCGGATGAATTTAAAGTAAGTCATTTAGCAAAGGCCACATTTGTAGGGTATAACAATTTTAATTTTGAATCAATAAAAGTAACCGATAAAAACACACCCATTGTTGTGTATTGTTCGGTAGGTTATCGCAGTGGCAAAATAGCTGAGAAGCTTATGGAGAATGGGTTTACCAATGTGCAAAATTTATATGGCGGCATTTTTGAATGGAAAAATGAAGGGAATATGGTTGTTGATGAGAAAGGTATTACCAATGATGTACATCCCTATAGTAAAAGCTGGGGAATATGGTTAAAAAAAGGTAACAAAGTTTATAAGAAATAACTACTACTTAAAATTTAATGGTACACTTTTTTTCTTAAAAGAATAAAGGGCAGCTCCTATTACAATTGCATACTCCAATGCAATTACCCAATAGTTTTCTTTAAATGGAATACCATACGCATGGTAAGATAAAAATGCAGCGCTCATCCAAACAAATGCATATTTTTTATTGGTATATAAAGCAAAGGGTAATAAATTTATTATGTACCAAGGGTGTACCGTGGTAGCAAAAAAATAATAAAGCGATAAGATAATTAATGCAAACATTGAATAGCCATAAAAGGAAAGTGTTGTCTTTGTAAAAAAAATAATCGCATAAATTAATAAAAATATACCCATAAGAAATGGCCCAATAAAACTGATGTAATTATAGCCTTTCACCCACCACCCTATTTCTCTTGCTACATAATATATGGATGCATTGAACTCAAAATTTTGAAAGTACAAATTAAGGCTTTGGCTAAATGTATTTATAGATTGGACACTTACAAAAGGTAAAAAACTAATTGCAGCAAAACCAACAGCTATTAAACAAAAAACAATCCCTTTTTTCCATCCGAGATAACGTAACAGCAGCGGTAAAAGCAGCAATGGCAGTAGTTTGGTAACAATAGCAAGTCCCCAAAAGATGGCAGCAATGGTTAGTTTATTTTCTAAAATATAGTATACACTTACCAGCATTAAAGCCACTTGCATTACCTCAAAATGCGCATTGCCTGCACCTTCCATTATTACCAAAGGGTTAAATGCATACAATAATATCAGTTTAACATCCAGCTTTAACTTGTTTAAAATTTTATACAAAAAAAGGATGGCAATACAATCTGAAAATGCGACTATCAATTTTATGATTACTATACTTACAACAATTGATTTTGCGCCAACAAAAGCAGCTATTGCAAATACCAATTGCATTAATGGTGGGTAACAAGTATAAAATTGTGGATGGTTAATTAAGTGATGCAATTTTTGGTAGTAATCATACCCCTGGGTTGTGGTAGAAAGACTTGCTAAATAATTATCGGGCGTGCTGAGCAACGGATTATTGCCATGTACAATTAATTGCCCATCCCAAATAAAGCGATACACATCATCGCTCAGCGAAGGCATAATAAATGCTGAAACAATACGGAATATAACCGTTGCAAAAATTATTTGTTTAACAGAAATCAGTTTCCTTTTATAATAAAAAAACAAAAAAAATCCGTGTAGTAACATTTGCCATATTAAAAGCAGGCTAAAATTTTCTCTGTTTATAAAATACTGACCGGCAAATAAAGTAATGGCAAAAAAAGCACACAAAATAATGAAGGGTGTGACAAGATTATTTTTATATCCAATGCTGGTTTCAGGCATATTTAAAAATAGTTTTTATTATTTTAATACCTGCCATTACACTTCCTTTTATAGTACCGCTTACCTTGCTTTCACCACCAGCTCTTTTTCTATACTTAACGGGAATGTTTACGCAACGTAGTTTTGCTTTCACTGCTTTCACCTGCATTTCTACTGTCCACCCATAATTTTTATCTTCCATTTTAAGTTTTTCCAAAGCCTGCCAGGTTATTACTCTAAAAGGACCAAGATCTGTAAAGCGATGCCTAAAAAACAGTCGGATTAAAAATACGGCTAACCAGTTTCCAAAAACCTGTTGGGGTGTCATACTACCTGGTTCTCTTAACGCTTTTATTCTGCTGCCAATAACCATATCTGCACTATCTTCTATGATTGGCTTCAATAATTTCGGTAATTCTTCGGGGTAATCGCTAAAATCTCCATCTAAAAAAACAACGATATCGCATCCATCATTTGCTCTTATATAGTCCAACCCTTTTAAACAGGCATTGCCATAACCAGGCAAAGTTTGCAGCAAAACGGTGGCGCCATGTTGTTTTGCAATAGCGGCAGTATGGTCTTTGCTGTTATTATCTACCACAATTATTTCGGAGCAAATGCCCTTGGGTATGGCATCAATCACAAGCCCAATGCTTTCTTCTTCGTTTATAGCAGGAATAATCAGCTTTATTATTTTATTGTAATTCATTTAAATTTTGGTTGTTGCTGCAAAAACATTTTTAGTGAAAACATTGTAACTATAATAACTATTGCAACCTACATTAAAAACCAATGTTATGTAGTTTTGCGTAATTAATACGAGTTTAAATTTTAAAAATGAAAAAATATACATTTCTCTCTTTTATCCTTTTTCTATTATTTGCTTATACAAATGCTCAGGTTAAAAACTTACCCGATTATTTTAATAAAATGGATAAGTTTTTATCTGCCAATGTAAAAGCAGGAAAAGTAAATTATAAAAGTATAAACGCTGATAAATCAATGCTGGATGAATTGGTAAATTTTGCAGCAGGTAAACAAAAATTTTCTTCCCCTACAGAAGAAAAAACCTTCTATCTTAATACCTACAATATAATGGTAATAAAAGGTATCATAAATGCTTATCCTACAAAAGGACCAATGGATATACCTGGCTTTTTTGATAAAAAAACATTTACTGTAAATGGCGCATCTGTTACTTTAAATGGAATAGAAAACGATATCGTTCGCAAAAAATTTAATGATGCCCGCATCCATTTTGCATTGGTATGCGGTGCTAGAAGCTGCCCTCCTATTCAATCTTATGCATTTATGCCTACAAAATTAGAGGCGCAATTAGAAACACTTACCAAACAGAGTATTCAAAATAATTCATTTACAAAAGTGAATGCAAAGAAAGGAACAGCATCTGTATCCATGATATTTAATTGGTACAAAGATGATTTTATAAAAGCAAAAGGGAGTGTGGTTAATTTTTTAAATGCATACTTGAAAACTCATTTACCAACAAACGCTGTTATAGAAAATTATACTTATGATTGGGCGCTAAATGGGCAATAAATTTTTATTTTTACTTTTATTTTAATATTCACTATACACTTTAAACATTATGGAAAAATTTGCATTATTAGCACGTGTAGAAGCTAAACCAGGTAAAGAAGCAGCAGTAGAAGCATTTTTAAAAGGTGCATTGCCATTGGCAGAAGCTGAACCCGATACAGTAAGATGGTATGCCTTAAAAATAAACGAAAATACATTTGGCATTTTTGATACTTTCGAAACAGAAGATGGAAGAAAAGCTCATTTGCAAGGAGAAATTGCAGCAGCATTAATGGCAAATGCAGCAGAACTTTTAGCAAAAGATCCTGTAATAGAGTTTGTAGATTTGCTAGCAGTAAAATAATTATTAACCTACCAAAATAAAACACATGAACATTACTTTAAAACAAGCTGAACAAGCGGTAGCTGCTGCAAAAGCAAAAGCAGTAAAATTAAAAACAAAGATGAATATTACTGTAGTAGATGCTGGCAGTAATATTGTAGCATTTGCCCGCATGGATGGCGCTTGGATTGGCTCAGTGGATATTTCTAACAAAAAAGCAAAAACAGCTGCATGGTTTACCATGGATACTGCTGCATTATCTCCACTGGTGCAACCGGGGCAACCATTATTCAATATTGAACATTCTAATGGAGGATTAATTACTTTTCCGGGTGGTGTGATCATTAAAAATGAGGCAGGAGAAATTATTGGTGCTATCGGAGTTTCTGGCAGTACTGTAGAAAATGACCATGCAGTGGCTAGCGCAGGTGCAATGGCAGTAAAATAAAAAACGGATTTTATTATATTAAAAAAGCCTCTCAAAATGAGAGGCTTTTTTGGGTAATCGAGGGGGCTCGAACCCCCGACCCTCAGAATCACAATCTGATGCTCTAACCAACTGAGCTACGACTACCATAAAAAATTCAAATCCTCAGAATCATCCCTACATAAATATAGGGACTCTAACCAACTTTGCTACGACTACCGTTTTGATTTGGGCAGCAAAAATAAAGAAAAATAGTTGCGGTACAAAAAGTTTTTAAGCAAACGTGTATAAATATTGCATAATAAAAGTTGAAAAAAGAACTTTTAGATGAATGGCTGCGCTGCTTAGCCGGATATCCTTTTTGCCTGCGTTTGGGGCAAAAAGATAGTAGGCGGGCAGCGAACATCTGTTACCATATGCTATTTGTTGAAAGCCCCCAATAATTTAAAAAACCTTTTCTCACCTAAAACTAACTCCACGATTAACGCATTCATCAATTGATAAATTTGTAGGTATTTGTGCTTAATTTGCGACACATAAAAAAGGGTACATGAAAAAATTTGATTTTAAGAAATTAATACCACATGCTGTAGCCGTGGGAATATTTTTATTGGTAACTATTATATTTTGTAAACCTGCTTTGGAAAGCGGCGTTGTACTTAAACAATCGGATATTAGTAGCTGGCAAGCAATGAGCCACCAGTCAATGGAATACAAAGAAAAAAATGGTCATTTTCCATTATGGGTTTCTACCATGTTTGGCGGTATGCCGGCTTATCAAATTGCTATAGAGGGCGCATGGTCGCCGCTTGGTATTATTGATAAAGCTTTTCAATTATGGTTGCCTAAACCGATGAATTTTTTCTTTCTTGCCTGTATTAGTTTTTATTTTTTATGTATGTGTTTGCGTGTGCGACCGTATGCTGCCATCATTGGTGCGCTGGCGTTTGCATATTGCACTTACTCGCCCATCATCATTACTGCAGGGCACGATACGAAAATGCTTACGCTTGCCTACTCTCCCGCTCTTATTGGTGCTGTTATATTATTGTTTAATAAAAATTATTTAGCGGGGTTTGCACTTACTGCATTGTTTACAGCACTTCAAATTGGGTCTGGTCACCAACAGGTGAGTTATTATCTATTTTTAGTCCTTGCCATTATGACGATCTTTTTTATTGCAAACGCCATAAGAGCAAAACAAACAATCGGCCTAGTAAAAAGTGTAGGATTGGTAATTATTGCAGGTTTATTAGGTGTTGCTGTAAATGCCATCACACTTTTTCCAACCTACGATTATGCCAAGTATAGCAAACGTGGCGGGCAATTGCAAATGGATGCCACCAATAAAAATAATGAAAATGTAGTGGATGGAAAAACTACTGGATTGAGTAAAGAATATGCATTTCAATGGAGTTATGGCAGGGCTGAAATGATGAGTTTAATGTTTCCGGGAGTAAAGGGTTATGGCTCTTATTATGCGCAAAGAGATGGTGAAAATTATTTGTTTCCTCAATTAAAAGATGATGCAAATGTGGTTAGTTATATGATAGAAGTACTTCCGCAAGCACCTGCTGAACAAATAGCGCAACAAATGAGCCAGTCACTTTATTGGGGAGACCAACCATTTACAAATGGACCGGTTTACTTAGGTGCAGTAATTTGCTTTTTGTTTTTGTTTGGTATGTTTTATTTAGATGGTACACATAAATGGTGGATACTTACGGCAAGCATACTGGGAATTTTACTGGCACTTGGCAGTAATTTAGACGGCTTTAATACTTTTATGTTTAATTATTTACCCCTGTATAATAAATTTAGGGTTCCTACAATTGCATTGGTTATTCCACAAATATTGTTTCCAATAATAGCGGTACTTACCGTAAATAAACTATTGAATGAAACTAATGAAGAAGAAGCATGGAGAAAATTTAAATTGGGTGCAATAGCTACTGCTGCTGTATTTGTACTAGGTTTTGCATTTTATATGACATCTGATTTTGGAAACGAGAACCGTGCAAGAACAACTGCTTTTAATAATTTGTGGCAAGCAAAACCTGCAGATTTTCAAAATAAATACGCAGCACTAAACCAGCAATATAAAGGGCAACGAGATAACCAAGTGTATGAAAATTGGGTGTTACAATTGCAGCAAAATCCTGATGCGGAAAAAACTTCCCGAGCAATTTTAACCGAACTAAAAAAAGACAGAGCCGGAATTTTTTTAAAAGACCTGATACGATCATTATTGTTTGTATTGGTTGCTGCAGCATTTATAGCATTGTATATAAAGAGGAAATTATCTGCCATGATTATGTTGGTAGGTGTAACACTAGCTGCTACTATAGATTTACTGGGCGTAGGGTCGCATTATTTAAATGCAAAAAGTTTTGATAACAAAGATAATTATGATGCACAGGAGTTTCCAATGACGAATGCCGATAGAACTATTTTGGCAGATAAAGATCCTAACTACCGGGTATTTAATGCAAGTGTGGGCAGTCCGTTTGAAGAAGCAAAAACTTCTTATTACCATAAATCTATTGGTGGTTACCATGCAGCTAAAATGGGTATTTACGATGACTTAAGCAGCTATCAAATGAGTGGAAATCCCAACCCTGCTGTGTTAAATATGCTGAATGCAAAATGGATTATTACCGGTGAAGGAGATAAAATACAGGCCATACAAAACCCGGAAGCATTAGGCAATGCATGGTTTATAAAAGGGATAAATTTTGTGAAAGGACCCGTGGCAGAAATGCAGGGTTTGACCAATTTAAATACCAGGGATAGTGCCGTGGTAGATGAAAGTTTTAAACCTTTGGTAACGGCTTTTTCGCCAGCAGACAGCTCAGCTACTATAAAAATGACGGCATATGATAATGATGCTATAAGTTATGAAAGCAATAGTACCAGCAACAACGTAGCTGTTTTTAGTGAAGTGTTTTATAAAGATTGGAAGGCATACATTGATGGAAAAGAAGTGCCGTTTTTTAAAGCAAACTATGTATTACGTGCAATGGTAGTACCTGCAGGTAAACATACCATCGAATTTAAATTTGAGCCTGCTATATTTTTTATGAGTAAAACCATTAGCGCTGTTACCAGTTGGTTATTGTTTGCCTTGCTATTGGCAGCATTGTTTTTTGAGTGGAGAACAAGCAAGAAAGAAACATCAATTTAAATTTATAAATTTTTGAAACATAGAAATTTAATCAAACTCCAACTTATTTTAAGTTGGAGTTTCAAAATGTAAACCTTCATTTTTATTAAAAGCGCTGTTATAAAAACTTCTCCATCCATAGCACTTCTTGCACCCTACAATGTATATCCTGCACGTACTGGCGGTAAAAAGTTTATCGCTTTTTTTTATGAATATTTAAGTAAAATTTTACCGCTAGAATTTATATCAGTACCGGATAATACAATGCCAAGGGAATATGAAAATACTTTTCATGGCGTACTAGGGAGTACAAAATTAAGATATGCCAATCCTCTTCTTTTTTTTAAACTGAAGAAAATTATACAGCAGAAAAAAATTACTGATCTTATAATAGTGCATCCTTATTATGGTTGGTTGGCTTGGCTCCTAAAAAAAAGTACAGGTGTTAAGTTGAGTATGCTTTCTCATAATATAGAAGCGGTACGTTTTAAGAGTATGGGAAAACCATGGTGGAGGTTATTGTGGTTTTATGAAAAGCATACGCATCAAATACTGGATCATAATTTTTTTGTAACACAAGAAGATCTTGATTTTGCTGTGAAAAATTATGAACTAGATAAAAACAAATGTTTTGTAATTACTTATGGTATTGAATGGCAGCAACCACCAACATCAACAGAAAAAACAGCAGCTGCAATGCTTTTAAGAAAGCAATACAACATTAAGGACGATGAAAAAATATTGCTTTTTAATGGCACTTTAGATTATAGTCCGAATATAGAAGCCATAGACTATATCATAAATAATATTAATCCTTTACTTTTAAATAATAAAGACTTTAAGTATCAAATAATTATTTGCGGTAAGGGTTTGCCCCCTGTTTACAATGAATTAAAATCGTTGAAGGATAAGAATATTCTTTATGCAGGTTTTGTAGATGATATCAATTTGTTTTTTAAAGGAGCGGATATATTTTTAAATCCGGTAATAATGGGTGGAGGTATTAAAACGAAACTTGTAGAAGCATTGGGGAATGGGTTATCTGCTGTAAGTTGTAAGAGCGGTGCTTATGGTATTCCTTCAGAAATTGTAAAAGATAAACTGAATATTGTAGATGATTTTGATTGGGCATCATTTGTGCAACAAATATTTTTAAGTAATACAAATGCGATAACAGCAAATTCCTTTTTTAATCATTTTTATTGGGGTAATATTGCAAAAAAGGCAGTAGAAATAATAAGTGGTAATTCAACAACTAGTAAATGAAAATTTTAATTACAGGAATAGCAGGTTTTGCAGCAAGGCATTTTTTGCATTACTTAAATGAGCAAGAGCCAGGCAGCGAAGTAGCAGGAATTTATAATGAAACCACTCCCCCATTTACAGCGGAAGAATTACCTAACCTACAAATAACTCTACACAAATTAAACTTACTTCACAAAGAAAAATTTGCAGAAATTATTGAGCAATTTAATCCTGCGTATATTTTACATTTAGCCGGTAGAAGCAGCGTTGCAAACAGCTGGAAATTTCCGGCAGAATCCATTACCGATAACACAAACTTTTTTTTAAACATTGTAGAAACTGTAAAAAAGTTACAGTTAAAATGTAGGATACTCTCGGTAGGCTCTACAGAAGAATATGGTAATGCAAATGCAGGATTACCACTGAAAGAAACGGATTGCCCTGAACCTGCAAGTCCTTATGGGGTAGCCCGTGTGCTGCAACAAAAATTAGTAAAGATTTATGCAGATAGTTTTGGGATTGATATTGTACACACCCGTTCATTTAATCATATTGGCCCACACCAAAAATCAGATTATGTTATTGCATCATTTGCAAAACAAATTGTGCAACAGGCAAAAGATGGAAAACATCCCATTCAATTAATAACCGGCGATGTAGATGTAATGCGTGATTTTAGTGATGTAAGAGATGTAGTGAGGGCTTATTACCTGTTATTAAAAAATGGGGAGAAAGGAGAAACCTACAATGTTTGTTCGGGCAAGAGTTATGTATTGAAAGATATTATCGGTCTCCTGTCCACCTTGGTTGGTGAGCACGTGTTGCATTCCGTAGATGAAAAAAACTTTCGTCCATCAGAAAATAAAGTAATTGTAGGTTCTTATGATAAATTGAAAAAAGCTACCGGTTGGGTACCGGAGTATAGTATAGAAGATAGTTTGAGAGATATAATAAAGTACTGGGAAAGTGAGTTATAAAACTTTATAGAAAAAGGGGTTGTTTTTGATGATTGCCGGTGTAAATTTTAATAAATGAAGCATATTTGTTGTAAATCCTTTTACCTGTTTTAACGAATATTTTTTGGAGGAAAATAAAGCGCCTATAAAAAATATAGGGATCGTTAACATATAAATCAGAAAATCAATCACAAACCAAAATAATCCAAACTGTTTTCTAATACGTACAAAATTACTTAGCATGATTTGCTTTCCTTTTTTATCAAATAAATTAAAGTAACCTTTCCCTTCAGATTGGAATGCATTATTAGAACTTTCGCCTTGCAAATGGTACACATTTAGCGCCCCGAAAATACATAATCTTCCTATTTTTTTTATTCTGCTGCACCATTCTGCCTCTTCTGCATATAAAAAGAAATCTTCATCTAACAAGCCTGCTTTATTAATCACTTCTTTTTTAAACATTAAAAATGCGCCGTTTATCCAATCTACTTCTACAGTGGTATTTGTCTGCTCAATACTTGGTTTCTTTACATGAAAAATATTTGCAATGGCTTTTAAAAACACGCCTATATACGGCAAAGGCAACAGATAATTTAATCCTCCCTTCATTGCATAGTTGCCTGAAATTTGTGGTGTACCATCTTCATTTAAAAGCTGCACACCGGCAGCTAAAAATGGTGATTGGGTAAGCAATAAATCGCATTTATTTATAGCGTCATCTATATTAATGGTATCTGAATTTAATAAAAGTATATTGTCAGCTTTAGCTATTTTAATTGCAGCATTATTTGCTCTTGCAAAGCCCGCATTGTATCCCATCTGTATGAAGATAATGGATGGGTAATTCTGTTGTAATACCTGCTGAATATTATCATCTGAATCATTATCGACCACCAATATTTCAATACCATTGGTGTTGTATTTAACAATAGATTTAATGCAATTAATTACAAGTTGCAGTGTTTTATAATTTACAATTATTATACTTAATCTCATATTATTTTCTAAAGAATTTCAAACTTAAAGTTTTAATCTTATTTTTGAACTTATTCTAAAAAAATAAAATGAAAACAGCTTTAATTACTGGTATTACAGGGCAAGATGGTGCATACCTTGCAGAATTATTACTTGAAAAAGGATACATAGTTCATGGCATAAAACGCCGTAGCTCTTTAATGAATACAGATAGAATTGATAACCTTATTTTTGACAAATCTATTGCAGATAGATTTCATTTGCATTATGGAGACCTTACTGATAGCAGTAGTTTAGTACGCATAATTCAGCAAACACAACCAGATGAAATTTATAACCTTGGTGCACAAAGTCATGTACAGGTGAGTTTTGAAACACCTGAGTACACTGCCAACTCAGATGGAATTGGAGTGTTACGATTGTTAGAAGCCATTAGAATTTTAGGATTAACTGAAAAAACTAGATTTTATCAGGCTTCCACATCTGAGTTATATGGGTTGGTGCAGGAAATTCCACAAAAAGAAAGTACTCCCTTTTATCCTCGTTCACCATATGGGGTGGCAAAATTGTACGGATATTGGATTACCGTAAATTATCGTGAAGCATACAATATGTTTGCAGTTAATGGAATTTTATTTAACCATGAAAGTCCGCTTAGAGGAGAAAGTTTTGTAACCAGAAAAATTACAATTGGGGTTGCACGTATAGCTTTGGGTTTAGATATTGATCCTTTAATGCTTGGAAATTTAGATGCAAAAAGAGATTGGGGCCACGCAAAAGATTATGTAGAAGGAATGTGGCGCATGTTGCAGCAAGATGTACCGGAAGATTTCGTATTAGCTACCGGCATTACAACAACCATCAGAGATTTTATTATTATGGCTTTCGAGAATATAGGAATATCACTGGACTTTAAGGGTGAAGGAATTGATGAAAAAGTGTATGTAAAAGCTTGCAATAATCCATTATACAATTTGCCTGAAGGCAAACAAGTAATAGGGATTCATCCACGATATTTTAGGCCCGCAGAAGTTGAATTATTAATTGGTGATGCTACAAAAGCGAATACTAAACTTGGTTGGAAACCAAAATATGATTTGCCTATGCTGGTAAAAGAAATGTTGGAAGAAGAAATAAAATACCAAACAAAAAAAGGATAATAAAAAATGGTTGCTTTAAAAGGCAACCATTTTTATTTACATAGCTTTTAGAAGTTTCTTTCTATAAAAGTTTTTTATTAATTTAAAAGGGAATGTTACAAAACCTTTATAAAATGCTTTTGTAAACCCAGGTTGCAATCCAAATACCTGTTTCATAATTTCAATATGTTTTTTAATGGCTTTAAATTCTCTATAAACAAGTAAATTATAAACTATAGTAGTAGTTGTATTAAATTGTAATGGTAGATGTTGATTAAAATTTTGTGCAGCATTAAACCCGTTTAATAAAATTTGATGTACGCAGTTATAAATATCATTTTCTGAAAAGTTACACATTTCTATAAGTCCATTGTGTTTTATGTTATACCTATTAAAATCTGTGGAGGGAGTATTAATAAATATAGTATTTGCATTTAATAATTGAAGCATTGGTAAAAACTTAGCGGCTGTACTTGTAGTTAACCAGGTAATACCGCTACTGCACCCAATTAAAAGTGTACAATAATGGGTGAGCGCTGCATTTTCTCGTATAGTTAAACAACTGGCATCGATGATATTTTTAGTTCCTTCAAATTTATTGGGAGATGTAAGAATTATACAGGTAGATTCCAATTCAGTTACTCGCTTAGATACCTTCATGACCATATCAAAATTAAGATCTGATTGTCCGCTTTGCGGAGCAAACTCCCACAACAATATATTCTTAAAATCTTTGAGCGAGTGTGAAATGGCAAATGCATGTACATTTTCATTTTCTTTCTCGGTAAGTTGTAGCACCGGTTGTAAGTTCACAGTAATTTCATGAGGATATGCCCTTAATATCATTCCTCTTATAGTGCCATCGTACAAAGCAAGGTTGGTATCCATATTTGTAGTAATAAAAACTTCATCCCATTTGCCTGACTTCTTTTCTTCATAAACCTTTTTCTTATATTTTCTAAAAGCGGCTACATCGTTTTTTGCGACTTCATTTGTTACTAATATTTCATCAACATAAGGATTATTGATTATAATATTTTTACAAAATCCTGCTATGGCCCAAGTAAGTTTGCTATTTGGATAATCGTTTTTTATTTGTCTTGCTACTGCTGTTGCATAAAGACAATCTCCATTAGAAAAGAGTTGGACCAGAAGAATATTAATAGGATTATTATTAATCATTTTTCATCATCATTTTTACGAGGTCATCAAATGTAGTTGTTGGATGGTATCCTAAAGATTTTATGACTGTATTATCAGAAATTAATTTTTTATAACTGGAATTAAAACCTTCTTTTTCTATAACATAATCCTGCATATTTAGGTGCACATGCCTGAAACATTTGTCTATCCATTCCTCAATGGAAAGCCCTTTGCCACTGCTTATGTTTGCCTCAAAAATTTTATTTTGATTTACTAATAACCATATTCCTTTCACAATATCGCCTGCAAAAGACCATTCTTTTACTACTGACATATCACCAATTTCTAAGTTTTCTTTGCTACCTCCTGCAATTCTTTTTACAGTTTCACTAATCATTTTTGTTACATGTCTTTCAGTTCTTAAAGGACTGTCATGATTATAAAAATAACCCACATATACATTTATACCTACACTTCTAAAATATCTTGCAGCATATACACTTTGAATTCTACTGATAGAATATGCATCATTTGCCGCAAAGGCATCAGTTTCTTTTATGGGATAATGATTGTTTACAAACTGTAAACCACTGCCAGAGATAAAAACTTTACTATGAGGAGATGATTGTTTCACAGCTTCTAGAATATGAAGAGTGCCAGTAGCTATTGTTATATGATTTTCAAAAAGCGCTTCATGCCTGGTGGTAGAGTTTGCTGCAAGGTGAAAGATAAACTCGGGTTGTGCCTTTTCAATTAAATCAGAAACTTCTTTAAAATTTCCAATGTTTATTTTCAAAAAAGATCCACTCCTGCTTATACCAATTACTTCAATATTTTGTTGCTCTAATAATTTTATCAGATAATAACCATCCTGTCCGTTTGCACCGAAAATAATTGCTTTCATATAAGTTATTTAAAGCTGGATGGCACTAATTTTTTTAAATATAGCTGCATATTCATCTGCAGTTCTTTGCCAAGAAAATGTAGCTGCTCTTTTTAATCCTGCTTCTGAAAGATTGGTTCGGAGCGTTTCGCTTTTGTAAAGGTTGTTCATTGTATTACTCAACTCATCTACGTCTGTTGGCGAAAGTAAGAGTCCTCCATCTCCCACCACTTCCGGTAAAGAAGTAGCATTAGCCACAATGGTTGGAGTACCACATTGCATAGCTTCCAGAGCTGGCAATCCAAAACCTTCGTACAAAGACATAAAAAAGAAACTTACCGCATTCGAGTAAAGTACGGCCAAGTCTTCAGAATCTATATATTTGTCCGGCATGTAAATTTTACTCCGAATACGATCAGCAATATTTAATTCATCAAGTAGGGAGTAATTATGAGAAGTATTGCCAGTTAAAACTAAAAAAATATCCTTGTAATTTTCTTGTTCTAAAAAATTATTAAATGATTTAATAACATGAGGAATGTTTTTTCGAGCATCCTTTCCTGAAACACATAAAAAATATCTTTCAGGAAGATTGTATTTCTTTCTTACCCATTCCCAATCTGCGCTGTTTTTATTTTGATAAAACAATGTAGGTTCAGCAGCTAATGGAACAACGAATACATTTTCTTCCTTAATTCTGTTATCATAATTTAGCAAATCCTGTTTTGAATAGTCAGAAATGGCCATGGCATAATTTCCTACAATACTTTCTACGATTTGCTTGGTTCTTTTTACCAAAGCCTGAGGATAATCTGTAGACTTTAACGGAATAATATCAAGAAATGTGATTGATTTTTTTATAATGTTTTTTAAAATAGTTTTTGAAAATGGATAATAAAATGAGTGGAAAATATCTTGCTCGTTTACTTCTTTATAAGAAGGACTAATTGGAAAATTGGCAAGCGTGGTTCTAAATAGACCTTTCCATTTTAAAAGATTAGAAATGTACAGAGGGTTTTTTGAAAATATTTTATGTGTGTGAGTTGGGTAATTTCTACGTATAAAACTTTTTAAAGCGCTGTCATATATTTCAATATATAAAGTACTTGCAAAGCTTATATCCAGCTCATTGTTTACAATTAGTTTATTGGTAATGTCTTCAGTAAGACGCATCATACCATCTCTATTAGCGCCCTGCATTTGGCATTCAGCAAACAAAGTGCCATCTAAAACTAATTTAACTGGCGGTGGCATTCAGCTGTTTTTTAGGAGTAAAAAAAGCCCATTCCATAAAAATATTTTGGTAAAGCCCTCCCCTATGTTCATAAACAGCAAAAGCTTTTTCAGCGGATGTTATGTTGTTTAGCCCTTCCATATGGGAATAATCAACATGGCTGTTATTTAAAATTTGAACATCATGCGTTGCTTCAAATCTTTTTAAAAGTGTGGGAGATATTGTTGGGTTAAATACATCATGTAATTCAATTAAGATATCAGTATTCTTTAAACATTTCACTACTTTATCAGTGAAAAGCTCTAACTCATATCCTTCACAATCACAAAATATTAAAGACCTATCGCCATATTCAAAATTTATTAAGGTATCTGGAGAACAGAAGTTATTGTAAGTTAAATTAGAAACATTATTTAGTGTTGCCATCTGTTTACAAAATTTTAAATCAACTTCATTCACATCAAAACAATGTACAACACATGTAGGAATAGATTTAGCAAAACCTACAGCATAATAACCTTCGGCACATCCAACATCAATAATATTTTTGTAAGGGGTTTTAATAATTTCATTTATTAGAGGGCTTAAATGGCTTTCGTAACTACCACTAATTTTGGGAGCCAGTGTTAATTCTGTAATATCTATAGAAGGATATTTCATTCCTTTAAATGGACCATTCAGTACAACAAATGATGGCGAAATTTTATTAATTATTAATTTGCCTTTATTGATTACCTCGAGTTCTTTATTTTTAATACTTTCAATTTTGGTGATAGTATAGCCCGCTTTTTTAAGTAAACTTATAAGTAATTTCTTCATTTCAAGTTCTGTTTTAAAAAAGTGATTTGTCTGCAAAAATTGAATTTATCCCGGTGTCTGCATACACAAAGTACCCTTGAGATTCCATGTAGGATATTATATCTTGGTTCTTTATTTTTTTATGAGTAAGAGTAAAGTTTACTGTTTCCACACATATGGCAATTGGTCTACAAGTATTAAAATTAATTGTTTTTAATATTTCCAGATCTAATCCTTCCACATCTATAGAAACCAAATCTGGTGGCTTGTCTTTAAAATATTTTTCAATTATTTTATTAACAGGAGTAACAGGAATTTTCTTTACTTCCCCTATTTTTATGTTTGTACTACTTTGAACTTTTTCAGCTTCCATTTTTGAAAAAGTACTTAAGCCTTTTTCAACATCAGCATCATCAAAAATATAAAAATCCATTTCACCTTCTATGCCGTTGGGAGAAATGCCTACATTTAAACAAATATCTTCTGGCCTGTATTTTTTAATTTTTTTAATTAAGGTTGGATTTGGTTCTACACAAACTCCTCTACTGCCTCCCAAATAGAATAAATAAGTGTTGTTAATGTCTATAGGATTGTTGGTACCTATTTCCAGGTAAGAAATGTTGTTTTTACCCATACTGGTAAATAAAAATTTCAACACCCTATCCTCTCCTGCTTGTGCATAGCTTAAATATTCTTTATAATTTTTGGCAGTACCTATAAATGCCAAAGCTTTTAAAAATTGAGTAAGCTTTTTTAATTTAGCCATTAACAGTGTTATTTTTAAGAATTTCAATTTTAGGAACAGGAAATATAAAACAGGTTCCTTTATCCAATGCCTCTTTCTCTCTTACAACAAATTCTTCTTTAAAATGCCATGGCAATACTAAATAATAATCAGGATTCATTGCCCTACTTTCCGCTTCGCTAATGATAGGGATATTTGTACCTAAAGTAAATGCCCCATATTTATCTTCATTTCTTTCAGCTGCATAATCTACCAATGTATGATCAATATTACACCATTGTAAAATGGTATTGCCTTTTGTGGAAGCTCCATAAATATGTACTTTTTTTCCTTCAGCTTTTAATTTTACCAGCAATGAATGCAACTCAATTTTTAGCACTTCTATACGCTGCTGAAAAGCCAAATAAGGTTTATCAGTATCCAATTCCAAATCAAATTCTTTATGGCGGGTTTCGTTTATTAAAGAATAGTTTTCAGGGTTATCATGTTTGCTGTTTTCTTTGTGAGTAGCATAACATCTTATGCTACCACCATTAATTTCATTGAACGAAATTTTAAAAACTTTCATACCACCAAGTGAAAGAATTTTTTCTAAAACTGCCAAGCTATAAAATTCTAGGTGCTCGTGGCAAATGGTATCATAACTGTCCAGCTCCAGCATACGAGGCATGTAACTCATTTCAAAAACCCACACACCGGTAGATGATAAAAAACGCTTAATACCTTTTACAAACTCTACCGGACTTTCTAAATCGTAAAACATGGCAATAGATGTAATCACATCCAGCTTTTTACCCTCTAATATTTTAAAAAGTTCTTCTGATGGAAAAATATCCTGTACTACAGTTGCTTCTTTTACTTCTTGGGCCACATCGCTTGGGTCGCAACCATACTTAATAAAATGTGGTGGATAATATCCCAAAAGTGTTCCATCGTTACAACCTATATCCATCACCAATGGATGTTTTGCATCACTTACCGTATCTACAACATTGGCTACAATATCTTTTAAATGATTGCGCATGGTATTGTTGGTTCCACTTCTGTACCAATAGGCCGCATATAAAATTTCTGATGGTACAGAATGTTCCATTTGCAACAACCCACAGGCATTTTCATCTTCTTCGGGGTTACAACGTACAAGTGTACAATCAATCTTACGGTGGCTCGGCATTTCTTTACCCGGCTTTACAAAACTGCCCTGCAGATATTGTGGACCTAAGTCTATCACTTTTTTTAAAGAAGATGAACCGCATACACGGCAGGTGTTTCTTTTGCGAATGTGCATTTTTTATTGGTTTATTGTTGAATTGTTTTATTGTTGAATTGTTTTATTGTTTTATTGTTGAATTGCATTCAATTCACAATTGACCATTCACAATTCACTATTCACAATTAGTTTTTTAAAATTTTCATTGATGGCGTCTATGCACTTATTTCTTTCAAGGTTTAGCAATGCCAGTTGCTTCACCACATTGTCTTTTTCATCAATAGACACCTTTTCAAATTCATACACCTTTTCTTGTTCATGCCACAATTTACAGTTTACATTAGCCAGTTGATAAAATACTTCTCCAAAATTTCCATTTACTTCTCCCACAGCATTTCCTTCCCTTTTAAAAACCTTGTTGGCTGCAAAAGTCATTCTTTCAGGTAGTATTTTACCAGCAACTGCATCTGATACATATTCATCAATTTCTTGTTGCAATTGATTTATTTGGGTTGATAAACTATGTAACCTAGTTTCATCTTCTGTATGATATTTTTTTAATTGTGCTATTGTAAGCTTATCGCAAAGCATACCAAGTGTTTCTGCCATAGTACTTCATTAAGTTGTCAATTTGCGAAAATAATACTTGGTGGGTAATAAAACATCAAAATATTAAGTTTAAATGAAGGGCATAAAAATGACACAGCATTAGTTTATAAATAATTTTACACTAATTTTCCCATTTATTATTGTATCTGCAAAAGGTGAATCTATTTTAACAAGTAATATTAATGTCTGAAATCAGAAAAAAAAGTATACAGGGTTCCATTTGGATTTATCTGGGTTTTTTTATTGGAGCCATCAATACCTATATTTTCACACACAAAGAATGGTTTTCTCCGGAACAATACGGGCTCACAAGAACCTTATTGGAACTGAGTATGCTTATGTTTTCTTTTTCCGCATTGGGTACCACCTTCTTTCTCTATAAATTTTTTCCATATTACCAAGATAATTTAGATAAAAAAGAAAATGATTTATTGGGGCTTGCCATCAAAATTTCAGGAATAGGTTTTTTAATAACTATGTCCATCGTGTTTATTGCTGAACCGTTAATCATCAAAAAATTTGGAACAAATTCAAGGTTGTTGGTAGAGTATTTTTATATAACCATTCCATTAGCCTTTTTTGTGTTGACCTATAATATTTTGGAAAGTTATTCATTAGGATTTGGGCGAGGCGTAACAGCTAACATTCTTAAAGAAACTGTTTTAAAATTGTATACTTTAATTTTGGTTGTGCTAAAAATATGCGGTATCATAAGTTTTAAAGTTTTTATGTTTTTGTTTGCCGCTCAATTCGTCCTCATTGTAATCATATTCACGCTTATCTTAAAAAAAGATGGGCAGCTTTGGCTTACATTTAAAACAAGTAGGGTAACAAAAAAATATAGTAAAAAAATTGTAAGTATGCTATCCCTTACCTTTTTGGTGTTGGTAGTAAGTATTCTACGTACTAGTATAGATAGTTTGGTGCTTGCTGCCCGGCAGAGCCTCACAAGTGTGGCTATATTTGGTTTTGCTAGTTACTTGGTTATTTTAATGCAAGCACCTTATAGAAGTATTGTATCAATAACAATTCCTATTTTATCTCGTAAATGGAAAGAAAAAAATATAAAAGAAATAAGCAGAATTTATAAAAGGTCGTCTATCAATCTATTAAGTTTTGCATTATTTATTTTTTGTTTGATAGCCTTAAATTTTGATTCAGCCATTCATTTTTTTAATTTAAATGCCGAATACCTTGATGGTAAAAATGTATTTTTAATACTAGGAATTGTTACCATTATCGAAATGGGCACAGGTGTAAATGGACAAATTATTGGTACGTCCAGTTATTTTAAATTTGAATTATGGACCAATTTTTTACTTACCGCTATGATTATACCGTTAAGTTATTTTTTAACCGTAAAGTATGGTCTAATTGGTCCAGCCATTGCTAATTTAGTTTCCTTTACAGTATATAACGGCATTAGATATTTTTTCTTGTTAAAGAAGTTTAATATGCAACCTTTTTCTAAAAAAACGGTTGAGATCTTTCTAGTATCCGGTGTAGGATATTTAATATGTTATTTCGTTTTTGGCATCAATGATGGGCTGTTAAATATCATTTTGAGGACTTTTGTATTTTCTGCATTTTTTATAGCACTCGTATATTTCAGAAATATTTCTCCTGACTTAAAACCTGTATTGTATTCACTTTTACAAAGATTCAATAAACTAAAAACTAAATAAAGGGTATTTGCATATATTTTTAATTTATAATAAAGTCATTTACCCATTCGGGATATCAATTTTTTATTCCTCCTATACACAGAAAGAATTTTTTTATTAAGGTTTTAACAACTTTTTGAGGTGGATGATTTATGACACCGTTTTCAATCTTCTTAAATATTCCTCCAGTCCTCTCCTCTTTTCATCATCTAAATTAAAACTGATGTTTTCTGTGTAGTATTTTTTTAAATCGTAATTTTGGTAAGGGTTTGCTGCTATAATTTCAGGTAAGTGATGAAACCCTTCACCGGTTGCGGTATTAAAATTTTCAATAAAGTTTTGAGGTAATTTTTTATTAGCAACCCATGCAGCAAATACAAATGGCAGTCCGGTCATTTCTTTCCATGCACTGCTTAGGTCATTTATATATTTACTTTTTTTGCGCTGGATAAATGCTCGGTCGCCAATCACCAAGCCTGCTGTGGTGCCCATTATTTTCTCTTCATAACCTGCATCGCCGCTTATCAATTCAACATGTATTTTCCAAAAATCCTTAATTAATATTTTTAGCAAACCTACCGAACTTCTACTTTGATAATCCAGCAAAATCGTTTTTATTTCTTTTATAGGCACATCGCTAAACAAACAAACACTTGCCACTTCGCCAGTAGAGCCTATACAATAATCGGTAATAATATGGTACTCTTTTAAAAATGGAATGGTGGCCACAGGTACAAGGGAAATATCTACCTTATCAGTTATAAGCATATCTGCAATACTTGCAGGGAAATCTGTTACCAATTCTATGTCATCCTTCATCATGCCTTTTTCAAAGCCGTATATGAGCGGTTTTGTGTTAAGATAACTTACCGCTGCAACCCTTATTTTTCTTTCCAACTCGTTTCGTTTAATTTCGTGCAAAATTACTTCAAACTATATTCATTTATGCAACTTTCATCTCTTTCTGCTATTTCTCCAATAGATGGTCGCTACAACAAAGCTACTTCACAACTTGCTCAATATTTTTCGGAATATGCATTAATAAAATACAGATTGAAAGTAGAGGTGGAATATTTTATTGCATTAAGTGAAAACAAATTATTTAAAATAGATGCGAAACTTAAAAATGCATTGCGTTTAATAATTGAAAATTTTTCAGAAGAAGACGCAGTGCAAATTAAAAAAACAGAATTGGTTACCAATCATGATGTGAAAGCAGTAGAATATTTTTTAAAAGAAAAATTAGATTTGCTTGGCGCAGAAGATATAAAAGAATGGATTCACTTTGGATTAACCTCTCAAGATATTAATAACACTGCTGTACCAATGCTTTGGAAAGACGCAATAGAATTTGAATATTTACCTTCAATTATAAATCTTCAAAAGCATTTACAAAAACTGGCAAGCGACTGGAAAATTATTCCCATGCTTGCTCGCACACATGGCCAAGCTGCAACCCCAGTAATGCTTGGTAAAGAAATGATGGTTTTTGTAGAGCGATTGGAAAACCAGATTCAATTGTTTAGTCATATTCCTTTTTCAGGAAAATTTGGCGGTGCCACCGGTAATTTTAATGCGCATGCAGTAGCGTATCCCAAACACAATTGGGTAAAATTTGCGAACAGTTTTTTAGAAAATAAATTAGGATTACAACGCCAGCAATACACTACTCAAATTGAGCATTACGATACACTAGCTGCACATTTTGATGCTATAAAACGCATCAATAATATACTAATTGATTTGTGCAGAGATATGTGGAGCTACATCAGTGTTGATTATTTTAAACAGCAAACTAAAAAAGGAGAAGTAGGCAGCAGTGCCATGCCACACAAAGTAAACCCAATAGATTTTGAAAATGCAGAGGGCAATTTTGGAATAGCAAATGCAATACTGGAGCATCTTTCAGCTAAACTGCCTATCAGTCGGTTGCAGCGAGATTTAACCGACAGCACAGTTTTAAGAAATATAGGTGTACCCATTGCTCACACAATAATCTCTTTAAAATCTTTGGAAAAAGGGTTGGGAAAATTAATTTTAAATGAAAGTAAATTAAAAGCTGATCTGGATAATAATTGGGCAGTAGTTGCAGAAGCCATACAAACAATTTTACGCAGAGAAAATTATCCAAAACCTTATGAGGCTCTAAAAGATTTAACCAGAGGCAAAAATGCCATTGACAAAAATTCCATGCATGAATTTATAAATGGGTTAAAAATTTCAGGGGCATTAAAAAAAGAATTAAAAGCCATTAGTCCGCACAATTATACAGGAATGAAATAAATGAATTACTTTTCTTGTAAATTTTACACATGAAATTATTTTTTTTTGTTGCTTTTGTATTGTTTTTTATAAATGCATACTCTCAAATTTCTGCAACAAATGGTCTGGTAGCTTATTACCCTTTTAACGGCAATGCCAAAGATGAAAGTGGAAACAACAATAACGCAATTTTTAATAATGCGGTATTAGTGTCAGACAAAAATGGAAACAGTAAAAGTGCTTATTCATTCAATGGGAAAAATCAATATATTAAAATCAGAAACTCTTCATCTTTAAACAAAATGACAAAGCAGATTACCATTAGCTGCAATGTAAAGGTGAATGGTTTTTATCAAGGTACTTGTCATTGGAATCGGATTATTAACAAAGGTTCTGATTATGCTTCAGGCAATTATTGGCTAGGGTTCTGCGATGATGCATTTTCAAAACAGGCTTGTGATGTGAAAAATGTAGATGAAAAACACCAGACTTTTCATGGCAGTTCTTTTTATGAAGATTGGGGAAGTGGGAAAGCAAGTTCATTTATAAAAACCGATGTATGGTATAATGTTACTTATACATGCGATGGCATCAATAACAATTTATATGTAAACTGTAATTTAATAGATACATGGAAAGCCACCACAAATGGAGTGATTAATAATGCAGATTTATACTTTGGCAAATTGGATAACGATCAATATCCTTATTGGTTTAACGGTGTTTTAGATGATGTACGGATTTACAACCGGGCACTTACCAGCAATGAAATATTACAATCATGCCAAAATACAAGTAGTACTCCCATAACTACTTTGCCTGAACCTTCAGCAGAAATAAGTTTTAAAATAGAAAACTGTAATAAAATTAATGTTGAATTATACAGGCCTACCGAAATAAAATCTGTTAAATGGCAAATAGCAAATTTGTATAGTAGTACAAAAGAAAAATTTAGCTACACTTTTAAAAACGAGGGTGAATATGCTATTGATTTAACCTATAAAGGTAAAAATGGAAGTACTAAAATCATTTCTAAAAAAGTTGTAATAAAAAAACCAGTGGCTGAATTTACATACAAAAGCAGCACAGAAAACAAGTTTACATTCAAATCAAAGTCTTCCCAAAAAGTTAATCTACTTTGGAATTTTGGTGATGGCTCTTCAGAAAAAAATTCTAAGTCGCCTAGCCATTATTATCAACAGCCTGGCTTGTTTGCAGTATCGTTGATTGCGATTGATAAAAACGGCTGTACTGATACTGCTGTTCAAAATATAAAAATAGAGCCTCTTACAGCAAAGAAAATAATTGAATCAAATGGCGATGTGGGAAATGTAAAACCCATTACTGTAGCGCAATCGTCAGAGATCGATTTTTTGCCTGAAGAAAGAATAAACACCTTAATACAACAAATTGAAGTACTAAATGATTCAATTGAAGTATCGTTTTATGATAATGGTACCATTGATGGGGATTCAATAACGGTTCAATATAACAACAAAATAATTGTCCAGCATTTGCTGCTTACAGCCAACGGTAAAAGTTTTTGGTTAAAAATAGCAGCTGCTCCTGCACAAAATGAACTCATCATGTTTGCTGAAAACCTGGGTAGCATACCACCCAATACTTCATTAATGATTATTTATGATGGAAAGAAACGACATGAAATAAATATCAACAGTAATAAAACCAATAATGGAATGGTATCTTTTATTCTAAAAAAATAAGCTTGCTTTATTAAGATCGAAATTTCAGTATCTACAGGCTTTTAATTAGCACATTAGCATATTAGCAAATTAGCCAATTATACCTTATTCATCTCACTCGTAAAATGAAACTCAATATCAGGATTGTTACTTATTTCTGTATTTAAAAACCACTCGCTTTGGGCAAGATAAACAACGTTGCCATCTTTGTCTTCGGCAATATTTGCCTGCTTATACTTGGTAAAATCTTCTAATTTTTTTGGATCTTTTGCCGTGAGCCAGCAAGCCTTAAAAAATGGCAAACTGTTCATTTGTACAGATGCGCCATACTCTTGTAATAACCGGTATTGTATTACTTCAAATTGTAGTTCTCCAACACAACCAATAATCTTTTTATTACCGCCAAATTGGGTAAAAAGTTGCGCCACACCTTCATCTGTAAGTTGGTTCAATCCTTTTTCCAGTTGCTTTGTTTTCATTGGGTCTTTATTAATGACCTCTTTAAAAATTTCCGGTGAAAAACTTGGGATACCTGTAAAATAAAAATTTTCCCCTTCTGTAAGTGTATCCCCTATTTTAAAATTTCCTGTATCAAACAAACCAACCACATCTCCCGGGTATGCCTCTTCAATTACATCTTTTTGCCGGGCAAGAAAACTATAAGGATTTGTAAAACGCATATCTTTTTCTAATCGTACATGGTTGTAATAAGTATGGCGTGCAAACCTACCGCTACACACTCTTAAAAAGGCAATCCTGTCTCTATGCTTAGGATCTAAATTGGCATGTATTTTAAAAATAAATCCACTGAATTTTTCTTCCTCCGGTAATACATCTCTTGTGGTAGTATGGCGTGGACGTGGCGTTGGTGCTATTCTTACAAAAGTATCCAGCATTTCTTTTACACCAAAATTATTGACCGCACTGCCAAAAAATACAGGAGCAACATTGCCACTTAAATAATCTTCATTTTTTAATTCTCCATAAACACCATCTATTAATTCAACATCTTCCCGCAAAGTATTGGCATCCTTCTCTCCTATTTTTGCATCTAATATTTTATCATTTAAATTGGTAATTTCTACCACCGCCTCATCATTTGCTTTTGTACCTGCGGTGAAGAGTACCAGGCTTTTTTTATGCAAATCATATACACCTTTAAAATCTTTACCACTGTTTATTGGCACCGTCATTGGGTGCAATTGTATCTTTAATTCATTCTCTATTTCTTCCAATAAATCGAAACGGTTTTTACCATCTCTATCCATTTTATTAATAAAAACAATAACGGGTGTTTTGCGCATGGCAATTACTTCCATTAACCTGCGTGTTTGAGGCTCTACTCCATTAACTGAATCTATTACTAATACAACACTGTCAACAGCCGTTAGTGTACGAAATGTATCTTCTGCAAAATCTTTGTGGCCTGGTGTGTCTAATAAATTTATCAGGTGACCATCGTACTCAAAAGTCATAACAGAGGTAGCTACCGAAATACCACGCTGCCGCTCAATCTCCATAAAATCGGATGTAGCATGCTTTTTTATTTTATTGCTTTTTACTGCACCCGCTGTTTGAATGGCACCACCAAATAATAAAAATTTCTCTGTAAGTGTTGTCTTTCCTGCATCGGGGTGAGAAATGATAGCGAAAGTTTTGCGGCGATTAATTTCTGAATTGTATTTCATCTACTGTTTTTGCGAGCGCAAAGGTAACAATAGAAGGTGGAAATTTTTTTATCAAAAACTACATTCACATAATTTATAATATGTGTAACTTTTCAAATTATGATAAACCCCAGATTGCATAATTAAAGCTAAATATATAGTTGAAGTTGAAATGTGCGACGCCACAAATGTTGACCATAGCAGTGTTTTAGCTTGGCAAAAAATGCAAAGCTTTTTTGCCAGACAAATAACCTCACCCCACCCCTTCCCGAAAATGAGACAAGTTATCCAAAGAGAGTGAACTCGAATATGATCTATGATAATTTAAAAGACATTTATAGTATTGAAGTCCTAAGTCCTCCTTCGGGGAATTTAGAGGGCTTTACCCCATATTTTTTATAAACGGCATTTTTAAATACCTCTTTGGAAAATCATCAGCTTAATTTCTTCTTAACTTTACGGTATGGCAAAAATGCTGAGTATACTAAGTAATTCTTTGAGGCTTACCCTGCAAGAATTAAAAGTAAATAAAACAAGAACGGCGCTAAGTCTTACTGGTGTTGCGTTTGGTATATTTTGTATTATTGGTGTGCTTGCAACAGTAAACAGTTTGGAACAAAATATACAAAACGAAGTAAGCAGCCTCGGAAGCAATACCATTTACATTGATAAATGGGATTACAGCGGTGGGCCGGACAAACCTTTTTGGAAACTTCGGGCAAGGCCGGTGATGAAATATGAAGAGCAAGATATGGTGAAAGAAAGATCGGAACTTACACAAGATGTTACTTTTTTAATGCAAACCGGTGGAAATTTATCATACAAAAACGATGTGCTTAATAGTATATCGGTATATGGTATAAACGAAGCGCAGATTGCATTACAACCATTAAACTTTGAAGTTGGTCGTTATTTTTCGCCCAATGAGTTTACGAATGGAACGAATGTTTGTATTATTGGTTTTGAAAACGCAGAAAATTTATTTGGCTCTGCAGAAAGAGCCGCAGGCAAACAAGTAGAGGTAAAAGGAAAAGTACTAACAGTTGTAGGTGTTATAAAAAAAGAAGGTAAAAATATGATTGGCTGGGATTATGATAATTGTATAATGATGCCATATAAATATTGCCGTCAGCTGTTTGATGAAGAATTTGCAAACCCCGTACTTATTGTTAAAGGAAAAGAAGGCGTGAGCACAGATGCTTTGTACCAGGAACTGAGGGGAATTATGCGACAGGTTCGTAGATTAAGCCCTACGCAAGAAGATAATTTTTCATTAAATAGTGTGGAAGCTTTTAGTAAAGCCATTTCCGGATTTTTTGGAACATTAAATATTGTGGGTGGTTTTATTGGTGGCATAAGTTTAATTGTGGGGCTTTTTGGTATTGCAAATATTATGTTTGTAACGGTGAAAGAACGTACTTCTATCATTGGTTTAAAGAAAGCTATTGGCGCAAAAAGTTCATCTATTTTATTGGAGTTTTTAATGGAAGCTGCGCTGATGTGTATTTTAGGTGGTGCAGTAGGATTGTTCTTTGTGTGGTTGCTTACATTGGTTTTATCTGGACCGTTGGAGTTTCCTGTATTTATATCTGTGCCGTTAATGATATCTACAGTAATAATTTGTATAGTGGTAGGGATATTGGCAGGCATTATTCCAGCTAGGCAAGCTGCTAAAATGGACCCGGTGGTGGCGATAAGAAGCTAGAAACTTTAATGTGATAATTTGCTAATTTGCTGATGTGCTAATTTTTTAAGATCAATGTTTATGATAAAATACCACTTAGAATAATAGGAAATAAGCCACTTGAAAATTACAAAACTTAAAGCATGATAAGCCAAACGAGAAACGGCTTAAAAGTATTTACTATAAAAGAGAGAACTTTAAATAATTATAAATCCAACAACAAACATCTTACAAATACTGAGTGATAAAGAATATACAACATCCTACAATCTTAGCAATTGAATCTTCCTGCGATGAAACTGCCGCAGCCGTTTACAGCAATGGAGAAATATTAAGCAACATCATTGCTACTCAAAAAATACATGAACAATACGGCGGCGTAGTGCCAGAGCTTGCTAGCCGTGCACATGCTGAAAACATAGTACCGGTTGTTGATGCTGCCATGAAGAAATCTGGCTTATCATTACATGACGTGGATGCAATTGCTTTTACCCAAGCACCTGGTTTAATTGGGGCATTGCTAGTAGGTTCACAATTTGCAAAATCACTGGCACTTGCGTTGGATAAACCTTTAATTGCAGTGCATCATATGCAGGCACATGTATTGGCAAATTTGTTGCAGGATCCTGCTCCTACGTTTCCATTTTTATGTTTAACAGTAAGTGGTGGGCATACGCAAATTGTATTATGCGAAGGACCTACGAACATGAAAGTTATTGGACAAACCATTGATGATGCAGCAGGCGAAGCCTTTGATAAAACAGCAAAAATAGTAGGCTTGCCTTACCCGGGCGGCCCGTTAATAGATAAATATGCCAAAGAAGGAAAAGCTATTTATAAATTTCCGGAGCCAAAGATCGAAGGACTTAATTTTAGTTTTTCAGGGCTAAAAACATCCATACTTTATTTTTTAAACAATGCCGGTAATGGCAATATATATAAGGTAGAATTGACTGCAACTGCAGAAGAAAGAAAAAAGTTTATTGATGAAAACTTAGCAAATATTTGTGCATCTGTACAAGAAAGAATTGTAAGCATTTTATTAAACAAATTAAAAAAAGCGGTATTGCAAACAGGTATTACTCAGGTTTGTATTGCAGGTGGTGTAAGTGCAAACAGCGGTTTAAGAAATGGTTTAAAAGAAATAGGAAATGAATTGGGTTGGCAAACATTTATTCCGCCTTTTGAATACTGTACAGATAATGCAGCCATGATTGCTGTTACAGGTTACTATAAATTTTTGCAAAACGAATTTGTAGAAATGGATGTAGTGCCGAGTGCAGCCAGCGGTTTTTAATCTCCATTTCATTCTTCATTATTAATTAATAATTCCCTTTCTTGAATACTTATTTCCAGTTTAAACAATTTATCATTCATCAGGATAAAACTGCCATGAAAGTGTGTACAGATGCATGTTTGCTGGGTGCATGGGTGGCAGATAAATTACAAAGTAAAAAAATACTTACAGAAAACATTTTGGATATTGGATGTGGAACTGGTTTGTTGAGTTTAATGCTTGCGCAAAAAACGGAAGCAATTATTGATGCTGTTGAAATAAATGAAATTGCTTATTTACAGGCAAAAGAAAATGTTGAATTATCTAAATGGAAAGAGCAAATAAATCTTTTTAATGAAAACATTATTGAATATAAGGCTCAAAAAAAGTATGAGTTAATAATTTGTAATCCACCATTTTTTGAAAACCAATTAAAGAGTGATGATGTACACAGAAATGTAGCTATGCATGCAACGCAATTATCATTTAATACACTCGCTACATGCGTAAAAAATAATTTAAAGCTAAATGGAGTTGCTGCTTTTCTTTTGCCACATAATATTGTCAATGAATATTCATCCATTTTCAAAAATGAAAACCTTCATGTTATTGAACAATTAGATATAAGCCACTCCCCCACTCATCCTTTTTTTCGATCCATATTATTATTTTCTTTTACAGAAAATAATAATATACTATACTCAATGGCTATAAAAGAAAAAGGAAATGAATACTCATTAGAATTTAAAAAATTGTTGGCGGATTATTATTTGCATTTATAAATTATTTTTTTCCTTGGAGAAAAAAAATTTGTGCTTTTCTACACTATTTAAGTCCTTAATCCGTCAAAATTTCAATCCATTTTATTCTGTGGTCCGAAATATAATAACGCAAATAATTCTTTAAAATAGTAGGTTTCTCTTTGTCCCATAATTCTGGAAACAAAGCCCCATCAAAATCAAATACACCGCTATTGGTGACCAAATTTTTTAAACCGGGTAAAAAAACTATTTGATCATAATGCATATCATTATTTATGTTGGAGTATATTTTAGTAGAATGCTCTGGTATTTCGAAACCTCTTGCCAGTAGGGCTTTGTAAACAAGATCGCCAGGTTCTATTTTAGGTAAATTAAAATCACCCATTGCTATAATATTTTGCGTGTAACAGTTTTTACTGTTGCGTCTCAGGTCTGCCCATCTTCCTACACAATACGCTTCTAAGCTTCTTCTTTCTATACTTTTTAATTTAGATTCATCACCAAAATAATTATGTGCATTTATTAAAGCCACAACAAAATTATTTGCTTTAAATGTGGCTAAGAAGGGAGTTCTACTAAAGCCTTTAAATTCACTTTTTATTTCTGGTAATTTAATGTCTTTTAATTCTTCTGCTGGAATAGAAATTTCACCAATCTTTTCCATTTGTTTTACCTTTTTGCTGTTAAACAAAAAACACATTCGCTCATCGTTGCCAGATGCATCTGAAAAAATAATTTTATTATTTACTGGTAATTCTTTTTGCAATTTTCTTAGTTCATCCAAATTATCATTTAACTCCTGTATTGCAATTATATCAAACCAGCTAAGCATTTCAGCTATAATTTGGTAATGCTCTTGGTCTCTTTTTTGAGACCCAAAGTTTGCAATATTCCATGTTGCGATTATAAGTTTGTTAGCCTTTTTAGTTGGTATATATCTGTCTGGTTTATTTTTTTTATACACAGCTAAATTTTTAATTTCTTTAGCAACATCTACTTTATATACAATATCTGGTTTTGGAAATGGAGGCATACTTTATTTTTAAGATAAAAGTATATTATATTAATTTAAAATAAAATATGTCTGGAAATTTGTTACGATTACTCTATTTAAAAAATGAGCATCAGTTAATTGTTTAAATTAAAATGGCTGCCTTTTCAGACAGCCATTTTTTAAAGTATTTTACATATAATTATTTTTATAACGAATTTCCTTTTACAAGTACACTTCTGGTAAACATCTCTGTATTGTCATTTACACCATTTAAACAATTCAACATTTTTGTAAATGCAAGTTTACCCAGTTTATATCCACTGGTTTCTATGTATGTAATTTCAGGGGAATAAATCTTGGGTAAGAATCCATCACTCAAAGCCAGCACTGACGCACCTTCTGGAATATTAATTTTTAAATCATTCAAAGATTTTACCACACCAATTAATATCTCATCGCTCATACAAAAAACCGCATCTGGCTTTTGCTTTTTTGAAAAATAAGTTTTGGTTATTTTTTTTGCTGCATCAGATGTATCACAAAATTCATTATTTGTTATTACATCATTTTGCAAACTAATAATTTTTTGAAAAGCTTTATATCTGGTTTTTGTAATTGAAATTGTTTCATTACCAAAAATGGCAAGTATATTTTTTTTATTTTTCTTCAGTAATAATTCAGCCGCAAGCTTAGCTGCCGCTTCATCATCAATGCAAACCTTATTATAATTCTCAGCTTCGGGCACTTTATCAAAAAACACCAAAGGAATATCCGCTTCTTTAAATCTGTCAAATGCAAGCATGGAAGTTGTTTTTGTAGAAAGGCACGCAAACAAGCCAGAGATTCTGTTTTGTCTGCAAATACGTAAGCTATTTATTTCAGTTTCTGCATCATTACTGCTTTGTAAAATCATTAGCATATAGGAGTGTATTCTGCATTCTTCTTCAATGGCAGATATAAAAGAATCGTAAAAAAAACCAGATATAGAGGGAACTATTAAACCCAGCACCCTATTCTTTTTAGATCTAAGACTGATCGCATTAATATTTGGTTCATAGTCGAGTGTGTTAGCAAGTTCATTCACTCTCTTCTTGGTATTAGCAGAAATATCTGGGTGGTTTTTTAAAGCTCTGGATACAGTTGAAATGCTCAAACCCAACACTTCTGATATCCTTTTTAAGGTAATTACTTCCATTGTTAATATTATTTTAACACAATTTTTGTATTTTCTCCACCGCAAACATTTGCGCAAACGTTTGCAAAATTTATCAATTGATTACTACAATTTTAATCAAACTAAAGACTATACTTTTAAAGTACCAAAATAAATAATATATTTTATGAAATTAAAACTACTTACAAAGAGGCTCACCTATGCCTTATTGTGTATGGCCCTATCCCTAACTGCGGCTGCACAAACAAAAACAGTTTCAGGAAAAGTAACCAGCGACAAAGACGGATCTCCCATTAGCGGAGCATCGGTTGTTGCCAAAGGAACTAGTAAAGGAACTCAAACAAATGCAGCTGGAACTTACACATTGGATGTAGCAGCTGGAGTAACAAAATTGGTTATTTCATCAGTAGGATTTGGTACTTCTGAAGTTTCTGTAAATGGTGCAAGTACTGATGTTGTTATGAAAGCAAGTGGAGAAGGATTAACGGAGGTTGTAGTTGTAGGATATGGTACCAGAAGGATAAAAGATGCTACAGGTTCTGTAGCTTCTATTACTGCAAAAGATTTTAACAAAGGTCAAATTTCTACCCCTGAGCAATTGTTTCAAGGTAGAACGCCAGGAGTTACTGTTACTCCTGCAAGTGGAGAACCTGGTGCTGCTGCTACTATTAACATAAGAGGTACGTCTTCTATTAGAGGTACTCAGCAGCCATTATATATTGTAGATGGTATTCCATTAGATGGGGGTGGTACTACTACATCTTCTGCAGGTGCAGAGGGTACAACTACTGCAAAAAACCCATTATCATTTATCAATCCTAATGATATTGAAAGTATCAGTATTTTAAAAGATGCATCTTCCGCAGCTATATATGGTGCAAGAGGTGCAAATGGTGTTATAATCATTACCACTAAAATTGGTAGAGGGTCAAAAGGATCATGGAATTTTGGTGCAAGCACTAGTCTTAACTCAACTGCATCTAGATATAAATTATTAAATGCTGAAGAATTTAAGGCAGGCCTTATTGCAGAAAATGTTCAATTAGGAACGGATCCAGTTACTGCTGCAGCTAATGCACAATCACTTTTTAAAGGCAGCGACACCGATTGGCAAGATGAAATTTTCAGAAAGACAATTTCTCAAAATTATAATTTAAGCTATGGTTTTTCTAAAAAGAAAACCAATGTTAGAATAAGCGGCTCTTTTGATGATCAACAAGGTATCATTAAAAAAAGTTACTTAAAAAGATTAACATCAAGAGCAAATTTTTCTAAAACATTTTTATCAAATGATGCATTAAAATTAGATATTACTGCTACTTATTCTAATCTTAAAAATTCTTATGTTCCAAATACTAATAATGCAGGGTATCAAGGTAGTTTAATAGGAGCTGCTTTAAGATTTAATCCTACATTTCCTGTAAAAGACCCTGTTACTGGAAAATATAGTCTTAATGGAGATTTAAGAAACCCTGTTGCAATGTTAGATTATACCGATGACAAAGATAATATCAACAGAGTATTAGCCAGTTTTGCATTAAGTTACAAAATTGTTGAAGGATTAACTTTTAAAACAAGCTTGGGTATTGATAATGCTAAAGGTGTAAGAACAACTTATGTTGATCCTCGTTTAGAAAATGCAGGAGATAACCAAACAAGGGTTTTTGGTGTAAGTTATGGTAATGGCACACAAGGAAACGGTAGGGCTGCTATAGCAAACGATAAAAGTAGAAACATAGTTTGGGAAAACTTTTTAACATATAACAAAGTATTTAATAAGAAGCATGATATTAATGCTATCTTAGGAACTGCCATACAAAATACAACCATCGAAAGTGACGGCACAATATATTGGGATCTAGTAACTCCTGTGGTTAATCCAGGAGACAATTTTCCAAAAGACATCAGTAGTTTTAAGAAAAACTGGCATTTAAAGGTTCCAAATTATGAGCGCAGCGATTTAAATTCTGTTTTCAGCAGAATTAATTATACATTAAATGATAAATATTTATTAACCGCTACAGGTAGAGTAGATGGTAGTTCTAAATTTGGTAAGAATAATAGATATGCTTTCTTCCCCGCTTTTGGAGCAAAATGGCGTATCATAAATGAAAATTTTGCTAATGGCTTGGTCAATGTTTTCAGTGACTTTAGTTTAAGAGGCAATTATGGTATTATTGGCAGCCAGGATGCTTTGGGAGCTTATTCAGCTTATGATTTTAATCAAAGATGGATAACATCAAATCCTGGTGTTTTACCTGTAGTTTACGAACTTCAAGCAAAATTACAAGGAAATGATAATTTGAAATGGGAGCAAGCTGCAACTTCAAGTATAGCTTTAGACTGGGCTACAAAGAACAGAAGATTATCTGGTACAATAGAATTTTACAATACAAATCGTAAAAACATAGTTCTTTTTGGTCCATTACCTGGTTCTTTTGGAGGTACTTCAGGACCCGATCCCGTTGGATATTATCAAAATCTACCTGGAGTTGTTAATAACAAAGGTTTAGAATTTAGTTTAAATTATAAAGTTATTAATTCATCTAAATTTAATTGGGACATTAGTTATAACATGACTTTTATGTCTAATAAAGTATCTAATTTAAAAGACGCACTTAATACTGGGGAAGTTAATGGTCCAGGTTTAACAGGTGCTTTTGCACAGAAAATCGAAAACGGTTTCTCTTTGTATAGTTGGTACATGCAACAATTTACGGGTTTCAATGCAGCAGGACTTCCTACATATGTTAATGATGATAAGGGCAACCCTGTTGTAGAAACCCTTGACAAGAGCCCATTGCCAAAATTTAATGCTGGGTTAACCAATAACTTTAGTTACGGACGTTGGAATGCAAGTATTTTCATTAATGCAGCTACCGGTTTTTATATATATAATAACACAGCCAACGGTCATTTTTTAGCAGGTATTCTTAAAAATGGCGGCAATGTTGAAAAATCTGTAACAACAAGTGCCGAAAATCCTCTTTCACCTGCTACACCTTCAACAAGGTTTTTAGAGAAAGGAGATTTCCTACGCATAGCAAATGCTTTAATTAGCTATGATTTTAACATTAAAAATAAAGTTATCAAATCATTAGCTGCCACTTTATCTGGTCAAAACCTAGCTTTGTTTACCAACTACAGTGGCTTAGATCCTGAAGTTAACGTCGATAAACAAAGAAATAATGTACAATCAAGAGGTTTCGATTATGCGAGTTATCCCAAAGCAAGAACCTTTACACTAGGTTTTAACGTAGGTTTTTAATAAATAAAAAAAATATTATATGAAACATAAATTAATTTTAAAAGCATCGTTTTCAAGTTTGTTACTTGTAACCATGTTAAATATTTCTTGTTCAAAATTAGATCCTAAAATACAAGGAGCTAATGAAATAGTTGCTCCAATAACAGGTGTGGCACCAACTCCATCTTCACTAAATAAGGTATATGAGCAATTAAATACTTTAGTAAGCCAAGAAAACTGGTTTGCGATGAGTGAACATAGTACAGATGAATTAATGGGCCCAACAAGAGGTACGGATTGGGATGATTTTGGCACATGGCGTAAATTACATCAACATAGCTGGGATGCAAATCACAACCAAGTAAATAATACATGGAACGGTTTACAAAGTGGATTGTTTCAAACCACTTTGTTAGCAGAAGCCACTTCTGCTTCTGCGGCTGATAGAAATTCTGCCAGATTCTTGAGGGCTTTCTTTTCTTACATAGTGGTTGATTTGTATGGTCAATTACAACATCGTCCTGCTACCGCTTCTATTGAAGTTATTCCTAATGTCTATACACGTAGTCAAGCTATTGATTATATAATTACAGAATTAAATGCAGTGATTCCCAATTTACCAACTTTTACAACCGGTACAAGAAATAGAGCTACAAAAGAAGCTGCACAATTTCTATTAGCTAAATGCTTATTAAATAAAGCAGTTTTTAAAGCAGACCCAACTACGCCTGCAGGGCCATATACTTTTGCTGCTGCTGATATGACGCAGGTTATTACGCTGTGTAATTCAATAGCTCAAAATGCTGCTTTATCATTAGATCCTTATTACTGGGATAATTTCACTTGGGAGGCAGGTGCAAAATCTTCAGAGAATATTTTTGTAAGAAACGAAGGTATAAATATGGTTTGGGCTAGTTGTATGGGTAACCATTACAACATGTCTCCAGATGGATGGAATGGCTTTACCACTTTAGCAGATTTCTATAATAGTTTTGAAAATAGTGATATCAGAAAATCTGATACAGTTAGAGGAACTATTACATTGAGCACGACTGATTATCCAACTGCTAGTCCTAGTTTGTTTTGGAGTGGTCGAAATACATCATTTAGCCGTGTTACAGGTAGAGGAGCAGGTTTCTTGGTGGGTCAACAAAGAGGTCCTGCAGATAAAAAAATTGGTAATGCAGTTTCAAATTTAAAAGATAGATCTGGTGCACCTTTGATTTTTTCAAACGATGTAAGTTTAGATTATGCTGCTGAAGGAAAAGGAATTCGTACAAATAAATATCCATTGAACCCAATCGAAATGAATGGCGGCGGTTGGGGTAGCGCAAACGAATATGTATTTATGCGTTTTGCAGATGCAAGACTTATGAAAGCTGAAGCAATCTTAAGAGGTGGTACAGATCCTAATGCTGAAACTCCTTTAGCAATCGTTAACCAAATAAGAACTTTAAGAAATGCATCTGCTTTAAGTTCAGTTACATTAACAAATTTATTAGCTGAAAGAGGTAGAGAATTATATTTAGAGGCACATAGAAGAAATGATCTTATTCGTTTTGGTAAATTTAATGAGCCTGTAATGGAAAGACCAGGAACTTCAGCAGCATTTAGAGTTGTATTTCCTATACCAAATATTGCCTTGTCATCAAATCCTAATTTGAAGCAAAATTTTGGTTATTAATTTGAATCAACATTAGTTTTTGTTTTTGGTTTTATATTTTCATAAATCAGAAGAAGGGGCAGCTCAAATTTTTTGACTGCCTCTTTTTCTTTTTAGTATCTTCAAGTTCTATTTTAAAGCGATGGTTTTTAAAAAATTAGACGGCGGCATTTATTTTATATTATTGCTTATAATCGCAGCATCCTGCAAGCAAAAAAAATCTGCTACTCCTACCCTTTTTCAAATACAGGATTCTACTACAACAGGCATCAACTTTACAAACAATGTAGAAAATACAGCAGACTTTAATATTTTTAGTTACCGAAACTTTTATAATGGCGGCGGTGTAGGAATTGGAGATATAAACAACGATGGCAAAGCAGATGTATTTTTTACCTCAAATCAAGGCAGCAATAAACTGTATCTAAATAAAGGCGACCTGCCTGCCGGACAGGCAGGTTTTAAATTTGAAGACATTAGTGTAAAAGCAGGTATTGAAGAAAAAGGAAAATGGAACACTGGTGTTGTAATGGCAGATATAAATGCTGATGGATGGTTAGATATTTATGTGTGTAATGCAGGTTATGATAAATGGAAAACAAAAGAATTTAATAAACTTTTTATCAATAATAAAAATGGCACTTTTTCTGAAAAAGCAAAAGAATTTGGGCTTGATGAAACGGGCTATACAACCCACGCTGCATTTTTTGATTATGACCTTGATGGAGATTTGGATTGCTATATTTTAAACAACAGTTTTATACCTGTTAACACACTTAACTATAGCAACAAAAGAGATCTTCGGGCGGCAGATTGGCCTATAGCAGATTTTGCGAAGGGTGGCGGCGATAAATTATTAAGAAATGAAAATGGCCATTTTACAGATGTAAGTGATGCCGCAAATATTTATGGCAGCCTAATTGGTTTTGGCCTAGGCGTTACCATTAGTGATGTAAACGGAGATCTTTATCCGGATATATATATCAGTAATGATTTTTTTGAAAGAGACTACTTATATGTCAACCAACAAAACGGGACATTTAAAGAAGACCTACAAAATCAAATGGGTCATACAAGTACTGCATCTATGGGTGCAGATGCTGGAGATGTAAACAACGATGGACATCCTGATATATTTACGACAGATATGCTGCCGAGCGACGATTACCGTTTAAAAACCACCTCCTCCTTTGATAATTTTGATACTTACCAGTTTAAAAAGAAACAGGGTTTTTATGAACAAATACAACAAAATGCATTGCAAATAAATAATGGCAATGGTAAGTTTGCAGAAACGGCCCATTACAGTGCTGTAGCGGCTTCTGACTGGAGTTGGGGTGCATTAATGTTTGATGCCGACAATGATGGCTACACTGATATTTATGTTTGTAATGGAATTTATAAAGATGTAATTGATCAGGATTTTATAGATTTTTTTGCCAATGATGTTATACAAAAAATGGCAGCTAGTGGCGAAAAGCAAAGCATGTTAAGTATTGTTGATAGTATGCCTTCCAATCCTATTCATAATAACTTTTTTAAAAATAATGGCAACCTTACATTTGATGATGCAGGTATTAAAAGCGGTTTTACACAACCATCCTTTTCCAACGGGGCGGCTTATGGAGATTTAGATGGAGATGGAGATTTGGATTTAGTAGTTAACAATGTAAACATGCCCAGTTTTGTTTATAAAAATATGACCAGGGAAAATGACAGCACCCATTTTATAAGCATAAAATTAAAAGGAACAGCATCAAATACTTTTGCAATTGGTAGCACTATTCAATTGTTTTCTGGCAAGGAAATAATAAGCAAAGAAATTTATCCAGGCCGGGGTTTTCAAAGCAGTATTGATTATGAAAATATCATGGGTATAGGAAACAAAAAAATTGATTCCTTAAGAGTCTTATGGCCAGATAGAACATCTTCCACTCTCACTTCCTTTCAATTAAATAAAAAATTGTTTATTGAGTACGATAAAGTTGAAAAAGTTCGTTATATATTTCCAAATAAAAGTATTGCCCCACCTTTGTTTGAGGCTATTTCAAAAACTGGGTTTGTTAGCCACAAGGAAAATGATTTTGTAGACTTTTACCAAGAACGAAACATACCATTAATGCAAAGCAAGGAAGGCCCCAAAGCTGCACATGCAGATGTAAACGGTGACGGCTTAGAAGATATTTTTATAGGTGGAGCAAAAAACCAATCAGGCCAATTATATTTTCAGAATGAAAAGGGTTTTGTTAAGTCACGCCAAAATATTTTTGAAATAGATTCTTCATTCGAAGATATTGCAGTATTATTTTTTGATGCTGATGGCGATAGTGACAATGATTTATTTGTAGGCTCAGGTGGTAATAATGAACCACCAAGAAGTGCAAGATTACAACATAGATTATACATGAATGATAGTAAGGGAAATTTTAAAAAATCACTTAATAATTTTCCGGAAAATAGCGCCAATATTTCTGTAGCAATTGCCAACGATTTTGATGCTGATGGCGATGTAGATTTATTTGTAGGCGGCAGAAGTATGAGTTATCATTATGGAACTGCACCTGTAAGTTATATTTTTGAAAATAATGGAAAAGGTAATTTTACTGATGTAACAAATGCAAAAGCACCTTCAATAGAAAAAATTGGAATGGTAACAGATGCAGTGTGGGCAAATATTACAGGCGATGAAAAAAAAGAATTGATTATTGTAGGTGAATGGATGTCACCAAAAATATTTTCTTATACCACAGGAAGTTTTAAAGAAATTACCTCCAACTTAAAAAACATGAATGGCTGGTGGCAAACAGTGAAAGCTGCAGACTTTGATGGTGATGGAAAAGAAGATTTGGTGTTTGGGAATATTGGTGAAAATTTTTATTTAAAACCAGATTCATTGAATCCTGTAAAGCTGTGGGTAAATGATTTTGATAACAATGGTATAAATGATAAAGTTTTATCTTATACTATTGATGGAAAAGATGTTCCTGTGTTTCTTAAAAAAGATTTTACCGAAGCGCTACCCTCTTTAAAAAAAGAAAATCTTCGGCATCATGTTTATGCTAAAAAAACAATACAAACATTGTTTAAACCAGAACAAATAAACTCGTCAGCAATAAAAATATTTAATTATACCAGTAGTTGCATTGCATACAATAAAGGCAATGGAAATTTTGAAATAAAAAAATTACCCATCAATGCACAATTGAGTGCCATTAATGCAATATTGTGTAAGGATATAAACCATGATGGTAAAACTGACATCATTTTCGGCGGAAATTTGCTTGATTGTTTACCACAGTTTGGCAGATTGGATGCAAATTTTGGAACAGTATTAATCAATAAAGGAAATAAAGAATTTACAGAATTACCAGCAAAAGAAAGCGGTTTAAATGTAAGTGGAGTTGTTAGAGACATACAAAATATTAAAACAACTTCCGGAGATGCGTTATTGTTTTTGAGAAATAATGATGTATCGGTTTTGTATAAGTTCCTTAAATAATTTACATAAGATTGAATAGCCTATTAAATGACTAAATTGATAAATAAGTATTACTATTCTAATAAAGCTCTTTTTATAGGAATACTAGTTTTTATAATTTCTTGCAACCAAAAGAAAGAGAATTACCCTATTTTATTTGAAGTTTTGGAAAGCGATAAAACAGGATTAAATTTTACAAACAAACTTACTCCACGTTCAGATTTTAACATGTTTAAGTACATGTATTTTTATAATGGTGCTGGTGTTGGCGCAGGTGATTTTAATAATGACGGATTTATAGATTTATTTTTCACCAGTAATCAATCGCAAAACAAATTATTCTTAAACAAGAAAGGTTTAAAATTTGAAGATGTAACAGTTCAGGCAAAAATACCAAACGATTCTGCATGGAGTACAGGCGCATCTGTTATTGATATAAACAACGACGGACTTTTAGATATATATGTATGCCATGTTGGAAATTTTGAGTCGCTACAAAGTAAAAATCAGTTTTTAATTTGTAAGGGTATTGATAAAAATGGTATTCCTTTTTATGAAGATGAAGCAGCAAAAATGGGTTTAGCAAAATCAGCGTTTGGAACACAAGCCGCATTTTTAGATTATGATGCAGATGGAGACTTAGATATGTATTTAATGAACCATTCACTTCGCTATAATGGTACATTTAATAATCGAACTTCTTACGGAAATACCAGCGATTCTTTGGCCGGAGATATATTGTATAAAAATGATAACGGATACTTTACAGATGTATCTAAACAGGCAGGTATTAGTGGAACTGTTATAAGTTATGGCTTGGGCATTTGTGTGTCAGATATTAATACAGATGGGTGGCCGGATATTTACATTGGCAATGATTTTCATGAAAATGATTATTTATACATTAACCAGCAAGACGGTACATTTAAAGAAACACTGCAAACACAAACCATGCACACTAGCCAGTTTAGTATGGGTGTAGATGTAGCTGATATAAACAACGATGCAGCGCCAGATATTATCTCCATGGATATGTTACCCTACGATCCGCTAATTTTAAAAAGATCTTTAGAAGAAGATGATTACAATTTGTTTAATTATAAAATACAGTACGGCTACCACCCCCAATTTAGCAGAAACGCTTTGCAATTAAACAGAAGAAATGGAATGTTTAGCGAAGTAGCCATGCATGCAGGGGTAGAAGCCACAGACTGGAGTTGGGCTGCTTTGTGGACAGATTTTGATAACGACGGCTGGAAAGATTTATTTGTAAGCAACGGTATTCCGAAACGTTTGAATGATATGGATTACGTTAATTATGTAACCAATACTGAAATACAAAATAAAATAAGGAACAATAAAATGGGTGAAAAAGATATGGCACTCATCAATAAATTTCCGGAGATAAAATTGAACAATAAATTTTTCCTTAACAAGCAAGATGCAAAATTTGAAGATGTAGAAAAGCAAATTAAAAATGACCAACCAACTTTTAGTAATGGTGCTGCATATGCAGATTTTGATAATGATGGCGATGTAGATATAGTGGTAAATAATATTGAAGACCCTGTATTATTATACGAAAATAAAACTGCAAAAACATCTTTAAATAAATGGGTGCAATTAAAATTGAGGGGTGATTCCCAAAATATAAATGCTATTGGTGCAAAGGCTGTGGTTTTTGCAAAAAATGAGATACGAACCTTCGAAAAATATCCTGTAAGAGGCTTCCAAAGTAGTATGGAAGTACCGTTACAAATTGGATTGGGTAACGGTAATATAGATTCTATTTTACTAATTTGGCCAGACAATACTTATCAGAAACTACAATTCAAGACTGACACTTTTCTAAAAGTAAATTACAAAAAGGGCCTACTAATTTTTAATTATAAAATTCTTACCCAATTTAATAAAGACACAACAAACAATGCAATAGATATAACTGCACAAACAGGAATACTATTCAAACATGAAGAAAACAATTTTAATGAGTTTGATAGAGAACACTTAATGCCACACATGATTTCTCGTGAAGGCCCTGCATTGGCTGTGGCAGATGTAAATGGGGATGGCTTAGATGATGTTTTTATTGGTGCAGCAAAATTTATAAAACCTTTTTTATACTTACAGCAACCTAGCGGAAAATTTATATTATCAAAACAAATTGCCTTAGACAATGATAGTACCTATGAAGATGTGGATGCAAATTTTGCAGATATAAACAATGATGGTTTTAAAGATTTATTGATAGCTAGTGGCGGTAATGAATTTTTTGGTAACAGCGAAATGCTTTTACCAAGAATATATTTAAATGATGGGAAAGGAAATTTCAGTAAAAAGATGAATGCATTTTTACCAACCATACAACTAACCGCATCTTGCATAAAACCGTATGACTTTAATGGGGATGGTTTTCTAGATTTATTTATTGGTGGCAGAGCGGTGCCTTGGGAATATGGTAAAATACCCACTTCTTATTTAATGCAAAATGATGGTACAGGAAAGTTTACTGATGTAACCAATAAATACAATAAAGAACTTTCCAAAATTGGATTAGTTACAAATGCTTTATGGGCAGATATGGATAAAGATGGTATGAAAGATTTAATTGTAAGTTTGGAATGGGGAGGAATTATCGCATTTAAAAACAATAAAATTTTTTTTGAGAAAAAAATATTAACAGATAAAATTGGATGGTGGAATTTTGTACTTCCTGTAGATATCAATGCGGATGGTAATGAAGACTTAATAGCCGGTAACCTCGGAGAAAACAACCGCTTTAGAGTAACTGCAGAAAAGCCTTTAACTCTTTACTATAATGACTTTGATGATAATGGAAAGAAAGAACAATTTCTCACCTATTATTTAATGAACAGAGAAATTCCTTTTGCAGATAAGGATGAATTAACCAAGCAAACGCCTTTTCTTAAAAAGAAATTTTTATATGCAGAAGATTTTACAAAAAGCCCGCTACAAAACATTTTTGGCGAAGAAAAGATGAATAAAGCAGTTATTTTAAAAGCCAATTATTTTTCAAATGCATTTTTAATAAGCAATGGAAATTGGGACTTCTCCATTCATGCTTTACCATGGCAAGCACAACTTTCTACATACAAAACGGCTGCTATTCTTAATAATACAAAAGATAGTTTGCCTAATATATTTTTGGGTGGCAACTTTTACCACAGCAATATTAGGATAGGTAAATATGATGCAGATTTTGGAACGGTTTTAACCAACACACAAAAAAATAATTTTAAGGCAGAAACCCTGAACAATATTATTATCAAAGGAGAAGTAAGGCATATTTTGCCTATAAATATTAAAGGAGAAAAAGCATTTATTATTGTAAAAAACAATGATAGTTTGCAAGTATTCAAATTTTAATTCTCTACTTTCTAAAAATGGGCTGATAAATATTGGTGATCCATTTGTTAGAATCTATTGTTGCCATTCTATCTGTTACCAATGATTGATAAGGAATAGCGGGGGCGCTTAATTTATAATCTCTTAGATAATTTTCAAATTCTGATATTGCTTTTTGAACCTTGGCTGCACCTCCTGTAATTTCTGCTTGCAGCAAAGCTCCTTCAATCATAAACTTTGGTTGAAAATTACCTTTGGCTTCTAAAGCCTTGTCAATAGGTATCGCAATCATGGCATCTACCCCAAAGCCACTTTCACTGATGTGTACATTTAACATAGGTGCATTGGTTTGTTTAGCTCCATTAAGTAATGCAAAATCTTGTAGGCTTTTTATATTTGAATAAATATCTGCCGTTGTTGGATAGTTTAAATATTGTTTTTTAATGGAGATGAGATGCGGATCTGTAACCTTTGTAGAAATGGCCTTAAACCCATAAATATTTACAGGGTCATCAAAGTAAACTTTTAAACTATCCAACAGTGAAGTAATATTTTTACCCTGCTCATCTTTTGATAATGGAAGTAAAATACGATCTATTATTCCTAAAGACTTTTTTTGTGCACTATTAAATTTGATGATGCTACTGGTATCAGTCAAAGCTGCACTTTGAAAATAGAAATACTCACTATTATCTAAAGATTTAATTTGTAGCAATACACCGTTAGCCAAAAGATTTTTTACTATATATGTTACACTGTTGAAACTAAAAGTAGTATCGTTTTCTTGTTTACCTGGCCACCAATTTTTCCACAATTTTATATTCATTAAATTTCTGGTTAGTGCAGTTTCCGTACAATTAACCTGAACTGCTTTTTCCATAGATTCTACAGGTTTCATTAAAGCAAAACCGATGTAAACCGCAACCAAAATCAGTAAACTAACAATTATTTTTTTCATCTTAAAAACTTATCGTTTTATTTTTTTTATAAAATATTCACCTATTTGTATTCCTTGATTTTTACCTTCATTAATAGCTGACATAAAATGTATGCCGCCGTAAAATCTGCTAATTCCCGCTTCATCTGCTGCTTGAGAAATTCCTTTAAAAGAACGAATAAGTCCTAGGTATTCTTTTTCAGTAGTGTCAGTAAATGCTACATTTTTTCCAATAGCACTTTCCACCACAATAGCTGCTGCATTAGATATTGCACTGTGCCCACTTGGATACTCAGGAAAAGGCGGCGTTTGTAAAAGCGGCTCCCACTGTTCATCTACCAGTGTTCTAATAGCAGTAACCGGGCGTATTTTTTTGCTCTCGTATTTTTCTGCCCAACAGGCTATAAATGCATCAAAAACAACCACACTTGCACTTGCATATAAATAAGCTCTTTCTGCAGTTGACTTATTCGCAGATAATATTGCAATAATCCCCATCCAATGGCCTACAGGAGTTGTTTTTTTTGTTGCAAAAGTAAAGTGACCTTTATGATTTGTTACAAAAGGATTATCATCCCAAAAATGTGCAATGGTATCTTCAGTTGCTGTAAGATTTTTAGTTTTATTATAAACTTCCATCATCTCTTTATAAAACAAACTATTCTTACTTGTATTAAAATTTATACTGGCTGCAGGTTTACATTGTGTAGCAGAATCAAGCAACAAAGTTTTTATTAATTTCCAGTTTGGCTCTATAGCATCAAAATAGTCGGGTGGTGTTTGTTGCCAGTCAGTAGTATTTGCAAATACACTGTACTTTGCCATTCCTCTTGTAAGTTTATAATTATCGGTACCCGCTCTTTTTAAAACAATGGCAGAAATATCTTTAGCAAGTAATAATGTTTCTTCATAAATATCTTTTGCAACAGCATTCTTAAAATTATTTTTAAATATTTCCAACTTTTTATTTATTGTTTCTTTTGAAAAAACAAGTGCTTTTGCTGTTGTATAAAAAGCAATTACTGCTGCTGCATCATAAGTAGCTTTTGAAGAATTGGTAGTAATAAGTGAATCGAAACCTTTTAGTTGATTGGTAAGAGAATGAAGGGTTGGATCATTTAATCTTGCTGCTTCATAAAAAGCTAAATTGCTATAAGCATAAATACGACTGCTTACTGGTGGCGAAAAAATATCATGAACAATTACATCTGTTAGATTTTTTACACACTCATTTTGTATATCTCCCAAAGCCGTCTTACCATACTTTTTTTCTTTGCAACTAAGTACAGTTGCAAATAACATCAACAAGAAAAAAGTAATTTTATTTTTCATCTTACTTTAAAATCTTCACCTCGGTTTTTGTATTAATAAGTTGTATTTTTTTTGCATCATCATATATTCTTAAATATTTGCTACTTTGGCTTTGAAAAGAATTACCTGTATAAAATTCCTGTTTTTGTTTTGTACCATCTGCAAATTCTATTGTAGCATACATATCGTTGTAACCAACTAGACTATATTTTATCAGGCTATTATCTTTAAAAAACTTTACAGGACCATTATTTTGTGTTGCTATATTTACTACATTATTATTAACAATAATAGTGGCTAATGACTTTGCATTACCTGATACATAAAAACCCGATGCTTGTGGCGTTTGAGGAATAAATTTTCCTTTACCATCGTTCAATAATACTAATCCATTTCCGGCATCCATCTTTCCTAAATATGGATTCATCGTAAAATCATTTCCGGTAAGAATAATATCAACATAGTGGTCATTATTTACATCCTGCAAACTAGTACCATAAACAGGGGCAATTTGTGCAAGCGTAGGCAACGCATGCCACTCAAATTTAAAGCCACCTTTATTTTCTATCCATGCAGTTGTAAAGTTTGTAGCTGTTGCTTGATAGGCATTTTTAATTTCATCTGCTGTAAAAATATTATCCATCATTGCCTTTCCATAAGAAGCATATGTAGGAAATTGTTCACGCTTAACCGTAAGTTCTTTTAAAAAATCATCTCTTCCAAATACCGGATACATATTCATCTTTCCATTTATCTCGCCTGCAAAACCATGAAATAAAATTGCATCATAACTCTCATTTTTATCAAAATCAGCACCCAAGCACAACAGGGGAAAATTAATTTCTGGTCTTAAAAAATTATTCAATCCATAATTTCCAATTAAGTAATCGATATCACCATCATTATCTAAATCTGCCCCGTTTATTGAGTTAATCCAACCTTTATATTCATCAATATTTGTTTTTTGCATTACAAATGAATCACCAGTATTTTTTAATATCGTTACTGCCATGTATTCACCTACAACTATCAAATCTATTTTATTATCATTGTCAACGTCTGTAAACAAGGCATCTGTTACTAACCCAATATTATTTAATGCGGGTGCAATTTGCGAAGTAACATTTGTAAATTTTACAATACCATTTTTAGTTTCATTTTTATAAATAAAACTATTTACAGGTTTAGGATAACTGCCTGGCAATACTCTACCACCAATAAACAAATCAAGGTCTCCATCTTTATCATAATCTGCAGCTTTTACAGCACTTTTAGGAAACATATTCCTCGGCAATGCATCGGGATGCAAAGTAAATTTTCCTAAGCCATCGTTCAAATAAAAATTATCATTATAACTTGGCGAATACGGTTCGTTTTCTGCACCACCCGAAGCTACAAATAAATCTAAATCACCATCAACATCTGCATCTAATAAACACAACCCCCCATCATCTTGAAACTTTATACCAGCAGAATCTATAGCATTATGTTTGATATATGTGCCGCTACTGTTTTGGGTAAATGCTTTTAAAAAAAATGGTGATCCGCCACCAATAATTACATCCTCTAATCCATCACCAGTTATATCACCCACAGCTACTGATGGCCCAAACTGCGTGAGTTTATGGGGCAACATTTTTTGAATATTAAAATCTATAAAATCGGCTTCCATAGCTCTGTGTTCAACACCAAGAATGTTGGTTACATCAGTAAATATTTCTTTGTAAGTAATTAAATCATTAGAAATATTTGTTGTATTACTTTTTGTTACGTTTATTGTTAAATGTTTATTAGCCGCAATGTTTTTTAAAACATTTTTTGTTTTATTGTCCCATTCTATAATTAAAGAATCTATTGTGGTTGTATTACCTAAACCAAAATGAGCTACGTTTTGTACACTACTCATATAACCTCGGTAAGGCGTATAATCATACAATTGATGTTGATTATTGTAGTATAATTTAATGATTGAACCTATGGCATCTATATTTTTCTCACTGCCAATTAAACTTATATTAATGTAATTATTTTCTTTGCTAATCACAGAATTATTCTCCAATAAACTTGCATTCATATTTGTATTATTGCACACAACATCTACATCACCATCATTATCAAAATCAGCATAAGCCATACCTGCGCTATGAGTTGGCGTAGCCCATCCCCACTCATTTGTTTTATTACTAAAAGTTAAATCAGCATTATTTTTAAAAATATAATTACTAATTTTTAATGTAGGTACTTGCTTCAACATTTCTGATGTCGTGGTTATATTTTGTGTATTATTTCTGTAAGCCATAAAATCCATATCAGAAATATCTTTTGGCAAACCATTACTGATAAGCACATCCCTATAACCATCATTATCTACATCAATTAATAATGGCGCCCAGCTCCAGTCAGTTTGAGAAATTCCACTGAGTTGTGCTATCTCACTAAATACAGGTTTATTAATACTAGCTACTTTTATAAATCCTTGGTTTAATTGTAAAGTGTTTCTCACATACTGTTGCATGTATCCAAACTTGGCGCTGTTTTGCCAGTTTTGATAACTGGCATCGTTCATCATTAATTTTAATCTGTAATTATCTGCCGGTGCCATATCCAATTCAAACACATCTGTTAAACCATCATTGTTTATATCGGCAATATCATTGCCCATCGCATTTTTGCTTGTGTGTTTAAAATATTGCGCACACTCGTCTTTAAAAGTGCCATTTTTTTGGTTGATATAAAGTAGGTTATTTGAAATATAATCGTTGCTTACATAAATGTCTTTCCAGCCATCATTATTTATATCGCAAATATTTATTCCCAAACCATAACCTTCAATGGTTATTCCTGCTTTTTTACTTACATCTTTATAAACGGGATGTTGCAAAAGGGTGTCAAAAGTATTTTCAAATAACTTATCTGTCGTTTTAAAACTACCATCGGTTTTTATGGGTCTAAATTCGTTGGCGTATTGCCCTGTTAAATCATTTTCTAAAAGATAAACATCTAAATCTCCATCATTATCATAATCAAAAAATGCAGCCATATGTGTACTACTTGTATCTGCTAAGCCATATTCGTCGGCTTCATCTTCAAATACAGGAATACCATTTTTTATCCCTTTATTTACATACAACAAATTTTTTTTGGCATCAGGTGTTGAATAAACTCCGCAACTAATGTAAATATCTTTCCACCCATCATTGTTTATATCAACCACAGTTACACCTTTGCACCAGCGTTGTTTTCCTTCTACTTTTGCTTCGGCAGTTACATCTTTAAATGTTAGTTTTCCTTCATTTAAAAAAAGTTTATTTGAAGATGTACTTGCTGTAAAATAAATATCCATTAAACTGTCATTATTAAAATCTGCAATTCCTACTCCCCCACCATTGTAAATATATTCGTATTGCATTGGGTTTAAAATATCATCTTCCACAATTTCATTTGAAAATAGTAAGCCACTTTTCTTTGTATCTACTTCTACAAAAAGGGCAGTTTTATTTTTGCACCCGAGTACAAATACAAGGAGGTAAAAGATCAAAAAATATTTATACATTTTTTCTTGAATTATACATAACAAGCAGCTTAAATAGTTGGATCAGTTCAATCATATTACTTCCAACAAAAATGAAAATTAGGAAATTTTAATCAAAATTATAACCGCAAACGTTTGTTACATTTCATTTTAAATTATTGTCAACAGTTTCTAAAAAATAAAATTAAATTACAAAACCAAAAGAAATTACCTCTGAAACCTTTTTCATTTTTATAAACAAATTTTTTTCTTAACAGATTTGTAAATGTTGCTGTAGTTGTTATGTTGATGAATAGTATAATAATCAATAAAAAAACTTGCATCCAACAGAAATATGACGATATATGAAAAGATGAGCAACCGTTACTATGCATGCTTACAAGATTGCTGATAGAGAAGTAAACCTGCTATCATAAACATGCTAAAATCGTTTAGATTATAACAATAGGTCTAATACATTATAATCTCCTTAAACATATTTACACAAAAGTTTTATAAAAGCCATTCATAAAATTTCGAGTATTTCGAAGCAAAATAAAGTTTTACCACAATGAACCCTATAACCAAAACTAACCGAATTGAACTAGTTGATGCCCTGAGAGGATTTGCCATATTATGCATCGTTGTATTGCATAATATGGAGCGTTTCGAATTTAATTATTCCCTACAGGATCTACCTTTGTGGGTAAAAGATCTCGATAAAAAAGTAATGTTTTCTGCATACTTTTTATTTGGCGGAAAAGCCTATGCAATTTTTGCATTGCTCTTTGGCTTTAGCTTTTACATACAAAATAACAACCAGCAATTACAAGGGAAAGATTACCGGCTTCGATTTTTTTGGAGAATGGTTTTGTTATTAATTTTTGGTTTTATAAATACCGCTTTTTACCAAGGCGATATACTTACGCTTTATGCAATTTTTGGGCTAATCTTAATACCAACCTGCAACTTAAGTAATAAAACTATTTTTGTAATTGCAATTATTTTATTGGCACAACCTGTTGACATTGGTAGAAGTTTGTATGCACTTGCAAACCCAGGTTTTGTTCCCTCTCCTAACCTCTCTGATGGTTATTATAAGGAAATAGCAGCGTACATGAACAATGGTAACTTTTTCGATTACGTTGTTGGAAATGTAACATTAGGAAAAACAGCTTCACTTTTATGGTCGTGGGAAAACGGAAGATTTATGCAGGCTCCTGCCTTATTTTTATTTGGTTTTTTAGCAGGAAGAAAAAAACTTTTTGTTATTAATGAAACCACCATTACTTTTTGGAAAAATGTACTAATTTATGCTATCTTAATTTTCGTTCCTCTTTATTTAATGGCAGCTTATTTACCAGATATGGTAAAGCGGCCTGCATTATTAAATCCATTAAAAGTAATGTTTGGATCATGGGCAAATTTTGCCTTTATGCTTTTTTTAGTGGCTGCTTTTGTTTTGCTTTTTCAGAAAAGCACTTATAATAAAATATTAAGTAACCTTGTGCCATTTGGCAAAATGGGATTAACAAATTATATCTTACAATCAATAGTAGGCTCTACACTTTATTATAAATATGGTTTTAGTTTGTACAAATATACCGGAGCGTTTTACTGTATTTTTATTGGTATTTTACTTTTTTATATTAACCTGCAATTTTGCAAATGGTGGCTCAAATCACATAGGCAAGGTCCGCTAGAATATTTATGGTACAAGGCTACTTGGTTTAGTTTCGATAAAAATAACGTTACTCATTCTAACAAAATTTTATTACCAATATCTAATAACGATGCCATCAAATCTATTTAGAGCAAAAATAAATACCATTCAAATTTTCGTTTTATGCCTGTCTGCATTTTTATTTTTCTCCTGTAGATCATCTCTCAAAAAAGCAGAGTCATCTACTACCACTAAAATTGACTGGTGGAAAGAGTCAGTCGTGTATCAAATTTATCCTAGGAGTTTTAAAGACAGTGATGGTGATGGTGTGGGCGATTTAAAAGGAATAATTTCTAAACTGGATTATGTAAAAAGCTTGGGTGTAGATGCGGTATGGCTCAACCCAATTTACACATCGCCCAATGATGATAACGGCTATGACATTAGCAACTACAGAACAATAATGAAGGACTTTGGCACCATGGAAGATTTCGATTTGTTATTAAAGGAAATGCATAAACGCAACATTAAATTGATAATGGATTTGGTGGTAAACCATAGCAGCGATGAACATGAGTGGTTTAAACAAGCTAGAAGTTCCAGAACAAATCCGTATAGAAATTATTACCATTGGTGGCCCGCAGAAAAAGGTAAGCCACCCTATCGTTGGAGTTTTTTTGATGTAAACAGCGATGCGTGGATGTACGATTCACTTACCAATTCTTATTACTTACATTATTTCAGTCGCAAGCAACCTGACTTAAATTGGGAAAACCCAAAGCTAAGAAACGAAGTGTACGATATTATGAAATTTTGGTGCGATAAAGGTATTGATGGATTTAGGATGGATGCATTTCAATTCGCATCAAAAGATACTACATGGCCTGAATTACCGAAGGGTTATGAAAAAAATGTAATTAAATATTATGGTATCGGTCCGCACTTGCATGAGTATATACAAGAGATGAACAAAGAAGTGATGAGCAAATATAATATAATGACTGTTGCTGAAGGTGCAGGAAGTTCACCAACGGAAGCATTGGATTTTGTTGACCCCTCAAGAAATGAATTAAACATTGCTTATCATTTTGAAGGAGTTGATGTAGGTAAAAATATTGAAGAATTTGGTTTGGTGAAATACAAGGATATTTATTCCCGCTACGATTCAACATTTGCTGATAAGGGTTGGTTATCTATCTTTTTAGCCAATCATGACCAGCCACGTATGGTTACGAAGTTTGGCAACAATGCGCCACAATTTAGAGAAGCATCTTCAAAAATGCTAAGTACATTTATTTTAACCATGCGAGGCACTGCATTTTATTATAATGGCGATGAATTGGCAATGGATAATATTCGCTTTAACTCAATGAACGATTATAATGATGTAGGTACAAAAAATAAATTTTTAGAAATTAAGAATAAGGGCGGTGATACTACAGCATATATAGAATTGCAAAAAGCAACATCAAGAGATAATGGCAGAACGCCTTTTCAATGGGATGGCAGTAATAATGCAGGTTTTACAACAGGTACTCCTTGGCTTAAAATAAATCCTGATTATAAAACGATAAATGCGGCTGATGAAGCAAAAGATAAAAACAGTCCATTAAACTATTTTAAAAAACTGATACAGTTAAGAAAAGATAATATTGACTTATTTGTTTATGGTAAATATGAATTAATCGATAGAGAAAATCCCAATGTATTTGCATATACCCGTACATCAGCCAAAGAAAAAGTGCTGGTACTGTTAAATTTTAATAAAGAAATAAGTACTATTGCTATACCAAAAGGATACAGTCTGGGCAATGAAATGATAAATAATTTGCAACCTTTAAAATTACAAGGGGCAAATATATTAATGCAACCCTATCAGGCATGTGTTGTTAAATTAAAATAACCAAACAAAACAAAAAATATGAGATTCATTTTCCTTTTATGCTTTACAGGTATGGCTTTTAAAAGTTTTGCTCAACCTAAATTTCCCTATCAAAACCCAGCACTACCTATTGAAAAACGTGTGGCAGATTTGCTTAGCAGAATGACGGTAGAGGAAAAAGCAGGGCAATTAAACCAGTTAAACGGAGGTGCATTCACCGGACCTGCTACCAATGATGCAGGACAAAATGAAAAAGTAAAATTGGTACAAACTGGCGCTGTAGGCTCATTGCTAAATGTTGTTGGTGTTGCAGATACGAGAGCAATTCAAATAGAAGCAATGAAAACAAGGTTAAAAATTCCGTTGCTATTTGGCTATGATGTTATACACGGTTATAAAACAATTTTTCCTATTCCATTAGCTGAAGCGTGTAGTTGGGATTTAGCAGCTATTGAAAAAAATTCATCTATTGCAGCCAAAGAAGCTGCAGCTGCTGGGTTGCACTGGACGTTTGCTCCTATGTGCGATGTAAGCAATGATCCTCGCTGGGGCCGGGTGATGGAAGGCGCAGGTGAAGACCCGTACTATGCAGGTTTGGTTTCGGCAGCAAGGGTAAAAGGATTACAAGGAAATTTAAAAGATAACCAACATATTTTAGCCTGCGTAAAACATTTTGCAGCGTATGGTTTGGTAGAAGCAGGCAGAGAATACAACCAGGTTGATGTAAGTCGTGTTATGCTTTGGAACAAATACTTACCACCCTACAAAGCCGCTGTAAATGCTGGCGCAGCCACCGTAATGAATGCCTTTAATGTAGTGGATGGTGTGCCTGCAAGTGCCAATAAATATTTAGTTACCGATGTATTAAAAAACAAATGGGGCTTTAAAGGTTTTTTAGTGAGCGACTGGGCATCATTTAATGAAATTATAAACCATGGCAATGCGGCCGATGGAAAAGAAGCAGCATTAAAAGCAATGCAGGCAGGTAGTATGATGGATATGGAAAGCAAAGTTTCTCAAAAATATTTGCCTGAGTTATTAAAAGAAAAGAAAATAACTATGGCGCAATTAGATGAAGCTGCTGGAAAAATACTCTATCAAAAATTTAACTTAGGCTTGTTTGACGACCCTTTTAAATTTTGCAATGAAGCCAATGAAAAAGCATCTTTGTTTACTGCAGAAAATAGGGCAATTGCAAAAACTGCTGCAGAAAAATCAATATTGCTTTTAAAAAATACAAACAATGTTTTACCTATAGATAAAAATAAAAAAGTTGCGTTAATCGGTTTTTATGCCAACAGCAAACCTGATATGTTCGATTTTTGGGTAGCACAAGGTAATAGCGACGATGCAGTTTCTTTATATGAAGGACTTAAAAACAAAATACAAAATTTATCATACTCAAATGGTTACAATGCTGATAATACTAGCAATGAAACGTTGATAAATGAAGCTGTGCAAAATGCAAATGCGGCAGATATAATTTTAGTAAATATTGGCATCAGCGGAAAAATGGCTGGCGAAGATAGATCGCTTGCAAACCCAATAATTAGCAGCGGACAAATTGATTTATTAAAAGCATTGCAAAAAACCGGAAAGCCAATAGTTGCATTGGTTAGCAGTGCTAGACCATTAATTTTAACGGATGCAGAACCATTGGTAAATGCATTGGTACAATGCTGGATATTGGGTACAGAACATGGCAATGCAATTACCTCCATGTTGTTAGGTGAATATAATCCATCAGCAAAAACAGCGATGACGTTTCCATATGCAGTAGGGCAAATTCCAGTTTATTACAATCACTTTAATACAGGGCGGCCAGGCCCAACAGATGGTGCAGGCAACTGGTTTAGCCGTTACAGAGATATTCCCAATGCGCCCCTCTACCCTTTTGGATATGGTTTAAGTTATACAACTTACAATTATAGTGATGTAAAACTTTCTGCTGCAACTATTGAAAAATCAGGTAATTTAAATGTAACTGTTACCGTAAAAAATGCTGGTGTTATTGATGGAGAAGAAACGGTTCAATTATATATTAGAGATCATGCAGCATCTATAGTAAGACCAGTAAAAGAACTAAAAGCATTTAAAAAATTATTGATAAAAGCAGGCGAATCAAAAGAAGTAAGTTTTAATTTATCAGAAAAGGATTTATCTTTTTATGATGCAAATGGAAATAGTATAATGGAAAGCGGAAAATTTAGTGTGTTTGTTGGGGCAAATTCAAGAGATACCAAGCAGGCTGATTTTATGGTGAAGTAATATCTATCTTAAAAATTATATAAATAACGGTGAGCAATCACCGTTATTTTTTTGCATATATCTAAAAATATTTACAGCAAACGTTTGCAAAATTTTTTATACTAAGTTCACAAATTCAATTACGATTTAAAAAGCTACATTGTTATTACCAAACTTCAATTTATTTATATGAAAAAATGGTTACTTGTACCGATGCTGTTTATTACAACAATTAGTTTAGGTCAATCTATTGACCCTTGGAAAATAACAGCCAACAAAATAGATCCCAATAATTATTATGGAGTTACCGTTGCTAACGGAATGCTAGGCGTAGTAAGCAGCGCAGAGCCTTTTAAAGTAAAAGATGTTGTGCTTGCAGGTGCGTATGATTTGTATGGGCGTGGTAGAGTTGGCAACTTTTTAAAAAGTTTCAATCTCCTTAATATGTATATGGAAATAGATGGCAGAAGACTTGGTGCGGCAGATGCTACCAACATGGTGCAAAGTATAGATATGCAAAATGCAGCCTTCACCACATCGTTTAATTATGGCGAAAAAGCAACCGTTAGTTATACCTATTATGCATTGCGACAATTACCATATACCGTTTTAATGAATGTAACAGTAACTGCAAAAAAAGACATTAATATAAATGCAGCCAGTGTAATGGAAGCACCTGATGCATTAAAAAATGTAGAAAATTATTACAATGAAATTGATAGGCCTCATGTGGTAATTAGTTTGCTTACCAGCCAGGCAAAAAGCCCTACAGGAAAATTAACCATGTGTGCAAGCAATAGTTTTTTGTTTACCGAGTCGCACGGAAATGAGCCTAGAGTAATACACGAAATGTGGGATAATAACATGCACTTAATGAAGTTTGGCAAAAAAATAAGTGCCGGTACGAGTTACACTTTCTCAATTGCTGGAAGTTCAATTACATCTGCACATCATGCAGATCCTTTAAATGAAGCAGAGCGCTTAACTATTTATGCCAAACTGGAAGGTGCAAAACGTTTGGTGGAATTTCACCAAAAAGCATGGAAGGAATTATGGACAAGCGATATTGTAATTGAAGGCGATGACCAAGCGCAACAAGATGTTCGCAGTATGTTATATCATCTATATTCTTTTACAAGAGAAGGAACAGCCTTAAGCCCGTCACCAATGGGTTTGAGCGGTTTGGGTTATAATGGACATGTATTTTGGGATACTGAATTATGGATGTATCCGGGGTTGTTGGTGTTGCATCCTGAAATTGCAAAGAGCATGGTGGAATATCGTTTTCAAAGATTAGAAGCCGCAAAAAGAAATGCATTTAGTGTAGGTTATAAGGGTGCAAAATTTCCTTGGGAAAGTGCAGAAACTGGTGTGGAAGAAACACCCGTTTGGGCATTGAGTGGGCCGTTTGAACAACATATTACTGCTTGTGTTGGTATAGCTGCATGGAATTATTATTGCGTAACGCAAGATAAAGAATGGTTGAAAGAAAAGGGATGGCCTATATTAAAAGAAACAGCCAATTTTTGGGCAAGCAGAGTAGAAAGAAATGGTGTAAATAAATTTGAAATAAAAAATGTGGTAGCGGCAGATGAATGGGCGGAGAACGTAAATAACAATGCATTTACAAATGCTGCTGCAAAAACAAATTTACAATATGCTAATATGGCTGCGCAAATTTTAGGCATTGCAAAAAATGCTGATTGGGAACTGGTAGCAAATAATCTTCCATTTACAAAAATGGAAAATGGTGTAACCTCCGAGCATGATACTTACAAAGGAGAAGGCATAAAACAAGCCGATGTAAATTTATTGGCTTATCCATTAAAACAGATTACTGATGCTGTCCAAATAAAAAAAGACCTTGATTTTTATTCTACTAAGATTCCTGATGAAGGTACACCTGCCATGACACAAGCAATTTTTGCATTACTCTATTCAAGATTAGGCGATGCCCAAAAAGCAGACTTCTGGTTTAAAGATGCTTATCGTCCAAATTTAAATCCGCCATTTAGAGTAATAGCAGAAACCAAAGGTGGAACCAATCCTTATTTTGCTACAGGCGCTGGCGGAGTTATACAGGCAATACTAATGGGTTTTGGAGGTTTAGATATTACACCAACAGGTTTACAACAAATAAAAAGCACACTACCAATTGGATGGAAGAGTCTTACTATTAAAGGTGTTGGTAAGGATAAGAAAACTTATACTGTAAAATAATTAAAATTATAAGTTGCTATAAGTATCTTTTTTATACCACTTATAGCAATTTAGTTTTTATTTTATTGAATTAAAATCAACATCAAGATTTTTTTATTTTAACTCACTTGCTTTTTCACATAGCTGATAACCCATACTTTTTTCCACCTTTTGATAATAATATTAAAATAGAAACACTTTTTCTCAAATAATAAAATTGCAAACGTTTGCAGCATGCAATGTTAAAAATCTACTTACCAAAATCATATTAAACTCTGTAAACTTTCTTATATTCACTTATTGTATTACCAACAATAACTAATCGTTTTCTGAAAAAAGTAATCTCCATATTTTTTTTATCTATCATGCTGTTTAATACAGTAGGTTATCGTTTTATATTTTCAATTCTCGAAAAAAAATCTACAACACAACTAGATCTAGCTATAGATGAAGGAAAATATGATCAACAAAAGCTTATCGAAATAAAAATACCTCTTAACATGCCTTATTTTTCTGATCAGGATTATGAAGCAGCTTATGGCGAAACAGAAATTGATGGTACACATTATCAATATGTAAAAAGAAAAGTAAGCAACAATACTTTGTATTTGCTTTGTCTGCCTAATGATGATAAAACAAATTTAATTACAGCAAAAAATAATATTGAAAAAAATAATTCAGAAGCAACCAACAACAAACCTGATAAAAAAAGTTCTTTCCCTTCGCTAACAAAATCTTTACAACAAGAGTATGTAAAAACTAATTTCGAATATCAACTTCAAAATGAATTATCGACCACTACAGATCTGCCAAAAATAAGCAACAATAAAGCGGGCGATTTATTTAAAGCCTTTACTCCATCTCAACCTCCGGAGAATTGCATTTAATAAATGCAATTTTATTTTTCTCTTAAAAAATTATTCAATGAATTATTTAAAGGCAATATTGCCTGCAATGCTTTTTGCTATGGTAGCATGCAAGCAAAAAAATACAAGTACAGCATATCTTACCACATTTAAAGACCCAATACTTTATTGCAAAACGGTAAAAAAGCTAAATGATGTTGTATTGGAAAATAATTTCCCGCCGGTAATTGCCAGCAGAAATTATGTGTATGCAAACATTGCAGCGTATGAATGTATGGTAGCAGGTGACAATAATTATATAAGTCTCCACACACAAATTAAACATTTACCTGCAATGCCAAAACCAGCAATAGATTCTTTGGTAAACTTTCCTCTTGCGGCATTATTATCTTTTACAAAAGTGGGCAATGCAGTTACCTTCCCCGAAGGAAGTATGATGGAATATTACAATGAATTAAAAAATATGGCAGATAGTTTAGGTATGCCAGAGGATGTTTTAAAAAATACCATTGCATACTCAGACTCAGTGGTAGCAACGATTATGCGCTGGAGCAAAACAGACAATTACGCACAAACACGTACTGCTGAAAAATATGCTGTACAGCAAGATGTGGAAGGAAGATGGATACCAACACCTCCAATGTATGCATCTTCATTAGAGCCGCATTGGTGCGAAATAAGAACCATGGTATTGGATTCTGCTGCCATATTTACTGCACCTCCCCCACCCGCTTTTGATGTAAAAAATAAAAATAGTACTTATTACAAAGCGGTTTGGGAAGTAAAAAACATTGGCGACAGCCTTACAGAGGAGCAAAAAAACATTGCAGATTTTTGGGATGATAATCCTTTTAAATTAAACGTTGTTGGCCATGCAAGTTACGCCACCAAAAAGTTTTCGCCGCCAGGTCATTGGATGAATATCGTAGGTATTGCATCAAAAAAAGCAGGTGCAGATTTTAATACAACTGTTGCCGCATACACGGAAACTGCCATTGCTTTATTTGATGGATTCATAGGCTGTTGGAACCAAAAATTTCATGACAATACCACACGTCCTGAAACTGTTATCAATAAATATTTTACTGATACTTGGAGACCTTATATTCAAACGCCTCCTTTTCCATCTTATGTAAGTGGGCATGCAACCATATCCGCTGCAGCGGCAGAAGTAATGACAAACTGGTTTGGCGATAACCTTTCTTTCAGCGATACTTCTCAATTAGAATTTGGTATCAAAAGCAGAACCATTAAGTCTTTTAGAGAAGGATCAAAAGAAGCAGCTATGTCTCGTTTATACGGCGGTATACATTTTAGGCACGACAACGATGAGGGAAATATACTGGGTACCAAAATAGGCACGTTCATTTTACTGCGCCTTAAACTAAAAAAATAATTGTTTAAAACCAACACTAACAATGAAAAAAACATTATTTATACTAAGCATATTCATCAGCTCCTACACATTTGCACAAACAGATTTGGATGGGTTGATGATGGATAAAAATCTTTTCTGCGCAGGTATTACTGCTGGAAAAACTTCGTGGAAAAATTATTGGGAAGGCAGTTTTAAAAGAGATAATTTAAACCTTGGAAAAGTAAGCACTTCTAATATTACAATTAATGGAAACTATGGAATAACTAGCAGATTAAATGTAATTGCCATGCTACCATACATTAAAACCAAAGCTAGTGCTGGGCAGCTTGCAGGGCAAAAAGGCTTACAGGATGTAAGTGTTTTTGTAAAATGGTCAGGCTACGAAAAGCAGTTTGAAAAATCTATTTTAAAAGCAATTTTAATTGGCGGCATTTCTTCACCGGTCAGCAATTATACGCCGGATATTATGCCCCTTTCTATCGGTACATCTAGCAAAACAGCCACACTCCGTGCTATGGTAGATTACCAGCAGGGCAATTGGTTTGGTACTGTGTCTGGCAGCTACATATTTAGAAACAATGTTAAGCTTGATAGAAATACTTATTACACCAATCGCATTCATTATACAAGTGAAGTTGCCATGCCCAATGCGAGCAATTACAATGTACGTGCAGGTTACAGAAGTGAAACATGGATTGTGGAAGCCTTTGCAAACAAATGGATAACCAATGGTGGTTTTGATATCACTAAAAACAATATGCCGTTTGTAAGCAATAAAATGAATGCTACAACCATTGGCTTACATGTAAAATATGAAACCAATTTTGTAGATGGATTATCATTTGTTGCGGATGGAATTACCACCGTTGCTGGCAGAAATGTAGGCCAGGCAAATGGTTTTACTGCTGGTGTTTTTTACATTATGAACTTTGGTAAAAAGGTTAAAGAACCAGCAACACAAAGCAATTAAAAATTGTTTACAAATAAAAAAACTAACATGAAAAAAATATTTATATACTTATTATTTCTTGCAGCAGTTACAATAATAAATGTTTCATGCTCCAAAGAAATTACAGAAGAAAATGAAACCTACGAATTATTAAATCCCACAAAACCAGATGCAAATGCAGGTATTTGGAAACCAATTTTACTAACATCTAACAATGAATTTCCCTGTGCCGCACCTATTGCTATCTCAAGCCCTGACTATGTTTTGCAACTCAATGAAATTAAAAGTTATCAAAATAATTTAAGCTCTGATAAAAGTAAATTGGTAAATTATTGGGGTGCCGGTGCAGTTCTAAGATGGAATGAAATTATGCGTGACCTTGTAGCAAAACACAACATTCCTCCGTACCAAAATGCTGATGGCACTTATCCAATTCCACAAGCAAATAACCCGTTGGCATATCCCACATTTCCATTTTCAAATCCACCTTATGCGGCACGAGCTTATGCTTATTTAAGCGCTGCGCAATACGATGCATGCATAGCTGCATATCATTACAAATCGCAATTTAATCGTCCTGCTCCTTTCAATGTAGACGGATCCATTCAAACATTGTTACCAAAATCTACCTTACCATCCTACCCAAGCGAAGACGCTGTAGTAATGGGCGTTTCAGTTGAATTATTAAAATTACTTTTTCCAGGCGATCAGGATTTTATAAATCAAAAAGCAGAAGAGCACAAGCGAGCAAGGCTAATTTCCGGTGCTAATGTAAGAAGCGATTTAGATGCCGGCGAAGCTCTAGGAAAATTAATTGCAACAAAATTTATTAACCGTGCTCGCAATGATAGAGCCGGTGCTGCTGTAGGTAACCAAACCATCTGGACACAATTGGAACAAAGTGCTATTACTGCCGGACAAACACCATGGATAAGCCAGGAGTCGCCAAAGCGCCCAACCATGTTACCTTTGTTTGGTAAAGTGAGAACATTTTTATTCGATTCTTTAACTATGGTTACAACCATTCGCCCTTCTGCTCCACCGTCAACAACATCGTCACAATTTCAAACAGAATTACAAGAAGTATATGACATCAGTAAAAATTTAACCAGAGAACAATTACGAATTGCGCATTTTTGGGCAGATGGAATAAATACTTACACGCCGCCCGGTCACTGGAATTATATTGCTGCTACCGATTTTGTAAAACAACATTTTAGCGAAGCAAGATGGGCAAGAAATATGGCATTATTAAATATGAGTTTAATGGATGCTGCTATTGTTTGTTGGGATGCTAAAGCACTTTATTTTTCTCCTCGTCCCTCACAAATGAATCCTGATATTAAAACCGTAACAGGTCTTCCAAATTTTCCTGCTTATGTTTCAGGCCATAGTACTTTTAGCGGTGCAGCCGCCACTGTATTGACTTACATCATTCCTGCAAACGCATCTAAATACAAATTATTTGCAGATGAAGCCTCTAAATCTCGTTTGTACGCCGCCATTCATTACCGCAGCGATTGCGATAAAGGTTTGGAAGCCGGCAATATAGTTGGTAATTATGCCATCACTCGAGGGCATACGGATGGTGCAGAATAATTCATTTTATTTAGAACGGTAACATTTAAAAAATTACCGTTTTTTTTATACTTTTTTGGGCTTTCAATAGATACCATTATTCAACATTTGATCGGGCTATTCGTTCCTATCTTTTTGTGCCGCCAAGCGGAACACAAAAAGGATATCCACTTCTATCCCGCAGCCATTCATCATTTGTTTTTCAATGAAACAATCATTCAAACTCCTCTAACAAACTCAAAATTTTTTTTCATTTTAATGTCTCAGGCAATATATTTTTAGTTTATATATTTTATTACGACCTATTTATTAGAACAAACGTTTGAAATTCCTGCTCTACAAAAATACAGCTGCAACAAAAGATAGACTGTACTTTTTTAATTTATATTTCAAGACCAAAATAATATCCTTATGAAAAAAATGCATTTTGCAATACTTGGTTTACTGTTTTTTAAATCAGCTTTTGCACAACTTCCACAACTAGGTAAAAATTCAAATGCCGAAATTATAAAAGCACTTACCCTTTCAGAAAAAGCCCGTCTGGTAATGGGTTTGGGTTTATACGTTCCTGGCTTTGGAGAAAACATGGTTCCGCCAGATTCAACAAAAGTATATAACCCAATTGAAGGTGCAGCCGGTATTACTTATGCTGTACCAAGGTTGGGAATACCTGCAATAATTTTAGCTGACGGGCCTGCAGGAGTACGCATAGATCCAATAAGACCAAACGATGCAAATAAATATTACAGCACAGCTTTCCCTATTGGTACTTTGTTGGCAAGCACATGGAACGTTGATTTAATTAAAAAAGTGGGTAATGCATTGGGCAACGAAGCTAAAGAAAGAGGTGTAGATATTTTTCTTGGTCCAGCAATGAATACCCATAGAAACGTATTGGGTGGTAGAAATTTTGAGTACTATTCAGAAGATCCATTGGTAAGTGCAAAAACAGCTTCAGCTTATATTATTGGTGTACAGCAAAATAATGTTGGTGTATCATTAAAACACTTTGCAGCCAATAATCATGAAGCTAACAGAATGAAAATTGATGTGAGAATGAGCCAACGTTCATTGAGAGAAATTTATTTAAAAGGTTTTGAAGAGACGATTCTGGCGTCAAAGCCATGGACTATCATGTCATCTTACAATAAAATAAATGGAATTTATACATCACAAAGCAAGCCGCTTCTTACAACGGTTTTACAAAACGAATGGAAATATAAAGGTCTTGTAATGACAGATTGGTTTTCTGGCGATGATGGGGCTTTGCAAATGGATGCAGGCAACCACATGATAATGCCCGGTACCAAAATGCAATACAATCAAATTATGGATGCTGTAAAAAATGGTACCCTTAAAGAAGAAGTTTTAAATAATAATGTAGAAAGAATACTTCAATTAATTCTACAAACAAATACATTTAAAAAATATAGGTTTAGCAATAAGCCTAATCTTGTAGCAAATGCAGCTATGTCAAAAGAAGCTGCAACAGAGGGAATGATATTATTAAAGAATGAAAATAATACTTTGCCTATAAGCAATAAAAAAACCACTATTGCACTGCTTGGAAATAGTGCTTATAAAACTATTACAGGTGGCACAGGTAGCGGAGATGTAAATAAAGCATATGTGATAAATATCGCAGACGGCATGGCAAAAACTTATGCATTAAATAATCAAATAGGATCAGCCTACAATAAATTTATCGCTGATGAACAATTAAAAATTCCTACAAATCGTGCATGGTATATGCCAGTAATACCAATTCCTGAAAAACCAATTACTCTTGCAGAAGCTAATGAATACGCTGAGGCAAATAATATTGCTGTTCTTTCAATTGGTAGATCCAGCGGAGAATTTTCAGACAGAACTATTGAAAACGATTATGAACTTTCTTTAACCGAACAACAAAATATTAAAAATGTATCAGAAGCTTTTCACGCAAAAAATAAAAAATTAATTGTTTTGCTAAACATTGGCGGAGTAATAGAAATGAAAAGCTGGGAAAAATATGCTGATGCTATATTATTGGTATGGCAACCAGGGCAAGAAGCAGGAGATGCAGTAACAGCAGTTGTTTCAGGTAAAATAAACCCATCAGCAAAACTTGCCACTACTTTTCCCATTGCTTACAAAGATTTATCAACAGCAGAAGGTTTCCCTGGTGTACCGGATAGTTTACCCACATCAATAACTTATAAAGAAGGCATTTACATTGGCTATCGTTACTTCGAAAAATTTAATGTGCCTGTGCTATATGAATTTGGTTACGGTAAAAGCTATACAAATTTTTCGTACAGTAACATCAAAATAAATAATAAGGTGTTCACAAATAAAATTGTAGTTACTGTAGATATTACGAATACAGGATCAGTGGCTGGTAAAGAAATTGTACAACTCTACCTTTCGGCACCTGCGAGCGTTCTAAATAAACCCGTAAAAGAATTGAGAGGATTCGTAAAAACCAACTTACTTGCAGCAGGACAAAAGCAAACGATTAATTTTACAATCAGCAAAAGAGATCTTTGCTCATTTGATGAAATAAAATCTGCATGGGTTGCTGAAGCAGGTATCTATAAAATATCTGTGGGATCTTCCTCAAAAAATATTAATTTAACCTCATCATTTACTTTACCTAATACATTAATGGTACAAAAAGTAAACAATGTTTTAGCGCCATCAGAACCAATTATAGACCTGAAATAATTTATTATGAAGTATAAAATAGCATTTTCTGTTTTTACATTTTTTACACTAACAGCCATGGCACAAAAAACGCCTGATAAAATTTATGGTCAGTTATTTACAGATGTCCAAACCTCTGGTATTTTTCCTGATAATAAAACCTTTGTAGATTATACACCCAAGCGCAAGCCCACAGATATTATGTATGATTATGGGCTTGCAAAAGGCCCTAAACTGGATCTTAAAAAATTTATGGAAGCAAATTTTACGGCACCGGCAGAACCACCTGCATTTGATTATGTACAGCAAGAAAAAGATGTAGTAAAGCATATAAAAAACCTGTGGAGTGTTTTAAAACGAGATGCAGATAAAACAGTGGAAGGTTCATCGTTGTTGCCATTGCCTTATCCGTACATTGTACCTGGTGGACGTTTTAGAGAAATTTATTATTGGGACAGTTATTTTACCATGCAAGGATTAAAAGTAAGCGGCGAAACAGTGTTGATAGAAAACATGATTGATAATTTTGCATACCTCATAAAAACATATGGGCATATACCAAACGGTAATCGCAGTTATTATTTAAGCAGAAGCCAGCCTCCATTTTTTAGTATGATGGTGGAATTACTTGCAGGCATAAAAGGTAATGGTGTTTACAAAAAGTATTTACCCGAAATGCAAAAGGAATATGATTATTGGATGGAAGGAAGTGCCACAGTAAAAAATGGGGAGGCTTTCAAACGAATTGTAAAATTAAATGACGGCACAATCTTAAACAGATATTGGGACGATTTAGATATACCTCGCCAGGAAGGGTATACTAAAGATGTGAAAGTAGCAGAAGATGCGGTTGCACAAAAAATGATGACCATTCGTTTTGCGAGTGAAACAGCCATGAATAATTTTAAAGCAGAAAATGAAAAATTAATTTACAGAAACCTTCGTGCAGGTGCATGTAGTGGTTGGGATTTTAGTAGCCGATGGTTTGCTGAACAAGATAAAATTTCTACCATAATGGTCTTGGATATAGCGCCTGTAGATTTAAATTCATTAATGTACAAGATGGAAACATTATTGGAGTTAGGTTATAAACTTACAAAGCAGGAAAAACTGAGAAAGCAAATGGGTATTGTAGCCACAAAAAGATATGTAGCAATAGAAAAATATTTTATAAGTAAGGCATTAAATTTTTACAGTGATTACAATTTTATAGAAAAGAAAACCACAGACGTTGCATCTGCCGCAGCTTTATATCCACTTTGTTTTATAAATACAAGTAAGAATGTAAAAGGTATTTCAGCAAAAACATTTTTAGAAAAATACCTATTAAAAGATGGGGGCATTGTATCTACACCCAATAATAATGGTGAACAATGGGATGCACCAAACGGATGGGCACCACAACAATGGATGGGTATTGAGGGTTTAGAAAGATGCAACCAGAAAGCATTGGCAAAAGAAATAGCTACCCGTTGGATAAAATTGAACAACGATGTTTATTTACGTACAGGTAAATTAATGGAAAAATACAATGTGGTAGATACGCAGTTAGAAGCAGGTGGTGGTGAATATCCCGGTCAGGATGGGTTTGGTTGGACAAATGGGGTTTTGCTTGCATTAATAAAAAAGTATGACCCTACAAACAGTTACCTTGGTTCTAAGATTAAAAATTGATATGGCTTTATCTTAAGTGTTTCATAATCGTAGCCTACTTTATAACTTTTTTGTTGCCAGTAATCAAATAATTTTAGCGGTGACAAACCATTTTGTTTAAAAGTGTACCAGCTTATTCCTGTTTCAGTATTGCTAAAATTAAAAATACAATACACTCTTTCTTTATCCCATGCACGCAAATAACCAGCAACTTTATGATTGGAAGTATTTATCCAGGTAAGGTTTTTCAGATCTGCCACCACAGCTAATTTTTTTCTTAAAGCCAATAATTTTTGTGTGCAAGAAAAAATTTTATTTTCAATAGTATCTTCATTTATATACGCATCGTTCCATTTTATCAATGGGCGGTGCATCCATCGGTTGTCATAATTTTTGTCAGGATTATCCAAATAAGAATAATCATTGGTATATCCTTGTTCATCTCCATAAAATAACATGGGCACACCTCCAATAAAAAAAGATTGAGCTTGCATTAAAGTTATTTTTTGAATTGCAATGGCCAATTCATTTTCATTTTTTGTTTCTAACGCTTTTTCCAATCCACAAAGCGAAGCCAACGTTCCACTAATTCTTGCATCACCAGTTTTTTCATTTACCGAAAATAATGCACCTTTCGCTGGAGAATTTGGATAGATCCCTGCATAATAATTTTTCAAGAATCGTCTGTGTTCATAGGGATTATAGCCAGCATCACCAATCATACTGTCATCATAGCCAAGCCCAATATCATCATGGCATCTGGTATAAGTAATCCAAGTTGTGCCAAAAGGTTTTTGTAGTAATTTTTCCTGTGCAGCAAGCATTACACGCACATCTCCTGTAGCAAGTGCATCCCATTGAAGGGCCATCTGAGTAGCATTGTAAGCAAAGTCAGATTCCTTGGCGAGATATTTTCCTGTACCAAAATATTTCAATATTTCCGTAGGGGCCACAATGGCTTCAGCTAATAATGCCATACCAGGTGTAGCTATTTGCACACATTGTTTTATTAACTGGAGTATGGTATGAGCTTCCGCTAAATTTTGACCTGTAGTTCCTTTTTGTTTCCAAATAAATGCCGGTGCATCAATTCGTAAAACATCTACTCCAAGGTTTGCATAAAAGAAAACAGTGTCCATCATTTCATTAAATACAGCAGGGTTTCTATAGTTAAGATCCCATTGGTAATTATGAAAAACCGTCATCGCCCATTTATCCAATTCCTCAACATAAGTAAAGTTGCCCGCAGAACTTTCAGGAAACACTTCGGGCATGGTTTTTTCTAATTCATCAGGCACAGTTCTGTCATCAAAAAAATAAAAATAATCTTGGTATTTTTTATCTCCTTTTTTAGCTTTTAATGCCCATTGATGTTTGTTGGAAGTGTGGTTGAGTACTATATCTAACATGAGATACATACCTTTTTTTCTCATTTCTTTTTCTAACAAGTCTAAGTCATTTAAATCGCCAAACCTTTTATCAATTTTTCTAAAGTCAGAAACTGCATAACCGCCATCACTCTCATTTTTTGGGCTTTCAAATAAAGGCATCAAGTGCAAAAGGTTTACACCAAGTTCTTCAAAATAGGTAAGTTTTTCTTTAAGATTGTTCAGGTTTCCACAAAATCTATCTACATAAAAACTCATGCCGCAAATATTGTTATTTAAAAACCATGGCTCACCCTCATTTGACATTTTAAAAAGGTCTTTAATTTTTAATATCTCAGCTCTTTTTTTAAACGCATTGTTTATTATTACTAACAGTTTTTCATATTCCTTTTGGGTGTCAGGATGATTCCTGTATAGTTTATCATACAACTCCTTTACTGCAGATGCAGCTGCTTCAAATCTCTCAGTAAATTTATTTTCAGTTAGATCTACCATTTCTAACTGAACAATGTTAGGTTCCATTAAAAAATATCTTTATTAAGGTGTTTAAATGCTTCCATGGCACCAAAATATTCACAGGTTTTTGCACCTGCTTTATTAGCGTTAGCTACAATTTTTTCCCAATCATTTGTATTCAATTCTTCTCTTTCTAAAGTTGATAGTTTACTTAACTGAAATAAAACCGCTCCTACAAATGCATCTCCTGCTCCGGTTGTATCAATGGCCTTAATTGCTATGCTTGGTACAATAAAAGACAATCCGCTTAAACCAAGGAAAGTGCCTTTCTCTCCCAGCGTAATGGCAAATACTGCTTTTGTTTTACTAAAAAATACTTTAGCTGCTTCTTCTACATTATTCTTACCACTTAGCATCATTGCCTCCTCATCACTTACTTTAAAAAAGTGACAAGCCGTTAAAAATTTCCAAGATTGTTCTATAAAAGCTTTTGTATTATTTTGAAAAAGTAGTTGACGATAATTGGGATCGAAACTGATAAAAACATTTTCTGCTAATGATTTTTGGAGCAAGTTTGAATAGGCGGTTTGTAATGGGCCAGGCAAAAACCCAGTAGCTGAACCAAAATGCACGATAGCAAAATCATGTAGATTTATGGCATCTATTTCTTCTGTAGATAATTGACCATCTGCTCCTCTGTTGAAATAAAAATCTCTTTCACCATTTTCCATCAATGACACAAAAGCAAAAGTTGTGAAGTAGTTTTTATCTTGTAGCATGTATGTAGTGTCAACATTAAAATCCTGCATTACTTCTACTAGGTGATTACCAAATGGATCTACACCAACTTTTGCTGCAAGCCACGCATTACCACCTAATGCCCCAATAGCTGCTGCTACATTGGTAGGGGCACCACCTGGTTTCTTTATAAAGTTATTTCCATCGGCAAGCGCACTTCCTTTATCAGTACAGATCATATCAATCAATGCCTCGCCTATACAAAGTATTTTATTCATATAAATAGTATTAATGGCCAACATTAATTGGGGCCACTGATGTATCTGTATTTAATTTTTTAGGTTTTAGCAATAGGGTAAGCACAGCTGCAATTAATAACATGGCTCCAGACAATTTAATAGCTGAAACAGCGTCTCTATTTAATAGCTCACGAAAAATATTTCCAAATGATACGGTATAAATCAGCATTGGTATTACAATAAGCATATTAATAATACCCATGTACACTCCAAATCTTTGACGAGGAATACTACTGGAAACAATTAAATATGGTACCCCCATCATGCTTGCCCATGCAATACCTAAACCTATCATTGAAAATGCGAGTGTTCCTTTGTTGTGTATTGATGTAAGGGCAAACATAGTTAAAGCTCCAAGGCATAAACAAATACAATGAATCCATTTAGCATTTATTTTTTTTGCAATTCCCAATAAAATTAAAGCGGCTGCAATTGTAATTAAATTATACAATCCATTTAGTTGCCCTGCAAATGGAACTACTTCGTTTTTATAAATATCATTGTCAGTAATGGTACTGTTCCAAATTGTTTTATTTAAGGATACAGGCAAAAAGTCCCAATAAATTTTCATGGCAAACCATTGAAATAAATAAACCAGTCCAAGCATCCATAATATTTTAGGCATATGTTTTATTGCCGAAGCAATATCAATAAATGGCGTAAAAATATTTTTACTGCTACTTCTTATATGCTCCATTTCTTCCGGCGATGGTTCCAGTTCAGGAGTTGTTTTCATGCTCCACCAAACGGACCCAATTGAACAAAGCGCTCCAAGAAAAAATGAACCAAATACCCAATAAGGAATTCCTGCTGCAGACTCTCCTTTTAAAATATATTTGAATAATGTAGGCGACCATGCAGCTAATGTAATACCCAAACCTGTAAACATACTTTGCATTAAAAAACCTTGGTGCTGCTGCCCATCATCTAACCTGTCTGCCACAAATGCTCTGTAAGGTTCCATTGCTGTATTATTTGCTACATCTAAAATCCATAAACAACCAACAGCCATCCATAATTCCGAACTAAAAGGAAAAGCAAATAATGCAAGAGAGCAAAATAATGCACCAAACATAAAATATGGTTTTCGTCTTCCTCTTTTTGGTGACCAGGTCTTATCGCTTAAAGCTCCTATAATTGGTTGTATTATTAAACCGGTTAATGGCCCGGCAATACTTAATATTGGTAACTTATCTGCATCTGCATGAAGGAAACTGTAAATAGGTGCAACAGAATTTTGTTGTAACCCAAAACTATATTGAATGCCAAAGAACCCAACATTCATATTTATTATTTGCCAAAAACTTAAGCGGGGTTTTAGTAAAGACATGCAGTCGGTTTAATTATAAAAGTAAGTTTTTACAAACAACAATTATTACGATTAAAAAACTCTATAAATACTATGATGCTTGCAAACGTTTGATGTGTGAAAAAAATATTTAACTGCATCAACTATATTTATAATTTAGCACAAATGTTTGAACAACATCTGAATGAATTTACCTTATGAAACTACAAGCCCCGCATACTGCGGGGCTTAACATTTTTATTTTTTTATTCTTTTATTTCTTTGTCTTTTACAATTGTTAAGTCTTCCAACAAAACAGTCATAGGCATTATGCCTACTTGAAGTACAGCTTTTTTTCCTTTAATTTCTTTTACAATTCCCACTTGTCTATTTTGCCTCATCTTTACTTTATCGCCTACTTTTACTTCTCCTCCAACTTCTATAAATTTTTCATTTAGTTTTTTCTTATGGCTTTGCTGCTGTAGTTTTTCTTTTTGGTTAAAGAGCAATGCCTGAATCATTTTCACTACTGCCTCTTTATCTTCTGCTTTGCGCCACTCTATTACCATTGCCTTTAGGCGACGCTCCATGTCTTTCAGGTAATTTATTTTTTCTGCAGAAATTTTATTTTGTTCCTGCATGCGTTCCATTTCCTGCTGGTGTGTTTCTTTTTTTACCACCCGTTGCATTTCTTTTTTTAATGCTTCGTTTTCTTTTAATAATTCAGCCAGGGTTAATTTTTCTGCATCCAGTTTTTGTAAATCCTGTTCCGTTTTATTTAATAATTTATCCAGCCTAAACTGGTCTTCATCTACAATTTTTCGAGCACGACTTATTAATTTTTTATCAAGCCCAATTCTTTCTGCTATTGAAAATGTATAAGAACTGCCTGGCTTACCTATTTGTAATTTATACAATGGCAATAATTTTTCTTCGTCAAATTGCATAGCGCCATTTATAATGCCACGCACTTTGTTTGCCATTACTTTTAGGTTTAAATAATGCGTAGTAACAATGCCAAATGCATGTTTAAAAGCCAACTCTTCCATGATTACCTCTGCAAATGCACCACCAAGGTTTGGATCACTACCGCTACCCAACTCATCTATAAAAAACAATGTTTTACCATTGGCATTTTCTATAAAATGCTTCATGTTTTTTAAGTGGGAGGAATAAGTGCTTAATTCGAATTCTATACTTTGGGTATCGCCTATATGTATGAGCACCTGCTTGAATATGCCCATCGTACTATCTGCGCTTGCAGGCACGAGCAGTCCGCTTTGTAGCATTATTTGTAGCAAGCCAACGGTTTTCATTGTTACGGTTTTGCCTCCTGCATTTGGGCCACTTATTACCAATATGCTAGCCTCATTATTCAGCAAAATATCTGTAGGAAAAGTTTCTTTACCACTCCGTTTATTAAATAAAAACAACAATGGGTGATATGCTTTTATTAAATACAAATGTGCTTTGTCAACCAACTGCGGGTAAGCCCCATTCATATCTTGCGCAAGTTTGCCTTTGGCTCTTATAAAATCAAATTCACCAGCAATATCATGGTAGCTTTTTAAGAGTGGTGCATACATGCTCACCTGCTGCGTAAGCACACGAAGTATTCGATAAATTTCTTTTGTTTCTTCGTACTCTAAAGAAAATATTTCGTTGTTTAGTTCTGTAGTTTCTTCGGGTTCTATAAAACTTGTTTTGCGGCTTTCGCTTTCGCTGTGCAATACACCCTTTACCACTCGCTTTTGCTCGGCCACTACCGCAAGCACTCTCCTACCATTCATAAAACTTTCTTCTATGTCTGCCAAAAAACCTTGCTTGTTTAGCTTTGCTACAATTCTATCAAACATGCGCCTAAGTTCTGCACGTTTTTTATATAGCTTCATTCTTATATCAAACAAAGCATCGCTTGCTTTATCTCTTACTACGCCTGTTTCGTCTAGTATTTCATCTATTAAAACTTTTATATTTTTTTCGTAATAATTTTGGTCTATCACTTTTGTAAGTCCCGGAAAAGTTTCTCTAACTTCCACCGTAAACCATCTAAAAATACTTTCCATGCTCATCACCAATCTGCGAATGAGAATAAATTGTTCGCCTGATAATGATGCTCCGGGGATGCCGAGCAATTTTAAATCTCTTGAAATATTGGTGGTGAAATCGTTGGGAAAATTGCCACCACTGTCTAATATCATTTTAAATTCGTTGGATTGCATGAGCTCCAACTCTATGTAAGACTTGTGGGTATGTATGCGTAATTCCGTTGCTTTTAGTTTTGCGTATTCTGTACGGCAATGCAAAGCAAGCAGTTCTTTTATTTTGTTGAACTCTAATTGTTGTAAGGCTGATTCGGGAAAGAATTTCATTGTTGTGAGTGGTGAATGGGTAGTAGTGAGTGGAGCTTAACGATTCAAAAAATATTCTCTAAACAATTTCATTTCTTCCAACTCAATATCAATATATTTTTTAAAAATATCATTGCCTACTTGTTTTTGTAATGCGGATATACCTATATCTATTAATCTCAATCCTTGTTCAGTAAGTAATATATTATCAAAAGCTAAACCACCAATATCGCTTGGGCGTTTTAAATCTCTATGCACAAAACCATTTACATGCAGTTGTTTTAATTCGTCTTCGAATACATCAAGCCAAAGTTCTCTTATCTCTATTTCATATGCTCTAAAATCAATGGGTTTTATGCGTTCCATTTTTAGCATTTCTGCTTGCACTACTTCATTGTATTCTAGTCCCTCAAATTTTACCACCAAGCCATTTATGGTATTGGCATACTTCATCTTCTCGGCTTCAGAGCCAATATCAGAGCGTGTATCATCTACAAATAGTTTTGCAACTACTGTATCTGATAGTACGATTACGGTGTTGTTTGCACCTGATGATAGTTTGCGTGGGTATTTCATGATAGTCATTTTTTATTGCCTTCGGCAATGTCCACGGGCTGCACCCGTGGTTACTAAAAGTCAACCCCGTTGGGGTTGGTAGTGCATCATCTACTACTTTATCTATTGCACAATCTATTGCATAATAAAAGATGAATAATGGTATGCCGTACAAGTGAGTGACACAACGATGTTGCCCATAGCTGTGTTTTAGCTTGGACAAAAAACAAGGTTTTTTGTCCAAAAATAAAAACCTCACCCCTACCCCTCTCCTAAGGACAGGGTACTCGAAGAACTTAGCGAAGATGATAGCGAAAAATAAAAGAAATTGCGCTATCATTAGCAAATTAGCACATCAGCAAATTAGCTAATTCCTTTAATCATCCAACTTCAACACTGCCAAAAACGCCTCTTGCGGCACTTCCACATTTCCTATTTGGCGCATACGCTTTTTACCTTCTTTTTGTTTATCCAATAGTTTTCGCTTACGACTAATATCACCACCATAACATTTTGCGGTTACATCTTTTCGCATAGCACTTATGTTTTCACGGGCAATAATTTTGGCACCAATAGCCGCTTGTATAGCCACCTGAAACTGCTGTTTATCCAACAACGTTTTAAGTTTTTCGCAAAGCTTTCTACCAAATTCTGCCGAGCGACTTCTATGAATCAATGCACTTAGTGCATCTACTTTTTCGTTGTTCAATAAAATATCCATCCGCACAATATCGGCATCTCTAAAACCAATTGGGTGATAATCGAACGATGCATACCCACGGGTTTGCGATTTTAATTTGTCATAAAAATCAAAAACGATTTCGGTAAGTGGCATCTCAAACGTAAGCTCCACACGGGTTGGGCTAAGGTAACCTTGGTGTATCAACATACCACGCTTGCTTATGCAAAGCGTCATAATGTTTCCAATATATTCTGGCTTGGTTATTATTTGTGCTTTAATGTATGGCTCTTCAATTTTATCTGTACGAGTAGGGTCAGGCAACAACGCAGGGTTGTGTACATGTATGATTTCGCCTTTGTTGGTATGCGCAATAAAACTAACGTTGGGCACTGTCGTTATCACCGTTTGGTTAAACTCACGCTCCAATCGCTCTTGTATAATCTCCATGTGTAGCAATCCTAAAAATCCGCAGCGAAACCCGAAACCCAATGCCTGTGAGGTTTCTAGCTCAAAGGTAAGCGACGCATCATTCAGTTGAAGCTTCTCCATACAATCACGTAGCTCTTCAAACTTATCTGTATCAACCGGAAAAATACCTGCAAACACCATCGATTTTACATCTTCAAAACCATCAATTCTTTCTTTCGTAGGGTTGGCAACACTCGTCAATGTATCGCCCACTTTTACTTCCTTTGCATTTTTAATACCGGTAATAATATAACCCACATCGCCACAAAAAACTTCGTCTTTTTTCTCCATGCCTAGTTTCAAAATACCCACTTCATCTGCAAAATAAGTTTGGTCGGTGCTAAAAAATTTCACCTTCTCCCCTTTCTTTATACTGCCTGCAAAAATTCTATAGTAAACAATTATCCCTCTAAAACTATTAAACACACTATCAAAAATTAGTGCTTGCAAAGGCGCTTTTGGGTCGCCTTTTGGCGCAGGAATGCGGGTAATAATTGCCGCAAAAACATCATCAATACCAATGCCCGTTTTTCCACTTGCCAATACAATATCTTCCGCCTTGCAACCTATCAATTCTATAATTTCATCCGTTACTTCGGGTATCATGGCGCCGTCCATATCCACTTTGTTAATAACCGGAATTATTTCCAAATTATTTTCAATTGCCAAATACAAATTGCTAATCGTTTGCGCCTGTATGCCTTGCGTAGCATCTACGAGCAACAGCACCCCCTCACAAGCGGCTAGGGCACGACTCACTTCATAGCTAAAATCTACATGGCCGGGCGTATCTATTAAGTTAAGCACATAATCCTCGCCTTTGTAGGGATAATTTATTTGTATGGCATGGCTTTTTATGGTAATGCCTTTCTCCCGCTCAAGGTCCATATCATCAAGCACTTGGGCTTGCATATCCCGCTCGCCAATGGTGTTGGTGCTTTGTATAAGCCTATCGGCAAGGGTACTTTTTCCGTGGTCAATGTGTGCAATAATGCAAAAATTTCTAATGTTCTTCATGTGAGCGCTAACCTCTTTTTAAATTTGGATGCAAAAATAACGATTTAAGTTGATTGGGGGAAGTTAAGAGTTGCGGGTTTGGGAGTTACGGGTTTGGGACGCTGTGGCTGGTTGTCTGTTGTCAGTGGTCTTTTCTTGTGTCTAAAATCTAACGGTCTTGTGTCTTGTTTTCTAGGAGCATGGGCAGAAGGACATTTCCCATCTTCAGTATCCGCCTTTCTGTAGTAGTCCTGCACAGAAATGATTTTAAAATTTGAAGTGTATTCTGTGCAGGAGCTACTACTGCCAATGCGGGCTAGGCGGAGCGGGGGAATATTATTGAGCTTTAATTGTGGACTGTAAAAAAAGAAAGTTTGTTATTTTTTTAGAGTTTATTAATACTTTGGAAAATATTAAAGTGATATTTTCTAAATGCCACTATTTTAAATGATAAGAAATGTTTTATGAAATTGCAGTTTATTCAAAACATTTATATCCATCAAGCAAAATTGTCCTTAATCCTTTCCCTATCCTCATTCTCCTTCTCATTTTTATGATATAGTTCTATAAAAATTATTTTTTGCTCTGCTTCAAAGTGAGCATAAATTAAGCGTAAGCCAGAGTTTGCTCCACGTCCTTTTAAAGCTTTGCAGGCAATCTTTTTTACTTTTATAATACAAGTTTCTAGCCCCCAATTATCTATACGAAAACTAAACGGCGGTCTTTCATTAGGTTCTACAGTCAATACTTTTTTCACTACATCCAAATCATCGGGCAGTGTTTTGTATTTTTTCAAAAGGTTTTTCAAATCCTTTTTAAATTCAGTTAGTTCTTCAAATATCATTGCTCTTCCATTTCGTCGCCATAGTTTCTTACAGAGAAGGGAGCATCTCTATAAAAAGCCAATTCGTAATTTATTTCCTCTCCTTCTTTAGATGCTAACCAAGGCATATCCTTATGCGAATAATTGCTAATGGCAGTTGCACTCCAATCGCTCAATTGGGCTATTACATTATCAATCACTAATTTTTCACTCGCTTTTAGCTCTGTCAAATCTGCCTTTTCAAGCGGTATATAACGAGTTTGCATTTTATCAAAATACTGCGTTTTTATTCTTTGTATTTGCCCTTGATCCATCATTTGGTTTATAATGGTATCTAGCTTTTGTGGTACAGGACCAAAAGGCAACTTACGGTATTTAGCACCGGTTAAGTGTTCTTCATACAATTCGTAATAATTAAAATCTGAAAAATAAAGCAATTTGTACAAGACAGTCTCGCCAACATTTGGTTTGCCTGCGCAGCGTTCAAGTATATACAACAATATATTTTTAAACTTATTTACTTGCAACGTTGGTATAGAAATACGCTCCGTAGTTTTTTTTAGTTTTGCTTCTGCTTTTCCTTCAACATCTTTGATTACAGAAAAATCTTTAGACATAAAATCATCTAAAGAAAAACCCAACAACATAGATAACCTTTGCAATTCGAACACATCTACACTCCTATTCCCAAGTTCTATTTGAGCCAAAGATGGTCTAGAAATCTGAATTGCTTTTGCCAATTGTTCTTGCGACAAACCTTTCATTTTTCGAAGCTCCGTTATTCGCTTTCCAATTTGTTTTTGAGATAATTTTGTGTTCATATAAGACCTCGGTTTCTGTTATAAAACGAAAATAGCATTTGTTTTATTATAAAACAATAAATTGTTCTATTTTATGAATTAATTAGTTTTTAAATTAATCAATAAAAACATTTACACGCATTAATATCTAACCTTGCGAAAACTAATTAAATATATTAATTTTAGAATCCATTTTCATCCCCTCGCTATGCTAAAAAAATACATCTATACTTTTAGTTTATTGGTAAACCTCTCTTGCAATAACCAATTCCATCAATCGTTGCTAAGTGTAAAAAAACAAACAACCATTCGTAATTATATTAGTGCAGAAGATAACAGAGATACAATGGTTTTAAAAAACCTCTTGTCCGATACCATTACAACTTATTGGAAAATGGAAAATCCAACAAAAGAAAAAATTATTGATTTTTACAAAGACTACTGGACAAAGAATAGATATTCGAAAAATACTATACATTCAATAACTCCTATTTCAAAAAATGTTTATTCAGTAAACACTTTGTTTGAGGTACAAAGAATGCAAGCTGACACTTCACTCCATTTTGAAAGTACAATTATTTACAAATTAAACAACGCTTGGAAAATCGTGTATATAGGACAGAAATAATACTATAACGTTAAGCAAATTAAATAAGGCCTATTGAATTTTTTTCTCCTCAGCTTTTGCCTTTTCTTTATCATATTTATTAAACAAATCCAGCTTAAAACCTACATTTCCATCACTACCGGTTTTTCCTCTTAAATAAATACTTCTTCCTGCTTTTTTGTCCGTACCAATGTTTACAGGATTATAATCTTCATCTCGCTTCTTTAAATTATTAAGTGGTATTTGTATGCTAAGGTCAGTACCTGATTTTTTGCCATACACCCCTTCTACAAACAACGTTAATACAGAAGACTGTATTTCCATTTTATTAATCTTAATATCGCCGTTTTTAATTTCTAATTTGTCTTTCAATTCTGCAAAACGAATGTTATCAAAATCTCTTTTCTTGAAAATGAAATTTTGTATTTTTTTAATTGGTTCAAAATTGTTTAGCGCACCGTTTTTCAGAGAGAAATCTACCACACCATTTGCTGATGAAGGCAGCACGCCACCATCATCGCTTATTTTTATATTAGCATTTACTTTAGCAGTAAGTTGCCCTTCCAAGTTATTTGCAGTGATACCATCTTGCCCAAAATTATTAAAAGCAGTAAAGAGTTTGTTTACATCTACACCTGTTAGATTTGCATTTACATTAGCAGTATGATAATCACTTCCGCTGGTAACAAGCTGACCTGTTACGCCCATACTACCGCCAGCAGTTTGCATACTTACGTTATTTATAATGTATCTATCCTGTAGCATGGTGATATGTGCATTTGCATTATTGCCCACAAATTTTTTATAAGAAAGTTTACCTGCATTTAAGGTAAGTTCTATAATACTCTTCTCTAAAACATTATCAATTTTAGATGCCATATCTCCAAAACTTTTTTTGTTGGTTGATACCTTTTTTACAACTGAATTTCTTTTTTTAAGCAAATAGGTAAATGCATTTAAGTTAAGATCTGGCGAAAAAACATGGTAATCTATTTTTACATTGTTTGGCGCTGTATTTATAAGTGTAAGAATATTTTTTGCTGTACCATTCATTACAATTTTATTGTTAAGTACCGTGCCTTGTAAGTTTTGAATATTTACATCAGAATTTTTAAAAGATAATAACCCATTTAAATTCTTCAATTCAACATTTCTTGGTGCATAAACCATGGTGCCGTTTTTAAAAGAAATATTTCCATTTAAAAAAGAATTGGTGTTATTGTTTTTTTCGATTGGGCCTTTATAGCTTAGTAAAATAGCTGCATTGCCAGAGGTGAGCTGTAAAGAGTTGGTAGGTATAATTTCATTTAAATCTTTTAATGCAAAAGCTGATTCTAAATCGCAGGTTAATGTGGGTTTTTCCAAATCTAATATTTCAATTTTACGTGATGAAACAGGAATGCCACGCCACTTACCTGTAAAATTACTGACAGAGATAACTGAATTGGGATCATACCTTGGTTGGCCAACCACCACTTCGTTATTAAAATATCCAGTAAAGCTAGCATCTTCAAAATCTAAAAAAGTTGTAGCCATATTGGAATTTTCAACTTTCCAGCTAGCGTAAATATAGGGCTCCCCTCCTCTTAATGGCCCTTTAAGTTTTGCCACTGCATCTATCGGTTTATCTAACGAAACCATTGATAAAGATTTAGCAATTCTTGCAGGCAACAATTTTTTTACATCTTCATACAAAATTTTACGTGCATACACATTCAAAGAAAATGCAGGATTTTTATCACCCAAATCAAACTTGCCTGAAAGATTAAATGGTTTTCCACCAATCTCTACATCTATACTATCAAAACTTAAAACCTGAGAAATTTTTCCATACTTTAATTTAAAATCGCCTTCAAATGTTGCACCTTTTAAGAATGTTCCTTTAGGTAAGTTAAAAGCCAAACTATTTATCAGCATATCTACATCTGTATTCATCATTAAAGAACCATCTGAATCATCCATTTTTACGGTGATATCCTTTACATCAAAATCGTGCAATTTTTCTCTCTTACGATCATCTAAAACAAAACGCACATTATTTAAATCAATACGTTGCAGGTTTATTTCATCCGAAGTTCTTTTCGGCCCACCGGCTGAATCTTTTTTACCTTTTAAAAGATAGGTATTGCTGTAACCACTGGTATCGGTATAAAAATACACGCTGGCATTCTGCAATGATAAACCCGTGAGTGGCTGATCTTTCTTTATTAGTTTAATTATGTTAAGATTTACAAAAGCTTCTTTTGCTGAAAAGAAAGTATGTTTATGTTGAGCAAACATTGAATCCGTTAATGAGATATCTTTTATAACCACCGCAATTCTTGGGAACTTTTTAAACAAACTTATATCGGCATCACCTATGATTAGTTTACCATCTAATTTGTTACTTACTTGCTCTGTTAATTGCTTTATTATTTTGGCTTTATTGGCTTTAACATAAAAATACGCACCGGCGTATAACAGCACTATTAAAACCAGCAGTACTTTTAGTATTTTAAATACAATAGGGAGAATCTTTTTCAATCTATTTTTGGAGTTTATATTTACCTCCAATTATTATCAAATGTTAAGCCTACTTTTTTGAAGTAATCAGGGGTAATTAATTACACATTATATGAAAATACAATTTTGGAGTGTGGGTAAAAGCCACGAAAGTTTTGTGAAAGAAGGGGTTGAACTCTTCACCAAAAGAATAAGCAATTATTTTACGGTAGAATGGAATATAATACCAATGCCCAAAAATGCGGGTTTAATGGAACCTTCCATGCTTAAAATGAAAGAAGGGGAAGCAATTTCTGCACAACTTTCCAAGGAAGATTACTTGGTATTATTAGATGAAAGAGGAAAGATTTTATCCAGCGAAGCATTTTCGAAATTTATAGAAACCAGAACCGTGGAAAGTACAAAAACACTGGTGTTTCTTATTGGTGGCGCTTATGGAGTGAGCGATGCGGTAATGCAACGGGCAAATTTTAAGTGGAGTTTATCGCAACTTGTTTTTCCGCACCAGCTTGTACGACTTATACTTGCAGAACAAGTTTACAGGGCTTGCAGCATTTTGAGGAATGAAAAGTATCATCATGCATGATAACTAGCTAATGTGATGATGTGCTAATTTGCTAATAAAAATGCAATCTTTACTACTTTTCATTTTTAAATAGTGAAGGCAATTTTGATATGGAAAATGCAGTCAATAAAAACAGCCACTAAATTAGTGGCTGTCCATAAAAATAATTAATTATATTATATTTTATTTAACTCTGGTCCACGTTTGGGTATTGTCTTGCCCTGCAACGTTTTTACCGCTAAGTCTTATTTCTCCATTATTGATAACAGTTATAATAGCTGGTTGATAAACCAATGAACCTGATGTACAATTGCTCATTAAATTATCCAAAGTAAAACCACCTGCATTATCTGTTTTAATATTTTGCCATTTTATATCATTCTCTCTATAACACTGGCTGTTATTTGACACATAAGTTAATCTTCCTTCTTTAGAAAAAAGAGAAACAGTTACTACACTGTTAAGCATGGTATTTTCAGGACTATTACTAGATAACTGCCATTTGCCATTTAATGAAAATACTGCACCGCCAGTTGTATTTGTTGCGTTTCTTACAACATCGCAACTTACAAATGAAATGATAAGTGCGAATAAAGAAAAAAGTTTAATTGCTTTCATAATGTTGATTTTTTAATGTAAAAGCCAATTTTCAAAAAGCATACCAACAGTTTATAAATAAAAATATGAATGTTAAGTTAACAAAACTTTGCATATCGTTTTGCCTTAGCTTTGGCACAAATTAATATTTATGGATTTTTCGAGATACCCCATTACACTCATTTTAATAATTGCGAACGTTTTATTTTCTATGGTAGGATTTTCAAATAATGAAATGCTTGCCAAAACAATTGGATGGCCTTATTATGAAAAAAGAAACAAACAATATTACCGTTTCATCACATCTGGGTTTTTACATGCTGATTGGATGCATTTAATCTTCAACATGTTTACGTTGTATTTTTTTGGTAAAAATGTAGAGATTATTTTTTCTCTTGCAGGCTTGGGCGGACAATTTGCTTATATAGCTTTGTACTTTTTAGCATTGATATCAGCAGACATACCAAGTTATTTAAAACACAACGATGATCCTAATTATCGCTCTCTTGGTGCATCAGGTGCTGTATCTGCAGTAATTTTTGCCAGTATTATTTTCAGCCCCTGGAGTAGTATTTATTTATATGGAGCTATAAAAATCTCGGCAACCATATATGCTGTACTATATATTGTTTATTGTATTTACATGGGAAAAAGAAATCAAGATAATGTAAACCACGATGCACATTTGTGGGGATCTGTGTTCGGCTTTGTATTTACCTTAATACTAATAACAGTTCTTAGATCTGATTTATTTCCCTATATTTTAGAAGACCTTAAAAAATTCAGCTTTTTTGGAGACAATGAGTTAAGTGCAGTGTTAGAATATATTTTGACGACGAGGTAATTTTAAACCTGTCATCAATTCTATAACCTACCACCCACACAATTTTTTTATCGGATTCCAACACCCAAACATTTTCTTTTTGAATAAGAGATAATTTTAAATCAGCAAAAAAACGACTGAGTTTTTTCTTGCCAACTTTATCTGTTGCTTTATTCTTCATACCAAAAGGATAAAAATAATCGCCTTGTTTCCATTTGCGAAGCAATAAAGGATATTTTAAATCATTTGCGTTTATCAAAGCTTTAGATACATCACTAGCAAGTATTTGAAGCATATCTACCTTTTCGATAGTCAATATTTGATCACCAAACAAAATTTTGCTTTCATTTTCTTCAATAACAATATTTACCGTTTCTGCTGATGATATAATGGGCGAAATAATTAACCAATTTCTATTTCTTAAAATTCTATGTGAGGAAGATTTTATGTACTTGCCAGATTCACTATCCAACAATTTTTCTACTTCACTCACTTGCGCAGCAGTAAAATTAAAGTCTTTTATTATTTCATAAATAACGGTTGATAAAGGTTTCGTTTTCCCTAATTTTAAAACAGGAATATGAATTTCATTTCCTTTTATTTCTATCAGTTTTTCTTTCAAACCCTCTATACTTTGTTCATATAAATACTCTACATCGGTAAACCTATTAATATTTCGCAATACATTATTTGCTGCTTCATGATAAACCTTCTCAATGGCAGGTAGTATTTCGTTTCTAAAAAGATTTCTGGTATAATCGTTTGTAGCATTAGAGCTATCCGTTACAAAATCTATTTTATTTGTGGCAGCATACTCTAATATTTCTTTTCTTTTAGCAAATAGTAATGGTCTAATAATATGTTGTTGTTTAGGTAAAATCCCCCTTAGTCCTTTTATGCCCGTACCTCTAAAAAAATTCATTATTACAGTTTCAATATTATCATCTGCATGATGTGCGGTAAGTAAATATTTAAATGGTTGTGCCTGTTGTTTACTCGCTTCCATTATTTCTTTAAACCAATTATAGCGCATATTGCGAGCGGTTTCTTCTATTGATTTTTTATTTGTTTTTGCTATAGTTGCTGTATCAAAAGAGGTTAAAAAGAACGGTACATGATATTGTTCACATAGTTTTTTTACAAATAATTCATCTCTATCACTCTCCTCTCCTCTTAGTTTAAAATTGCAATGTGCTATGGTAAAATCAAAATTTGCAGCGGCACACAAAGCAAATAAAACAGTAGAGTCTGCGCCGCCACTTACGGCGATAAGTAGTTTGTCTTTTGATTGAAAAAGATTTTCTTTTTGTATGTAAGATGTAAATTGTTGTAGGAGGGTCATTGAAAGGGTATAATATTTATTGCCACTGATTACACAAATTTACACTAATAAGAGAAAAATTAATAAAGGAAAATTATGTGATGATTTAATGAAATAAAAAAATTTTATGAAGTAAATCTAATAAGGTCGTATTTGATTTTACACTTCAATTATATTTATAAAAAATATGAAGGTGAACAGTTTAAATTATTTAATTGTGAACCATTATTTAAAGCTTCATTTATTGCATTAAAGTTTGCACTATGCATTAGAATTGGAAAGATTTTATCTTGGTCCTTTTCTATTAACAGTCTTTTTTTGCAAACCTCCAAAGTCAATTGAAATAATTTTTCTTTAGTGAATAAGAAAGATTTTTCATTTTTTTCATCATCCAATAAAACAAATTTATCAGAATATTGAACTTCTGGAATGAAAAGCCTACAATATGCTAATGGAATAAATCTGTAAAGTGCCACAGCTAAATCTTGGTCATTAATTTTAAAATTTATAGTTTCAATAATTTGATCAGGTTCTTTAGTAGTATATAATTGAAAAATAGAGATTGCATCATTTATCAGAATGATTAAACTGGTATCACTTAGTTTAGTCTCAAAGTATGAACCAATTTCAAGTTTAAAACTTTCATTGGTTTTTGTTTTAAAAAAATTAAAAAATTTCATTATGACTAATATCAATAAAAAATTAATAGATTATTTAACAAGCATCAAAACCTCAACCCAGGTCTATCTCTTCTCGAATTTATTTGCCCCACGCCTATCAACTGGTCTGAGCGATCAGTAAAGCTTTTATAATAAACAAGAATCGTATAATTATTTTCGGTTTCCCAATAATTACCTTCGAGCAAATTGGTTTTGTCCACCCCATTTTCATCTTCTAACAAATAGGTGTAGGAGTAATAACCTTGTTTCATAAATGCAGACACTTCATACAAACCTGTACTGTCGTTAAATTTCATTTTATATTTATCCGATGTTTCAAAACCTGTAAACTGTCCAGCTACATAAATATTTTTGCCCTTTATTTCTTTACCGCCGGGTGGTGCAAAATTAAATTGCACGGTAGCATAATCTCCCTGCCATAGCGGATTAATGCTTTCGTAAGTAATAATATTAAATGTACTGTTATAATCAGGATAGTACACATAACGCTGTGCACTTCTATCAATATCCGGCACGGCATACATGTTGGTAAAAGTTTTACCATAATCAGCGTGGTCTATACGATCGCTTTGCAATCTAAAACTTCTAATATCTAACCAGCGCCACTCTTTACCGCCAGGAAACTGTGCAATATTTTCATTGCTATAATCCAACACATTTCCTCGTACAAATGTTGGCGCAATATCTTTTTGTGCATTATCCCACCTGTTATTTTGCAGTACTACTACCTTTATTTGTTGCGCAGCACTAAATGCATTTATATCTGTTGTGGTTACGGTAAACCTTACTTTTTGGTAAGTGGTAAAATTTTGTGAACTTAATAATTGAACTACAGCTGCGCCAACAGAGGCTTTTGTTTCTACCACCAATAAACGTTTTGTAAAAACAAGTTTTGATGTATCACCGTCCAAAAATATTTTTAATAAATAGTTGCCCGATTTAATGGGGACAGAATTTTGCTCGGGCAATATTGCCTGATAATGCGTGTAACGGGTAAGTGCTATAGACGAATATCGATAAGTTGTAATTCTGTTTTGCGTAAACCCTTTTATATAATCGAATGGAGAAAGGTTTACAGGTTTCCAATTATAATCGCATAACTGATAAGTGTAATAATAACTTTTAAAGTTGCCATCCAAATCATCAAACTCTAGTTGAATACGCTCCCCGCCATTGATAGTGTAAATGGGCAACTGAGATTGGTTGCCATACTGAAATAGTTGTGCGGTGGCAATATAGGGCTTGTAAATTTTATCTGGCTGCTGCGCAAATAAATGTAAACTGGATAAAAAAGCTACACAGCAAAACAAAAAATCTTTAAAATTCATTTACAGGTTTAATTATTTATTTTTGAAGATACAACAAAATAATACTGGTTTGAACGTTTCGTACTTCATTGCAAAAAGATTAGCATCTGTTAAACAAAAAAGTTTTAGCCGTTTTATTATTGGATTGGCTGCAGGCGCCACCACACTCAGTGTTGCAGTGATGATTGTAGCTCTCAGTTTTGTTAATGGTTTCCAAAGAGTAATTAGTACAAAGGTTTTTAACTTTTGGGGGCATGTGCGTGTGCAGCAAAATATAGATGATAGAATTGGCAATGCAGAAGAATATCCAATTTATGCAAATGATACTGTAGAAAATTATTTAACTAATTTACCCGAAGTAGCTTCCGTTGAAAAATATGCCACCAAATCTGCCATACTAAAATTTGGTACAGATATAGAAAGTGTATTAATGAAAGGATTGGATTCCAACTATAATTTTAACCGCATTCAACCTTTTCTTATAAAGGGCAAGTGGATATCCTTTACTGATAGCGGTTACAGTAAACAAATAAATATTTCTAACTACACCGCTACACAATTAAAACTTGATGTAAATGATAGTTTAATTGTATATTTTTTTAAAACGGATGGTTCAAGAAATACTGCACGAAAATTAAACATAGCAGGAATTTATAAAATAGGGATTGAAGAGTATGATAAAAATTTTGCATTATGCGATATTAATTTAATACGCCGCTTGAATGACTGGGAACCAACTCAAATAGGTGGGTACGAAGTATTAATAAAAGATTATAAAAAAACGGACAGTATTGCCAGCAAAATTTACAAAGAGTTGCCGGATACTTGGTACAGTAAAAGTATCAGAGAAATTTATCCACAGATATTTGATTGGCTCAATTTGCAAGGGCAATTAAAAAATATATTGCTTGTAATAATGCTGATTGTGGCCGTAGTAAATTTAATAACCTGTTTAATTATTTTGGCACTCGAACGTACAGCAATGACCGGAATTTTAAAAGCCACCGGTGCTACTGATTGGGATATTCAAAAAGTATTTTTGTTCAACACATCTGGCGTAGCATTAATAGGCATTTTGGCTGGTACTTTGTTGGGTTTGGGTCTATGCTATATACAACAAAAAACAGGATTTATAAAACTTAACGAAGAATCGTATTATATGTCTGTAGCGCAGGCTGATATTGATTGGCGACAAGTTGTAGCGGTAGATTTGATAACGTTGCTGGTATGTATTGCTACGCTTATCATACCAACCTATTTGGTAAAGAAAGTAGAGCCGGTGAAGGCAATAAGTTTTAGGTAAAGGTTTAACAAACCGCAAACAAAATTATTCCCGCCGCCACCGCTGCATTCAACGATTCTGCTTCGCCTAGTTTTGCAATGGTTATTTTTTCGTTCACTAATGCTAACACATCGGCAGATACACCTTTAGATTCATTGCCAATAATAATAATACCTTCTTTTATTTTACCAATATCAGCAATATTTTTACCGCCAAGCACGGCTGCATATTTATTTATATTAGCATGTTTTGCGAGTTCATCTTTAATATTGCCATAAATAATATTTACTCTTCCTAGGCTTGCCATCGTACTCTGTACAACTTTTGGGTTGTAGCAATCAGCCGTAGCACTGGAGCAAAAAATGGTTTCTATTCCGAACCAATCGGCCGTTCTTATTATGGTACCCAGGTTTCCGGGGTCTTGTATATCATCTAAAAAAAGGGTTATTTTATTGCTGATGTTAATCCTATTTACCATCGGCTTTTTCTTAAAAACGGCGAGCAAATTATTAGCTGTAGAAAGGGCTGATATTTTATCCAATTCAAAATCTTGTATTACAATTATTCTATCAGCAAGTTTATTTTTCAGATTTTCTTTTAAATAATTTAATCCGTTTTCGGTGGAATACACATGCTCACATTCAAAAATGTTATTCTCTAAAAGCTCTTCCACAACCTTTGGCCCTTCTGCAATAAAGGCACTGTGTTCATCCCTAAATTTTTTGTGCTGTAAACTTTGAATATATTTGACACTTGATTTATTGATCATCATGAAATTTTATGCAGTTTTAGCTGCGCCGAAAATATAAAATGAATTCTATTCGCCTTAAAAATATAATTTTTCTTTTACTCTTTGTATCATCCTGTACTATTATTAGAAAAGCCCCTGCAAACAAACCCTATATAGTAGCCAATAAAATAGAATTGGTTGGAGGAGAATTTAACAAAGTAGAACGCCAGGCTGTGTTACAAAGATTAAATAACTATTTAGATGATAGCAGTAAAGTGTATGTACGAGATGCTTTTTTTGTATTACATATCATAAAAAGACCAATTGCCTACGATACTTCTTACTCAACTAGATCTGCATTAAACATGCAATCGTCCATGTATCATTTAGGTTATTACAATGCAAAAGCATCTTATACGCAAGATACTTCCAACAGAAAAGTAACGGTGAAATATAAAGTGGTGGCGGGCAAACCTACTTTAATAGATACTTTTCGTTACCGTTTAAAGAAAGATGAATTGCAGAAAATTGCTGTTGCATCTAAAAATGAAAGTTACATTATACAAAACACACCTGTTACAAAAGTGGCCGTTCTGGCTGAAATAAACAGATTGGTGGATAGTTTTAGAAACAATGGTTATTATAAATTTACAGCCGCAGAGTTAAGAATGAGGGGTGATAGCAGTATTGCTGCCCTTACAACTATTAGTGATGATCCTTTTGAACAATTAAGGTTGTTGAATGAAGCACAGCAGAAACGAGATTCACCTACCATTAAATTGGCATTAGATATTATAAAGCCAGATGACAGTACCAAATTGAGCAAGTATACCATCAACAAAATTTATATTTTATCTGACTATAGACCTGAAGATAATTTTATTGACACCAGTATTATAACCCAACGTACCACTAAAAATTTCATTCATCGGTTTCATGAAAGATTGTTTAGAAACACTGTTTTTGCCCGAAACATTACCATGCGAAGCGGTGATGTTTATAAACAAGAAGAATACTTTAGAACGATTAATAACCTTACTAGGCTAGGCGTTTGGCAGAGCATAAATATTAGAATTGTAGAAAACCTTGATGAAGTAAATAAGATTGATTTGATTATTGAACTATTACCTGGCAGAAAATTTATTTTTGAAAATGCCCTTGAAGTGAGTTATTCATCTACAAGTAATACCAGTGCTGCTTTGGGTGGTAATTTATTTGGTTTATCAGCTAACTTTTCGCTAAAGAATAAAAATATTGGTAAGCAAGCCATTAGCATGACGCATAATTTACGGGCTGGTGTTGAGCTGAATAATGGAAGCCGAACCAATTCCAATAACTTAATATTTTCCAATGAACTTAGTTACACAAATAATATCTTAATTCCAAGTCTTTCTCCTTATGTAATGAGAAAACTTAAATTTAAAACCGGAGAATCATTTATTAATTCAGGGTTTGGATACAACAACAGGTTAAATCTTTTTAGTTTGCAAACGGTGAATTTAAATGCAGGTTTTACAGGTACAAATAAAAAGAATCATCGAATTACCGGCAGAATTTTAAATTCAGATTTTAGTTATTTATACAATCAATCCCCAGCTTTTACAGCATTATTAGATCAAAATCCTTTCTTGAGATATTCTTATAATACTTCCTTTACAATTGGTACTGCACTTAGCTTTGCAAGTATATATCGTAATCCTATCCATCCTTTAAGTATATCAAAAGAAAGAGGATTAAAACTAAATCTAGAAGAGTCAGGGCTTACACCACTTGGTTTGCTACCAATTTTGAAAAATTTTAAAAGGAACTTTATAAAGTTTGATGCAGAATACAAATACACTGTTACTAAACGCAAGACGGCTATAGCATTTAGGGCTTTTACAGGAATAGGTATTCCTATTAAAAAAGACACTGCACTTCCATTTTTTAAACAATATTTTGGCGGAGGAAGCAATAGCATGCGTGGATGGCCGGTGAGAGGCATAGGAAGAGGTGCACAAAAATTAATTCCTTATTCTTCAACAGCACAAAACTTTTTTAATGATAGAACAGGAGATATACAAATAGAAGTAAATGCTGAATTTCGCCACGACATTGCACGAATAGTTCCGGATTTAATAACTCTCAAAGGAGCTGCATTTGTAGATATTGGCAATATTTGGAATATGAAAGCTCCTAGACCGGGCACTATAAATGAAGTAACAAAATTTGAATTTAAAAATTTATATAAACAAATTGGACTTTCGGCAGGCTATGGTTTTAGGTTCGATTTTTCTTACCTAATTCTGCGGACAGATTTTAGTTTTCGTTTTAAACGCCCCGAAAGCAGCGATGTAAATAATGGATGGAAAGCCCCGCCAATAGGCTTTAACGATGCATTTCAAAAAATATTTTTTAAAAACCAACGTCAATGGCGTTACGAAAATTTTAATTTTACTGTGGGAATTAATTATCCATTCTAATGAGTATAATGAATTTCTTCATTACCAATTTTTATGAGCAATTCTTTTTTAGTACTTGGTTCTACTCTACCTATAATTTGAGCAGCAATTCCAAATGAATGAGCAGCATCTATCATTGCCTGTGCATCATCTGCTGCGCAATAAATTTCGAGTCTGCAACCCATGTTAAACACTTCATACATTTCTTTTAAATTACTACCACTGCTTTTTGCAATAATTTGAAATATTTCCGGTGTGTCAAATAAATTATCTTTTATTATTTTAAAATTATCAGGTAAATATTTTAAACATTTGGTTTGTCCGCCGCCACTGCAATGAATAAGCCCGTGTATTTTTTCAAAATGAGTGGTAAGAAGTTCCTTTAAAACCGGCGCATACGTACGGGTAGGGCTGAGCAATAATTTGCCTATGCTGGTTTTTTCTCCATCATTTCTTACAATTTCATCGGTTAATTTATGTGAGCCAATGTAAACAACTTCCTCGCTTAAATTGTTATCATAACTTTCTTTAAAAGTTTCAGCATATAATTTACTGAGTACATCATGTCTTGCACTTGTGAGTCCATTGCTTCCTAAGCCGCTATTGTACTCGGTTTCATAGTTTGCTTGTCCGAAAGATGCTAACCCAACTATAACATCGCCAGCCTGTATCTTATCGTTTGTTATGAGTTTGTTCTTTGGCCATCTACTCGTCATAGTACCATTTACAGCCACTGTACGCACCACATCTCCCACATCTGCAGTTTCACCACCGAGGTAATGTATTTGAATGCCATGTGTAGCCAGCATATCAAAAACATTTTGTGTTCCATTTATAATTTTCTCTAAAATTTCACCAGAAATGAGGTTTTTATTTCTATCAATGGTTGAATTAAATACAATGTTATCATGAATGCCTACACATAATAAATCATCTAAATTCATCACAACAGCATCTTGAGCTATTCCTTTCCAAACAGAAATATCGCCGGTTTCTTTCCAGTATAAATAGGCCATAATGCTTTTCGTACCTGCGCCATCTGCATGCATTACGTTTACAAAATCATCATCTCCACCCAAAAAATCGGGATAGATTTTACAGAAAGCATTTGCAAATAATCCCTGATCTAAATTTTTAACAGCGGCATGCACTTCTTCTTTTTGAGCTGAAACACCACGTTTTGCGTATAGAGACATTGTTGGTTGATTAGTTGAATAGTTGATTTTAATTTTTATAAATTTTAAAACCCATTCTTTTGTATGAATTTTCTTAATGCAAAATAAATGTTCTATTACCGATTTTCAATATTGTTTTCTCAACTACTTTTGCACCGCTAATATGAAAGTTTATACAGATATACATTCGCTGCCCATTTTTACACGTGCAGTTATAACTACAGGAAGTTTTGATGGTGTGCATACAGGGCATGCGCTTATTATTTCGCAACTGCTTAAAGAAGCAGAAAGTATTGATGGTACGCCAGTACTTATTACATTTTATCCTCATCCAAAGCAAGTTGTTCAAATTAAAGACAAACCGCTCTATGTATTAAATACTCCTGAAGAAAAGTATGAATTGTTGCAGAAAATGGGGGTGAAAAATATTGTAGTAGTCCCTTTTGATAAATCTTTTTCTGAATTATCTGCAAATGATTATATAGAAAAGTTTTTGGTTGAAAAATTTAATCCCGCTGTTATTGTGGTTGGTTACGATCATCGTTTTGGTAATAACCGTGAAGGTGATTTTGATCTATTGAAAAAATCAGCATCAAGTTTTGGGTTTGAGGTAAAAGAAATACCGGAGCATATTTTAAAAGATATTACCATCAGTTCTACCAAAATTAGACATGCCCTACATACAGGCGATATTGAAACTGCAGCTGCATATTTAGGGTACGATTATTTTTTTAGTGGCACGGTTATACAAGGCAATAAATTAGGCAGAACAATTGGTTACCCTACAGCCAATTTATTTATTGAAAATGAAAACAAATTAATTCCTGCTGATGGTGTTTACGCAGTAGATATTCAACTTGAAAACAGGGTGCTAAGTGGAATGATGAATATTGGAATGCGCCCAACAGTGGATGGTAAAAAAAGAACGATAGAAGTAAATATTTTTAATTTTGATGAAGATATTTATGGCAAAGATTTAAAAATTACTTTAAAAAAACATCTGCGCAGCGAAATAAAATTTAATGGCCTCGATGAGCTTAAAGCACAATTGGCAAAGGATAAGGAAGAAGCAATAAGATGTAATTCTTTGGGGCGAAGAGACATATAATTTTAATTTTAAAATTAATCTTTTATTAAAAATGCCGTCATTTTATTGACGGCATTTTTGTTATACAAATATAAAAGAAAGCTACAATTTTATAAAACGCATTGACTTAAATTCTCCTTGTGCATTTACTGCAGATAAGGTATATGTGCCTGCAAGTAAATTTTCAAAATTCATATCTATTGTATTGTTACCTGCTATTACAATAACATGTTTTTGTGAAATTATTTTACCAGAAAGGTCACTTACATTAATAACTATTTTGCCGCCCTTCACTGTTGTAAGAGATAATATTGATAAGCTTTTTACCGGATTGGGCACTAAACCTATTAACTCAAAACCCTTTTCTTTGTTTAGCAATACTACCATTGCACTATATGCAATTTTACCATCGGGAGAAATCGTTTTTAAACGATAATAATTAAAGCCTGAAAGTGGTTTTGTGTCCGTATAATTAAATGATTGCAAACAACGAATTGCCGTTGCATTTTGTTCATCTATTGTTGTAAAGTTTCTACCGTCAGCACTTCTCTCTAATAACAATAAAACATTAGGAGATGTTGTGCATGTTACTTTCCAATCTAGATAATTTGAAGAGGCAATTTTGCTACCATGAAAATATTCTATTGATATAGGAAGCACTGTTAGATTTTCTCCGCCGATAGCAAACTGGCTAAAGCCACTCATACCTGTGCGACTAAGAACTGGTGCTGCATTAGAACCGGTGGTATTAATGTGTGTGCCATCTAAGGTCCAATCACCACCTGCAGAAGGTCTTTTAACCAATACTGTTTTTGTGTAATCAATAATATTTAAATTAGATCCTGTAGGCTTAAAAGTTCCGGTATAATTTCCACCTGTTAAACCATCAGCAGCATCAATTTGCCATTGGCCTGCTGCAACAACTTTATTAATTGTAATATTTCCTACGGGTTCTATTAAAGCTGCAGCATTAGGAAAACCTGGGTCACTATCAATCCATTGTGCAGTAAGTGTTCCACCGGTTGTAGGTGCAGTTGTAAAATTAATATCGGTATTAAAAATATTTGTACTGTTGCCTACAGGAAATTGTCGTGCACCAGTAGATGCCGCTATCCATCTTTTAAATGGACCGTTTATTCTTCCACCAAAATAAGAAAGTGATCCAACATTAGAAGAGTTGTAACCCAAGGTTAATAAATTAGTAACTGAAGTATTAATTACACCTGTATTCAATAATAGTTGTGTGCTTAAAACAAGTGGAACCAACAATGTTACACCTGATGAATTTATATTACCAACTTGAAAAATTCCTAGGTTTGCAGTTGGGGCACTTACTGCATTTCTAAAAATACCCAATCCGCTGATAAATTGTATTTCATTGATAGTAAAAATTCCTATTGTAGAACTTGAGGTAGATGCAATTCTTGCACAGGTTAAATAACCAGGTAAAGTAATTGTTCCACCTGCATTTACTACTAAATTTTTTCCTAAAAAAACTGCACCAACTGGGCTTGTATTGGCCTGACGTAACTCTGCACCATTATTGATGATTAAATCTCCTTTAGTAGCAAAAGCACTTTTAATATCTACTAAATAAACGTATCTATTTGTACCTCCAGTAACTGTTTCCAATATCACTGTTCCAAAAGTAAAAATGCCTAATCCATTGAAGGCAAAACACTCAAAACCTTGAGAACTTCCATTATCTGTGGAAATACCGTTTCCAAATTTAAATGTATGTGTTGCGGGTGTAATAATTGATCCTACTTCGTTTAGTGCAGCGTTAAAAGTACGTGTTGTGGCTACATGTGGATCTACTATAGTAAATACGCCCCCTGTTAAATTTATATCAGAAGTTGTGCCACCTAAAATATTTACAATAAAAATTCCAGCTGCTACGGAATTTGCAATATTTCCTCCTGCATTGCCATCTACATTTATATTTCCACCGCTTTGTATAAATTTTGAACCTTGTGTAATTTCAAGGTTTCCATTAATATTTAAAACGCCAGCAGAAATATTTAAATTCCCATAATTTATAAGCGAACTGTTGTTTGAAGTACAGCCAACAGTAAGGTCTCCATTACTTACATTTAATACAGCATTGGTTTGAATAAACAACGATCTGCTTACCATTGCAGGTATTGTTACAGATACATTATGTGTATTATTTATTAAAACTTTGTCTGTGCAAATCGGCGCAGCTCCTGTATTCCATGTGTTAGGATCATTCCAATCGCCACTGGCTATGGAAGCAACATTTGCAAATGTACTTGTCCATGCATAATAATCATCATTTGTTGGTATAATAGGACCTGGAGTTGAAACAGTGGTAGTTCTTGAACCTGTTGCAGGTAATAATCCGGAAATAGATGTTGCGCTTTTTATAGACCAAGGTCCTGTAAGTGAAGATGATTGTGCAATGGTTAAACTTGCGTTGTCAGAAATAAGGCTATCATTTGAATTGTAATTTAAAGTGACCTGTGGGGTCGTTCCATAAACTTCACCAGCATTTGTTCTAACTCTGTATGCACGTTTACCTGTTGCATAACCTGCGGGGAAAACAACTCCAGACGGAGATAAAGTATTTGTAGCAATTAAAGTTGTAATTGTAGCACCACTACTCAATGATCCATTACCAGTCCTAACTATTAAAGTAGTTTCAAAAGGAAAATTTCTTGTAACAGAACCACCGGCAGTATTTAGTTTTATATTTCCTGAAATATTCGATGTTGTTGATCCACTGTTTCCAGCATAAGTGGGAGAAGATATAAACAAAGTATTGTTACCCATGTTTACAGTTCCAGCAGTTAGAAATAAAGGACTTGTTCCGTATAATTCAATATCGTTTGTAAAAGAAGCACCTGAAGCACTCGACATTAACAAGCGATTTAATTTTCTATTGGAAGGTATAAAAACAGACTCGATATGCTGAATATCATTTACCGCCGGTGGAAAAAAAACCAGATTTAAATTATATAATGCAACTAAGGCAACAGGGGTTGAAGCTTCACTGGTAAACCCTCCACCCTCTAAACCAATTGCTGGCGCAGCTACATAACTTGAACCAGGATTAGTAATAATAAAATTATTTACCGCACCATAGCTTATAGTAGCATTTGCAGTAACCAAACAATTTGCCGGATATGCACATGTAGCACCGGAACCGCCGCCTCCTGTAATAACTAAGGTTGGCTGTACTTGCCATAAAGTTCCACCATTAGCTGATAAAACAGATACAACTTTTCCTTGTGCTACTACAACGGTAAATGTAGGATCAGTAGCACCCAATAGTTTTACGCCACCAATTACCACTACTGTAGGTAATGAAGTATAACCAGAACCTGAATTTGTAATAAGATTTAAAGAATTGCCTGCGGGCAAAGAAGCACCGATACTCGGTGCAGAAGCGTAACCTGTTCCACCAAAAGATGTATATATACTTCCAACAGATTGATCGCTTTTTATATTTAAAGTACCAACTACCATAGATGCCCCACTTTTAAAACCAGTTCCATTAATAACACCTGCAGATACTATATTTACTATAGCTACTGCTACACAACCGGATCCTGTACCTCCAGTTATATTAACTATAGGATTTGTTTTGTACCCATCACCAGAATTAGTAATTATAATACTTCTTAATGTACCTGTTGCATCATCAATATTTGGAATTGCTGTAGCAGTAATGCCAGCGTCAACTGGTGCATCAATTGTAATTGTTGGAGGATTAGCTGTGTTATAACCTGAACCCATGTTTGTTACCACTACCTCATATATTTTTTGATTAAAATTTTCTCCAAAAATTTGTTTTGTATTATTTATTTCTAATTTATTATTAGTATTTAAAATTCCAGACGTATGGGTAAGCGTTCTCACAGTAAGATTTTGAGCAGTATTTATAATTGAATTTCCTATAGTTCTAAAACTAAGTGCTCCTACTATTCCGCCAACAAATGTACCATTGCCATCAAGTGTGGGGTTACTGTTCGGTCCATTAAAATTTATTCCTGCTGTGTTAATTGTTGCATATGCAGCATGAACTCTTCCGTTATTTGTAAAATTATTACCAACGTTAATTTGTATACCATTTGGGCTAGTTTCTGCAGTAAACAAGTTGAGATTTGCACCATTATTTAGAAGTACATTTCCCAATGCTGTTATATTATTTCTTACATTGTTCCATTGCAAAATACCAGAGTTCCCTAATCCAATTGTTAAATCATTTACAGTTACAGGTTGGTCAACAGTTACAATAGCTCCATCTGCAATCACTGCATTATCAAGGTTAGGCACAATCCCACCAATCCAACTGTTTGAATTACTCCATAAGCCACCGATTGATGTTGAAATAATTGTATTTGGAAATTTTGAAACAAGAGAAACCTCATCAATTACTGCAGGTGGCGGAGATGTAATGCTAGCATTAGATTTCCAGCTAAAAATGAGTTTGTATGTAAGACCCGCCGTTAAAGAAAAATTTATTGTTTCTGTGTTATAAGTTGTACCGTTTAATTTGTACATACCTGATATTGCGTTTGTACCAAGTATTTGAGAATTTGTAGGCAACTGGTTATTTAGAGTAGGAACTATATTAGATGGTACTAAAAAAACTTTCATGTTATCATTATCTGCCGCTAATGTACCCTCCCCTCCTGCTTTCCATTTAAAACTTAAACTTAATGAAGTTTCATTTGTAGGAACTGCAAATGTTTTATATAAATGCTCTACAGTATTAAAATTTGAGTAGTCCCATGTAGTTCCATTTGTGGTAGAAATATATGCACACCTTGTGCCCGCACTTGCCGAAGGCGCTGCACCTACAACCCAATTATCTAAAGTTGTGGAGCCTGGGTTAACAGCAACCCAACCATTAGCTGCTACCGTTGTTCCTGTTTCAAAACCACCATCGCCATTGGGAGAAATAATGGTTGTTTGTGCAAATGCTGAAAATGTAAAACAGATTGATAAGGCGAATAAGTAAATTTTTCTCATGAAGTTTTGATAAATAGTAAAAAATACTAGTAATTGAGTTTCGGTAAAATGCTTGAAAAGCAAATGTATACTAAGGCAATTTAAAATGATTAGGTTTTAAAATCTTTTTATGTGTGTTAAGTAATTATAAACTCAATAAAAAAATCTTTTACAACTTAAATTAACAATGCCGTCATTTTAGTGACGGCATTGTTGTTAATTTTTACTTTTCAAAATTCGCAATCTCATTACCGTACCCATTTATTATTTCCATAATCCATATCAGGAAAAACTTTATCAGGATCTATCGTTACATTTTTTACTGCTTCTTTTACAGGCAATTTAACCTTAAAGCTTGCAGTGTTGTTCCAAATTTCTACCGGTAGGTTCATTGTGCCTTTGGTACCAGAAACTGTTTCGTACGACAGTATAATTGGCATGGCAAGCTTATCTAAATTTTCGATCGTTACAATAGCACCCTTTGTATCATCGTATGTAACTTCTTTAATAGACTGGTCCAGTTTGTAGTTTTCAATAAACCAACCTTTCCAAAACCAATCTAAATTTTCACCGGATACATTATCCATCGTTTTGAAAAAATCCCATGGTGTAGGATGTTTGTATGCCCATCTTTTTATGTATTCTTTAAATGCATAATCAAATCTATCTGGTCCAAGAATATTATTGCGCAGCAATGTTAACCCATAACCTGGTTTATAATAAAGGCTCGATCCAATGTTAAATTCTTTCATAGCGTCTGGTGTATTAAAAACACTTTCACTCATAGGCCCAAACATATAGCCGGCAAGCGCAGCAGGGCTTGGCATAGATCCATCATATTCTCCTTTATTAAAATCTTGCAAGGCAAGGGTATTTATAAAAGTATTAAAACCTTCATCCATCCAACCATATTTTCTTTCATTGCTACCCACAATCATCGGAAACCATGTATGTCCAAATTCATGATCTGTCACACCAAAAAGATCTGCTCCTTCTGAGTTTGAACCACAAAAAACAATTCCTGGATATTCCATGCCGCCAACATTTGAGGCCACATTTACTGCACTGGTGTACGGATATTGAAACCATCTTTTACTATAATTTTCCACACTTGCTTTTGTGTATTCTGTAGATCTGCCCCACTTTTTTATCCCGTTACTTTCTGCAGGGTAAGCGCTTTGTGCCAATGCTTTTTTACCATCAGGTAAATTAATTTTTGCAGCATCCCATATAAATGATTTGGAGGATGCCCAGGCAATATCTCTTGCATTAAGCATTTTATATTTCCATGTAAGTGTGCCATTTGTTTTTGGGCGAGAAGAAGTTTCTGTTACTTCATTTTCAGTACGAATCATAACCGTTGCATCGCTGTTTTTTGCTTCCGTCATTCTTTTTAACTGAGTGGCAGTAAGCACTTCTGCGGCATTTAATAAATCGCCACTTGCTACTACTATATGAGTGGCAGGAGCGGTTATGCTAAAATCGTAATCGCCATACTCTAAATAAAACTCACTAGGGCCAAGGTACGGAAGTGTGTTCCAACCTTCCACATCATCATATACACACATGCGTGGATACCACTGTGCTACCGAAAAGATATTGCCATTTTTTGTTTTTAAAATACCACATCTGTCTGCCCCTTCTTCAGGTAAAGTAAATGAATAATCTATTTTTATTTTGATGATATCGCCACCGGGTTTCATAGCTTTTGGTAAACGTATCTGCATTCTTGTATCAGTCACTACATAATTTGCATTGCTATTATCTGCCAGTATTTTTACAGAAGAAATTTTATAGCCACCATCAAAAGTACTTTCCGCATTGCCATAGCGGCTGCGACTACCAACTGGCATACGAGCTTGTCCCCTACTGCCTTTTGCAAACAAATTCTGATCGAGCTGTAGCCATAAAAATGGCAAAGCGTGCGGTCCATTATTTTTGTAGGTAATAATTACGGAGCCTGCAATTTCGTTGGTATTTTCATTTAGCGAAACATTAATTTGATAATCCGCCCGGTTTTGCCAATATCCTACGTTTGGTGATCCATCAGAGGAACGTGTGATGCTTCCTCCATTTGGATAAAACAAAGGACTAAACAAAACATGAGGATCGTAGGTTGAAGCTTTTTGTGCCGAAACAAAACTTACTGACATACAAAGGAGACTTAGGAACAAGAGGCGTTTACGCATTTTTTAATATTTTTATTGAAGGTAAATATTATTTTTTCAAGATGGTGAGAGTGCACTTGTAAGTAAGCATTTAAAAATTATAGGTACGTTACAATTTAACCACAACCCCTACTCCATTTTCCGTAGCAGCTAATTTTAAATTGTCTCCCATTTTGTAAAGCGCTTTGCCATGCTTATTGTGAATGGCATACATAATGCCATCAAACAAAAGTAATACACTCCCTTGTAGCATAACGCTTTCTCCATAACCCTTTAACCGTAATGGATTTTTATTAGTTGTTTTTGCACGCTCCTTCATATATGCACCTCCTGCAATATATGCAAGATCTAACCCTGCATTAAACAAAAACAGTTTTTCAATGTTCTGCTGTTTTTTTAAAGATTCGGTGTAAGATAATACGCCTTCTTTTTTTGCGGCGAGAAAACCTACACCTACAATGCCAAGGGTTACACCATTCCAAATGGCATTCATTTGATGAAAATATTTATTACTTCCACCAGCTTTTGATGCTGCAATGGTTCCATAAATAATATTAGCTGCGGCATAGGATGATAAAACTGTCAAGCCCGTTTTGCTAATCTTTTCTCGCTCTTTATTAAAATTATTTAATACATTTTGTTGCGCAAAAATTGCTGATGTTAAACAAATACTTGCTAATGATAATAATGTTTTCTTATTCATGCTTTATGAACGAATTAATTAGATGTTAAGTTCAACATTATAATTATTAATGCAAAGTTTTAGTTATTAGATTTCTTATTAATTGGTAATGTAAGTTCAAACTATAAAGCAACAAATAATAATATTGTAGAAAATATATAGTAGTGCAAGTCCTTAAACTAAAAATATTACCCAATAAATGGTATACCTTTTACACTTTGTAAAAGCACAAAAATTACAAAACATATATACAGAACAGAAAATATTTTAACAAACAACAATGTACTTTTAGTAGCAAAATATTTACCTGTTACAACAGCAAACAATGGAATTATTTGTAAACTATGAATACCAAAAAAATGGGCGACTCGTACATCTCCAAATAGTGTACTCCAATTTAAAAACGGTAATCCTTTACTTCCGTCTGGCGCACCAATAGTGTGGCCCGGCAAACTACTGATGTAGCCCCCATATAAACTGAAAACGATAAAATAAACAAGTCCTATTTTTATGCTTAAAACTTTTGCAGCGTGTAATTTATAGGTTTTTTGTTTTATAAAAATACAGGTAATATAAACTGTAAATAAAGTGATAGTAAGGATAAAAACCCCCATTAATACAAAAACAACCATTCCAAAAATATTTGTTCTATTAAAATGAGATAACTCTCCACGCAATGCCTGCATTGTGATAGCCGCCTGCTCAAAACCCATACATATAACAGCAACCCAAGAATAAATTTTGACTGCTGTGGTATTATTTACATAATGTAAAATTAAAGCCATTGTCCAACTATATATCCAAATGCTTAAAGCAAACTTCATGGGTTTTATAACTGAATTTAACCCTAAAATTATTGTATCATTAAATGGATAAAAACAAAGCAACAGTAAAAAAATAATAATCATAGCATTACCCAGCCAAAATAATGGTTTGTTTTGTTTTATTATTTTTATCATTATAAAATTTGGGTGAAATAACTTATCTATAATTAAATTATTAAAAAGGATTTCAAGCACTGCATCTTCTAGTTTTTTAAAACTTATCTCATCTTTTGGTACCGGTTTTTTTATTTCAATATTAAAAGCATTTTCAATTTTATAGTAAAGTAGTTCAAGCTCCCAATCGCATAAATTATATGCTTGAATTATATTAGTGTGTTCAGATATGTTGGTTTTTTGAATACCAAAATTTAACCTTAGCACTTGGTATAATTTTTTATTTACTGATAACATATGCTGATATTTTAGCGCTTTATAAAACTTTTTATATTTTTTGGGTTTCAGTAATAATTATTTCAGTTAACAATGATCTTAGTTTTGTTCATAAAAAAGTATTTTAATTATACACACTCATTCCGATAAAGTGGCTTTATACTGTGGCTTTCACAATATTTTAATGCATTAAAAATTAACAAATACTGCTCAACACTTTCTTTGCTACATAAATAAAAACACCTTATCGGGATAAGAGCGTAGATGGGGATTTATCGTTTAAGAAAATACGCTTTTAAAATTTTATACCAACCATTACTCCAATATTGGAGCTTTTAAAATTTTTACTACCTATACCTGTAACTTCTCCAGTTCTACTATCTGTTTCATATTCGAAACCTAAAGTCAGCATATTTTTTCCCTTGCCTACAGGAAAATCATAACCGGCTCCCAAAACTATACCGCTGCCTATTGCAAACTGATGATTGAATTGCTTGCTTGATTGTGTGCAGTATTTTTGTGTAAACTGGGTTACAAAAAAATAATCGGTTTGAACATAAAGCCCCTTCCTTGCATTTTTATCTAATGGAAAAACTTTTGCTGAAAATGCTGCCCCCCAATAATTAAAAAACATTTCTTGGTCATTATCTCCTTTGGCAGGGCCAGCACCAAGCGATTTGTATTTTATACCAAAGGTTACAAAATTTATTTTTTTAAACTTACGAAATGCAGCTAGCGATGCTAGACCACCACCGGAAGTTGAAAAATTTTCGGCATCGTATTTCTCTTTTAATCCCGAACCAAATTGGCTTATACCATAACCTGCACGAAATTCTGCTGAAGTAAATGAAATATCTTCAACTTTTACTTGGGCTTGACTGTTGTTTGCCAATACTAAAAAAATTGTAGTTATTATGCTCGTTGCTATTTTTTTCATTTTGTTTGTTGATTTTTATGTACTAAAAATTTATTCCTACTAATAAATTGCCTTGTAAAAAAGTATCACTATTACCGCCTCGGGGACCAATATCTGAGCTAATGCTGCTTAAAATACCAAACTGAGGAATTAAATAAATAGTTGAAAATTGTTTCTTTTTAATATTGAATTTATACCCTGCATTTGCCTCCCAAAACCATGAAAAGTTATTATAATCTTTTCCGTCAATTTTATTTTTTGTTCCTCTTGCGTAGCCAATATTTGATTTTGCTTCTACATGTAAACCTTTCCAAAAGTATTGCCTGTAGCCAATTATAAAAAGGTTTTCATTTATCTTTTCTACAATGTTGTGCTTTACATTTGGGCGTATATATGCGCCAACTAGAAGGTAGGCATTAGGAGTAATTTTTCTGGTTGCCTGAATTCGAAAAATACCCACTTCTTGCAAAAAAGGTTGTATAAGCTCAGTCTCCAGCCCCCACTTACTTTGCTTGTTTGCATTAGTTTGTGTAAATGCTTTACTGTTAACTAGCAGAAAAGCTGCTATTAATATTTGAATTGATTTCTTCATTTTACAGTATTTTATTATACTGTAAAGATGATAGTAATTGAAAAAATAAACCGTTGACTTGAGTTAGGAAATTACTTAGAACTTAAAATTCTTTTTCTGATTCTACTTAAAGATTCTGGTTGAATACCAAGGTAAGAAGCAATATAATGCTGAGGGATTTTTTCAACTATTTCGGGGCGCTGCTTAAAAAGGTTTAAGTACCGTTGTTCAGGCGTTTCATTAAACATTTGGTTCAGTTTTGAAATGGAAAGAAATGCATTCTCTGTCATCATTCTACCTATCCGTTCAAAAACCGGATAAGCGTCATACAGCCTGTACAAATCATTTTTTTTGAAGATTACCACTTCACTATCTTCAATGGCCTGCATATTTTCCACAGTAGGTTTGCCCGTTAAAAAACTTGAAAAGTCTGTGTGAAAAGAATCAGCAAAAAAAAATTGAACAGTTTTTTCAATTGCATCTTCATCGTTAAAGAGTCGCATACAACCACTGTTAATAAAAGAAATTTTATCGCATATCTGCCCTTCTTTTAATAAAAATTCTTTCTTTTTAAATTGCTGTACTTCTAAAATTTTAATAAAAGCATCTTCCTCTATTTTATTTAATGAAACAATAGATTTAAAGCTTCTAATAATTTGTGTGAACATACTTTGTAGCCATGGTTTTTATCGTAAAATATAATATAGATAAAATTACGTATCTCCTACAAAATTAACTTAAGATGCTAAAATATTTTTTTCAGATTTAATAGAAAATTTTTTTTTAAGTTTATAGCATTTTGCATAAAAAATATTTTTAATTAGCAGGTTTTATGAAATCTTTAAAAATGCTAAGTGGTATAAAAATACCACCTAGCAAAAACCAAAACTGCATATGAAATCATTAAAAAGTAAATCTGTAACCAAAATCCGGTTGAAAACCCAATTGGTTTTTCTGATTTACTACACCCGTTAATCTATTATAATCTTTTGAAAATACATTTTCGTTACCTGTAACATTTTGAAAATCTACATAAAACTGATGCGCACGTTTTTTTGATTTACTGTTTAATTTCATACCAATTTTAATATCCATTCTAAAATAAGCATCGTATTGCTCGCTATATGGTTTTGAGTCGTCTCTAATTTCGTACCCTGCAATTTTTGAAGCAGCTACATTTACAGGCGTGTAATACCTACCGCCGGCAGTAGTTATTTTAGTATTTATAGAGAAAATATTCTTTTTATTCTTACCTATTTTATATTCTTTTCCTGCAAGTGCATTTACCACATATCCATTATTAAAAGGTGTATTTCTTTCAACTCCATCACTGCCTTCGTATTTACTTTCAAAAAAAGATGATGTAAATAATGCATGAAAACCTTTGCTGAAAAATTTTTCTAATGTTAGCTCTACACCTGAGTTGCTCCCCTTTCCATTACTTACCAATGATGTTTTATCAATAGAGTAATTAAAACTAGCGCCTTCGGTTAATGAGGAATAACCAGTGCGTGCTCTTTCTACCGCAGCTTTATCAATAGCTTGATAATACAGTTCCACTTTTGCTCTCCACTTATCGCCAAAGCGGGTATCATAACCTATTACATAATGTTGGCTTCTTACCAAGTCTAAATCTTTATTGGTTTGAACCAGCTTGCCGCCAATATTTTCATTTAAAAATAAAATAGGTGCTGCTACATTTTGATGGTGTACTCCAAAACCAATATTTATGGAGTTTTTAGGATTTATTGCATAAGAAAAAGATGTTCTTGGCTCAAATGCAAATTCTTCATTTACTGAAAAATATTGTCCATGTAAACCCGCATTAAAAGTTAATTTTTCAGTTAGCCTAATCTGAGCTTGCGCATAAGGTTGCACAATAGAATAATTACCATCGTTGTTTATAATATTTACAAAGTCAGGAAAGCCATCTCCATTTAAATCTCTTTGCCTATCTCTATCATTTAGTATTGCTTTAAGGTTAAAACTTTCTACAAGTAAACCGGTGCGTAAAGTAAATTTTTTTGAAACTTTCGAATTAAATAGGGTTGAAAAAGTAACCCTGCTTTCAGTATTATCTACTTGAGTAAATTGTAGTTTTCTTTCTCTTGGGGTTTGATAATTAAAATACCTGTCTGCATCATAAGTTGATGTAGCGCTAGAACTGCCAATAGTGGTTTTTAAATACGAATTTTTGCCAATGTTGATAGTATGTTTTAAACCAAATGCACTAAAGTTAGATTTTGCATAAGCATCTTCATCTTTTGCAGCAAACAAATCTGTAGTATCAATATCTTTTCCAATAAAATCAATATTGGAACTTCCTAAAATACCAAAGAGAGAGAAGTTTCCTATTTTAGATTTTCCAAAATCAATATTAAACGTTACATCATTATAGTTTGGTACAGCAGCAGTGCCAGCTAAACCTAAAAGCCCCACAACGCCATACCTTGCGGCTACAATAAATGATCCACCATTCTTTTTTAAAAATGGTCCTTCAGCCATGGCTTCTAATCCTGGGAATGCAGCCATACCAAGCGTATATTCATATTTTTCAGTGTTTCCTTTTCTAAAGCCTACATCAAAAACACCACCTATGGCATTACCATATTCTGCGGGGAAAGCAGAAGTAATAAAATCAGAATTGGCAAGTAAATTTGGATTTAGAGCTGATACAGCGCTGCCGGTTGTACCTAATGTAGAAAAGTGATTTGGACTTGGTACTGGTATGCCCTCAATCCTCCACAGTAAACCCGCAGGCGAATTTCCCCTTACTACAATATCATTTCTACTATCATCTGCAGTTGCTACGCCTGCAAAATTAGAAGCCAAACGAGATACATCGCTTCGTCCACCCGCATACCTGTTAGCTTCTTCTGCAGAAAATTGCCTTACAGAAACAACAGCCATTTTATTTATTGCTTTTGCTTTATTTGTTCCACTCTTTACAACAACTGCATCGAGCGAACTAAATTTTTCTGTAATAGAAACAGTAAGAATATTATCTTTTCCTGTGGTTACATCTATATCTGGTATTGAAGCGCTTTCATACCCACTATATGTAACTTTTACAATTTGTCGCCCAAGTGCAACATTTGGTATTTTGAAGTTTCCGTCAATATCAGTTAGCACACTGATTTCAGGAAGAGATAATAATTCTACTGTGGCGCCAGCCAATGGTTTTTCAGATTGTTTGTCTATTACTTTTCCTTTTATTACACCCGTTTGGGCACAAACAAATGTTGTAGCAAAGCATAGTACAATTAATAATATCTTTTTCATTTTTACATTGTTTTTGTTAGAATGCAAAAATGATTACAACTGTAAAATAAAACTGTTGACTTAGGTTAGGAAATTTTTAAAAATAGAAATAATTTATTATTTGTAGTAACTGTATATTATTGAAGAGATTTCGATAGGAAATTGAATAATTTTATTTTAAACTCAAACATAGATAAAGATAATATTGTTAAAAGTTTATTTACTTACACTTTGTGTTTGCTTCAGTTTCTCCGCCATTTTCAAAGTATGCCTCAAAGATTTTCTACTTTTGTAACTACCGTGTCCTGTTATAATGTATTTTGGTTTCTTACACTTTTGTTGAACATTTTTTATGGAAGTAGCATAATCTGTTATGCTGGCATCACCTAAATTACCAAGGTTATCATCTTCTGTACTTTTTACTAAACAACCGCCGTATAATATTTTTTCCTTTTCAAACCAAATAACAATATTGTCCGGTGCATGGCCTTTGCCTGGATAATAAATTTCAAAAGAATATTGCCCAACAGTAAACATGGTATCCTTCTCCATTAAAAATTCGGCTCTTTTCTTTCCATTTTTTTTGCTTATTTCATCTGTAAAAACTGTGGTATAGGTTTTAATCTTTTGTTCTTTATAATATTGAAGCCCGCCGGCTCTGTCATCATGAAAATGTGTAGCAAAGCATAAAAAAACTTTTTTGTTATGCCTCACTTTTATACTATCTAGCAATGGCTGAAACTGAGTAGAATCCCAAGGCGTATCAAAAACCACCACTCCACTGTCGGTTACGAGGTACATGGCATTTGCAGAAATTCTGTTGCCCTTATATAAATTATAACTCTCGTAAATGTAAAAATTGCCGGTGAGTTGTGAAATTTTAAGATTAGGATTATTGGGTTGTGCAAAAATGATTGACGAGCAACAAATAAAAGCCAAAGAAATATAGAATATGCGCATAATCTTCTTTAATTGTTATGATGATTGAAGCATAAAATTATTGGAAATATGTTTATAAACTATAACATTTTTACCAAATATTGAACATCGAAACCCCAAAAATTTAAAAGAAAGATTTGAAAAAATTATTAATAGACAGTCCAAACTAACATCTATACTAGCATTTAATTTCTCTCAGTTGTTTCTTAGAAATGTTTGATAATAATAAAGGGAAGTGAATTTAAAATTTATTAAAAATTTAATGCTAGTAATGCAACTATTAATAATAGTATTACTATCTTTACTGTATACTTCATCCTAAAAATTATTTATTATGAAACGTACATTCAGCTATTTCGTTTTTACATTTTTATTATTACTATTATTTAGAGAAGGTAAGGCTCAAGCCAACAGCAAACATAGTTTATCAATTAATTTTGGTCCTGAAATGATTGCTCCTGAGAGAAAATTTTGGGAGACACATAAAATTGGACTAGGTGGAAGTTTTAAAGGAGAATATACGTTTGGTAAACATTCAAGCGTAACTTTTAATACTGGGATGTTAGTTTTTAATGGCAAAAGAAGACCTGAAGATTTTACTGTAACAAATCCCGATTTTTATAACAAACTGGTTGCAATTCCTCTAAAACTGGGATCTCGGTACTATGTTGGAAATTTTTATTTTTTAGGAGAAGCGGGTGCTATGTTTTTAAACAATTATTCTAATAAAACCAGAACAAGTTTTAGTGCAGGTATTGGTGATAAAATTAGAATAGGCAAACAAAAAATTGATATTTCTCTTCGGCAAGAAATTTGGCTTGGTAATGGCGAACAATTAAACATGGCAGGTTTAAGAATTGCATATGAAATACAGAAAAAATAAATTGAAGTGGATGGATACTGTGCAAATAATCTCTATCGATTAAATTTAAACATTCGATAGAAAACCATTTATATTTTAATTTAAAGATTCGTCAATTTTTAATTTTCATGTTGATTAGTCCATTTCTGATGCCTTCTAAATGTTTTCTTCCATAAATAATAACTATTTTTTCATCGGAAGAATTTAAGATGCTGTCTACAATTAAATTGTTTCTTACTTCAAGAATAATTTCATTGGAAAATTTTTGTCTTTGGGAAAATTTTGCTGCTTTACAATTGTATTTGTCTCCTAAACCTGTCTTTAAATCACAGCTATCTAAAGGTATAATTGAATATTTCTTTTCATAAAAACCTACCAGTTGGCTAACATTATAATCTACTCTTTTATAATTTTTAACACCTAAAATTTCATATTTGGGTTGATCAACCAGATTGTATTGTTTAATTATTTTTTGAAGCAATACATTTTGACTCATAGAATACTTCATGCCCAAATCTACATTAGTAAGCTTCCTTAATTTTTTTAAAGATATGGTATCATTTATTTGATTTTGGGGATCTAAACCTTTTACGGATTCTACATAAAATACAAACCCCTCGGTTTGCAGATTTTCTATTATTTTTTTTGTATTATCATAAAACCCTTGTTTTGCAAGGTGGGCCATACCTACAAAATATACCTCCTTATTTTTTACAGCCAGTTTTTCAACAATCGGCGTATCACTGTCTAAATCTAATTTTTTTACAACAGTACCCACACAAGAACATAATACTATAGGTTGTATAGCGATTAAATATAAAAGCACTTTTTTCATAAGTAATTTTTGTATTTAAAATAAATCATTTAATTTCTATCAAACATTTATACGAAACCAAGTTTTATACATTAATTTCAAAATGATAGCTTATCCTTGATTTAATTTTACTATTTTTTTTAACTTCTGATTTTTTAAACCCTCCTCTTTAATTTTTTTAAAAAGTTTTGTTGCTACATTTTGTTGAATGTACCATTTACTAATATAAGTGGTTGTTTTTGGTAATGATGTATCCAACAATTCAAACGAAGCGGTTTTCAAATCTATTAGTTTTTCTAAAATTGCTGTATCAATTTCTAGTATATCTAAAATAAAACCCAGCCTTTTAATCACCACTTGCGATTGAAATTTCTTAGCATAATCCAATAGCTTTTCATACCGTATTTTATCTTTTGACAAATATATTGCCTTTGCTATCTCAACAATACCACCCGCATAATGCGGTTTAAAAAGGCAATCAATAATTGTTTTTTCCAAATCTGAACAAACTACTTTTGTGTGATCATCTATTGCGATTTTTGTATACCCAAAAAAGTGTTTGTCATTGTGATAAATAAATTGATAAGAAATATCTTTAATCTTTACCTCGCTAGGTTTTAATTGCGTAGCAACTACAATTTGCTCTTTTGAATAAAGTTGTGTAGATAGGTTATGAATTTTTAAGGCAGATGAATACCCAATGTAATATTCTTTTGCTCTTACAATATTATCTGCAATTATAAAGGGATTGGGTACAAAATTCTTTTCACTTTTATCATCGGGAAGAACATAATAAACTCCTTCTTTTATTCTAACTAAAAGTTGTTGTGCAGTCATTACACTCAACAATTTTCTCACAGTGTTTTCTGTTAAGTTTGGCAAAGCTTGAAAGGCATCATCAAATTTAAAACAAACTTTACCTTTTGTTTTTAAGTAAGCTAATATTGTAGTTGAGTGTGTGGAAGTATTTTTATTTTCCATAAACATAAATCAATTGAATTAATAATTAAGATATGAAAGGTAAATAAATAATTAATAAAGAAGACTATGTTTATAATAATATTTAGTGCCTCATTTCAGCATTTAACATGCATTATTCTTTTTCAATGATTTACTAATACCGATGATGGTGGGGATCAATAATAATGCATAAGTAAATGGCAGAAACCAATAACCTAATCCACTTACAACCCCAATGGTTGTTAGATAAGTAGAAAGAACGATCACAGAAAAAATTATGATAATTCCCAGTTTTAAAAACCTCAACATTCTTGTTGCAATGCTGTATTGTTTTTGTGCATTGTCCTCCGTTATTTTAGTAATATAGTTAAAAATATGAGGGTATTTATTTAACTGCGTTATCCCAACATAAATTATGGTAGCAATGATAGGAAGAATCAAAATGGTCAGTTTGTTTCCGTAACCATCCGCTTTACCCGCACCATTAAAATGAATAGGAATAATGTTAGGTAATTTTAAAAACGTATAAACAGTAATGCCCCACATAAGCATTAAAAATATTTTGCTTATCAACTCAAGTTTAATGTCAAATGGTGATAGTGTAAGTTTTATTTTAGGTCTGGATCCCATTATTATGATTTCTATTTACGATTTGATTTTACTCATGAAAAAATAAGTGCTGTATTTGCCTGGTTTTCAGCAAACACTTCAAATATAAAAATTATAATTTGCCGTATCAGCTTTCCATTCATTAACACAACTTTTTATTCCCAGTTCTCCTTCATCATTTCTGAGATTGTAACCATTTTATTATTTGCTCAGGGTCTGCAATACTCCAAGAGTGTGGATGTCTCCTATTGTCAGGTTTTCTGTATCCCTTGTTAGTTGTTGTAATTAAAACAGCATTGTTGTTGCCTAATCTTTGCAACTCATTAATCATAGCGGCATGATCGGTAATATTGTTATAGTTATAGTCATAACCCCGTTCCTTTAACCACCATTCAATGTCAGGCTCTGATATTATCATGATGGGTGTTTTAATTAAATTTTTTATAGCTTTTTGTGTACTGTCAGAAAACGAATATGGCGAATGGGCATAAAAATTTGCTAATGCAGTTTTTGGCGTTCCTTTCATTTCTTTTTGTATTCTGTCTATCATATAGAAAACCTCTCCATTTACTTTTGTAGGATTCGATAGTCTCACAACTCTTTTAGCTGCTTTATAATATCGTTCCCAATCAAGTGGTGGGTCAATGGCAAAAACAGCAGTTGGTTTTACAGGGTAATTTTTTTGAACAGCCAACTCTGCATATTTTACTGCACATGTTCCGCCAATAGAAAACCCACCAATGTAAAAGCCTTTGTCCTTTAATTGATATTTGCTAACTACAAGGTTTATAATTTCTTCTAAAGATTGTTGTGATGCAACATCACTTCCGAAATAAGTAGTACCTGTTTTTAAAAGTGGGATTATGGTTAATATGCCTCGTTGCGAAGCATATTGTGGAATATCTGTTTGCAACAAAACGTCTTGTGGTGAATTACCAAATCCGTCCAATAAAACCATGAATGAGTTTACCTTTTCATTTTCAGGTACAACTGCAATGTACATATTTGTTGTACTGTCTTTTGCATTCAAATAAACTGTTTCAATTCTTTGTGCGAAGGAAATAATGGAAGTGAGAAGTGAGAGAATGAGTAGATTAGTTTTTTGCACTGGTTTTATTTAATATTTGATTAATAAGGTTTACTAACTCACATAAAATATACTTTAACCGTAAACAAAATTATTTTACCATTCTTGAATTACGATTCCAACTTGATTGTCTTTTAATGCAAATTCTTTCGCACCCCATGGTCGAAGTGTAATTTCTTTAAGGTTTGGATGAAGAAATTGAGGATGAGATGTAGAAACCTTTTCATAAACTTCTGTAATATTTTTAGTTACTAACCTAAACTCAGGATAATGCTCATTTGCAAGCGCTGTATTTTCAAAAAGATTTATACGTAATCCGTCTTTTTCTAATACGCAAAATGGGTTAGCAGATTTTATTTCGTTGTGTTCAATGGTGAAATCTAAACAATCAACAAATAATTTTAACCCATCGTCAATGTCAACATAAAAAATGTTTGGAACTAATTTTTCAAAAGTCATAACTTATTTTATTTACGTGTGTGAGAATCGTTTTATTACTGCCGTCTCGGCGGGGTTTCACAAACACAACCTTATCATTCATAAAGCAAATATTTTTTTCGCATTACTTTATAATTACTTAAACCCGGTTCCCAACTTTCACGAATTTCTTTTTCAGATGTACCATCAATAATTTGCTGTCTAAACAAAGCTGAACCAATTAATCTTTCTACAACGCCCATTTCTCGGCTAAGGCTAGAATTAAAAAATTTTTCTTTGTGTGGAGAAGCTTTGTAAAGTTCCATCATCCATTGCAGGTTAATTTGTTTTGTTTTTCTCAAAAGTTCAACATCATAATTACGCAAGTCAATTCCATAACAAACATCATTCATAAATAGCGGCGTTTCTGCCATACCCTTAATTCCGGTTGGTGAAAAATTAAATTCATATTTTCCTTTGAGCTCAGGGCTGCCAATTACTGTAAATGGGAAATATGTGCCACGGCCATGGTTAAGGTATGTGCCCTCAAATAAACAGGTAGAAGGATACAGTAAAATAGATTGTGCGGTATTTAAATTAGGCGATGGATTTACCGGCAAAATATAAGGCATGTCGTGGTTATAATTTGCCACTTTAATAATCTTAAGTTTACATTTTACATTATCCGTCAACCATCCTTCACCGTTTGCCATTTGCGCAAACTCGCCTACTGTTAAACCATGAGAAATTGGTAAAGGAAACATACCAATACCTGATTTAAATTTCATATCAAGTATAGGGCCATCAATAAAATATGCATTGGGATTCGGTCTATCTAAAATTAATAATTCCTTATTGTTATCAAAGCAGGCCTCCATTAAACGAGATAGTGCATTTATGTTTGTATAAAATCTACAACCTACATCTTGCAAATCATATATCACCAAATCAACATTGGCAAGGTCTTTTTTTGTAGGTTTATTTTTATTGCCATACAACGAAATTACCGGTATGCCTGTAGCAATATCTATATCATCTGCAACCTCTATGCCCGCACTTGCATTGCCCCGAAAACCATGTTCAGGACCAAAAACTTTTACGATATTAATACCAAGTCTTTTTAAACTATCTACTAAATGAGTTCTATTAATGATGCTGGTTTGATTGGCAAGTATGGCTACACTTTTTCCTTTTAAATAGGGCACATATTTTTCGGTTTGGTCAGCACCGGTTTTTATGGATGAGTTTATCTTAACAGCCAATTTGTTTGGATTATTTTTATTTTTGAAACAAAGGCTAATTATAACAAAAAATATAATGAAGAGTTTCATTGCTGTTCTATTTAATGAATTAATATTAAAAGAATTTATACTACAGTCCAAAGTTAGCATGTGTGTCTATAATTTTTTGTGCAACTTCTTCACAATGTATTTTGTTACCTGTAAGGCCCATATCAATTGTTTCAAAACGATAAAGTTGGTCTGCAATTTCTATTTTGTCTGCACCTTTAATTACTAAATTAAATATTTGTGGCGTATAGCTTTGGTATTCATCTCTAATATCTTTAATGTCATTTATTTCAATTGGATCCCAATCTTTCCAAAGGATCTCGTCAATTAGTTCATAGTTTCTTTTTTGTTCTGAAGTTAATTTCATTATTTAAAAGTTGATTTCTTCCCAAGTTAGTCTACGAAATTTAATTAAAATCTCCAAAGCATTTATTGGTTTATTGAAGAGTCGCCGTTGTTGAGTGTGCAGTGCCGCTAAGCAGCCAAACGTACCCACAACTCTTGTTTAAATTGTCATAAAAAACTCCACACAAATGTTGTTGGTACGCTTGCCCCACTTTGCCCGCCCTTCGATACCCAACAACGGCTATCTTTTTAATAATTTAAAGAATAAAGTGGCAACGTTAACAACAATGGCATAAAAATGTTAGTAGTACGCTGCAGGTCACCAAGGGCTGCGAAGATTTGAGCGAAGCACCAACCGAAGCGAAGATGTTATTTTGTGTCGAGCTTAATTACACCTGCATAAGTTGCAGCCCAAATAGCACCGTATTTGTCCTTCGTTATTTTTTCTATATTAACACTCGGAACATTTGAATTTTCATTTGTGTAAATTTCCCAATTCTTATTTTCTAAATCGTATTTCAATATTCCAACATTATTCAAAGTTGCCCAAAGGCAGTTTTTTTCTTCGTCAAGAAGAAAGTAGTTGATGCTATTGTCCGAAAATATTTTTGGAGTTTTTGGAATAATCCGTTCCCAAATTCCATCAATTTTTAAAACATATATTCCTGCCTCAGTCCATTCTTTGTTGTAGTTGTAAAGGTCAAACCATAGATTTCCTTTTTTGTCCTCGTACATTTGTGTAATTGAGCCTTTTGATAGTGGAGAGTTTTTGTCAGTCAATTTCATTGTCGTTTTATTATCAATCATGACGTTCCCTTCAAAAGTTCCAACCCACAAACGGCTTTTACTATCTACAAAAGCACTTAAAGTTTTATCTGTAGGTAATTCCGAATTTTTTGTATTAATAACACTCCATTTATTTCCATCAAATTTTGCAATGCCATCCCAAGAAGTAAACCAAACATTATTAGAATTGTCAACAAAAATTGTTCTTGCCCAATTTATAGGTGAATTTGTAGAGTCGTACTTCGTCCACTTTTCATTATCATATTTGTAAACATCCCAATCAATTACAAACCACTTATTATTATTCTTATCAACCGTTAAATCTCTCACTGTTTGCGTTTGATTTTTATCATAAAGAGTTGCGTTTATAATTGTGTTTTTGGAATTGAAATTTTCCCATTTCCCATCTTTAATTTTTACAATTCCATTGTCTGTGCCTATCCAAATGCTATTGTCTAAGTCATTTGCGACAGCCCTTGTCATATCCCAAGGCAACTTGGAATTTTGTTGCGTATAAACTGTCCAAGTTTCAGATAATTTTTTTGTATCTGTCCCCTTTACTTCTGGTGTACCGATGTTTTTTTCATTTGTTGTATTTGTGAAGTCAAAAATCTTTCTTTTGATTGTCAAGTCTGCATTGTCGAAAGTTAGTAGTATTGAAACTGAAGACTGTGTGACAACTTTGTCGCTAATTGCTGGTTTCCAGATTGAAGTATTATTTATTGCTTTTTGTAAGTTTAGTTTGTTAGATTTTATGTTAGTTTGATTATTAGCACTTAAAAGGCAAGGCTTTCCAAAAGTGTCAATTAGAATTTGGATTTCAATTTCACCACTGACTATACTTAGGCTTTTAAAACCTAAAGAATTAATAAATTCTTGTTTAAAACTTTGCGGCATTTCTGCTTTTATTTCCCCGCAGTCTAGACAAAAATTACTCAATTTACAATTGTCAAACTTTTGATTATATAAATTCTGTCCAACTGAAAAAATGGAAATAAAAGTTAGGATGAAAATAAAAAATGCTTTAATCATTAAAATGTTTTTATAATATCTGCCAACGAGTAGTGCTTTGTAGGAAGTGTGGAATTAGAATTCCATCCACCCGGAACCGCTGCTAAGTAAAGATATAAAAATGATGTTAAGAACTAATGCTCAATGTTGCTTGTCCCGCCCAAACCAAAGCTGGGTTATGCAGAATTGCTGATTGATCCATGGTCAAGCCACACTTGCACAAAACCCCATATTAACAGCCGTTGAATAAATTGAAGTCTACAGGAATAGAATAAGAAAAGTTTAAAATATTCTCTTTCCAAACAATTCGGTATTTGTCAAGAATGCTCTTAGGTATTTTATTTATTAAGTTGGGTGACGCACACCAAATTTCAGTCCGTAAAACAACCAGGTCGCTTAGGCTTTTCAAATAATTAGGTTTTTGCAAATTGTTCAATAAATTAATTGTCCATTCACAAGAATATTTTTTATGTATTGCTATAATAACAATTAAGTTCTCTTTATAAGGAAATATGTTAAGAATAGAAGTAATAAAAGGGATTTTTCCAACGTCTGTTAAGTCACTCGTCTTATCTCTTTCAGGATTTTCAATATTAAATGGACCTGTGATGCAAATCTCAAGCTTTGGTAACACTAAAGTATAATAGTCAAATGAACTGGTACCATTGAGTAGATTTGATTCGATATCATTCTTAAAATATTTCAAGTTTTGAATTCCTTGTTTTAATCCTTCAATAAACCAATAATATGTAATTTGTTCCTCAATCGGTAAGAGTTTTTTAAATTTATTTGATACATCAAGTACAATTTCTTTAATCCTTAATTCGTTACAAAGAGTTCTGTATGAAAATAATTGTTTACATCTCACATCTTCAAAGTGTAAAGATGCTTTATTTTCGATTTCTTTAAAAATTTCAGAATCATGATATTTACAAAATCCTGGAAATGAATAAGCTTCGTTTATACCGACTTTTTTAAATTCTAAACTATCGTGACTTTTTTTATTAATTATTCCTCTTGATAATTGGATTAAATGATTGTCCACTGAAATCTGCCTTAAAATCCCATTCTTTTGCAAAATATGAGAGTTAATACAATTTTCATAACAATTTTCAACCAAGCATTTTCTAATCCTTTTTCTCTCTTGCAAAAAGATATTGTTATATGCTTTTATAATATTTAAAGCTTGCATAGTTGTAATTGTGGGAGTGTTGTGCTTCAATGGCTGCTAACACAATATTAAAAACAACTTCTGATTTTTCCTAATCGTAAAAAACACATAATTAAATTATTACAATTGCCAATTTTATGTTGGTCTAACTATATTTTAGTACCAGTTTTAGGATTCATATTCTTTACTGAAAAACTCTTAATAACAAAAAGCTATCATTTAAAACTCATACCCATATATCAAATCTTTCCACAAAGTCTATCAAATTAGTAGAATATTCCCTACTTTCGCATTTACAAAAATTATAATTGCCTTTGCAAAACGAAAACCTACATAACATTCTTCCGCTGATTACTCCTTTAAATATTAAGGACAGTATTTTAAATGTATGCAACGCTCATCCTGATAGGGTAATTTTTTCTACCAGTTTTAGTAAAGAAGACCAGGCAATCAGCCATATAATTTTTACCAATAATTTACCCGTCACCGTTTTTACATTGGATACTGGCAGGCATTTTACAGAAACTTACAGCACTTGGGATAGTACATTAGAACGGTACAAAAAAGAAATTACCCCCTACTACCCTTCTGCTGATTTGTTGCAGAACTTTATTACCGAAAAAGGTCCAAACAGTTTTTTTGATGCCGTGGAAAACCGCAAACAATGTTGTTACATCCGCAAAGTATTGCCGCTGCAACAGGCACTTGCCAATAAACAAATTTGGATTACAGGCATACGTGCCGAGCATTCTGCCAACAGGCAGGATATGCCAATGGTTGAGTTTGATGAAGCAAATAATATTATAAAATACCACCCGCTGCTGCATTGGAGTACTGATGATGTGGCGGCATTTATTAAAGAAAATAATGTGCCTTACAACCCGCTGCAGGATAAAGGTTTTGTAAGCATCGGCTGCCAACCCTGCACAAGAGCTATTAAAAATAGCGAAGATTTTAGGGCAGGAAGATGGTGGTGGGAAGAGAGTAACAAAAAAGAATGTGGCTTGCATGTACATGCATAAAATAAAAAAATATGAGTAAACATAGTCTGGATTATTTGGAACAATTGGAAGCGGAAAGCATTCATATTTTTAGAGAAATAGCGGCGCAGTTTGAGCGACCTGCATTATTATTTAGTGGCGGTAAAGATTCTATTACGCTGGTACACCTTGCACAAAAAGCTTTTGCCCCGGGCAAAATTCCTTTCCCGTTGGTGCATATAGATACCGGTCACAACTTTAAAGAGGCATTGGATTATAGAGATGCAATGGCTGCAAATATAGGAGCAACCTTGGTTGTACGTAAAGTGGAAGATACTATTAAAGCAAAAAACTTAACCGAACCTAAAGGCAAATTTGCCAGCAGAAACTGGTTGCAAACTTTTACACTGTTGGATACCATTGAAGAATTTTCTTTTGATGCATGCATTGGCGGTGCCAGGCGTGATGAAGAAAAAGCAAGGGCTAAAGAAAGAATATTTTCTATAAGAGATGAGTTTGGGCAATGGAACCCAAAGCTGCAACGGCCGGAGCTTTGGAACACTTATAACGGAAGAATAAACAAGGGTGAAAATGTGCGTGTGTTTCCCATCAGCAATTGGACGGAGCTGGATATTTGGAATTATATTAAGAGAGAAAAAATAGCATTGCCATCCATTTATTTTGCCCACCAAAGAGAAATAATTGTGCATGATGGGCAGTTGGTGGCTATGTCGCCTTTTGTAATTAGAGAAGAAACTGATGTGATAGAAACAAGACAAGTTCGGTATAGAACCGTTGGTGATATGACTTGTACGGCTGCAGTAGAATCATCTGCAAGTACATTAGATGAAGTTATAAATGAGATAATAGCTGCAAAAATAAGCGAGCGTGGCGAAACAAGAATTGATGATAAGGTTACAGAAGCGGCTATGGAAGACAGAAAGAAGAATGGATATTTTTAGGGGAATGGGTTTTTGTGAATTGTGAAATGTGAATGGGTTTGTGAAATTTTGAAGTTTGTTAAAAAAAGAAGTTTGATTTCTTAGAGTGTAAGGGGTGAGGAACTCATGCACAGCATCCTGCGGATAAAAAGTTTTTTAAGTTCTTTTCAAATGACAAAAGTTCGCTACTGTTATGGTGTCAAGCTGAGCTTGTCGAAGCTGGTTAATATAATCAAACCCGCCTTCGACAGGCTCAGGCTGACTTTCTATTAACTTGAAAGTAAGCGTCTTGCATTATGTGTCATTAGCAGCTTGTGAAAAAACGAACCCCCTTCGACAGGCTCAGGCTGACATCATAATAATTGTAACTACGCATTGAATTTTATAAATCAATTCGAAAATATTAAAAATCCTTCCTTTATAATACACCAATGATAAATACTAAATGATAAATAGTAAATGATCTTACAAATAATAAATAATAAATAAAGAATAAAAAATGGATATCCTAAGATTTATAACCGCAGGCAGTGTAGATGATGGCAAGAGCACGCTTATTGGTCGCTTGTTGTATGACAGTAAAAATATTTTGATAGACCAATTGGAGCAACTGGAAAAAAGCACCAAAAATAAAACTGGCGGCAAGGTAGATCTAGCATTGCTTACCGATGGCTTGCGGGCTGAACGTGAGCAGGGCATTACCATTGATGTGGCTTACCGTTATTTTTCTACCCCAAAAAGAAAATTCATTATTGCTGATGCGCCGGGGCATGTGCAGTATACACGTAACATGATTACGGGTGCAAGCAATGCCAATCTTATCATTGTTTTGATAGATGCGAGGCATGGTGTGGTGGAGCAAACCCGCAGACATTCCATCATTGCATCGCTGTTAAAAATACCGCATGTGGTAGTGGCTGTTAACAAAATGGATTTGGTAAATTTTTCAGAAGATGTGTTTAATAATATTTTAATTGATTACACTGCTGTAGCAAAAAAATTGGGATTAAATGATGTTACTTTTATTCCGATAAGTGCATTAGATGGCGATAATATAGTGGATGCTTCCACCAAAATGAATTGGTACGAGGGCAATTGTTTATTGCAACATTTGGAAGATGTGAAAGTAACAAACGATGTAAATTTAACTGACCCAAGGTTTCAGGTGCAGTTTGTTATTCGTCCGCAAACAGAAGCGTTGCACGATTACCGAGGCTATGCAGGCAGAGTAATTAGCGGCATTTATAAAAAGGGTGATGCAGTGACTGTTTTGCCCGCAGGATTGCAAACAACCATCAGTGAATTAGAAATTGCAGGTAAAGAAGTGGAAGAAATTTTTGCTCCGCAAAGTGCTGCTATTTTATTGGAAAATGATATTGATATTAGTCGTGGCGATACTATTGTTTTATCCAATAACCTTCCCCAAATAAACAATGAATTACATGCATTGATTTGTTGGATGGACGAGAAACCATTGCAACTCGGAAATAAATATATTCTTCAACAGCATAGCAAACAATTGAAAACTGTTGTGAAAGAAATTGAATATAAATTGGATGTAAATACACTCGACCAGATAGAACCAACATCTTTACAATTAAATGAAGTAGCAAAAGTTTTATTAAAAACTGCATCGCCATTGGTGTATGATAGCTATGAGAATTTACGTGCAAATGGAAGCGCCATATTAATTGATGAAACAAGCCACAGTACTGTAGCAGCAGTGTTATTTCAATAAAGTAAAATGGAACAAAATATTAAAAACTTTGTTGAAAATAATAAGCAGTTAGAAAACTCATTCTATAAAAAGAAATTGCCAGACAATAATTTTGCGGAAGATATAAATACAACAGATAATCTGGAAAAAATTCTTGCTTCAAAAAAAGCAGATCTATTATTTAATGGAGAAGACAAACAAAACAAATGGACTAAAATAGTTTTTTGGAGTCTGGTATTGTTTATTTTATTCCTAGTAATTGGCACCATACTTTATTACACGCCTATCCATTCCATCATTGAAAATGGTAAACATTTATTTGCACAAATAGATACCAATACTTTTTTGCTAATGTTGCTCACAGGGTTTTTGGCGCAGATGGTTGATGGATCTATGGGTATGGGTTATGGCACCATATCCACCACATTTTTATTGGCCATGGGAGTGCCGCCTGCAGTGGTAAGTAGCAGGGTTCACTCCGCAAGGGTTTTTAGCAGTGGCGTGGGTGGTTATAGCCATCACCGTTTTGGAAACATCAATAAAAAATTATTTAAAACACTTGTGATACCAGGAGTGATAGGTGCTATTTTTGGCGCAACATTAGCCGTGTATGGCAGTGCCTATTCGCAATATATAAGAATACCTTTAGCCCTTTATACTGCCTACCTTGGTTTTTTTATTATTAAAAAAGCCTTCACCCGTAAGCATAAAAATGACAAAGTAAAAAAAGCTGGTTGGCTTGCAACCGTAGGTGGTTTTATGGATGCATTTGCTGGTGGTGGCTGGGGTGCATTGGTAACAAGCACTCTTATTTCAAAAAGAAAAAACCCTCGCTACGTTATAGGCTCCGTATGCCTTGCAGAGTTTTTTGTAGTATTATCAAGTGCCATTACTTTTTTTATTTTATTAAAGCACTTACCCATTATTGAAATTTTAGGGCTTATCATAGGAGGAGTAATTGCTGCACCCATTGCAGCAAAGCTGGTAGGTAAATTACCTGTAAAAAAAGTTTATGTGGGAGTTGGTTTGCTGGTTATTGCAACAAGCATTTTTACGCTGGTAAAGGTGTTGAGTAAAATTTTATAAGAAATATTTAGTGATTACCTGTTCAATTTTATATATCTCTAATCTTCTTCTTCCTTCAATTCTACCTTCAATGTATTTTTTAAAATTAAATATCCTGTAAGTCCTGCAATAAAGGATGAAATTAAAATTACAAGTTTTGCATTGTTAATAATGCTGGCATCATCAAATGCAAGCATGGTTATAAAAATAGACATGGTAAAACCTATACCACCAAGAAAAGCGGCACCCAAAATATGTATCTTCTTTATTTCTGATGGTAATGTGCAAATGCCTAATACCAAAGCAATCATACAAAACAAAAATATTCCTAACCCCTTACCAATTACCAAGCCCAGCAAAATGCCAATACTGTAATCCTCGTAAATAATTGTATGAGCATTTTGGCCAATGGTGATAGCAGTATTTACCAATGCAAATAATGGTAGAATAATAAATGCAATGGGTTTATGTAAAAACTTTTGCAATTTGTATGATGGCGACTTATCATCACCATTACCAAATGGAATTACAAATGCAAGTATTACTCCTGCAATTGTTGCATGCACACCGGAGTTGAGCATGCAATACCACAAGCCGATGCCACCAACAATGTATGGTATAAGATTGTGTACCTTCTTTCTGTTCAATAAAAATAAAATTGACCAAATGCTTAAGGCAACAACCAGGTAAATCCAAGCAATGGTTTTGGTATAAAAAATAGCGATAATAATAATTGCTCCAAGGTCATCAATAACTGCAAGTGCGGTTAAAAATATTTTTAAGGAAGCGGGCACTTTGTTTCCAAGCAATGATAGAATGCCTAATGCAAAAGCAATATCCGTAGCCATTGGAATGCCGGCGCCGCTTTGTGTTGAAGTACCATAATTAAATAATAAAAAAATACCTGCAGGTACAATCATTCCACCTAATGCACCGGCCATGGGCAGCAATGCATTTTGCAAGGTTGATAATTCTCCATCGTACACTTCTCTCTCTAACTCCAAACCTATCAATAAAAAGAATATAGCCATTAGGCCGTCATTTACCCAATGTGTAAATGTGTGACCAGCAATGGGGTAATTTATCAGTGCCTGGTAATGATCTCCCATTGCTGAGTTTGCTATGATCAATGAAATAATAGTAACAGCCATCAATAAGAGACCAGCAGCTTTTTCACTGTTAAAAAAATCTTTATATAGAGTGGATAATTTCAAAACCTACATTTTAATTATGAACATTTATAAACAAAAAAAGAAAATAATTGTATTATTTTTTAAAATTATAAACATCAAAAATATCCATATTTACTTCTGTATTCACTTTGCAATTATAGTATTTTTCTTTTTGTAAAACCTTGTCGTTGTTGTAAAATATACAAGAGGTTTCTGACCATGCTTTACCAAATTTTACATGATCTCCAAAAACTGCTTCTTCTTTGTTTGGCCCTTTGTATTTTATAAATTTTACAACAACCAATTTTTGTTTATCAATCCAAAGTTGATTAGCTTTTTCAGTTTCATTGGCTGCACCTATTACATACATTTTTTTTCCGTTCCAGATTGTTTCATATGCTTTGGTAATATCGTAACCTTCTTTTGCCATTTTTATTTTTACACTGTCAAACGGAATAAAATACATTCCACCCAACAAAAAAGTAAGGTCCTCTCCTCTTGGTCCTTTTCGGGTAAGCTTTCCTTTAGAAAAATTATAGGAAGAATCTTTAATAAATATAACTGCGTTTCCATTTTCAATATCTCCAAAAGATATTCTAAAATAGTGTGGGTAAACAATTGTTTCGTGCCAGGTTGCAGTTTTTACCAGACTGTCTTTTAAATAATTTTCTGTGGTTTGATCGAATGTGAAATTTTTATACCATTTGTTATAGTATCTGTGATACATTTTTGAAAGTATTTTTTCAGCAGTTATATTTTCATTTTTTTTAAACGAATAAGCTGACAACAAAAAAATGAGTATTGTACTGTATCCAATTATTTTTTTCATTTTTATTTAAACTTACATTTTTCTTTCTAAAAAAAAGCATCGAATGTACAAATGGTAAATGCAGTAAATCTTTAAGAATGTAATGACAATAAAACAGCTATTTTTTATTGGTGTAAAAGTTGTTAGCTTTAATAAAAATATATTTTATGAGTAAAGTTTGGTTTATAACAGGATGCTCCACTGGTTTTGGAAGAGAGCTAGCAAAAAATGTTTTATCATCTGGCAACAAAGCAGTTGTAACAGCAAGAAACACGGATGATGTTAAAGACATTGTAGAGGGAAATGATGATAATGCTATTGCTGTAAAATTAGATGTAACAAAACCTGAAGATATTACATCATCGGTAAAAGCAGCTATGGAAAAATTTGGCAGAATAGATGTTTTGGTAAACAATGCAGGCATAGGATATTTTGGTGCTATTGAAGAAAGTGAAGACGAGGCCGTAAGAAAAATGTTTGAAATAAATGTATTTGGGCTAGCAAAAATGACGCAGGAAGTATTGCCAATTATGCGTTCACAAAAAAGTGGGCACATTGTAAACATAGCCTCAATTGGAGGTTTACGTTCTTTCCCGGCAGTAGGTTTTTACAATGCTACAAAATATGCAGTAGATGGCTTATCAGAAGCATTGGCAAAAGAAACAGCACACCTCGGCATAAAAGTTACCATTATTGCTCCAAGTGGTTTCCGTACAGATTGGGCTGGGCGTTCTGCCGATGATAGTAAAATAAAAATTGAAGATTACAATGATTCAGCAGGCTTAAACCAAGCAAGCATTAGAAGCTACAGTGGCAACCAACCCGGTGATCCGGTAAAAGCTGCATTGGCCATTATTAAAGTGGTAGATTCTTCAAACCCTCCACTACGATTGCTTCTAGGCGAAGCTGCATTAAAAGGTGCAAGGGCAAAATTAGAAGAATTAAAAAAGGATTTTGACGCTTGGGAAGAAACTACTGTGGGTGCAGATTTCCCAAAAAGTGAATAGAATAATAATTGCCAACTTTTTAAAAGTTGGCAATTTCTTTTTCATTTATTTCAATCGTTCCTTTATATCCAATTTAAATTTTCTTGCATAATCTTTTGCAATATCATAACCAGCATCTGCATGACGAATAACGCCCATTCCTGGGTCATTACGCAGCACTCTTGCAATACGTGCTGCCGCATCATCCGTGCCATCAGCCACAATCACCATACCTGCGTGGATACTGAAACCCATACCCACACCGCCTCCGTGGTGCAGACTTACCCAACTGGCACCCGCAGCACTATTTACCAATGCATTTAATACCGGCCAATCTGCAACGGCATCGCTTCCATCTAACATTGCTTCTGTCTCTCTGTTTGGGCTTGCCACACTACCTGTATCTAAATGATCTCTGCCTATCACTATCGGTGCTTTTACTTTTCCGGTTTTTACGAGTTCATTAAATGCCAATCCTGCTTTTTCCCTATCACCTTGCCCTATCCAACAAATACGTGCTGGCAAACCTTGAAAAGCAATTTTTTCCTGTGCCATTTTTATCCATCTTATCATGCCGGCATTATCTGGAAATAACTCCATCATTACTTTATCTGTTACTGCAATATCTTCTGGGTCGCCACTTAACGCTGCCCATCTAAATGGCCCCTTTCCTTCACAAAAAAGCGGACGAATATAAGCTGGTACAAAACCCGGGAACAACGAATTCACATCTCCATTTGGCGACCGAGATTTTAGTGTTGCAAACTGGTGTTCAATTTTATTTGCTGTGGCTTCATGCTCTAACGCTCTTGCTCTTAAATTATTTCCATAATCAAAAGTGATGGCTCCCATATCCTGCAATTGCAGCATTAATTGTACATGCAAATACATGCTATCGTAACTAATGTTTACATATTCATCTGGGTTTTGTATACGCAAAGCATCTGCTTCATGATTGGTATAATTATGTGGTATGTATCCAATCAAAGGGTCGTGTGCCGATGTTTGATCGGTTAATGTATCCGGCACAATGTTTCGCTCAATTAATCGCTGTAATAATGCAATAGCATTACAAACCACACCAATGCTTAATGCTCGCCCTGACTGCTTTGCAGCCAATGCAGCATCAATAGCTTTATCAATATTTTCAAACTTTTTATCGAGGTATTTTGTCTCTAATCTTTTATCAATTCTCCAAGGTTCTACCTCTGCTATTAAGGCCACACCGCCATTCATTGTTATGGCCAAAGGTTGTGCGCCACCCATTCCGCCAAGCCCTGCGGTTACGTTTAAGGTTCCGGCCAAAGTACCACGAAAATGTTTATTCGCTACAGCCATGTATGTTTCATAAGTACCCTGCACTATTCCCTGGCTACCAATATAAATCCAGCTGCCTGCAGTCATTTGTCCGTACATCATTAGCCCCTTTTTTTCGAGCTCATCAAAGTGTTTCCAGTTGGCCCAGTTAGGTACTAATTGCGAATTTGAAATAAGTACACGAGGTGCATCCTTGTGCGTTTGCAACATGGCAACAGGCTTGCCACTTTGTATTAACAAGGTTTCGTTTTCTTCTAAATCTTTTAATGCTTTTATGATCAAATCGAGCGACTCAATACTGCGTGCTGCTTTACCTCTTCCACCATACACAATCAACTCTTCTGGGCGTTCAGCCACAGCAGGATTAAGGTTATTCAACAACATTCGCAATGCAGCTTCTTGCACCCAACCTTTGCAGTTTAATTTGGTACCAGTTGGTGTTTTATATTTATCGTAATCGTAGGACATTTTCTTAGATTATAAATTGTAAAAATGTTTTATTTCTTCTGAATTGAAAATTTGTATTTTAGGAAACTCTATTTCTTTTAAAACATTGAAGTGGTTATCTGTTGTAATAATAAAATTGGCAGATGCTGCGAAGCAACAATCACAAAACTTATTGTCATCAGGATCTATAGATATTAGGTTTAACCGAAAAAAATTATTTCCAAATAAAACGTGGGGGTGAGATATTAAAAAGTCAATAACATTTGAAGCAACCAATTCGTTGGTTTTATTTTGAAGTATTTCCCAATACTCTAAAAATATATCATTGGATAAACAAAGCAACCATTCTCCATTCAAAATCTTATCAAACATCCATCTGTTTTTACCGTCTTTTTTAAGAATAGTAATGAACACATTTGTATCAATTACTACTTTTACGGTTGTGCTCATTTTCCCATTTATTATAGTCGGATGTAGAAATATTATTTTCAGAAAGGAAACTATCCAATGAATTTGTTGCCTTCGCAGCAAAATAATTTCCTATCATATTTCTTATTTGAATTAGATCATCATCAGACACATTTACTGCATAAAGTTTTAATAACTCTTTTTGTAAATTACTAAAGGAAGTAGGCGTTTGTAATACCTGCATTGCTTAAATTTTATGTGAAGTTAAGAAATTTATCGCTTTAATAATATCATCATGCATCACCCTGTCAGCTTCATTAAAACTTACTTCTTTTCTAAACGCAGTAATTATTTTTTCTAGTTTATCAGAGGTTTTTAGTGGTTTTCTAAATTCAATTCCCTGTACAGCGGTAAGTAATTCTATCGCCAAAACTTTTTCTACATTATCAATTACTCGTTTGCATTTTACCGCACCATTTGCACCCATGCTTACATGGTCTTCCTGGTTGTTGCTGCTTGGTATTGTATCTACAGATGATGGTGTACACAATTGTTTATTTTCACTCACAATACCGGCAGCAGTATATTGGGCAATCATTAGCCCTGAATGTAAGCCTGGGTTCTTAATAAGGAATGTAGGCAAATCTCTTTGCCCGCTTATTAATTGATACGTTCTGCGTTCGCTAATACTTCCAATTTCGCTCATGGCAATGGCTAAAAAATCTGCAGCCAATGCAAGTGGTTGTCCATGAAAATTACCACCACTTACAATCAAATCTTCATCAGGAAAAATATTAGGATTATCTGTAACTGAATTTATTTCTGTGATGAAGATATTTTTTACATAAGCAACTGTATCCAGCGTAGCGCCATGTACCTGCGGTATGCACCTAAATGAATAAGGATCTTGTACCTGCTTATTTTTTTGTGATGCAATTTCGCTGCCATTTAATAATTCTCTCAAGGTTGTTGCAACTGTTGTTTGTCCTTCATGTGGGCGCACTTCATGTATGCGCTCATGCAATGGTTCAGGTGTGCAGTTAAATGCATCAAAACTTATCGCAGCAATATTATCTGCCCATTGCAATAAGCGCTCAGCCTGCACCAAATTATACAAACCATAAGCACTCATAAATTGGGTACCATTTATTAGAGCGAGCCCTTCCTTACTTTGTAATTTTATTGCTTGCCAATCTAATTTTTTTAATGCATCATCGGCACTCATTTTTTCTTTTTCAAGATATACTTCACCCAAACCAATTAATGGTAATGCTAAATGACTAAGTGGAGCTAAATCGCCTGATGCGCCCAATGAACCTTGTGTATATATTACAGGATACATTTTAGCATTGTACATATCCATCAATCTTTTAACAGTATCTATCTGCACACCAGAATGCCCATAACTCAACGATTTTATTTTAAGCATCATCATCAACTTCACTATTTCTTCCGGCACTTCTTCACCCAAACCACACGCATGCGATTTTAATAAATTATCCTGTAGTTCACTCAATTGGTCCTTATCGATTTGTACATTTTGCAAAAAACCAAAACCAGTGTTTATACCATAAAACAGAGCATTTGGAGTTTTCATTTTTTTATCTAAATATGCTCTGCATTTTAATATTCGTTCATGCGCATCAAATGTTATTGATACCAACTGATCGTATTTCAGCAAGTTTTTTATTTGTTGAAAATTGGTATGTTTTCTATCCAGCGGGAGATAATTATAACTCATAAACCATTTGGTTTTATTATTTTTAATTTAGATAAATTCAAAAGTAATAAAATAAAATTGGGAACAATTTTTAGATATGACCATTCACCTTTTATAAAAAAAATAATTGTATGCATAGAATATTTGCTGTGATATTATTTACGATGTGTTTTTATTTTGTAAATGCACAAGCTGTAAAAGTTTTAACAAGTGGTACCAAAACCTCATTGCGAGGTTTAAGTGTGGTTACAGATAAAATTATATGGGCAAGTGGTAGCAATGGGACTGTTGCTAAAAGTTCAGATGGAGGAGAAACATGGACATGGCTAACTATAAAAGGTTTTGAGAAAAAAGATTTTAGAGATATTGAAGCATTCAATGATAGCACCGCAATTATCATGGCAATAGAAGAACCAGCTTATATTTTAAAGACTACAAATGCGGGAGTAACATGGAAAACTGTCTATGAAAATGAAAAAAAAGGAATGTTTTTAGATGCGATGGATTTTGTGGACGATAAACATGGAGTGGTAGTAGGGGATCCAATAAATGGCCTTTTTTTTATTGCACGTACAAATAATGGTGGAGAAACTTGGGAAGAAGATCTTATAAATAAAAAACCTATAGCTGATAGCGGTGAAGCTTGCTTTGCAAGTAGCGGTACCAATATTCAAATGCTAAATGCTTCAACTTATGCTTTAGTAAGTGGAGGTTTATCAGCCCATTTATTTATGAATAAAAGAAAAAGGGCATTGCCAATATTACAAGGCAAAGAAAGTACTGGTGCTAACTCAATCGCTTTCAAATCAAAAAAATATGGAATTGTAGTCGGTGGAGATTTTAATAAAAAGGACTCTACCAAAAACAACTGTTTTATTACTAAAAATAGAGGTAAAAGCTGGTTTCAACCAAAAATTACACCTACAGGCTATCGGAGTTGTATTCAACATATATCAAAAAAAACATGGATAACCTGTGGTTTAAATGGTGTGGATTTTACGCAAGATAATGGAAGTACTTTTACTCGAATAAGTGAGCAAAGTTTTCATGTTTGTGGAAGATCTAGGTTCGGAAAAACAACTTTTCTAGCAGGTAGTATGGGTAAAATTGCAGTTTTAATAAATAAAAATTGAGTAAAGTTATATTGTATAAATAGTTGATATTTTGTGCAGTACCAAAATAAAATTCTATTATATAAATTTTTGTAGAAAAAATTCTACTAAAAAGTTTTAAAAAAAATGTTTGGTATATAAAAAAACATTTACTTTGTGTTAAGAAAATACCACTAACCTCGTTGTATTTCTGCTACCCACCTTCCATTTTCCTTTGCAAATACTGCGGATTTAATTAATCTATTTGTTTGTGTTTTTACTTTTAATTTAAAAGTTTACGTAAAATAACGTTAAGTGTTTTTACTATCATGCTTTAAAATTATGGGGTTTACCACATTAAGATAGATTTTTATAAATTACCAAAAAGCCTATTAAAATCAAGACTTACATTTTTTAATAGCTCTCTTCAAAAAAAGAGAAAAAACCACAAAAACAATGAAACATCTTAACCCCAACAGTTTAAAACTGTTCCACTTCAGTTTGAGTTTAATGCTCATTTTAACGTACAATTTTTTTACTTAAATCCTTAACAATCCACTAACTATTAACCATTAAAATTATTAAGGAAGGACATTTTTGAAAAATTCAAAAATCATTAAAAAAAATTATTATGAAACTTAAATTTACTCACCAATTACTAAAAATAAAATCAGCAGCATTAATATTTTGCATGCTTTTTTTCGTTGCAGGGTTTTCAACTTTTGCACATACAGTAACTGGTTATACATCAAACTGTGGTACAGGTTATTCAATAGATGCAACCGTTACCAATGTAAATGCCGCATCTAATTATGCATGGCAATATAAAAACACCTCTAATGTATGGGTGTGTTTAGTAAACGGAAATAACACTATAAGTGGAAACGTTTACAACATTTCAGGAGCAAGTTCAACAGCAACTCTAAATCCTGCACCACTGGTTTTTACAAACCCAAACAGTGGTTTGAACGGTTTGGTAGTTCGTTGTGTTATTTCAGATGGTGCAGGGGTTAATCCTTGCAACCTTCCTGTAAATAATACTTGGAATTCAGATGCTGCAAGTATTAATCTTACCATTTCTGTAGCTGGGACTGCATGTGGTAATACAACTACTTGTTCTTGTCCTGGTAATTTAGTTACCAATCCAAGTTTTGAAAATGGTACATATGGCTGGGGTTCATCAGGCGGAAATTTTAATGCAGGAACTGGTGCCGTAAAATGCGGAAGTTACTCAGGTGATTTTCAAATTACAAATACTGCTAGCAACTGGGTTTCTCAAACAATAGGAACGAATTTGGCTGCAGGAACTGTTATTACCGCTAGCGTTTATGCTGGTGTACATGATAACAGTTTAAACGCTTGGGTTACCATATCATTCTTTGATGCGGCTTGGACTTATTTAGGAACAAATGCCGTAAGTGCTCAAGTTGATAAAGTTTTAGCAACTTCACCGGTTGGTCCTCAATTATATACTTTAACTGCAACTGTTCCAGCAGGCGCTGTATATTCACAAGTTGGATATGGAGCAAATGGCAACTGGATAAAAACTGATAACTGGTGTGTTACTTCAACACCTCCAGCTACTACAGGTTCTATAGGAAATTATGTTTGGAACGATGGTAATGGTAATGGAATTCAAGATGCAACTGAAGTTGGTTTAAATGGTGTTGCAGTACAATTAAAAAATTCAGCAGGAACAGTGATTGCTAATACCACAAGTGATGCCACAGGCTATTATCAATTTACTGGCTTAGCGGCGGGCACTTATACTGTAACCTTTTTATCCGTTGCAGGATATGGTATTTCACCAGCTAATCAAGGTACAGATGATACCAAGGACAGTGATGTTGCCAATGATGGAAGCGGGAATGCTGTTGTCACAGTCACATTAACTTCGGGACAAAGCAATCAAACTATTGATGCAGGTTTTTGTCCTGTGACCCTTCAATTGGGTAATAGAATATGGAATGACATAAATAACAATGGTATTAATGATGGGGAAACTGGAATTGCAAATGTTACGCTTCGTTTATATAAAGATAACAACAATGATAACGTTGCTGATGGCGCTGCTATAGCAACAGATATATCTGATGCAAGTGGATTCTTCTCATTTGATAACCTGGTACCCGGTAATTATATAATTGGAGTTGTTACTCCTTCAGGATTTGTGAGTAGTTCAATAAATGGCGGCGATCCTGACAATGATATTAATTTAGATGATAACGGTCAAATAACCGTTGGAACCGAAACACGTGGGTTAGCTATCACTCTTGTTGGTGGTACTGAACCAGATGGTGTTAATACAAATACTAATAATAATATTACATACGATTTTGGTTTCTATGGTGCTGCTACTGCTTCACTTGGAGATTATGTGTGGAATGATGCAAATGGAAATGGTATTCAAGATGCAACTGAAATTGGTTTAAGTGGTGTAACAGTGCAGTTAAAAAATACTGCAGGTACAGTAATAACTACAACAACTTCTAATGCAAGCGGCTTTTACCAGTTTACAGGTATTGCACCCGGTACCTACACGGTACAATTTTTAGCTGTGGCAGGATTTGGTGTGTCTCCCGCAAATGTAGGTAGCAATGACGCAATTGATAGTGATGTTAATACTACTGGAGCTGTAACTGTTACTTTAACAGCAGGTGAAAGCAATCAAACAATTGATGCAGGTTTTTGCCCTACTACATTATCATTGGGTGATAGAGTTTTTGCAGATTTAAACAACAATGGTGTAAGAGATGCTAACGAAGGTGGAATTGAAGGTGTAACTGTAAATATTTACCAAGATGCAAATAATGATAACATTGCTGATGGTCCTGCCTTTGCAACCACTACAACAAATGCTACAGGTAACTATGTATTTACTAATTTAATTCCTGGTAATTATATAATTGGTGTTCTTAATCCTAGTGGATATGTGAGCAGCTCTGTTAACGCAGGAGATCCTGACAATAACATAGATGTAGATGATAATGGGCAAATAGCTGTTGGAAATGAAACCCGTGGTTTAGCCATAACATTAACTGGTGGTTCGGAGCCCGATGGTTCAGGTGCAACCAATACAAACAGCAACATAACATACGATTTTGGTTTTACAGGAACAGGTTCAATTGGAGATTTCGTATTTAATGACACAAATGGCAATGGTATTCAAGATGCGGGTGAGTTGGGAATTGCAGGTGTTACAGTAACACTTACTTATCCTAATGGAACCATCATAAGCACTACTACCAGTGCTACCGGAAGTTACAATTTCCCTAATTTACCTCCAGGTACAACATACAGCATTGCTTTTAGTACTCCTGGTGGTTATTTAGCTAGTCCTTCAAATGTAGGAGCTAACGATAATTTAGATAGCGACCCTATTGCCGGTATTGTAACAAATGTTACAGTAGCTGCAGGTGTTGCAAATACCTCTGTAGATGCAGGTTTCTATCAATCCAATTTAAACCTCGGTAATGCTGTGTGGTACGATCAAAATAATGATGGTATCAAACAAGCTACCGAAACTGGAATAGCAGGTGCAATAGTTAGACTATATGCAGATGCTAATAACGACAACATTGCAGATGCTGCAGCAATTGCTACAACTACTACAGGAGCAGATGGCAGTTATTCATTTGCAGGTCTTGCACCAGGTAATTACATAGTTGGAGTTGTATATCCAGCCGGTTATGCAGCAGTTACTACCAATGGTGGAGATCCTGATAATAATGTTGATAATGATAATAATGGAACAAATACCTCTGTTGCAGGTGAAGTAAGAACTTCATCTATTACCTTAGCAACAGGAACTGAGCCAACAACTGACGGTGATGGGGCTAATGGCAACCTTACTGCAGACATAGCTTTAAGAGGAACAGGTTCAATTGGTGATTTTGTATTTAATGATGCAAACGGAAATGGTATACAAGATGCTGGCGAAACAGGATTGGCGGGTGTTACTGTAACACTTACTTATCCAAATGGTTCTACATTTACCACTACTACTGATGCAGCAGGAAATTACAATTTCCCTAACCTAGCACCAGGAACGAATTATAGCATTGCATTTACTACTCCAGCAGGTTACACTCCTGCAACAGCTAATGTAGGTGCCAATGATGCAGTTGACAGTGATCCAATAAATGGTGTAGTTACAGGAGTAATTGTAACTGCAGGTATTGCAAACAATTCTGTTGATGCAGGATTCAATCAAAAAGTAAATCTTGGAAACATTGTTTTCTACGATCAAAACAATGATGGTATTAAACAATCTACTGAAACTGGTGTTGGTGCTGCAACTGTAAATTTATATGCTGATGCAAACAATGATAACATTGCAGATGGTGCAGCAATTGCAACTACGACTACAGCAGCTAATGGTAGCTACTCATTTGTAAATCTTACACCGGGTAATTATATTGTTGGTGTAATAATACCAGCAGGATATGCAATGGTTACTATTAATGGTGGTGACCCAGATAACAATATTGACAATGATAATAATGGAATTAATACAACCAATTCTGGTGAAATAAGAACATCTGCTATTACTTTAACTTCAGGAACTGAACCTACAACTGATGGTGATGGCAGTAATGGTAATCTTACAGTTGACATTGCCTTAAAAGGGACAGGTTCTATAGGAGATTTAGTTTTTAATGATACAAACGGAAATGGTAATCAAGACTTTGGTGAAGGAGTTATTGCAGGTGTAACTGTAACACTTACTTATCCAAATGGTACTACAGCTTCAACCACAACCGATGCATTTGGAATATACAATTTTCCAAATCTTGCACCGGGTACAAATTATAGTGTAACATTTACTACCCCAGCAGGGTATCTTGCAAGTCCAGCAAATGTAGGTGCAACTGACAATACAGATAGTGATCCAATAAATGGAGTAGCGACGGGTGTGGTGGTTGTTTCTGGTGTTGCAAACACTTCAGTTGATGCAGGTTTCTACTTATGTTCTGTAACTTCAGGCATCAATGGCCCTTCTACAATTTGTGCGGCTGAACCTGCATTGTTTACAGCTACAGCAGCAGGAGTAGGTTCGGTATATAGCTGGACATTCGATCAAGGTACACCAGCTACAGCTACAGGATCTAGTGTATCATCTTCATGGGCAACACCTGGTGAATATCTTATTACACTTGTAGTAACTAAAAATGGTTGTACTTCAACTTACACAAGAACAATTGTGATTACACAATCTGTATTTGCAGGTGCAGGACCAGATAAAGATATCTGTTCAGGTTCTAGCACTACACTTAATGGTACAGGTCCATCAGGTGCTAATTATTCATGGGTAGTTTTATCGGGCGATCCTACTTCAATTGACAATGGTGCAAACCAATCAAATGTGTTAGTTTCTCCATTAGTAACTACTACTTATCAATTAACAGTAAGCCAAAATGGTTGTACAAGAGTAGATCAAGTAACAGTGTTTATTAATGTAAATAAAAACCCTGTAGCTGATGCAGGTCCTAACAAGGTAACACTAATTAATACTCCGGTTACAATTGGTGGTTCTCCAACAGGTACACCTCCATTAGCAACACCCGGTGCAGCTTTAGGATACATATGGGCTCCTACCGCCGGTTTAAATGATGCTACTATTGCAAACCCAAGCGCTACTTTAACAGTACCTGGAGTTTACAGCTATCAAGTAATAGTTTACAGTATACTTACAGGATGTTCAGATACTTCGACTATGACAGTAACTGCAGTACAACCTGTTAATGTTGGAAATACAGTTTACTATGATAAGAATAACAATGGACTAAAAGATCCAACTGATAATGGAATATCTGGTGCAACTGTCAATTTATATAAAGATGATAACAATGATAACGTTGCAGACGGTGCAGCAATAGCTACATCTTCCACTTCAACTTCAGGCGCTTATAATTTTGGAAATCTTTATCCAGGAAATTACATTGTTGGAGTAGTAATACCTGCAGGTTATGCAGTAGTAACAACCAATGGTGGTGATCCTGATAATAATATCGATAATGATAACAATGGTACAAATACGACAGTACCGGGTGAAGTGAGAAGCAGTACAGTTACTTTAACTGCAGGTGGAGAACCAGCAACCGATGCTGATACAGATAATACCAATGGAAATGGTACGGTGGATTTCGGATTTAAAGGAACTGCTAGCATAGGAAACTTTGTTTGGAATGATGTGAATAGAAATGGTATTCAAGATGGAGGTGAAGTAGGAATTCCTAATACTACTATAACACTTACATACCCTGATGGAAGTACAATTTCAACTGTTACAGATGCTAATGGTGTATATAGTTTTTCAAATTTAGCTCCTGGTACAGGATACAGCATTGCTTTTACAACATCATCTGGTTTCAATCCTACACTTTCAAACATAGCAGGTTCAAATGATATAAATGATAGTGATCCTATAAATGGAGTCGTAAGTGGTATAACACTAACGCCAGGACAGATTAATAATTCTGTGGATGCTGGATTCTTTAGGCCAATCAACATTTACGGAAATGTATGGCATGATGCGAATGCATTAATAGATAACCAAGTAAATAGAACTTCAAATACACCAATTCCAGTAGGTCTTAATATTTACCTAATTGATGATGCTACTGGCCTAATTGTACAAGCCGAGGGAATCGAAACCGATGGTACCTATTCATTCTTAAATGTATCGCCAAACAAATCATATAGAATTGTTTTAAGTTCTATAGTTAGAGGAGTTGGGCAAACAGCTCCAAGGTCTCAATTGCCTTCTGGATGGAGAAGTACAGGTGAGAATTTAGGTGCCGGTCCAAATAGTGGTAGTGATGGCGTTGTTGATGGAATTTTATTTATTGATACTGAATTAGGAGACATTTTCAATGCAAACTTTGGTATCAAAACTAAAAATGGTGAAGTTATAATTGGATAATAAAAATTTTGAAGAGTAACTTTTTAATCCAAAGTTACTCTTCATTCACTTTTCATATGAAAAATACAAAGCTTACTATTTACTAAAAAAAAAATTACAAATTATGAAACAAAATTTTATCAAATCAGTTAAACTTGTTATCGTAGCCCTAACTGTAAGTATGAGTGCTATGTCTCAATTAATACCTACTCTGGAAATGAGAAGAGCGAATCTTCCAACCAATGAAGGATTCGGTACGAGTGTTTTACCAATGGAAGTTACCTTTTTTAATGATGTAACTAATTCTAGTGCTTTCTTAACAAATACACCTGATTTAACGCTTACAACTTCTTTTAGAAATCAAGCATTTACAGGATTAAATTTCGGTAGTACAGATCCTTTATACAACAATCTAACCAATACAGGATTAGTATTTGGTGCAGGTCCTTCTTTGGCATTTGAAGATGGGTTTCCAGTATCCGGACCATTACCATACAATAGATATAATATTGTTGGAGAATGGGCAGGAACAGGTGGTTTCGGTCCTACGAATGCAATGTTTACATCAAATCCAAATGCAGGAGGAGGAGATCTAGGCACAGGTATTAAAGTTTCAGGATCTACAGGAACTGCAAATGGAGCATTTGAGGTTTTTACTGCAGCTCAAGCATTATTTAATTCTGCAAATCCAATTGGATCAAGAGTATATTTTGGCGATATCGTTTTTAAATTCAGTCGTCCAGTTGTAAATCCCGTAATACATGTAAATGGTCTTGGTGGTTCATACCGCTATTTGCCATTAGGATTACCTGATATTGCTTCAAATTATTTGTCTACTTACTTTTCCACGGAATTAGAATTAGTGAATACAGGAGTTACATCAACTTTAATGTCTGGTAACCAATTCATGCAGTTATCTGGAAACAATATTTTGAATAATAATAATGTAAATCCTAACGGAGCCTCTGTAGAAGAGATACCTGCTACATTGTTTAATAACTTTGGAGCAGCTAGCGGAAGCATAAGAATTAATGGTACGGTACAAGAAGTAGTGTATCAAGTGTATTTACAAGGTGGTACCGGTTCTCAATTTGCATGGTCTGTACCAGGATCTTTTGTACAAGGTAATAATAGAAACCCTTTCACAGGTGACATATGGTATATCTCTGCTAGCTTAGACAAACCAACTCAACAAATTTCTGGAAATGTTTACATTGATAGAGATGGGTTAAATGATGTTGGTGGTGGTAACATAGCTAAATCTGCAGGACTTGATAATCCTAAAACAAACGTTGGTGGAGCACTCTATGCAAATTTATTAAATGCATCTGGTCTTGTAGTTGCAAGTACTCCAGTTTCTTCGGATGGTTCTTATTTGTTTAATTCAGTTCCCGTTGGAGCTTATTCCGTTCAGTTAACAACCGTTGCAAGTTCTGGTACATACGCTACTCCTGCTACAGCGCCTGCAACTGTTTTACCTACAGGTTGGGCCAATACAGGTGAATTTGTTGGAACTGGGGTTGGAAATGATGGTACAGTAGATAGTAGATCTGCTAGCGTAGTGGTATCTGCATCAGACATTAAAGTTGAAGTTAACTTTGGTATTGAGCGTTTACCTGAAACAGTGAGCTTAAGCAAATTTATTCCTACACCATTATTAAACAGTGTAGTAACACTTGATAATACTGCTCCTACTTTATTGCCTATATTAGCAGGTAGCGATCCTGAAGATCAACCTTCTACTCTACCTTTAAGTGGTAAAACAGTTAGGATTACAACTTTACCTACAAATTCTCAGCTATTATATGCAGGGGTTCCGGTTTCTGTAAATCAAACTATTCTTAATTTTAACCCATCTTTACTACAGGTTAGATTTACAATAGCAACACCGACAGGTGAAACTGATTTTAAATATGCTTATGTAGATGCTGCAGGTTTGGCTGATCCTACACCTGCTACTTATACAATCAGATGGCCAAACAATGGTCCTTTATACATCACTTTAGCAGAGTTTACTGCAGTAAAAAACAATTGTTTTGCAAACTTAAATTGGAAAACATCTACAGAGATTAATTCAGAGAAATTTGAAATTGAAGTGAGTTCTGATGTGAATGCTACTTTCACTTCTACAGGTACTGTAGCAGCTAGCACCAACAGCACAACTATCAAAAATTATCAGTTTGGTTACGCTATGGAAACTGGCGTACAATACTACTTCAGACTTAAAATGTTTAACAAAGATGGTTCATTCACTTATAGCGAAATTCGCAAATTAAGCTGTAATGATGCTAAAACGCTTATAGCAATTGCTCCAAATCCTACAGTAGATATGTTCAAAATATCTGGCATGGAAAAAGGAAGAAATACTATATTGATTTATAGCAATGACGGAAAATTGATAAGCACTCAAGTTGTGAAGAATACTGTTTACAGTGTGGATATGAGTAATTATGCTGCCGGTTTATACATGGTGAGAATCGTAAATGAAAACGGTTCGACTAACGTAAACAGAGTAGTGAAAAAATAATAAAGAAATAATTAAAATTTCTATAGAATGCCTCCCATTTGGGGGGCATTTTATTTTATTATAGCTCAGGCCTTATAATAGCAACAATCTAAAAGATAAATCTTTAAGGAACATTTTTTTTAAAAGTCTGCGGAAAAAAATCTCACCATTCCATTAATTGATTGTGATGAAATACATATTCTGGCGTAATGATAGTATCTTTCTTATCCATTTCATACCATGGAGATAATTTTTCATTTGTAGGATTCAACAAAACATGAACGTCCTGGGCAGGCATATAGCTTTGGGCTAATAAGAATATTTTTTTACCTGAATCATTAATTGCCACAGCCATTACAATAACTGCATGCCCGGGAAATCCTCCCTTTATTAAAACATCACCAGCCTTAATTTTAGAAAAATCATTTACTGCCTTTAGTTGCTTTGACAATGATGCAGAACCGCACATGCCAAATACTTTTTCTAAATAAACAGAAAAGTTTTGTCGGGTGATTGGTGAGGTAAAATGATATTCTTTCCCTGCATTATCTATAAAAAAAAATTCCTTGAATTTCTGCTGAGAAAATAAATATTCTGCTCGCAGCCTCATTATCGCATCTGCACATTGTTGTAAATTTTTTTCGCCTACAGTGATATCTACCACTGCAAATTGTGCAGACTGGTTTTTCTTTTGGGAACCATCAAAAAGATAAACAGTTTTATCTCTTTTAAGCGGTACATTTTCAAGCCATGCGGCAAAGCTGTTTTGTTCATTTTTTATGAAAGAAAATCCTTCCGGCAAAGGAATATTATTTATGTGATGATAATAATTTGAATCTGATGAAGGATTATTGACTGAAGAAATCTTTATAATATTTTTTGTAGCGATGGATATTGGATTTTCATTACATGCGAAAGAAAAAATTATCGAGAAAAGAAGCACAGAACAATTTCATGGCAAAATTTTCTATCAGATGAAAATATGCCTTCAGCCCATAAAAATATTTGTTAAATATTATTCTTCGATATCTTCTAATGCAGCTTGCAATTCGCTGTAACTATGATTATCTTTTACAGCCTTTGCCTGAAACATTCCATTTTTATATACATCTATAGCGGCTTTTATTTGATTAGTTCTTTCATATAATTTACCTAAGTGATAGTAAGAACCAACATAACCTGGTTCTCTTTCTAAAATAAGTTGAAAAAACTTTTCTGCAATTTTATCCTCTCCTATTTTAATATATTCCAAAGCCAAAGCATGCTGTAAAAAACTGTCGTTGGGCGATGAAATAAGCAAGGCATTTATCTGATCTATTTTACTCATGAATATTTTTTAAAAGCATTTATTTGAATTGTTTCTTATCTTATATTTGCATTTTAGTTGCATAAACAACTTATTTTAAATCAAGCATATGAAAATACTTGTTTGCATAAGCAAAACGCCGGATACTACGGCAAAAATAGCCTTCAGCGATAACAATACGAAATTTGAAACTGCCGGTGTGCAGTTCATTATTAATCCTTACGATGAATGGTATGCTTTGGTACGAGCAATTGAATTAAAGGAAGCAGATCCATCTACCTTATTACATTTAATAAATGTTGGCAATGCAGACAGCGATCCAATAATTCGTAAAGCATTGGCACTTGGTGGCGATGAAGCCATAAGAGTAAATACGGATAATGCTGATAGTTTTTACATTGCTTCACAAATTGCTGCTGTAGCCAAAGATGGTGCCTACGATTTAATATTTACAGGTAAAGAAACCATTGATTACAATGGTTCATCAATTGGTGGAATGGTAGCAGAAATTTTGGACTTGCCCTATATTTCTCATGCCATCAAATTTGATTTAGATGGTGGAACCGCTGTAGTAGTAAGAGAAATTGAGGGTGGAGAAGAAACAAACAAAGCAGCTTTGCCATTAGTGGTAAGTTGCCAAAAAGGAATGGCAGAACAACGCATACCAAATATGAAAGGCATTATGGGTGCACGAACAAAACCTTTAAAAGTGGTAGAACCTGCAGCAGCTGAAACTTATACTAGTATTGCATCTTTCGATTTACCACCTGCAAAAGCTGGCGTTAAATTAATAAGCGCAGAAAACCCGGAAGAGTTGGTGAGATTACTGCATGAAGAAGCGAAAGTGTTTTAGAAGCAATTAATAATTAGTAATGAATAATTAATAATTTTTTAAATTCGAAAATTATTAAAACACTCAAAACTACTATTATGAAAGAAAATGTATTAAAAGAAAAAAGTTTTCAATTTGCAATAAGAATAATAAATCTTTACAAATATCTGAAAACAAAACATGGCGAATACATTGTGTCAAATCAGTTAGTAAGGAGTAGAACTTCAGTTGGTGCGATAATTAGAGAAGCTGAATATGCAGAAAGCACAAAAGATTTTATACATAAATTTAGTATTGGCTTAAAAGAAGCAAATGAATCTAAATATTGGTTAGATCTATTACACGCAACCAAATATTTAAATAGTAAGATGCATAATTTAATGGTATTAGATTGTGATGAATTACTTAAGTTACTTACATCCACCATTAAAACAAGTAAACGCCGATTATAACACGTTATTAATTATTATTTATTATTTATAAATTAAAGAAAATGGTACTCGTATTCATAGATCAACAAGATGGTCACATAAAAAAAACATCTTATGAGGCGGCATCTTATGCTGCAAAAATTGCAGAAGTTACTGGTACAACTGCTGAAGGTATTTTAATAGGCACCGTAAACGATGATGTAGCAACATTGGGTAATTACGGTATTACAAAAGTGCATACCGTAGCAGATGCAAATCTTAATAGTTTTGACGCACAGGTTTACACTAAAATAATTGCTGCGGCTGCCGAATCAGCGGATGTGATTGTGTTTTCAAATAATACGAGTGGCAAAGCAATTGCTCCAAGATTGAGTGTAAGATTAAAAGCAGGATTGGTATCAGGTGCAGCAGCATTGCCTGACTTAAGCAATGGTTTTACAGTAAAGAAAACTGTATTTAGTGGTAAAGCATTTGCTAACATTACCGTTAATACTCCCAAAAAGATTATTGCATTAAACCCTAATTCATTCAATGTAATAACTACAGGTAGTAGTGCTGAAGTGGTTGCATTAAATATAACTGCTGATGCTGCAAAAGTGCAGGTAGTAAGTACAGATCTCGTAAAAGGTGAAGTACCATTGGGTGAAGCTGATATAGTTGTAAGCGGTGGAAGGGGATTGAAAGGGCCTGAAAACTGGGGAATGATTACAGAACTTGCACAACTGCTTGGAGCAGCTACGGCTTGTAGCAGACCGGTAGCAGATATTAACTGGCGCCCGCACCATGAACATGTAGGCCAGACAGGACTTGCTATTGCACCAAATTTATACATTGCAGTTGGAATATCTGGAGCAATACAACACCTTGCCGGTGTAAACCGCAGCAAAACAATTGTGGTAATAAACAAGGACCCGGAAGCTCCATTTTTTAAAGCGGCAGATTATGGAATTGTAGGTGATGCTTTTGAAGTAATGCCTAAGATTATTGAGGCGGTGAAGAAGTTGAAAGCCAGCTAAAAAATTACTTTTATAAATACATTATATGAGTTATGCCGTAAATAGAAATATTTACGGCATTCTTTTTACTGCTTTCAATAATTGTGAACATATTTTTTACCAAAATTCCTTAGTTTCGTAACTTATTTATGAAGAAAATAGAACTTGAAATAGTAGCCCTTTCGCACAGCATTACCCAAACGCAGTCTTATGCAGTGGTGTTAGGAGAAATTAACGGATTAAGAAGATTGCCCATTGTAATCGGAGGGTTTGAAGCGCAGGCAATTGCAGTAGCGTTGGAACGTATGAGTCCGAGCCGCCCACTTACCCACGACCTAATGAAAAATTTTATGATGGCTTTCAATGTGGATATGCACGAAATTGTCATCAATGATTTACAGGAAGGCATATTTTATTCAAAACTAATTTGCAGTTCTGAGAATGACACAGTAGAAATAGATTCTCGTACATCTGATGCGCTTGCGTTGGCGGTAAGGTTTGGTTGCCCTATTTATACTTATGATAATATTCTTGACCAGGCAGGAGTAATGATGGATGAAGAACTTAATCCAAAACAGGAAATAAGTGCCAATGTACCCGTGGGAAGCATTGCAAAAAATGACAGCTTAAAATCGATGAGCTTGGAAGAGCTAAATACACTATTGGCTGAAGTGCTTGAGAGTGAAGATTATATAAGAGCCATTGCTATTAGAGATGAAATAAAAAGTAGAGGCAGGAATTAGAGTATAGATGTTAGAAATGTAAATTTTAGATATAAGACATTAAGAATGCTTACACTCCAAAAAACAAATTCTGACAACCTGCATTTTAAAGCACTGGTAAAACTTCTAGACAATGATTTACAAAGTAGAGATGGCCATGAACATGCATTTTATGCACAGTTTAATAAAAGTGACAGCATAAAAAATGTTATTGTTGCTTTTGTTGAAGAAGTGCCGATCGGTATTGGGGCATATAGATCCTACGATGAAAATACAGTTGAAATAAAAAGAATGTTTGTGCATCCATCCTATAGAGGAAAAGGATATGCTGGAAAAATATTAAATGAGTTAGAAGCATGGGCTGCCGATAATAATTATACTGCTGCCGTGCTAGAAACTGGTAAAAAACAACCCGAAGCCATTTCTCTTTACAAAAAAAATGGATATGAAATAATACCTAGCTATGGGCAATACCTCAATGTAGAAAACAGTGTTTGTATGATGAAAAAACTTCAATAATTAACTACCTCCACCATGGTTTCTTTCCCGAACGCTAAAATAAATATTGGTTTAAATATTATAGGTAAAAGAGATGATGGGTTTCATAATTTAGAAACGTTGTTTTATCCAATTGCAGTAAAAGATGCGGTGGAAATAGTTGAAAATAAAAAAGCTTCAACCGATATCGTTTTTTCCTCTACAGGGTCATCCGTACAAGTAAATGATGCTGATAACCTTTGTGTAAAAGCTTACCATTTACTTAAAAAAGAATACCCTCAAATTCCTCCAATAAAAATGCACCTTCATAAAAATATTCCCATGGGTGCAGGTATGGGGGGAGGTTCAGCAGATGCTTCAGCAATTTTATTGTTACTTAATAAAGCATTTGAACTAAATATTTCAACAGAAATATTATTGCAATATGCATTGCAGCTTGGCAGTGATTGTCCTTTTTTCATTATAAATAAACCATGCTTTGCAACAGGGCGAGGAGAAAATTTACAACAAGTAAATATTGATTTATCTCCGTACAAAATAATGATTGTTCACCCAGCCATACATGTAAATACAGCAGATGCTTTTTCACAATTAAACGCCCACAACTTCTCCCCCGCAGGAAAATTAATAGAACAATTAAAACTGAATATTCATCAATGGAAAAACATGATAAAAAATGATTTTGAAGTACCTGTTTTTAAAATGTATCCAATTATAAGTGAAATAAAAGAAAAATTTTATAAAGAAGGTGCTATTTACAGCGCCATGAGCGGCAGCGGCAGCACGGTTTTCGGAATATTTTCATCACAAACAAATTGTGAAAATATTAAATTTCCTTCACATTACTTTTGCCAGATAGTTTAATGCCCATATCTTTGAGCTATCAAAACAAATTATATTATACCAGCTTTTCTTAGCAGCAATTTAGATCTGCTAAATCATCGAGGATAATCTTCTTCCGCCTTCTGTTTGTTCAGAAGGATATTTCACCGACTCTTTTATAAAAACCATTTACTTAAATTAAATTATCATGAATACTACCATTCATGCATCTACTTCAAGCCAACATTTTATTGAACTTGAAGATAAATACGGAGCACACAATTATCATCCATTACCTGTAGTGTTAAAAAAAGGAAAAGGGGTTCATTTATGGGATGTAGATGATAAAATGTATTACGATTTTCTTAGTGGATACTCAGCCGTAAATCAAGGCCATTGCCATCCTAAAATTATTGCAACGCTTGTAGAGCAAGCTCAAACGCTTACGCTTACCTCCCGTGCATTTTATAATGACAAACTAGGAGATTACGAAAAGTTTATTACAGCATACTTTGGTTACGATAAAGTTTTGCCTATGAACACAGGCGTAGAAGCTGTAGAAACTGCCATGAAACTCAGCAGAAAATGGGCATATAAAATAAAGGGTGTAAAAGAAAATATGGCTAAAATTATTGTGTGTAATGATAACTTCCATGGCAGAACATTGGGAGTTATTTCTTATAGCACAGATCCGTCATCTACAACTGGGTTTGGTCCATTTTTACCGGGATTTGAAAATATACCATTCAATGATATTATTGCTTTAGAAAAAGCTTTTCAAGATAAAAATGTAGCAGCTTTTTTATTTGAACCAATACAGGGAGAAGCTGGAGTTTGTGTACCAGATGATGGCTATTATAAAAAAGTAAGAAAGCTTTGTACGGAGTATAATGTTTTAATGATTGCAGATGAAATACAGACAGGGCTTTGCCGTACAGGCAACTTATTGGCCATAGACGCAGAAGATGCAAAAGCAGATATTTTAATTTTAGGAAAAGCATTGAGCGGTGGTACAATACCAATTAGTGCTGTGTTGTGTAACGATGAGATAATGATGACGATTAAACCAGGTGAACATGGAAGTACTTATGGGGGAAATCCGCTGGCATGTTGTGTTGCCATAACCGCATTACAAGTTTTAAAAGAGGAGAACATGGCTGCAAATGCAGCTAAAATGGGGGATCTTTTTAGAGAAGAACTTAATAAAATAAACAGCCCATTTATTAAAACTGTAAGAGGTAGAGGGTTATTAAATGCCATCGTAATTAATCATCCTAATAAGGATGCAGCCTGGGATTTATGTTTAGAAATGAAAGACAATGCACAGCACGAAAACGGAATAGGTTTGCTTGCAAAACCAACCCATGGCGATAAAATAAGGTTTGCTCCTCCCCTTTTAATAAATGAAAAACAAATACACGAAGCGGTTTCCATCATTAAAAAAAGCCTTCGTATTTTAGCATAAATTAAAAATAAAAAATGGATACACACCTTCATCATTCTGACCATAAAGAACAACATTTGCGCAGCTCCGATTTTTTACGTGATGTTGTTATTGGAATGAGTGATGGACTTACCGTACCATTTGCATTAGCGGCTGGGTTAAGTGGTGCTGTAGATAACAGCAGTATTATTGTAATTGCAGGAATTGCAGAAATAGCAGCAGGCAGTATTGCCATGGGGTTGGGTGGTTATTTATCTGGCAAAACAGAGCAAGATCATTATGTGAACGAAGAGAAAAGAGAGCACAATGAAATAGAAACACTCCGCCATGTAGAAATTGAAGAAACAAAAGAATTTTTTGCTAACATTGGGTTAAGCAAAGAAATACAAGAACAGGCAACTGAAGAAATTTCCAGAGATAAAGAACGTTGGGTAGAGTTTATGATGAAGTATGAACTAGGCTTAGACAAGCCCGATCCTAAGCGTGCAACAAAATCTGCTCTAAACATTGGTATCTCTTATATTGTTGGTGGTATAATTCCCCTAAGCCCTTATTTTTTTATTGAAGATTCAAAAGAAGCTTTACAATATTCCGTAGTAGCCACTTTAATTTGCCTGTTTATTTTTGGGTTCTTTAAAAGTAAAATGACCGGGGTAAATCCGCTTTGGGGAGCCATACGTGTTACAATGATCGGAGCAATTGCCGCCGCAGCTGCTTTCGGTATTGCTATGCTTTTTGAAAAATAACCACAGCCAACTGGTTCGGTACTATTATTGTACATAATTTCGAAGGTTTACCTATAAACAGCGAAGTATGAATGAGATAGCAGATTTTTTTTCTGGCCTTTTTGCGACTGATTTATGGCCAGCACGGTGGCAATGTGGGAAATGGTCAGATTTTCATGGATGGTTATACATTGTAAGTGATTTAATGATTTGGCTTGCCTATTTTCTAATCCCTATTATTATTATTAAATATTTTACAGGGAAAAAAGGACTTGTAAACTTTAGTGGCGTGTATATTCTTTTTGCCACTTTTATATTGCTTTGTGGGAGTACGCACTTTATTGATGCGATGATGTTCTGGGTACCCATGTATAGGCTGAATGGCCTGGTAAAACTAGCAACCGGTATTGTAAGCATGATAACTGTTTACAAACTCTTCAAAATTGTTCCCATATTATTTGCTAAAAAAACCAATATAGAGTTGGAGTTAGAAATTGCAAAAAGAAAGCAGGTAGAAAAAAAACTTGCCGAAGCAAATGCAAATCTTGAATCATTTGCACATATAGCATCACATGATTTGCAGGAACCATTGAGAAAAATTAAAACATTTGCTTCCCTGATGTTCCAAAAGAATTCGCAGACTAATACAGAGAATCAGGCATTAGCGGATAAAATTGTTTTATCAGCAACAAGAATGCAGAATTTAGTAAAGGATGTGCTTACTATTTCTACGGTTGAAGCAGATACGAAGTTTTCTGTAATCGATGTTAATGAGGCAATTAATTTAGCCATTTCAGACTTGGAAATAAAAATTGCAGAAAGCGGTGCTGAAATACATTTATCACCTATTCCGCCAGTCATAGGCAATCAAACACATCTTACCCAAGTATTTATGAACCTAATATCAAATGCGCTAAAATTCTCTAAAAGCCAACCTGTTATTTATATTAATGGAAAATTGGTAGGAGAAAAAGTGGTAATAAATATTTCTGATAATGGCATTGGTATAAAAGAAGAATACCTGGAAAAAATATTTAATTCGTTTCAACGATTACATACTAAAGATGAATACGAAGGTTCAGGTATAGGACTGGCAACATGTAAACGTATAATAGATTTGCATAATGGTTCCATTTCTGTAAAAAGTAATTTTGGAGAAGGATCTACTTTTATTATTGAATTGCCGAAAGGATAATTTTATATTTACCGTCTTTCATAAAATGAAATTAGGTTCATATTTTTTAAATGTAATTCTTCTTAGATTTTTGTTTATAGGCTTCGCTTTACTTAATCATTAATTATTAGCAGCTTTATTAATCGAATATTGGACTTTAAATCTGGCAATATATGTGCAGAGATCCATGTAGTATATTTCTTCACTCATATAATGTTATTAATGAAAGTTTCCTCCCATTTTAAAAATTTTACAGGCATAATTTTTATTTTTTTCAGTTTATTAAGTTCAACATCATTTTCTCAAATAAAAATGATGGAAATAAATTTAGAAAATTATGATTACCCCTTTCCTGTACAGTATATCCAATTAAATATTCAAAGGCAACAAGTACAAATGGCTTACATGGATATTAAACCAGCTGTATCAAATGGAAAATCAATTATACTTTTTCATGGTAAAAATTTTAATGGTGCATATTGGAAGCAAACTGCTGAAGTATTATCTACAAAAGGCTTTAGGGTTATCATACCTGATCAAATTGGATTTGGCAAATCATCAAAACCAGAAAACTTTCAATATTCATTTCAACAATTAGCCAGCAACACAAAACAATTATTAGATACAATTGGTATTAAAAATACTATTGTACTTGGTCATTCCATGGGCGGTATGTTGGCAGTAAGGTTTAGTCTTCAATATCCCACCTATGCTGCAAAACTAATATTAGAAAATCCCATTGGATTGGAAGATTATAAATTAAAAGTACCCTACCAATCTTTGGATACTTTGTTTAAAAAAGAAATGGCTCAAAACTATGAAAGCTTAAAAAAATACCAACTTGTATCTTATTACGATAATAAATGGAAACCTGCTTATGATGAATGGATAAATATTTTTGCAGGCTTAACGCTACATCCTAATTATAGGTTAATTGCATGGAACAATGCATTAACCACAGATATGATCATAACCCAACCGGTTTATTACGAATTGCCTTTATTAAAATTACCCACTCTTTTAATTATTGGGCAAAGAGACAGAACTGCACTTGGAAAAGATTTAGTACCAACTAAAGTAAAAGAAACTATGGGAAATTATCCTGCATTAGGAACAGCAACTCAACTTAAAATTAAAGGTAGCAAGCTTGTAAAAATTGATGGTATTGGGCATTTACCCCATATTGAATCATTTGAAAAATTTATGCAACCACTTTTAAAGTTTATACAGAATTAAGTAGTTTTTATCTTACTGCTTCTCGGCATTAAACTTGTCTTTATATGCATCCACAAAATTTTACGGTTTTAACCCGTTACTTTTGCCATATTGACGAACTAAATTTTTTTGATGAATAATAACTTTTTTATGCAGGGGCAAGATGAAGACATGGAATTTATGCCAATCATACCATTAAATGAAGAGGATGATGCAAATGCAGATGACGACAAGCTTCCGGAGGAATTACCCATACTTCCGCTAAGAAATACTGTACTTTTTCCTGGAGTAGTAATACCAATTACGGTTGGTAGAGATAAAAGTATAAAAGCAGTTACCGATGCTTATAAGGCTGACAAAATGGTGGGTGTAGTGGCGCAAAAAGACAGTACCATTGAAGAACCTGTAATAGCCGATTTAGAAAATATTGGAACAATTGCAAAAATTGTAAAGCTTATAAAAATGCCAGATGGCGGTACTACTGTTATCATACAAGGCCGCAAGCGTTTTCAATTAGAAGAAATAACTACAGAGGAACCGTATTTTAAAGCCCGAGTAAAAATACTGGAAGAAGAAAAACACAAAGGTGACCCAGATTTAGAAGCATTAGTGGGAAGTGTTAAAGATCTAGCTGCACAAATTATTGGCTTATCTCCCAATATTCCAAGCGAGGCGGGCATCATATTAAAAAATATTGAAAATCCATCTTTCTTAATACATTTTGTAAGTAGTAATCTTAATTGCGAATTAAAAGAAAAGCAACGTTTACTGGAAATAAGTGATTTAAAAGAACGTGCAGAATTATTGATGAACTTAATGCATACGGAGCTTCAATATGCAGAACTTAAAAACAAGGTTACCAATAAAACACGGGCTGAACTTGATAAACAACAGCGGGAATATTTTTTACAGCAGCAAATGAAAGCCATTAAAGATGAGCTTGGTGGCGATAATGTGGCTGAAGTAAAAGATATGCAACAAAAAGCAGCCTCAAAAAAATGGAGTGCAGCTGCCGCAGAAATGTTTAAAAAAGGTGCAGAGAAACTGGAAAGGATGCATCCTTCCACACCTGATTATTCTGTGGTGTATAATCATTTAGATTTAATGTTGGATTTACCTTGGGATAATTTTACAAGTGATTCTTACGACCTTAAAAAAGCAAAAAAAGTATTAGACCATGACCATTATGGCATGCATAAAATAAAAGAAAGAATACTTGAATATTTAGCTGTATTAAAATTAAAGGGCGATATGAAAAGCCCCATTCTTTGTTTTGTAGGTCCTCCGGGTATCGGTAAAACTAGTTTAGGAAAAAGCATAGCTGCAGCTATCAACAGAAAATATGTACGGTTAAGTTTAGGTGGCGTGCACGATGAAAGTGAAATACGTGGTCATCGTAAAACATATATTGGTGCAATGCCGGGGCGTATTTTACAATCTATACGCAAAGCCAAAAGCGGTAATCCTGTAATGATATTAGATGAAATAGATAAAGTAGGCGCAGACCATAGAGGTGATCCTTCTTCTGCATTATTAGAAGTATTAGATCCTGAACAAAACAATACTTTTTACGATAACTATTTAGAACTCGAATATGATTTAAGCAAAGTACTTTTCATTGCAACCGCTAATAATATAAATAACATTCAACCTGCATTAAGAGACCGTTTAGAAGTAATAGACCTTAGTGGTTATGCAGTAGAGGAAAAGATAGAGATAGCCAAAAGGCACTTAATGCCGAAGGAAAAAGAAATGCATGGGTTAAAACCAGAAAGCTTTAAAATGAGCGATACGGTTTTGCAAAAAGTAATTGAAGATTACACAAGGGAAAGTGGTGTGAGAGAACTGGACAGGCAACTGGCCAGCATTATGCGCTACCAGGCAAAAGAACTGGTAATGCGTGGAAAATTAAAAGCTACCATTACCAACAATGATGTAGAAAAAATATTGGGCAAAACAAAATACAGCAACGAATTGTATAAAACGGCTGGTATGCCGGGTGTGGCTGTTGGGCTTGCATGGACCTATGTAGGTGGAGATATTTTGTTTATAGAAACACAGTTGAGCGATGGAAAAGGAGACCTGCAACTTACCGGAAACTTAGGTAACGTAATGAAGGAAAGTGCCACCACGGCTTTTACATGGCTTAAAGCAAATGCCAAAAAAGCTGGTATAGATTCTGAATTGTTTACTAAAAAAAGTGCACATATACATGTACCTGAAGGCGCTACACCAAAGGATGGGCCGAGCGCTGGTATTACTATGATGAGTGCGCTGGCGAGTGCATATACTGGTAGAAAAATAAAACCTTACGTAGCAATGACCGGTGAAATTACTTTACGTGGACAAGTATTACCTGTGGGGGGTATTAAAGAAAAAGTGCTTGCCGCAAAAAGATCTGGCATTAAAGAAATTATTATATGTTACCTAAATGAAAAAGATATCAACGAAATAAACCCTGCGTTTATTAAAGGAATGAAATTTCATTATGTAAAAACAATGGCCCAGGTATTAGATTTAGCATTAGTGTAAAATATTTTTTAACTAAGCAAACCAGCATCAATGTTTTATCGTAAATGATAGCCTATCTCAACTAATTTCATGTTGGTTGTTTTAAGGGTTAAAAGAAAATTCCCGCCGGTTCTCCGGGGGGAATTTTTGTTTAATATATTCTAACCCGTCATACGATTATTAAATAATTTCCTGCAATAATCACAAAATCTATCATTTAAAAAAAAGGGTTAAATAACCCTTTTTTTTAAAAACTTTCTTGCAATTTGTTTAATATCAAAACTTTAAAATACATTTAGGGAACCAAACATTTATGATGTTCTCAAGCATGCATTATAAATGTTATACATCCAAAACTATTTGTATGAAGTATTTTTTACTCTCAGCTATTGCTATTTCCCTTTTTTCGTATTATTCTTTCTCACAGAGCATAAATTGTCCCCCAAATATTGATTTTGAAGCAGGAAGTTTTAGTAACTGGGATTGTTTTATAGGGACTACTCAATACTCGGGAACTGTAAATTCAATCACTTTAAACCCCAGCCCACCAACGCCTAATAGGCATGAGCTAATGACCAATCCTGCTGTAATGGATACCTATGGGGGATTTCCAACGGTTTGCCCTTATGGCGGCGGCACATCAGTAAAGCTTGGAAATAATTCTACAGGTAATCAGGCAGAAGGTATCTCTTACACTTTTCAAATTCCTGCAAACGCTGATACATTTAGCCTTACTTATTATTATGCAGTGGTATTTGAAGTTCCTTCTCACCTTGCACATCAACAACCAAGGTTTAGGGTTTCGGCATTTGATGTACTTACAGGGAATGTTATTAATTGCGCATCTTTCGATTATGTATCATCTGGAGTAATTCCAGGTTTTTTAAATTCTACTTTAGGTTTCAATGTAAAATATAAAAGCTGGACACCGGCTTCCATCGATTTCTCTGGGCTTGCAGGTCGGTTAGTTAGATTAGAATTTAAAACAGGTGATTGTACGGAAGGCGGTCATTTTGGCTATGCATATCTTGATGTTGCTACTGGTTGTGGTGGCGTTATAGCTGCAGGAGCATATTGCGTTTCTACCAATAGTGTAACGTTAAATGCACCGTTTGGTTTTCAAAATTATTATTGGTACGATAATAATTATAGTACCCTAATTGGATCCACCCGTACGGTAACCATCAGCCCACCGCCACCTTTAAATTCTATGTTTCATGTAGATATGGTTCCATACCCGGGATATGGTTGTAGAGATACTGCAGATGCGGTTCTTACAGTGCTTCCTGTACCCGATACACCGGTTGCCCTTACCAATATTTATTATTGTCAATCAGATCCTCCGGTTACATTATCTGCCACAGGAGTTTTAGGAAATGAATTGCTGTGGTACAATGCTGCTGTTGGCGGTATCCCATCTACCACAGCACCAACACCAAGTACAACTACTGCAGGCACGGTTAATTATTATGTAACCCAAAAAAAATTATTTGGTTGCGAAAGTGATCGAAAAAAAATAACCGTTACAGTATCACCCACGCCTGTCGTTTCTTTTACCATAAACAATAATAGGCAATGTGCCAATGGAAATAGTTTTATTTGTACCAGTACATCTAGTAATTTAACCAGTGCTGTAGTATATGAATGGTCGTTTGGCGATGGCACAACTTCCAACTTACCTACCGTAGCACATGTTTACTCAGCACCAGGTACCTATAACATAACATTAAAAGTTTTAAACTCCCCTAGTTGCTTTAGGCAGGCTGCACCTAAGCAAGTACAGGTTATATCAAAGCCGTTGGCCGACTTTACTTATCCACCAGTCATTTGCGAAAACCAGACAATGATTACCATGCAGAATACATCATCTGTACCTGGTGGTGCAAGCAGTATCAGTAACTCTTGGTGGCAAATTGATGGCGCTGTAGTTACTGCTACAAATCCATCGCCATTCTTACATATCGGTGGTGTGGTTCCAGTAAGACTTGTGGCATTTACAGCAGAAGGATGTAGATCAGATACATTAAAAAGAAACCTGTTAATTCATTATTCTCCCATACCCAAGTTTAGCATTGGGCCACTTTTATGCGATAATGAAATTATTAAGTTTACAGATCTATCAACAATGCCAATGGACAGTTCTAATGATAAAATTTTAATATGGAATTGGTTTTACGACAACATTGCTTCTTCGAATGTTCCAAGTCCCTCTGCTATGTTTTCATCAGGTATTCACAGGGTAAAATTAGTGGCAGAATCAGATAAAGGTTGCAATTCAAAATTTGCTGACAGCTCATTTATCATTTATCCTAAACCCAATATTACATTATCAATAACAGATTCATGTGCTTTGCGAAATATTGTATTTACGGCTACAAATAATCCTTCATCTCCAATAATAAAAAGATGGTTATGGGATTTTGGTAACGGACTTGCAGAAAGATCTGCAATACAAAATAAATATTTCACACAGGAAGGAAACAATCCGATTACGCTTATTGGCGAAACAGTAAACAATTGCAAGGATACTATTATAAGACCTTACACCATTTATAGAAACAGATCAAAAGCATTAAGAGATACCATTGTAGCAACAGATGAAATAGTACAGTTAAATACTGCCGATACTGTAAACATGCTTTCTTATAAATGGACGCCAAATACCGGGCTAAATAATACGAGCATTAGCAATCCGTTAGCAACCCATCCAAAAGACATTCAATACGAATTAAATACGCTCACCATCCAAGGTTGTGATGCATATAGTAAAATATTAGTGAGGCGTTACGATGGTCCGGAAATTTATGTACCTAGTGCGTTTACCCCCAATAAAGATGGTAATAATGATATGCTAAAAGCTTTTCCTGTAGGTATAAAATCGTTTGCTTATTTTTCCATTTATAATAGAAATGGGCAATTAATTTTTACCACAAAAAATCATTACCTAGGCTGGGATGGAAATTTTAAAGGAGTTAAATTAGATGCTGGAAATTATGTGTGGATGGCCATGGCCACAGACTATCGTGGAAAAGTTCTATTCAGAAAAGGCAACGTTTTACTCTTACGTTGATATTATTTCAAAAATAAAATTTACATAAATAAATCCTGCCTATAATGGCGGGATTTATTATTTACCATACAACATCCTGTACAATTCTTCTTCACTATAAAATATCTCTTCCTCTTGCATTTGTTTCCACTGTTTTATCATTTGCTTTATGTAACGCAGGGCTAAGTCAGATTTGAAATCGATTATATTTATCATAAAATTTTTCACCCTTTCTTCTGTATCCATTAAATGTTTTTGTACCGTTTGTACAGGATATCTTTTTACATCCCAACCAAATTCTTGGAGTAATACTGAATACTGTGGATGTTGGTATATTACATTTTTCTCCCATTCTAACTCCTGTGCCTGTTCTTTTAAAATTTGTAAATATACTGCTAACTTTTCCTCAGTTACACTTTCCAAATGTTCATTTTCTTTGTGTATCCATCGTAACTCTAGCGTAAGCAATGCATGAAGATTTTTTGCTTCATACGCTACGGTAAGTTCTTTCATTAAAATTTCTTTCTCCATTTTTCTTTCTTCATCTTGTTCAAGGTCTGGATGAAAAAGTTTTGCCAGTTGCTTGTAAATTGTGCCAATATTTTTCTGCTTCATTTCATCTACTTCCTGTTTCAATCTTTCTGCCTCTATTTGTTTGGCAGATTTCTTTTTCTCTTTTGTATTTTTCTGATGGTGCTCTTGTTTTTCTATATGTTCTTCAAATAATTTTTGCTTTGTTTCATGTAGTTTTTTTGCCAATTCTTCTTCATTACTGGTATCAATATCTTTAAGGTTTACTTTAAACTTTTTCAATTCTTCCACCATTTCTTCCCTTGCCATTTCTTTTTCCAGCTCCAGCATTTCGTCATAATTGTCACCCTCCAATTCTTCAAATATATTCTTAATTATATCATCCGGTTCAGCGCCAAGTTCCATTAATAAAGATTGTACATGTTCTCTTATTATTTGCTTGAGGTGTCTTTGGTCAACTTTAGAAAGTTTTTTAGTTTTATAATGATCCCACAATACAATAATCAATTCTCTACGTTGCTCAACGATTCTCATTTTAGAAGTATGCACTTCTGTACCATATAATTTCATTGCAAGATCAAGCTGTAACTGCTTTTTCTCAATTTCTTTTTGAAGCCTTTCTATTTTTTGTGTAAGCTTGTTAAATGCTTCTTGGTTTTTAGAAAGTTTTTGTTTGCCTGCTTTTGATATGGTTAATCCCTTTGCTTTCTCTTTGCTTTCGGTATCAAATAAATTTTGTTGCATGTAATTAATTTGTAAATTATTTTTTAATAATAAATGTATTGCAAAAAAATATCCTGAAAAAATCAAGATAAATATTTATGCAATTTGCATTTTTATTGTTCCCAATCCCTTTCTCTCTCCATCCACCCCACTTCTTTTTTTGTACTCAGTGCCTGTATTATTCCTACAAAAAAAATGGCAAATATATTGGCACTTAAAAAAGCCAGGTTGTAACAATTGTATTCTGATATTCCGTTGTAGTAATGTTTAAAAAATATCAGTAAATCTTTCACCCAAAAATATAGCCATGCTGCAAGAGCAACAGCAAATACAATATAAGAAAAAACCTTTACAGGAGTTGATGGATGTGCTTTTGTGTGCCTTATATAAATTGCATATACTGTAATAAATAAAATAGCCGGAACACAAACTACAAATAACGTAAACAGTAAAGAAAACCATGGAATATAGTCTAGTATGCCAAACAATAATCGCAGCCCCAGCATAATCAATAACAAAGAAACTATTACACCAATAAATGTAAAAAACAATGTTCCAAAAAGCCTTATATATTTTCCATTATCATCCATCATTCATTATTTAAAATAACTCAGGTTTGTTTTTGGTGTTAGGTTCAACAAGGTTTCATACATCAATTTTACCGTGTTTTCCATATCATCTTTGTGCAACATTTCTACCGTTGTATGCATGTACCGCAGCGGTATAGAAATTAAAACTGACGGGCACCCATCATTGGCATACGCAAACGATTCTGTATCTGTGCCAGTGCTTCTACTCACTGCTCTCATTTGATAAGGAATTTTATTTTTATCAGCAGCAGCCTGCACAAAATCTAATAATTTATTATGCACCGCAGGCCCGTAACAAAGTGATGGCCCTTTACCACAAGCACAATCTCCCTCAATCATTTTATTAATCATAGGTGTAGTGCTGTCGTGCGTTACGTCAGTTATAATCGCCACATCCGGCTTTATTTTACGGGCTATCATTTCTGCACCACGTAGGCCAATTTCTTCCTGCACCGCATTTACAATGTATAAGCCAAAAGGCAATTTCTTTTTATTTTCTTTTATCAAACGAGCCACTTCTGCAATCATAAAACCACCCACTCTATTGTCAAATGCACGACCAATTAAATAGCCATGCGCCAGTTCTTCGTAGCATTCTTCATACACTGCTACAGCGCCAATATGTATCCCTAAATCTTCTACTTCTTTTTTGCTGCGTGCACCACAATCTAAAAACAATGTTTCCACTTTTGGTTGCGGCTCTTTATTTTCGTTATTGCTCATGCGGGTATGTATGGCGGGCCATCCAAACACTGCACGAATTTTTCCTTTTTTACCATGTATAGCTACACGCATGCTCGGCGCTATCTGATGATCTACTCCCCCATTTCTTTTCAAATAAATTAAACCCTCCGCCGAAATATAATTTACAAACCAGCTAATTTCATCTGCATGGGCTTCTATCACTACTTTAAATGGCGCATCTGCATTTATTACTCCAACCGCTGTGCCGTAAGCGTCTGTAAAAAACTCATCTACATACGGCTTTAAATATTGCATCCACAATTTTTGTCCGCCACTCTCAAACCCTGTGGGAGATGGATTATTAATATAGTTTTCTAAAAATTTATAAGAATTTTCTGTAAGAATGCTTTTTGTTTTTGATGCTTTTGCCATATATTATTTTAATGCTGCAAAGTTAACCAACAAACAAGGTTTGCAAATAAAAAATATCGTATTTAAAAAAGTTTAGGGGCTGTTATCTGCCAAAAGTTAGGGCAGTTTTAGTTCGGTCTCCCTCGCTGTACCGTACCATTGTATATGCATATGCGCCTATCGGCGCATACATATACAATGGTACATCGCTCGGTCCACCGCAGCCGCTCAGCATTTTTTCTTTAATCAACTTGTATTATGCAATATTTAAAAACAGGTAAATATTCAATTAGAAATTTATTAGGCTTTTAAGCTTATATTGAATTTATTATAATGCTTTTTTACTTTAAAATAAACCTTAATTTTTACCATAATATTTAAAAAGAATACATTTCGCTCCTACGGAGCTCTGATTAAATCCTGTATTTATTTACTGACATTTCGCCTCTAACGAGGCTAAGAAAATTAAGATTTAAGCTCCATAGGGGCGACATGCCAGTAGAAAAGTATAAAAAATTGATAATAGAACTCCGTAGGAGTGGCATGTTAAAATAAATTGTCAAAAATAAGCCGCCTATTTTGGAGACTGAATAGTTACAAAAACACTGCATTTGGAAGCATTAATAAAAACGGTAATGCTTTGGAGTAATCTAATTCTTCGTATTCCAAACCCAACGCTCTAAGATTTTTGTAATAAATCTCATGACCGTTATAATAATTTTTTTCACTTTGAACAAACCAAGCGTTTTCGCCTAACATTCGTGCTAAAAACCATTTTTCAATAAGCCTACCACTTCTACCATTTCCATCATTCCATGGATGAATTTTTACAAAAACCAAATGTATCATTGCAGCAAAAAAGAAAACTTCTCCTACAGATAATTGTTTTTTCAGCAACACATTTATATCATGATAAAACTTTTCCATTTCTAATTTTACTTCATCAGGAGTAGCAGCAACATATTCAATTCTGCCATCGGGTGTGGTTACAAACATATTTTGTGTACGTATTTTACCTTGTTGGAGTGAGGATACAATATGTTTACTTAATAATGTATGCGCTTTGGAAATATTGTTTTTATCTAATTTATTCGATTTTGCAAAAATGTAAGCATTATACAAGTCATCAATTTTTTTTGTATAATCGGGCAAAAATTTTATTCCAAACCTTTTATGTTTTATGTAGCTGTCAAGTTCAATTTCTTCACCTTCTATTTTGCTGCTAAAAACCGCAGAAACTGATGTATAAAAACTAAATGAATCAGTAGATATTTCTGCATCATGCAAATTATTAAAGCTAGCATCCAAATCTGAAGGCACTTTAATTAAGTATTCTTCAAGTAAGCCTGTTGGAAGTATTTGTAGTTTATAATCCTTCATTTGCAATAAAGATATTAAAGATATTTTACACGAATAATTGATCTGCTAAATAAGGAATTTTTTACAAATACAAAACGGTTTTGCATTTTCATGCAAAACCGTGCCTATTAAAAAAGAAGTTATTATTAAATATGGAGTTTTCCTTCTACACCATCGTCCATTGTTTTACCCGTTACAATAGATGCGGCAATTTTTAAGAGAGATACCATTTTATTATGCTTTGTATCCCAATATTCGCTTTGCACAGGTTTTACACTTACTAAAGATAATTTTGGATCTTCAGGTCCATCTTGAAACCACGCTTTTGCCCATTGAGTCCACAACTCTTTTATCTTTTCTCTGTTTTGAGAAATAGTGGCAGTTCCATAAACACTTAAGTATTCGCTGCTGCCATTGTTTTCAAAAAACAACTGCACATCATGATCGGCAGCTAGTTCAGCATTTTTATCTGAATTTGTTGCACTAAAAAAATGCATGGTTCCATCAGTATCTACACCCTGCAAAGCCATGGGCCTGCTAGGCATTGGCCTGCTGGTAGTATAAGTAGTAAACATGCATATGCGTGCACTTTCTGCCAGTTCTTTTAATTTGGCAATAGCTTCTTGGCCCGCCAAGTTTTTTACATTGTTTTCTTCATCATGAAAGTTATGTTCCATATTTAATAGTTTATCGTATTGAGATAAAAACCATGCCACTACATTGGTTGGTATTTAGAATAGATTTGCTATTGTATACTATAACATATTTGCATACTTTTGCGCAAAATTTATACAATGACCAACAGAACCTTTACAATGATAAAGCCTGATGCTACCAAAGCAGGTAACACAGGTGGAATTTTAGACATGATTAATGCAGCAGGCTTTCGCATTGTTGCTATGAAAATGACACATCTTAGCCCGGCAAAAGCAGGTGAGTTTTATGCAGTACACAGTGAGCGTCCTTTTTACGGAGAATTGGTAGAGTTTATGAGCCGTGGACCAATAACTGCAGCTATATTAGAAAAAGAAAACGCAGTAGAAGATTTTAGAAAACTAATAGGTGCAACCAATCCTGCACAAGCAGAAGAAGGAACCATCCGTAAAAAATACGCAACTTCAATAGGCGAAAACGCAGTTCATGGAAGTGATAGCGATGAAAACGCAGCTATTGAGGGAGAATTCTTCTTTAGTAAATTAGAGCAGTTTTAATAATGCAAATTTTATACTTTTTAAAAACTCTTGCCTCGGCAGGAGTTTTTATTTTGTAAAAACAAACAATTTAATTTTATCGGTTTCCGTATTTCACTTAATACAGTTTGCTTTAACTTACAAGCTTCATGCAGGTATCTCTTACAATAATAAAATACCCCACACGCTATATTCCATTTGCCTTTTTTGCAATGGCCATACATAGATTGCCATTAATGTTGCAAAAAAATATTTCCTTTTTTAAATTAATGGGTACAGGCAAAAACGGCACTTTCGATAAAACGCCCGATCTTAAACAGTGGGCAATAATGGCAGCATATAAAAATGAAACAAATAATTTTTCTGTTGATGAACTATACGGAAAATTTTTACAAAAATGGTTTGCATTATTTAATTGTAAAATAATTACCTACATTTTGCAACCTATAGAAAGTCATGGAACTTGGGATGGTAAAAAACCTTTTGGTAACTTACCTGCAAAATCTGATTATGAAGGAAAAATAGCTGTAATTACCCGGGCAACAATTAGAGTAAATAAATTGAAATATTTTTGGCAAAACGTAGCACCCGTTGCTAATAAAATGCTGACAGCAAAAGGTTTTATTACATCGTATGGCGTTGGAGAAATACCTTGGATTAAACAGGCAACCTTTAGTATTTGGCAAAGCAAAGAAGACATGAAAAATTTTGCTTACGGCATGAAAGAACATGCAGAAGTAATACAAAAAACAAGAAAAGAAAACTGGTATAGTGAAGATATGTTTACGAGGTTTAAAATTGTGGCAGTTGAAAGTTGAAGGTTGATGGTTCAAAGTTTTGAGTTTGCAAACCTATAAGGGTTTTTGTAATCTTTAAAATTTAGGGAACTTTGTAATAAACCTTATAGGTTTTTGGGCATTAAAAAAACTTATAGGTTGAAGTAAATAATACAAATCATTTTTATGAAAAATATTAAGTTAATAGAAGTGCCTTCTGAAATTGGTGCAGGTACTCGTGGTGCAAGTTTAGGTGTAGATGCCATTAAAATAGCTGCGCTAGATTTTATGAGCAATTTCTTTGTCCATTTTCCATCCGAGAAAATAGAAGTAGAAAACAATTTGCTTTTTGAACCAATAAAATCTCCTTATGCAAAACGCATACAGGGTGTACTTACCATGTACGATCGTATCAGCAAAGCGGTAAGCGAAAGCATAAAAGGAAATTTTTTTCCGGTAATATTAAGTGGCGATCATAGCAATGCCGGTGGAACTATTGCAGGTATAAAAATGGCAAAGCCCAAAAGTAAACTCGGCGTAATATGGATAGATGCGCATGCAGACTTACACACGCCTTACACAACACCCACCGGCAATATGCATGGTATGCCACTAGCTACAGCCATTGCAGAAGATAACAAAGAAAGCAGTGTGCATGAAGTAGATGAAAAATCTGCCGCCATGTGGGACCAGCTGAAAAGCATTGGAAAAATTCCACAAAAAGTACTGCCGGAAGATATTGTTTTTATAGCCCTTCGTGATTTTGAAAAAGAAGAAAAACATTTAATAGAAAAGCATGGCATTAAAGTGATAACTACAGCCGAAGTAAGAAGAAGCGGTGCAGAGAGTGTAAGCAGAAAAGCATTAAGACACCTAAGTGATTGTACAGATATTTATGTAAGTTTTGATGTGGATAGTTTGGATGCATCTATATCTCGTGGTACGGGAACACCTGTAAGCAATGGCCTCAGAGAAAGGGAAGCGGAAGATTTAATAAGTAAATTTATGCAGAACAGAAAAATTTGCTGTTTCGAAATTACAGAAGTAAACCCCACACTGGATAAAGAAAATTTAATGGCAGAAATAGCCTTTAATATTTTACAGAGAAGTGTAAATGTGTTGATGATGAATTAATGAAATTTCAAGTTCTTTCAAATTACAAAATGTTTCATTTTTTCGGAACTTTCAAGCAGTTAATGATCGACTATTCAGATCACTCAATTTCAAATTATAACAATGTTCCCGCAAAAAGCGGGTTCGTTTATAGCAACTGCTTCGACAAGCTGCTAATGATACATAATGCAAAGACGCTTACTTTCAAGTTAATAGAAAGTCAGCCTGAGCCTGTCGAAGGCGGTTTTGATTATACAGACCAGCTTCGACAAGCTCAGCTTGACACCGTAACAGTAGCGAACTTTTGTAATTTGCAAAGAGCTTAAAACTTTTTTTCTGCAGGATGCTCTGCATGAGAGCCTCAGAAAACAATATTATAATGTGAAAATAAATTTTACTACACTTTCTCCGTCAACAACCTTTCCGAAACCATTTTACTTAAAGTTTCATTGTTTTTTTTACCATAGCTTACCTGCATAGAACCATCGAAAGGTTCGGTAGCAATAACTTTTACAACAATACCTAAATACAAATCTTTTGTATTTAAAAAGCGTAAAAAATCTTCTGATGAATGGGTAACCGCAGCAAGTTTTATTTTATCACCCACTTTACAATCGCATAGCTTTTTAAATTGTAACCATTGTATTTTTCCATTTTTATCCGGTATTGGTGAGCCATGAGGATCTACATTTGGGAAACCTAAAATTTCATCCATCTTATCAAAAAACTCTGGCGATTGTAAATGTTCTACCTGCTCTGCAATTTCGTGCACCTGCTCCCAACCAAAGCCCATTTTTTCTACCAGGTACATTTCTGTAAGCCTGTGTTTACGGATGATGAGACCCGCTTCTTTTTTTCCTTTATCTGTTAGTTTTAATGGCTTGTAACTTTCGTAAAACACCATTTTTTTATCAGCCAGTTTTTTAATCATACTGTTTACAGAAGGCATTTTTATATTCAATTCAATGCTCAATTCCTGCACAGTTACTTCACCCTTTTCGTTGCTAAGGTTAAAAAGTGCTTTCAGGTAATTTTCTTCTGCATAAGTATTCATGCGGCTAAGATAAGAAAGTTAAAGGTTCAAAGTTGATGGTTCAAGGTTTGGGATTCTTATACAAAAAGGTAAGTTTCAAAATGTATGTTATAAAATATTTTTGACAAAAATATTTTGTGTTAGCCAAACGAAGAACTAGCAATGATGATCTTCGGTGGCGTCGCACATTTCATCTTCAAATATATATTTAGCTTTTATTATGCAATATGAAGCCCCCTCGGTCACCCGAAGGGGAAGATGAGTCTCTGAAATTTTGAACTCTCATTTTAATAGCTGCATGTAATTCCTCTCCTTCGAATAATATGTGTCGATTTCGGGGGTTGGGGTGAGGTTGTTATCTAAGCCAATAAATCAGCTATGGTGAAAATTTTTTACAACTGTATTTTGTTATTTTAAGTTTACTATTTAACTGTTATTATGCAACATATTTATACCTCATAAAAACACTAAAAATAAATCTATATAATAAAATATTTAAACATTAAATATTAAACAAACTATTTTAAATAGTACAATAAAAAACTTTACTAAAATTAAAACATTCGAGTTGAATTGAACTCGTAACCTTGAACCATCAACTTTGAATCATCAACCAATCTCCCCTAAAACTTTAAACCCCTATTTTTGTACTTCTATCAGTCGGCTGTCGCTTCGCATTTATGCGGGGAGGAAAGTCCGGACAGCACAGAGCAATGCACCGGTTAATTGCCGGCTGTTTTTAGCAATAAAAGCAAGAAAGAGTGCCACAGAAAATAACCGCCCATCGCAAGATGAGTAAGGGTGAAAATGTGAGGTAAGAGCTCACAGTCCCGCAGGGTAACTTGTAGGAAGGGTAAACTTTGCATGCTGTAATGCCACATATACCTCTGGTCCTGCAAAAGCGGGAGGCTAGCGGCTCGTTTGCTGCATTGGAAACAATGCACAGAGAAGGGTAGGCAGCAAGACTGACGCAGTAATGCGGCAGCAAGATAAATGACGGCCTTTGTTGTTTGGACATTGTTTGAAAAAACCATGTATCCTTCAACAAAAACAGAATCCGGCTTATGGCTGATAGAATTTTTAAAATTTGGAATAGTTTTTTCAGGTAAAGATTGTACAAACAATTTTTCTTTTACATTCAACTAATAATATGAAGAGGAATATTACAAGACATGTAAAAGATTTTTTACTGATAACTGCTGGTATATTTTCTGCAGCGTTTGGGTTTAAAGGATTTTTGCTGACCAATCATTTTATTGATGGTGGCGCTACAGGTATTTCACTTCTCATTTCTGCTCTTACAAAAATACCTTTGTACGTTTTAATCATTGGTATTAATATTCCCTTTGTATTGCTAGGTTATAAAATAATGGGGAAAAGATTTGCCATTAAAACAATGTTTGCCATTTCGGGTTTGGCATTGGTGGTGGCCACGGTAAGCTTTCCAAACATAACAGATGATAATTTGTTGGTAGCAGTATTTGGAGGGTTTTTCCTTGGTGCAGGTATCGGTTTATCTATTAGAGGTGGTGCAGTAATTGATGGTACAGAAGTGTTGGCTATTTTTCTCAGTAGAAAATTTGGAACAACCATTGGCGATATCATCATTGTAATTAACATCGCCATATTTTCTGCAGCGGCCTATTTTTTATCAATGGAAATTGCCTTGTATTCTATGATTACTTACATGGCTGCATCTAAAACATTGGATTTTATTGTAGAAGGTATTGAAGAATATACAGGTGTAACAATCATATCTAAATACAATGAAGAAATAAAATTAATGATAACAGAAACGCTTGGGCATGGAGCTACTACATACAAAGGTGAGAGTGGTTTTGGAAACCATGGAGAAGCGTTAGATATTAAAATAATTTACACGGTGGTAACAAGGTTAGAACTTAACCGTTTAAAAGCAGAGATAGAAAAAATAGATGAAAAAGCTTTTGTAATAATGAGCAGCATAAGAGATACTAAAGGTGGTATGGTTAAAAAGCGTCCATTAAATCACTAAATAAACTAAGATGATTCCAAAAGTAAATTGTCTGTAGATATAAAATAAATTGTAGTTCAATTCTACCGCAACAAAAATAAATCCAGCAAAACAAAAACTGCAAACACTACCGATGCAATGCCATTGGCTGTCATAAATGCAATATTTACCCTGCTTAAATCGGTAGGTTTTACAATAGCATGTTGGTAAACAAGCATACCGCAAAACACAGCCGTACCAATCCAATACAACCAACTAAAATGCCCATAAAAACCTGCATAAATAACAGCGGCGGCGCTTAGCAAATGGAGCAAGGAAGAAATGTTCAATGCTTTTCGTTTACCCATTACTGCTGGAATGGAGTAGAGATTATTTTCTTTATCAAATGCTTCATCTTGCAATGCAAAAATAATATCGAAACCGCTTACCCAACAAACAACTGCTACAGAAAATAAAATGGGCAGTACTGCGAAAGCACCCGTTACGGCTAAGTATGCGCCGATGGGCGCCAAACTTAACCCAACCCCTAAAACCAAATGACATAAAAAAGTAAACCGCTTTGTATAACTATAAAACAATATTACAAACAATGCCACCGGCGATAAATAAAAACATATTGGGTTGATGAAATAAGTACAAACTATAAACAGCACACACATTAAAATAGTAAAGAACAATGCCTTTTTTTCAGATATAATTCCTGCAGGTATTTCACGGATGGCAGTGCGTGGGTTTTTTGCATCAAACTGCCTGTCGAGGTAGCGGTTAAATGCCATGGCTGCGGAACGGGCGGTTATCATGCAAAAGACAACAAGAATAAAAAGATAAATATATGGGGAAGCATTAATGAAAGCTGGTTGAGCAAAATGAGGTTCTCCTTTTATAATTGTTTTATTGAATTCATCAAAAATTTTAAACCTAACCCCCAAAAAAAATCCTATCAATGCAAAAGGCATTGCAAAAATGGTATGCGAAAATTTTATAAGAGAGAGATAATTTTTTATGGATGACATTAGTAAAAAATATTTCGGTTTATTTTTCTTTACATTTTAAGTAAAGTATGATAGCTGGCTAAAGCCAAAAGTTAAGGGCTGAAGCCCTTTACCTTTATTTATTTTATCCCTGTGCTAAAGCACAGGGCAATTAAAGACTGAACAAAAGCCCCTCCTTTCCTCCCCGGAGGGGAGGGAAACGCACAAGATTATAGATTAGATTGATACTATAGAACACAAAATTTATTAATCGATTTCAAATAATCAATCTATTGTATAATTAAAGATCAGTAATGAGCCCCTCCTATCCTCCCCGGAGGGGAGGCAAACGCACAAGATTATGCATTAGATTGATACTATAGAACAGAAAATTTATTAATCGTTTTCAAATAATCAATCTATTGCATAATTAAAGATCAGTAATGAGCCCCTCCTATCCTCCTCCGAGGGGAGGGAAACGCACAAGATTATGCATTAGATTGATACTATAGAACAGAAAATTTATTAATCGTTTTCAAATAATCAATCTATTGCATAATTAAAGATCAATAACGGCATGCCGTATCCCGAAAGCTTTCGGGAAGTGACACAACGATGATGACCATAGTTGCTGTTTTAGCTTGGAAAAAAGCAAGGCTTTTGGCCAAAAACAAAAACCTCACCCTAACCCCTTTCCAATGGAGAGGGAACTCGAATTTGGTACTTGAAATTTCAAAAAAACTTTAAAGTATTACGGTCTAAAGTCCCCCTTCGAGGGATTTAGGGGGCTGTTTCGGGGGCCGAGGGGCCTTGTCGCCTCCCACAAAACAACCCCCGCAGCCGTTGCAATATTTAAAGAATGCTTGGTACCAAACTGCGGAATTTCTACACAGCCATCGCATTGAGCAATGGTACTTAATTCTACACCGCTTACTTCATTGCCAAAAATAAAAGCAATTTTTTCATGGGGCTGTACAGCTAAATTTTGCAACGCAATACTATTTACCACTTGCTCCACCGCATACACTTTAAAACCATTTTGTTTTAATGTAGAGATTGCTTCATCTGCGTTTGCAAAATGTTTCCACTCTACCGTATCTTCAGCACCAAGAGCTGTTTTTTTTATCTCTTTATGCGGCGGTGTGCAGGTGTAACCCGTTATGTAAATGGCTTCCAATAAAAATGCATCGGCAGTTCTAAAAACACTGCCCACATTATAGGCACTTCGTATATTTTCCAGCACGGCAATTACCGGCTTTTTTTCGCTTTGTTTAAATTCTTCCGGACTAATCCTATTGAGATCATCCATGCTCAACTTTTGTGTCATGAAGGGATCGTTTCGCCTTTAGATATTTGGATTTTAATTTTAAGATCAGCAAACATACTGGCAGCTTTTACAAAATTTACAAAAAGTGGATGTGGATTTTCAACCGTGCTTTTTAACTCAGGGTGGTATTGCACACCAATAAAATATGGATGACCTTTTAGTTCTACAATTTCTACCAACTTACTATCGGGGTTTCTTCCGCTTGCCAACAATCCGGCGTTTTCAAATTCTTGTAGGTAGTTATTGTTAAACTCCCAACGATGGCGGTGCCTTTCACTAATTAATTCGCTTTCGTAAATTTTATGCGCCAGTGTATTTGGTGCAATCTCACATGGGTAAGCACCGAGGCGCATGGTACCACCTTTTTTCTTTACTTTCTTTTGCTCTTCCATTAAAGCAATTACCGGGTAAGGTGTGGTGGTATCCATTTCTGTACTATGTGCATTTTGCCAACCCAATACGTTTCTTGCAAATTCTATTACCGCCATTTGCATACCCAAACAAATCCCGAAGAAAGGCATTCTGTTTTCACGGGCATATTTTACTGCAATAATTTTTCCCTCTACTCCCCTGTTTCCAAAACCAGGTGCCACCAATAATCCATCAAGCTCACGAAGCTTTTCACCAATATTTTCATCGGTTAAAAATTCGCTGTGCACATTTACAATTTGCACTTTGCACTGGTTCATTGCTCCTGCATGAATGAACGATTCGAGGATAGATTTATATGCATCTTGCAACTCTATATATTTTCCAATCAAACCAATTTTTACACGACTTTTTGGGTAGTTTAGTTTGTCCAAAAATCCTCGCCATTTGGTGAGTTCGGGTGCAGCATACCCATTTATCTGTAATTGTTTCAGTACTATTACATCTAAACCTTCCTGCAACATTTTTAAGGGTACTTCGTAAATAGTAGATGCATCTAATGCTTCAATTACTGCATTGGGTTTTACGTTACAAAACAAGGCCACTTTTCTGCGTATTTCGTCAGATAATGGGTGCTCGGTACGGCATACAATCACATCTGGATGTACCCCTTCCTGGCTCAACATTCTTACACTGTGCTGCGTAGGTTTTGTCTTTAATTCTTTTGCGGCTTTTAAGTAAGGGATTAATGTAAGATGCACCACCATACAATCTTCCTCTGGCAGCTCCCACTGCAACTGGCGCACGGCTTCAACAAAAGGAAGACTTTCAATATCACCCACCGTACCACCAAGTTCAGTTATTATAATATCAAAATTGCCACTCTCACCTAACAATAACATTCTGCGTTTTATTTCGTCTGTTATATGTGGAACTACCTGTACCGTTTTACCAAGGTATTCGCCTTCTCTCTCTCTATTAATTACAGTCTGGTAAATACGACCTGTGGTTACATTATTTGCCTGCGATGTAGGCAGGTTTAAAAAACGCTCGTAATGACCAAGATCCAAATCTGTTTCAGCACCATCGTCTGTTACAAAACATTCGCCATGTTCGTATGGGTTTAATGTGCCTGGGTCAACGTTAAGGTATGGATCAAACTTTTGAATGGTAACTTTTAACCCACGGCTTTGCAACAATTTTGCAAGTGATGCAGCTATGATACCTTTTCCTAATGAAGATGTAACGCCACCGGTAACGAAAATAAACTTTGCCATTTTAATATAGTATTGAGTATGAAATATTGTGCAACAGAATTAGCTACAAAACATTCACGGTAATTATTTAAAAATAGATTTCTAATCCCACAATGACCTTTTTTACAAGGAAATTTGGGGTTACTATGATTTGTCGTTGTTTTCTTTATGGATTAAAAAAAACTAAAACATATATCAACTGTAAATCTTAATTATTTTATTATGTAATACTGCAAGGACCTGCACTAAATAGGATATCTATATTCTAGAGGTCGGGCAAAGATAAAGTAAATGTTTGGGAGAGGAAAATTATGAATAAAGAAAGTAGAATAAATGTTTAGGATAATCATTGATATTGGATAATAATGATATTTCAAATTAAATTTTCAGTCAGTACATATTTCCCCTTAAAACCATTATTTAAGCAACCTATTACCAGGTAAAGTTAATAACGTGATTGTGTACATTTTTTGGAATTGTACCACTATCTAAAAACGGTTTTAAAAAAAATATCTTAAATTATATTGCAACCTATAAATCTTTTGGAAAGTAAACAGAAAAAATTGCCCCCACACCTTTTTTACCTTCCGCCTCAATATATCCACCATGCATTTCTGCAATTTTTTTACAAATTGATAACCCAATACCTGTTCCCATAAATTCGGTATTACTATTAAGCCTTTGAAATATTTTAAATACTTTTTCTTTGTAAGCTGCATCAAATCCAATCCCATTATCTTCCACGGTTATTTTATCATAAGCATAATATTTCTTTTCCACTGCCCATACTAAATTTTCTTTGCTTACTTCATTACTAAAAATTTTAATTATTGGTTCAACTTCAGGCCTAATAAATTTAATAGAATTACTGATGAGGTTTAAAAATAACTGCCTCAATTGAAAATGAACTCCATTTACACTTGGTAAATCATTCAATTCGATTAAAATATTATTGTCTTCAATATTTTCCTGAAAATCGTGAATAATATCTTTCATAATGGCATTCAGGTTAACCGGCTCAAGTATTTTCTCTTCATTCACTACTTTTGAGTAAGTAAGCAAATCATCTATCAATTTCTGCATTTTACTGGCAGATTTTTGCATCCGTAAAATATTTGTTTTTACAGATTCTGGTATTGCATCTCCATCTTTTTCAAGAATTATAGACCCGTACACTTGAATTTTTCTTAACGGCTCTTTAAGATCATGGGTACTTATCCAGTTCATATTTGCCAGTTCATCATTTGCTTTTTGCAACTTTTCGTTAAGGGTTAAATATTTATTTTCTTCTTCCCTTAAATCTGCAAGGTGTAGTTGGTGTTGTATAGAGGAAGCTATTACATTGGCTTCATTTAATTCAGGGTTTTTCCATTCTTTACTTGTAAGTTTTACAGATTGTTTCCAAATTTCAAATGATTTACGAGGTGTAAGTGTTGAATTTTCTTCATTTTTTTGTACAGCTTTGGATGGATCTCCTGCCCAACTAATATTTTTTTCCGCTTCACCTCTTGTCCATATAATACAATTATTATTATGATTGTTTAAAGGCAAATAAACCAAGCCAGATATAGTGTCGGCTATGCTTGGAGCATCAGCATAATATTTGTACAGAGCATTGGTATTAAAACTTTGCGACCCCTTTTCAGTTTTAAGCCAATTTATTAACCCTGCAATTTTGTAACTATCTGGTAAACGTCCCTCCATATAAAATTCATCTTTATAATTTAATATGACTCCATTAGCATTTAGTAATTGCTTTAGTTTTAAAAGTGTTTCCGTTTTGGTAAGAATATTTTCTTTATCAATCAACAGATTCTGCAAATCGACTAATTTTTTATCGGTTTCTTTAGCCAGCTCAAATTCATCGGCTGTTTGCCTCACATCTATTTGCGATGATAGAAAAATACCTTGTAAATGTGCGGCAAGCCTTGTGTAATATGGAATATGTTTTGGTGTGTAATGATGGCAGGAAATTAACCCCCACAATTTATTTTGATGAATTAATGAAATTACAAAAGTAGCTCCCACATTCATATTCTTTAAATACTGCAAATGTATGGATGATACACTGCGGAGGTTCCCCATACTTAAGTCAAGATGGGTATTTGTATTTAACCCATCATCCATTGTATAAATAGGCACAGGAGTATAAGAAACATCAACCAACATTCTTACCAAATTGCGCATGTACAGTTCTCTTGCCTGCACAGGAATATCTGTATGGGGATAATGCAATTGCAAAAATGGCTCTACACTTTCAATCTTACTTTCTGCATATACTTCACCATTATAATCCTTGTCAAAACGATATATCATTACCCTGTCATACCCTGTAATGCTTCGGGTTTCATCTGCAATATCCTGGCAAAGACTTTGAAGATTATCTGCCCGCTCTGTGTAATAAGCAAAGCGTTTCATTTGTATGAAAATATCGGGCAATTCAATTTTATCTTCCGAAAATATTTCAAACTCCAGTACTATTACTTCGTTGCTAAGGTGTGCCGTTACATGAAAACTTTTATCATTATAATTTAATACAAATGGGCGTGCCAGTTCATTTGAAGTTGAACTAAATTGTTGTTGTATGGTTTCAATGTCAGCTGTACTAAAATACACATCTAATTTTTGCCCAAGTAACTCTGTGTGTTTTTTATTTAAAAAATCAATACAGTTTTCGCTGCAATATGTAATTGTAAAATTAGGCTGTGATACTCCAAGCAGAAAACCATGGGGCTGTATGCTGCCAGGTATATGAATGGGCTCACTCTCGCAGTTTGTAATAGTTACTGCATCTTTATTTACTATACTCTTTATATTCATGGGAGGTATATTTTTGAGGGATGTTGCTTAGTATATTATTTATGATATCAAAAGTTTTTACAGCACCGTTTATTATTTGTTGTTCTTCAAAATGAGAAGTGGGCAAATTGGTGAGTTGTACTAAAAACTCTTTCCACATACTTCCGGTCTTTTGTTTGTAGGCAGAAAAATAAGTTGATCCATCAAAACCGGGCGGTAAGGTCTTATGCAAATGCTTTACAATTATTTGTCCACCAAGTGTGGAGCCTTCTAATACATATAATGCACCGCTTGCAGTATAAATATCGGGGTAGGTTTCATTAAAAAATGCTTCAGGAAGGGTAAAAATATCTTTTGAAGAATGGTGAAATTCTATTAAATCTGTTTCAATTAAAGATGCCTTTTTTCTTTCGCTAATATTTGAAAAATGGGCAGATAATTTAGGGTAAACAAATTGCTCAAAGCCATACACAAATTTGTATAGATGGCTGAGATAATTGCAATAAATGGGTTGGTTTACATTGCTGCTTAATAACGCTTGCGACAGATCATTTAATTCAAGCTGCTGGTGGCAATTTGCGGTAGATGCTCTTAGGGATTGTATGAACACTTGTAAGGATTAAATGTATTTTAGGATAGTTGCAAACAATTACTGAGAGACATTTTAAATTCGCTATAACTATTCGGTTTTAGCAAATATAAATCTGCTCCCATTGCATACACATCTTTAATTTGATCTGGATGTGAAGAGGTGGAAAGAATGATCGTTTTTATAAGCTTCCACTTTTCTGAACTTTTAATTTCTTTTAAACATTCAAATCCAGTTTTAAGAGGCATATTTAAATCTAAAAATATCACATCAGGCAGTTCTTCTGCACCTTCTAAAAGGCTCATAAACTTAATGCCATTATTGGCAACAGATACTTTTGTGGAGGGTGAAATATCAGATATGATATCAGTAAAAAAATCTATATCTTCCTCATCATCTTCAGCTAAAAATAAATTTGTAAACATGATAGGTAGAATTATAAATTCAATTTATTTTTTATATTTTCAAATATAGTCTTTATTGAAATGAAATTGGAATCTTAATTAAGTATTGAATTTTTTTTAAATGGTATTAGTAGTAAAATTTCTGAACCAAAATCATATAATTTTCAAAAAATATTTATGTTGCTGTAAGTTAAAAAATAATCTTTTAGACTTATGCAATTATAACTGCATAACAAAATAATAAGCGTTTACAAATCGCTTTTAAAGTAAAATTTTGTATTAAATTTTTTTAACTTTTTTGGTTATGAAAGAGAAAGTAAAATATACTGTGTGGCATATTTTGAAAGCAAAACTTAAGTCTTCCTTCTAACCCCAATAAAATTGATCCCTAATAATTAGTATAAATATTTCATCTCGGGTAACTTGCGCAAAAAAACCAATGAGTGTAAGTAGCCAAGTGAGTACAGCCAGAAAAAAGAAAGGGATGACGCAGGAAGAATTGGCAGAACTTGCACAGGTTACTGTTCGTACCATTCAAAGAGTGGAAAGCGGAGAAAGCACACCCCGGGCTTATACTTTAAAATTAATAGCAACAGCGCTAGAACTGCCTTTTGAACAATTTGCCAAACCAGCCGCCGAAAAACCACAACAAGAAATCGTTGTAGAACCTGTAGACACCATTGAGGAAGATCGCCATTTTTTACAAATGGTAGGTTTATCATGCTTTACATTTATAGTTATTCCCTATGTTCATTTTTTAATACCAAGATATATTATAAAAAAATCTACCGGTGTATCAAAACATACAAAACTGTTGGCAGAAAAATGGATACGGGTACAAATTTGGTGGGTAGTTATTCTTCATTTGAGTTTGTTGGTGTTGCTTACTTACAATATTATATTATACAGAACCGGCAATATAAAATTTACAATAGGCTATCTGTGGCTTATATTGATGATGTATCTATTCAATACAATTTTAATTGTTCACGGCCTTTTAAAATCCCGACATTTCACCCGACAATAGCAGTGTTTCTTCCTGTAGAAGTCCATTTACAGGCTAATGTCGTGCAAATGTCGGTACAAGTTAGCAATAGTTTAACCGAGGTTTGCATTACAAATAAATTATAAATATGCTAAACAAAATGAATTCATTTACCCGTTTAAACTTTACTTTTTGCATCATCTTATTTGCATGCACTACAACCCTTGCACAATCTTATCCTTCTCTCCCCGCAAATAATTTACACATTGCCGAGAAAAATTACCAGCTAAAATTTCGCTGGCTGCAAGATTCTATAAATAATAGACTTGAGCCTCATGCTGCCCTGCTGCTGCCTGTAAAAATTCCGGGCTGTTCTAAACAATTCTATATGCAGTTTGACACAGGTTCGCCCATTACACTTTTTTATAAAGGGAAAATGGAAGCTATAAAGGAAAAATATCCATCTATTATTACCATCAATGATTCGGCCGTCATTTTTTCAAAAAAGCAGTTCAACATTGGCTCTATGCCGGTTGATGCTACACAGGTTGCTATTAGGAAATATGGCAGTAATCAGATAAATTGGAAGCAGAAAAATGCCATCGAAATTATAGGAACCATAGGTGTGGACTTTTTCGAAAACCGTATAATTGCTATTGACTACCCATCAAAAAAATTCTTTAATGGAATTGCCATTCCTCAAACCTTATTAAACGGACTTGTAATGAATGATTTTATGTTTGCAAGGAGATCTATATTACTGCCTTCTACAATTAAAGGTAAAAAATCAATCTTGTTTTTTGATTCAGGCTCCAGTGCATATACCCTTTTAACCAATAAACAAACAGCCGAACAGCTAGCCATGCCGGGCGCAGTTACAGTTCAATCTAAAACCAAATCGTGGGACCGAACAATGATTGCAAATACGATTCCTACAAAAGATAGTATTGGTATTGGCAATAAAAAACTTCCCCTCAATGCCACCACATATATGGAAGGCGTAAGTGAAAACCAGCTTGCCCAAATGATGCGTTTAGGTATTGGTGGACTTACAGGCAATCAACTTTTCACCACATCTGTTTTAATTATTGATACTAAAAACAAAAAGTTTGGTTTGCAGAGTAAATAAAGTAACAATAAAAATATCTTCTTCCACCCACTTTTAGTTACCACATATTCAGTGAATGATGTTGACGGAAAGTTGGTGGAAGGTTGTTGGGATGTATGTTTTTTACAAAACCAACTTTAATAGTATTTTTTTGTTGCACTGTAAAAACTCATGGTAAAAATGTCTCCTTCATCAAAAATTGGGAGTTGCCTAATGGTGAATTAATCAGTGAATAGGATTGGGAGAGGGCAAAAAAATTTGTTTTCATAGATTCAAAGATTGCAACTCTGGTGGCATTGGAGGAAACCCACTGCGGCTTCAAAGAGGATCTTTCATATTAAAAAATAATTTATTTTTATGATAGTAATAATTTTAAAACTTCATCATAAAAAAAAAGATATGAAATACCTATTATTAACCATTTCGTTCTTTCTGTTTTCTCATTATTTATTCTCACAGAATGTAGGAATTGGAACTGTAAACCCAACTGAAAAATTAGAAGTTAACGGTATAGTAAAAGCAAACGGGCTTACAGTTACCCAAGGCGTACAATATGATGTATTAAAAAAAGGTGCTGCCAATCAACTGGTATTTTCTAAGGGCCAAAAGGGAGTTGGCTTAAATTATATCATCGCACTTACAGGTATTTTTCCCGGCCAAGGTTCTTCAACGGGTAATTACAATAATATTTTTATTGGAGAAATTAGGCTTTTTGCAGGAAATTATCCCCCAAGTGGCTTCGCTTTATGTAATGGTCAACTATTGTCTATTGCCACTAACTCGGCTTTGTTTAGTGTTATTACTACTACATACGGTGGTAATGGTACCACCAATTTTGCGCTGCCAGATCTTAGGGGTGCTGTACCTGTAGGCTTTGGTACGCCTACAACCGGCGCAAGCTGGACAATGGGAGAAGTGAACTAGGAATAAATAAACTAATTTTTTTCTTCCCTGCAAGGTATGATACTTCCATTTTTTAAATTCACAAATAGCAGTGTCTTTATTAAAGTACATTGCTACGAATAAGCATCATTTATAAAATAGTAACATAATAATTCAGGCATAGCCTCATCATGTTTATTTGAATTTTTAAACAACAATTTCTCCAATAAATTTATAGAACGCCAGTTATCTCTATGAAGGAATGCGTCCAATTTTTGAACTTTAATTGTATTGAACGCATAGTCAATAACTTTTTCTACCGCTTCTTTCATTATGCCTTGTCCTTCAAAATTTGTTAGCAATTCATACCCAATTTCGCAGTTGTCGTTTTCATCTGAAAAGCCATAAAGACAAATGGTTCCAACAAATGTATTGCTGTCACGCAAGGTTATTGACCAATAAAGTGAGATATTTTTTTCGATGTTATCATTAACCTTATTTATGAAATTCCTTGCATCCTCAATGGTTTTGCTTAAAGGCCTGTTGAGGTATTTATTTATTTCACTATCAGAACGGAGCGTAAAAATTTCTTGTTCGTCATTAATGAGGAGTTGCCTGAGGTTGAGCCTTTCAGTTGTTAAGGTTGGGAATGGGGTGAAATTTTTGATTAGCATTTTGGAAGGTTTATTAGAGGTTTTATTTTACTTTGTTGTTTTCGTGTGCTACTAAAAAGCTGTTGTTTCCATCCATGTTATGCATTCGTTTATCTTCTCGCAATTATTATTGTGTGTATTTCTTCTATCGCAATACTTTTTTTATAATTTTTCTTATACAATTTTATTATTTCAAAATTATTGTTTGTTAGTTCTTTTTTTAAACTATACAATGAGTGAAAATAAAAATATGCTTTGTCTCCACTACTGGCAACTTGGAAACCCGATTTTATATAATCGCCTTCAACAAAACTGATGTATAAAATTCCTTTGTCATTAAGTAAGTTGCCACAGTCTTTAACCAATTTTGAACTATCAAATTTTGATAAATACGGAAAACAAAATCCACAAATAATGCCATCAACTTTATTTTGCAACTTGTCAATTTCTCTACAGTCCATAACTTTAAAATCGGCTGTTGGATTATTTGCTTTTGCTAAATCAATCATATTAGGCGAAATGTCAATCCCTTCAATTTTAAAGTCTGGTCTTTTGTCAAGCAGATATTTTGTGATATTTCCAGGTCCGCACCCAATTTCAAAAATTTTCGCATTATCAATATTTATTTGGTTGCAAAATGTGTCATAGGTGTCATCATACAAATCTAAACTCATAAACTTGTCCTGATAAATTTTTGCTACTTTATCCCAAGTGTCAAAAGTCTCTTGATATGTGTCCATTATGAGTTTTTGTTAAATGACAAACGATAAACATTTCTTTGTAATAATTGGAGAATTAATATTTTGTTCTCTTGAAACCGCTGCTGGGCTTCATGCTAAAGATAAATAATAACAACTAATGTTTGAGAATGTTTGTGATGCATAAATCAAAGCTTGGTAGTTAAATGATTTTGTCATTTATACCTAACTATTTAAACCTTCAATTGGCCGTAACTATTATTATATATTTTCCCTTTTTTTGGATGCGTAAATTTTAATCCAGACCAAATAGAATTAATACTTAAACAAGTACTTTCGACAAGTCCAAAATCATAACCTAATTTAATAACAGTTTTAATATTGAGGTCTGTTCCTAATTTTCCTCCTTTTGGCCAAGACACCCATAGCATTCCACTTGGTTTTAAGCAAGATTTAAGTTTAGGAAATTGTTCGTTGAATTCTGTTTGCTTCTTTACAAACAAATGTATATAATCAAATTCACCAATTAATTTATCTTCTATTTTAATTGAAGGTAAAGTGATATTTTTAAGTGCCTCTTTGTTAACATTTACAAAGAATGCTCTTGAATTTTCTTTAATGCCCATTTTTGCTGCTACAGTTTTTATCATTATATTATTATTGGTTGTTTCTCCTGTTGTTATTCCAAATTTATTATTTCTCCCAAGTATTTAATTGAGTTATTTAAGAGTGGATGTTGTTGTCTGTGCAACGCAAGAGGAAACTTAGCGCATCAACAACACTTAATTTTCTTTACATTAAATAAAAACTCATTACTAAAAGATTTATACTTCTTCATTAATTTGTAGTTGCCTTAGGGTGAGCCTCTCTATTGTTAAGGTTGGGAAAGGGTCGAAATGTTGATTAGCATTGTGGAATATTTATTTAGAGATTGAAGATTATGTTGTAGGCCGATGAGGCGACGGACATAGTTTCTCTCCTGTTCAAAACTCTTTAAAGATGTTTCACTTCATTTTATGGATAATTAATTCTTTATCTGATAAGTGCCCAAAGCCCCAATAGTCCTTACTCCATCTGGTGTTAGAACTTTAATGTTTTCTGCATATATGTACTGATTTTCTTTTAATCGTATAATTAAGTTTCTAACAGCGACAGGTAATATTGTGCCTTTTATTTTAAATTTGTTATAAGTTGAATCATTTTGTATAAATAAATCGCATTCAAATAATTTGATATTTTTTTGATTTGTACATAATTTTATTTTTCGAATTTGTGGTAGTTGATTTCTATTAATAAACTTGCTACAAATACCTTCCATACATAAATTGAAATATGGTCTTCCAATTTTAATAAAATCAATAAAACGAATAGAATCTTTTGTTGTAAATTCTCCAATAAAAACGGTTTCCGGTAAACAAGAATTCTCTGTAATTTTTATAAATAATGAATCATTATGAAATTCTTTTTTGAAGTATTCAGAATTGGAAATATAATTTGTATATCCCAAACTGTCTATTGGTCTTATGCTCTGCCAATAATTTTTGGTAATACTATGAATACAAATGCTATCACGTACTTGCCCTTTACAAATTGTCAAATTATTAAGAAGGAAAACAAATAAAATTGAAATAAATATCTTCATAAAATCTTGTTTAGTGTAAAGAAGATTCAAGCGTACGTTGCGTGGCGAGAGTCAACGAGACAGAGAAAATTATTTTTTTAATTCCTTATTCGCTTCTGTGTGTCCAAAAATAGAGGCTTTAGAAAAGTAAAATTTTGCCCACCGATTTGATTGTTTAACTCCGTCACCACGTTTGTAACAAAGCCCCAGATTATATAAAGCTTTGTCATCATTTAGTCCAGCTGCCTTTTTATACCAATAAAGAGCTTTTAGATTATCTTTCTTAACTCCTTCACCCATAAAGTAAGAATAGCCAAGGTCTCTTTGTGCATCTGCTAAACCAGATTTAGCTGCTAATAAATACCAATATATTTTCTTTGTGTAATTCTTTCTTACAAGTTCGCCTGTGTTGTAAAAAAATCCAATATTATATTGCGAATCTGCATGCCCCAGCTTAGCAGCTTTTAAATACCAATCAAATGCCAAAGGAATATTTTTTTTAATTCCATAGCCTTGGTCATAACAAACACCAACATAAAACATTGCTCTTAAATGACCGCTTACAGCAGCAGATTTCCAGTATTTAAAAACTTCTTTCCATGGAGGATTTTTTAAAGTTTTTTTTCCAAATGCAAGTCTGTAACCCAGCTCAAATTTGGATTCAATGTCGCCTTGGTTTGAAAGTTTTAATAAGTATTTAGTTGTTTTCATTTCGTTATCAAAGGCTACAGATTTTTACCATTTTTTGCAATCTAAACTTACACATAATCTCAAAATGAATTTGCAATTAGGATTATTTCGTTACTCTTGTCAAAATGGGGATAAATTTCTATCCCAAAGTTTATCATTGCATAAATTAAGAGTGACCATTGTTATATGTGGAGGGCAGGTAGGAAACTTAATGCACCAACAACCTTTAATTTTCTTTGCTTCAAATAAAAACTTCTAACAAAGATTGTTGATACGTCTGCCGCACTTTTGCCAACCCTTCGATACCAAACAATGGCTGCCTCTTAATAATTTATAGGGAAAGTGTAAGGTTACCAATAAGGGTTTAATATGTGTAAACAAATTTTAATTCTGTTAGACCTGTTTGAATTATTTTCTGCAAACTAGTGACTAATATAGTTGCCGCAAAAGTATTCATTTTATACAAATCATCTAAGTGTTTTTCATCATCAATTATTGCATCCTTCATAGGAATACTAAGAACACCGTGTATTAGTGAAGAACGAAAATTATACAAATTTTTAAGTCGCTTCTTATTATCAATTAACTCTCCAAGAAAAACTTGTATTTTATCATTTAATTGTTGAGTTATTCCAACTTCACCTTCTACAAAAAGCGCCTCTAAACCACTTAATGCCCAAAAAAGTGATATCGGAATATCTTCATGATAATTTTTTGAAAACAAATGTGTAAAACTACATATCGCTCTTTCAATTCTTGTACTACTGAATTTTTCTAGTAAATTAGTTTTGTTTAATACATATTCCCAAACTTGTATTATTTCAATATTTATTTTTTCTGGCCATTGTTCATCATAATAGAAACTTTCGCTTAAAATTGAAGATATTCCCTCAACATTATCAGTTTTTTTATTATATATATAAACAAAACCATTATCAAGCCATAAGGTTCCAGGATATGATATTTGTGTGAATTTTAAAAAGTTCTTTAGTTGGCTGTTGTATTGGATTCTAAAATACCCTAATACTAAATGCTCAGGTTTTACATCTAATGATAGATTAGAATTACTGGCTATTAATTCATAAGTTTTATTAATATTAATTTCAATATCAGACTCAATTATTAAATATAATTCGGTTTTATCATTTTTAGTAAAATCAATAAAATTGATTTTACTTTCAAATGAAAATTTCAAATAAATATTTCCAAATATATTTAAAGGCAGATAAAATTTTTTATTAGTTTCAGTCAATTCTTTTACCAAAATATCAAATCCTTTTAATAAATTTTGACCTAAGTTTAAAATAGGATAAATTGTCGTCAACTTTATTGGCAATCTAATTTCTCTATCATTCATGTTTTACTTTTACTTAGTTCAAATATATTGTTAAGATAAGTTTAAACCAAACTGATAGGAATTTTATAAAATTTTCCCACCTATCCATAGAGTTAAGCGGAGCGTCTCTATGGATAGAATAATAAATGAGTCACTTTGTCTAGATACTTGCAAAAATAAAACGACTGCAAAAAAAGCAGACACTTCAAATTATTGTTGACCAAAGAACAAATGCTTAAAGGCGCAGGGATGGGCAGCACTACCCCGCAGCGCAGCGAGGAGTAGTGCAGACAGCCCGTTACCACCGCCCAACAATGCTTTTTGCTCACCGCCCCAACATCCCTTAAATTTGCCCTTCAATTATTTTTATGAGCGAAGAGAATCCACGGGATGAAAAGCAAAGCCTCAATTTTTTAGAGGAAATTATAAAGACAGATTTGGCAGATGGGAAATATACATCAATCGTTACGAGGTTTCCGCCGGAGCCAAACGGTTACCTGCACATGGGGCATGCAACGGCTATTTGTTTAAATTTTGGGCTCACAAAAAAATACCCAGGCTACACAAACCTGCGGTTTGATGATACCAACCCCGTAACAGAAGACACCGAATTTGTAGATAGTATTAAGGAAGATATTAAGTGGCTCGGCTTTGAGTGGAAGCATGAATTATATGCATCTGACTATTTTGATACAATGTACGAATACGCTGTAACGCTTATCAATAAAGGCTTAGCGTATGTGGAAGATGCAAGCTCAGCAGAAATTGCTACACTTAAAGGAACACCTACCGAACCGGGAAAAGACAGCGCAGCACGCAGCAGATCGGTTTCAGAAAACCTTAATCTTTTTACTCGAATGAAGAACGGTGAGTATGCAGATGGCACAAAAACCCTGCGGGCTAAAATAGATATGGCGCATACAAATATGCTGATGCGTGACCCATTAATATACCGTATTAAACATGCGCACCATCACCGCACCGGCGACAAATGGTGTATTTACCCGATGTACGATTTTGCACATGGGCAAAGCGATTCTATTGAAAATATTACGCATTCTATTTGTACGCTGGAGTTTATTCCGCACAGAGAATTATACGATTGGTTTATTGAAAAGTTAGAAATTTATCCATCGCATCAATACGAATTTGCCCGCCGCAATTTGAGTTATACGGTAATGAGCAAACGAAAATTAAAGCAATTGGTAGAGGAAAATCATGTGGCAGGTTGGGACGATCCACGCATGCCTACCATTAGTGGAATGCGCCGCCGTGGCTTTACACCGCGGAGTATTCGCACGTTTTGTGATAAAGTGGGCATTGCAAAAAGAGAAAACATTATTGATTTTAGCTTGCTTGAATTTTGCCTGCGGGAAGATTTGAACAACACCGCCCTGCGTGCCATGGCAGTGCTTGATCCGCTAAAATTAATCATTACTAATTATGAAGATGGTAAAACGGAAGAACTGCAAAGTGAGAACGGTCCTGACGAAGCGTATGGCACCCGTACGATACCTTTTAGCAAAAAGCTTTGGATAGAGCGGGAAGATTTTATGGAAGTGCCTGCAAAGAAATGGTTTAGGTTTGCGCCGGGTGCAAGCGTGCGCCTTAAAAGTGCGTACATACTGCGTTGCGACACATTCGATAAAGATGAAACCGGCAAAGTGACTGCCATACATTGCACCTATTTCCCTGAAAGTAAAAGTGGCCACGATACCAGTGGCATTGCTGTAAAAGGAACCATACATTGGGTGAGTGCGGCGCATGCGGCCACTGCACAAGTAAACATGTATGACAGACTTTTTAAAGTGGAAAACCCAAGCAGTGAGGAAGGTGATTTTAAAGATTATATAAACCCAGATTCGTTGCACATTGTGCAGGCATACATTGAGCCATCGTTGTTGAAAGCAAAGGCCACGGATCGTTTTCAGTTTTTGCGCAAAGGTTATTTTTGTTTAGATAAAGAAAGCACGCCGGAGCATATTATTTTTAATAGAACGGTTACGTTGAAGGATAGTATGCCACCCAAATCTCCCGCAAAGTAGCCTACTCGATCTCCGCCGATAGGCGGAGGAAGTTAGTCTCTAATAGTTTGAACATTTTTTAAATTATTTGAGACTGGCTCCTCTCCTTTGGATTACTTGTCCCGTTTTCGGGAGGTTGGGAGAGGCTTTTTTTTTGGCGCTGTGAGCTACAAAGCAATATTCATCAGGTGTTCGGGCTGTAGGTAGTAGTGCCGCCACAAATTTTATTATACAAGAAGGTTTTGTTTTTGCGGCAGCTACTACTGTCCATCCCGCAGCCTTTCATCATTATTTCTTTATTCAGCATACAGTAAAGATTGTTACATTTATTTGGAATTTCATTTAGAGGAAATGAAAATAAAATATTTAAAATGTAATTTGCCTTATGTATTTTCTTAAAGTTTTTTAACAAGTAAACATTAAAAAATGAAGCCTGTTGTACTTTTTGTATTTTTAATTATTTCAAACATTTTTGCAATTGGGCAGCAAAGTGAAAATAAAAATGTAGAATTTAATCCCTCCTTATCCAAATTACTGGATTCGATCCATTTTAAGGACCAGCATTTAAGATTACAACTAGATTCATTTGAGAGAATATATAATTTTCAATCCCCAGAAATGCAATCGTTATATAATAAAATGTCTGTTCAAGATTCAGAAAACCTGAAGGCAGTAAAACATATTTTAGATAATTATGGTTGGTTGGGAGCTAATGTGATAGGAAAACAAGGAAATAATACTCTTTTTTTGGTGATACAACATGCAGATCAAATTACCCAAGAGAAATATTTACCTATGATGAGAGAAGCGGTAAAAAATGGGAATGCTCAAAAATCGACATTGGCTTTATTAGAAGATAGAGTAGCCATTGGCCAAGGTAAAAAACAAATTTATGGAAGTCAATTAGGGATGTATTTTGATGACAATAAATATTTTTTGCGTCCATTAACCGATCCTGATAACGTTGATAAAAGACGAGCAGAAGTTGGTCTTCCCTCACTAGCTAGTTATTTAAGTAGATGGGGAATAATTTGGGATGTTGAACAATATAAAAAAGATTTACCTGCTATTGAAGCAAAGGAAAATGCAAAACGCCCTAAATAAAATTGCCAATTCACTCATTCACATTTCACCATTTACACTCACCCCTCCCCCAACCTTTCTTCCTTTTTTAAATATGGAAACACGCTGCAGGTAACCATTACAAAAGATAACAATACTATTAAATAAATACCTGCAAGTTTGGTAACCTCACCATCAAATAAAGAACCCGTAAAAATTACATAAGTGCGGAGTGTGTAAGCAACAAGTAAAGCACATAGAAACATATTTATTCTTTTTGCTACTATAGAAGGTAGCAATGTAAAAAGTAAACTGATACTTGCAAGCACGGTTATTATAATTCCTGCACGGCCATAATAAACACCGGTGGCAAATCGCTTTACATTAAAGCCATTAAAAGTTACATCTATATTATTGTAATGTACCCAAGGAATAAAACAGGTAGCAATAAGTGCAATTGCGGCAATAATGGCAACGTAGTGAAGGATTTTTTTGTAATGCATAATATTTTTTACAAATAAGTATGGTAAAATTAATTGGATAAATTTTATTGAAAACTAATTTTCCTCAAAACAAAAAAGCCGCAAACAAATGCGGCTTTTTATTTTTTAAGAGGTCCCTAGCGGATTCGAACCGCTGTAGAAGCTTTTGCAGAGCTTTGCCTAGCCACTCGGCCAAAGGACCAATTTCTGTTTCCGATTTCAGATTTATTGATTTCAGATTCAGCGCTGCAAAAATAGGGAAAATTATTTATCAGATTACTAAATTTTTCAGCGAAATTGGGCAACTAAATTTAGCACATGAATCGTATAGCAGCATCAGAATTAATTATTAACGACAGAGGCGCCGTTTACCATGTAAACTGTAGGCCGGAGGAAATTGCCAATACTTTTATTACCGTTGGCGACCCAGATAGAGTAAAAGAAGTAAGCAAACATTTTGACAGTATAGAATTTAAAAATAACCACCGTGAGTTTGTAACACACACAGGCTTTATTGGCAATAAAAGAATATCGGTTACAAGTACAGGTATTGGTCCAGATAATATTGACATTGTTTTAAACGAACTGGATGCACTGGTAAATATTGATTTTGAAACCCGAACAATAAAAGAAAACCTAACACAATTAAATATTATCCGTGTAGGTACATCAGGTTCTTTGCAACAGGAAATACCTGTAGATAGTTTTGTAGCAAGTACGCATGGGTTGGGGCTAGATAATTTGCTCAATTTTTACAGACATACCAACAACGATGAAGAGCTACAAATAAAACAATCTTTTGTAACCCACACACAAATGGATGCTATAACCAACCCATATATTTTTGGTGCAAGCCCTGCCCTATTAAAAGAATTTGTGCAAGATTTTCATCATGGCATTACGGCTACTTGTCCGGGGTTTTACGGCCCGCAAGGCAGGGTTTTACGCTTAGGTCTGTCGCAACCAAATTTAATTGATAGCCTTACTTCTTTTAATTTTGGTAATCATCGCATCACTAATTTTGAGATGGAAACCGCAGCTATTTATGGCTTGGGGAAATTGTTGGGGCATCATTGTTTATCGCTTAGTGCTATTGTGGCAAACAGAATAAGCAAAGAGTTTAGCAAAGATGGAAATGCAGCTGTAGAAAATTTAATTAAAAAAACATTGGATATTATTTCAACAATATAATGGAACTTAATTTTTATAAATACCAAGGCACAGGAAACGATTTTATTTTATTTGATAATAGAAATAATGAGATTAACGCTTTATCTGAAGCAACCATCAAAAAACTGTGCGACAGAAAATTTGGAATTGGCGCCGATGGTGTAATGCTGTTAAATATCATTCCCAATTACGATTTTGAAATGGTTTATTATAATGCCGATGGTAAACCCAGCAGCATGTGTGGCAATGGCGGCAGGTGTATGGTACGATTTGCAAAAGACCTTGGCATGCGAAAAGAAACTTATCGCTTTTTAGCTGTTGATGGCGAGCATGAAGCCACCATTGATTTAGACAATACCATTCGACTAAAAATGCAGGATGTACAGGAAGCAGATTTGCATGCCACTTATGCGATTTTGAATACCGGTTCTCCTCATTACATAAAATACAGCAACGATGTGAGAGATATAGATGTAGTGCATAAAGGGCGGGAAATACGATACAACAAAGAGTTTGAAGAAGAAGGTATCAATGTAAATTTTGTAGAAAATATTGGAGAGTATTCCATTTATGTACGTACGTACGAAAGAGGTGTAGAAGATGAAACATTGAGTTGTGGCACTGGCGTTACAGCAGCAGCATTAATGAGTGCACACCACGAAAGAGGTTTTAACCAGGTAGAAGTACAAACCAACGGAGGACATTTAAGTGTAGAGTTTAATAAAACCGGCGATGAAAGTTTTACAGATATTTTCTTGTGCGGTCCGGCAACATTTGTTTTTAAAGGAAGTATAAATATTAAAGAATAATGATTCAATATTTTAATATAGTTGACCACAGAACAATAGCAACAGATAAACCTGGCAACGGAACCTGGGTAAATGTTTTACCACCGCTAAAGCAAGAAGAATTTTCTGAACTAAGTGCTGCGTTGCGCATACCCTTAGATTTTTTAAAAGATTCATTAGATATTGATGAACGCAGTCGCTATGAAGCAGAAGATGATGTAAAACTCATCGTTATTAAAACGCCAACTGAAAATAATTCTTTCAATGAAAGCGATGCATTTTACATCACAATCCCTATTTGTATTATTTTAACCAATGAGCAAATTGTTACGGTAAATTCTTTTGAAAACGAAGCCATTAAAAAATTTCTTAATAGTTTTCAAAACCGTAATCCAGATAAAAGGAATATGATGTTGTTGAAAATATTTGAAAAAGTTATCAATAATTACCAGGATCATCTTAAAGAAATAAACCAGCGCAGAAATGCCTTGGAGCAAAAACTATATGCTGCCAACAGAAATGAAGAATTGTTTCAGTTAATGCGTATACAAAAAAGCCTGGTGTATTTTGTAACAGCTTTGCGCAGCAACGAATTACTTTTAATGAAACTTGCCCGTACCAATTTTTTACAACTCAGCGAAGATGAAAAAGATTTTTTAGATGACCTTGTAATTGAAACATCGCAGGCATTGGAAACTGCAAATACTTATACAAATATTTTGGTGAGTACATTAGATGCATTTGCAAGTATCATCAGCAATAACCAAAACGAAGTACTTAAAAGGCTTACCACCATTACACTCTTTCTTAGTATTCCCGTTTTAATAGCAAGCATTTATGGTATGAATGTACCCTTGCCTTTTCAAACATCGCCTTATGCGTTTTGGGTTCCCATTGCCATTTCCCTTGCCATTCTTGTATATGTTACTTTTAAATTTATTAACCGAAAAGCCAGATGATTACCATTCGTGTGTACGGCATTTTAATAAACGAACAGCAGCAGGTTTTAGTAAGTGATGAATACATTAGAGGAATGTATATTACCAAATTTTGTGGGGGTGGTTTAGAAGAAGGCGAAGGCACAAGAGATTGCCTGCGAAGAGAATTTATGGAAGAAATGAATTTAAAAATTGAAGTGTTGGAGCATCTCTACACTACCGATTTTTTTCAGCCATCTGCTTTCAGAAAAGGCGATCAGATAATGTCAATTTATTATAAAGTAAAAGCCCTTGAACCTATTACTGCTCCACTTCGCAGCCTACCATTTCAGTTTGATGAAAGAGAAATGAATATGTATAATGCAACCGGCGAAACAGAAACTTTTCGCTTTATACATTTAAAAGATTTTAATGAAGATTGCATGACATTGCCCATAGATAAAATGATGGTGAAAATGATTCATCATCTAAAGTAAGTTCAATTTAAAAAGATAATCTACAATAGTTTTTCGTGCCAATTCGTGCATTCGTGGCAACATATTTTATAATTATGTATGCATTCGTGTCAGACTCTTCTAAAATTTAAAATTCCATGTAACTGCCGGAATTATTGGAAATAATGAAACCTGCTTTGCCTGTACTTTTAACGAACCATCGTACGGACTACCAGTTTGATCATAGTAAATAAAATACGGGTTTTGCCTGCTATATGCGTTGTAAATACTAAACACCCACTCCGTTTTTAATTTTCTTCCTTCATTCTTTTTTGGAGTAAGTACGGCAGATAAATCTAGCCTATGATAAGATGGTAAACGGTACTGGTTAATATTGCTGTACTCTTGAGAAAGCACACCACCAATTACATAAAACCTTTGCGGCAGTGTGGTTGCATTACCCGTACCGTACACAAATGTGGCAGACAGTTTCCATTTTTTATTTAAATCGTACAATGCCACAATACTCATATCATTTCTACGATCATACTTTGCAGGATATTTATTTCCTTCATTTAGCCTATCAAATTTTCTCCAGGTCCAGCTCAAAGTATAACCAATCCAACCGGTAAGTCTGCCCTTTACCTTGTTTATAAAAAGCTCTGTTCCGTAGCTCCAACCTCTTCCAAAAGTAAAATCATCTTCTGTATCTTTTAATGTATTGGGCGTATAACCTTCACGATATTCAATTTGGTTATCCATCTTTTTATAATACACTTCCAAAGATGTTTCGTAACTGTTTTCTTTAAAGTTTTTAAACAATCCCGCTGCGTATAACCAGCTTATTTGCGGTTTTACTTTATAGGTACTTGGCACCCACAAATCTGTTGGTAACGTAGTGCCCGAGTTACTCACCAAATGTATGTATTGAAGGTTTCTTGTAACCGATGCTTTAAAAGATGTACCTTCTTTTACTTCGTAACGCATGGTGAGCCTAGGTTCCAAACCACCGTAAGTTTTTACAGCTTCTCCTTTTTTGAAAACGGTACTATCAAGTCTGTTACCAAATACATCTGTATTATAAATTTTGTACGCTCCTATTTGTTGAAAACCGCTATACCTAAGCCCTGCATTTATTTTTATTTTGTTGGAAATATCCCAATCATCCTGCACATACACTGCAGCCTCATGTGCAAATTTTATTTGTGCATTAAGAGGATTAAATACCACCGAATCTTGCTTTCCACTTACCACCGAAGGTTTAAAGCGGTGATATGTATACAGCCATCCAAATTTTAATTTATGATTAGAGGCCGGGTACAAATCAAAATCTTGTTTGAGGCTTACATCTCTAATACCTGAGGCAAGTTTTATTTCAAAATTATTTTGCAAACCATTAAATGTAAAATTGTAATCGTTGTAGACAAGTGTGGTATTTGCAAAAAGTTTTTTATTAAATACGTGGTTCCATCTTAAGGTTCCGGTAGCATTTCCCCAAGGGATATTTACTTTTAAGCTTTGTTTACCGTTTACAAAATTAAATACGTCTCTGCCAAAATATCCACTCAAATAAACCCTGTCTTTTTCGCTGAATTTGTAATTGGCTTTTGCATTTAAATCATAGAAATAATAACCCGATCCGTAAAAAGCACTTTCCTTTTTTATAAAACCTTTTGCCAATGCATCTACATAGGTACGTCTTGCAGAAACGATGAAAGATGATTTATCTTTTTTAATAGGTCCTTGTACTGAAAGCCTTGATGCTATTAATCCTAAGCCACCTTCTACCTGGTACTTTTGGTTGTTACCTTCCTTCATACTCACATCCAATACACTTGACAGTCTGCCACCGTATTGCGCCGGCATACCACCCTTTATAAGCGAAACATTTTTTATGGCATCAGCATTAAAAATAGAAAAGAAACCAAATAAATGTCCGGTATTATAAACAATTGCATCATCCAACAAAATTAAGTTTTGGTCTGGCCCGCCCCCTCTTACATATATACCGGAACTACCTTCACCAGCATTGCGCACACCCGGTAAAAGTTGTACTACTTTTAGCAAATCTACTTCTCCTAAAAATGCAGGTACGCTTTTTATTTGTTCAATAGGCAACGTTATTTTCCCCATCTGTGCACCCTTTACATTATTTTCTCTTTTGGAGGAATATACCACCACTTCATCTGAAAGAGCAGTACCGCTGTTTAATGAAATATTAATGGATGTATCTGCAGATAAATCTATTTTAAAAGTTTTAGATCTGTACCCAACATGTGAAGTGGTTATTTGGTAAACACCTTTTGCAAGCGTGATTGAATAAAAGCCATATTGATTGCTAATGATGGCACTGTTTTTCCCAATCACTAAAATATTGGCGGCAATGATGGTTTCATCGCTGGCTGCATCTTTTACATAGCCACTAATGGTAAATTTTTGGGCAGTTGCATTAATAGAAAAAACAAAAAACAGGAACGATAAAATGATCGTTTTTAATCGAAACCTTTCGCTGAAAACCATTGCAATAATTTATTTATAAAAAAGTGTTGTGATTAAACTAAAGTTAATTATTAACAGATGCCAACTCGGGCGGAGTTGGCATCTGTTATTACAAACAATTACAAAATTATGCTTGTACCAGTAAACTTAATTTCTATTTCTTTATTTCGCAACAATAGAATCTTTTACCTCACCACAGTGAAGCATGGTAGCTTTATACGTAGGATGGTTTTTACCTAAATATGGGTTTACTATTTCTGCATTATTACTTATCCAGTTTGTAGCCACCTCATCCCCTAAAGCCATCGGGCAATTTGCAACATATAATTTAGGGCCTTCATAATTGATAGCTTTAAAAAACGATGGATACATCATTTCTGTAACCATGCTAAAATCTTTGCGCATTTCTGTGATATTGGTTTGTTGCAATAATGAATTTGCATTTGATTTTATATCACCAATATTACTTTGAACGGTTTCAAAAATGGTAGCAGTATCGTTTTTCAATTCCTCAATAGGCAAATTATCTATATATAAAATAAATTTACGGGTTGCATTTTTAGCAGTTGCTGTATCTGCTGTAACAAATGCATTTTTAATATCCAAATAAGCATTTACCATGCTGTCTACTGAATTATTAAAATTTTCTGAATGCTTTTTTAGAGCAATTGGCGCTTGCTTAGGCACATCAGGCTTATTTTCTTTTTTATTAAAAACCAAAAAATAAATAGCTACTCCGGCAAATAGAACAGCCAACAAAGGAAATAATTTTCTCATAGTTAAAATATTTTGGACAAAGGTACAGAATAGGTAAAGTAGCTGCAAATTATTAAAGATGGCGTTTGCGTGAGGGATTGCAGAGGAAATCCTTTTTTGTGCCTTTGACAAAAAAGATTGCAACGGAAAGCCCGACCCTTAGGGCACGCCCAAATTTATCTCTAAAAAATTATGCTTTTTAAGCATTACTTTTGCACAAAATTTCAAAAAATGTTATTAGGGTTACAGAATCTCACGTTTGAATTTGGGGCTAGAACAATTGTAGAAGATGCCACCTGGCATATACAGCCGGGCGAACGTATTGGTCTTATTGGATATAACGGTACCGGAAAATCAACTTTGTTAAAAGTACTTACTGGGCAATATTCTCCTGCTAAAGGAACGGTGGAAAAAGGTAGAGAAACTACCATTGGTTTTTTGAACCAGGATTTGCTGGGTTTTGAAACTGATGAATCTATTTTAGAAGTAGCCATGGGGGCTTTTGAAAGAGTGAAAGCCATTGAAAAGGAAATGGAAATAGTGGGCGCAGAATTAGAAAAAACCGGCGATGAAAAACTGGCTGAAAAATATGCTGATCTCTTGCATGAAATGGATGTGTTGGATGGATACAGCATTCACCACAGAACAGAATCTATTTTACAAGGACTAGGTTTTGCCAATGAAGACCTGGGCAAGCAATATAAAATGTTTAGTGGTGGTTGGCGTATGCGGGTGTTGTTATCGAAAATGATTTTGATGAATCCAGATGTTTTATTACTGGATGAACCTACGAACCATTTGGATCTTCCAAGTATTGAGTGGTTGGAAAAATATTTATCTAACTATCCTGGAGCTGTAGTAATTGTGAGCCATGATCGTTTTTTCTTAGATAGAATGGTAAATAAAATTGTAGAACTGTATCAGCGTGAATTGCATTTTTATACTGGTAACTATTCCTACTACATGGAGGAAAAAGAGATTCGTATAGATATGCAGAAAAAGGCTTTTGATAACCAACAGGATTACATTCGCCAACAGGAAAGATTTGTGGAGCGTTTTAAAGCAAAAGCCAGTAAAGCCGCAGCAGCACAGAGTATTGTAAAACGTTTAGATAAAATTGAAAGAATTGAAGACGTAAATATTGAGCGTCCGAATATGAAAATAAATTTCATACTAAACAAAACGCCCGGTAAAGTTGTAACGGCTTTAAAGCATGTGAGCAAAAGCTTTGGTGATTTAAAAATTTTAGAAAACACCGGAGCAGAAATTGACAGAGGTGATAAAATAGCATTAATTGGTGCTAACGGAAAAGGTAAATCAACCTTGCTAAGAATAGTGGTGGGTACTGAGCAATTTGAAGGTGAGCGTGAATGGGGACATAATGTAGAAGAATCATTTTATGCACAGCACCAGCTAGAAGTGTTGAACCCTGAAAATGATTTGATAGCTGAAATGCAGGAAGCACGAAGCGGTAAAAATGATTTGGAGCTTCGCAGTTTATTAGGTTCGTTTTTGTTTAGTGGTGATGCTGTTGAGAAAAAAATAAAAGTATTGAGTGGTGGTGAAAAGGCAAGAGTAGCCTTGGCAAAAACCATTGCAAGCAAGGCCAATTTTTTAATGCTGGATGAACCTACGAATCACCTTGATATTCACTCGGTAGATTTGTTGGTGGAAGCTTTAAACAAATATGAAGGAACGATTATTCTAGTAAGTCACGATCGTTATTTCATCAGCAGAATAGCCAATAAAATTTGGGAAATAGAAGACCATAAAATACTGGAATTTAAAGGCTCTTATGCTGAGTGGGAAGATTGGAAAGAGCGTAGAGAAAAAGCAAAAATAGCTGAGAAAAAAGAAGGCAAAGTTGAAGTGAAAGTGGAGAAACCAGTTGAAGTAAAAAAAAATCCTAAGCCTGTAGACAATGCTGCTGCAAAAGAAGCAGATAAAGTAAAAAAACAATTTAATTCTTTGGAAGGTAAAATTGCAGAGCTAAATAAAAAGAAAGTTGCTTTGGAAGCGGAATTGGGCAACCCAGATATTTACAGTGATAATAATAAATTTGTACAAACAGAAGCGGCTTATAAAAATTTGAATGCTGAACTTGCTGCTGCCAATAAAGAGTATGAGGTTGTTTTTGAGAAGATGATGGAGATGGAGTGAGCAGCCCCCTAAATCCCCCGAAGGGGGACTTTTGAAGTTTGTGAGATTTTGGAGTTTGCGTTTTTTATTAAAGTGTTTAAAGTTGAGGTTGCGAGTTTGTTTTATGTTGCATTGTTAAATTGTTGTTTGCTTTAAGAAATGAATACACTGTATTCAAAATGCTAAGCATTTTCCTCACCGACTTTTTTAACATAAAACACCTTACCGTCTTCTCGGCAAAAAAAGAAATGCGTGAACTTATGCATTTTGCTGGGTAGTAATAAAAGCGAAGCTTTTCTCTTTGTGTCTTAGTGCCTTTGTGGCAAATCTTTTTTTTGCGAAGCAAACTAATTTATTTTCTGTAAAATAAAATTTTCTCAAATGAAAAAAATAGCAATCATCGGTGGTGGAAACCTAGGCTCTGCAATAGCTGCAGGACTTTTAAAAAGTAATTTTTGCGCAGCAGAAAATATAACCGTTACAAAAAGAAATGTTGCTACGTTACATTGGTTGCAAGAAAAAGGGGTAAACATTCAATCAGATAATGTAAAGGCAGTTACCGAAAATGATGTGGTTATTTTGGCGATAAAACCTTTTCAAATAAAAGAAATACTGGAAGAAATAAAACATACAATCACTCCAAACAAATTATTAATTTCTGTAGTTACCGGTATTGGTTTAGACGAAATTAAAAGTATTATTGGTGATGAAATGGTGGTAGTAAGAGCGATGCCAAACACTGCTATTGCCATACAGGAAAGCATTACCTGCCTTAGTTCAGGCAACATACATGCTGACAAATTAAAATATACAGAAGTACTTTTTAGATGCTTAGGCAAAACTGTGGTGATAGATGAAAAACTAATGAATGCTGCCACAGTATTGGGTGCATGCGGTACTGCTTTTGCCATGCGTTACATACGTGCAAGCGTACAAGGAGGAATAGAAATTGGTTTTGATGCAGCAACGGCAAGTTTAATAGCTGCACAAACAGTGAAAGGCGCAGCAGAATTATTGCTCACTACCAATACTCATCCCGAACAGGAAATTGATAAAGTTACTACACCCAAAGGCTGTACCATTGCAGGTTTAAACGAAATGGAACACCAAGGTTTAAGCTCTGCCATTATAAAAGGTATAGCTGCAAGTTTTTATAAAATAGGATAATAAACTTCATAGATTTTTGGCTACAACTACCATTATACTTCTTTGCATAGCAGCATTTGCTGCAGGTTTTGTAGATGCCATAGTTGGTGGTGGTGGGTTAATTCAAACACCGATGGGATTAATTTTACTACCCCAATACCAGGTTTCTTCCGTGGTTGGTTCACTTAAAATTCCAGCTTTTAGCGGCACTGCTATTGCCGCTGTTCAGTATTTAAAAAAAGTAACCGTTAACTGGAAATTATTATTACCAATGATGTTAATTGCTATGCTCAGTGCATTTGCTGGTTCTGAGTTATTAACTATTGTACACAACGATTTTATGAAACCAGTTTTATTGGTAGTTCTTTCTTTGGTGGCTGTATATACTTTTATAAAAAAAGATTTTGGCCAGCATACAGAGAAAAACCACTCAAAAAAACAACAACTGCTTTATTCCATTTTAATAAGCATTACCATTGGCTTTTACGATGGATTTATTGGCCCGGTGCAGGTAGTTTTTTAGTAATGGCATTTATTGTGTTAATGGGGTTTGATTTTTTAAATGCATCGACCCACGCAAAAATGGTAAACCTTGCCACAAATTTTGGCTCTATCATGTTATTCATTTTGAAAGGAAAAATATTGTGGGCTGTAGCGTTACCAATGGCGGTATGCAATGCTGCTGGAGGCTTCGTAGGAGCAAGATTGGCTATTAACAAAGGGAATAAATTTATCAGAATTTTCTTTTTATTAGTAGTTACCCTTACGCTTTTGCGGTTTGCCTATAATGTTTTTTTTAAATAAGAATTGGGCATTGTAAAAACTCTGACATATTTGCCAAAATGCAATTGCGAATTCATTTAAGGTAGTGGTTAGTATTACATTTGTGCCATAATATTTTATACTTCTATCCATTATTTTAAATTTTTAATATGGCAAATAAAAACTCATTTCTTTTCTTTTGCATTTTCATTGCCCTAACAATTAGTTGTAGCAATATACTTTTTGCGCAAACAGATGCAAAAGAAGTTGCACAAAAAATAGCCAACGCATATGGCTTTCAAAATTTTCAAAAGGTAAATTCTTTGTCATACACTTTTAATGTAAAACGAGATACTTTTCCTGCTACCAGTCGTAGTTGGAAATGGAATGTTAAAGAGAATACAGTTACGATGATTACCAGCAAAGAAACGGTAACTTATAAAAGAGATACCATACAATCTGCTGCCATGAAAAGCGTAGATGGACGATTTATAAACGACCAATACTGGCTTCTTTTTCCTTATCATTTAATTTGGGATGCAGGTACAATCATCAGTACTAAAAGCAATGTAGCAGCACCTATCAGCAAAAAAGAATGGACGATGCTTACCATACAATACAACAATAAAGATGGCTATACACCAGGTGATGCGTACGATTTATTTGTAGATGAAAATTATTTAATAAAAGAATGGAATTTTAGAAAAGGCAATGCAGAAAAACCATCATTAACCACTACATGGCAAGATAATATTGACGTTAAAAAATTAAAAATATCTACCAATCATTTAAATGCAGATGGAAAATTTAGACTTTGGTTTACAGGTGTGGAGGTAAAATAAATTATACAAAATTCCAACAAAAATCCCGATGTTTTGCATCGGGATTTTTAATATTTAATTTCTTGTAACAACTTTTCTTTTAACGGTTGTTTTTGGATGCTTTTTTTGACGATGCCTACCATAGGCATAACCTACACCTGCGCCAGCTGCAGCACCAATAACGGCACCTCTCCCTCTTCTTCTACTTACTACAGCACCTGTGCCTGCACCCACTGCAGCACCAATAACAGTAGCTTTTTTCTTTTGACTCCAACCCTTTTTTGTTTCAACAGTTTGTGTTTGTGCAGATGCCGAAATGGCAAACATGAAAAAACTGATGAACATACAAGCAATAAATTTTTTCATAATAATTTTATTTTGAGTTAATAGATGTACTGAGTTAAATCCAAACTAATGCCATATATATTAGCAGCGGAAATTAAGAAGATCGAGGAAAAATATGCCCGATATTATTTCTTAAACATAAAATAAACAGCGCCTATTAATAAGGCAAAGCTTATAAGATAGCGCCATTGAAAAGGCTCTTTCAAATAAAATACAGCAAATGCTGCAAATACGGTGAGGGTAATTACTTCCTGTGTTATTTTTAATTGAAAGCCTGTAAAACCATTTTCATAGCCAAGTCTGTTAGCCGGTACCATAAGCAAATATTCAAAAAAGGCAATACCCCAGCTTATTAAAATGGCCTTCCATAAAGGGAGTGTTGTATTCTTTAAATTTCCATACCAGGCAAAGGTCATAAAAATATTAGAAGCAGTGAGTAGCATAATTGTTTTAAGCATACTTTCCTTTTTTAATCAATCGAAATATTTGTAATGGTAATTTTTTCAAGAAACTTATCTCCGTTGGTTTTTGTATTGTGTATTTTTCTGACAATATCCATACCACGCACTACTCTACCAAAAGCTGCAAATCCAAATGTATCTTTTGCTCTGCTATTGCCTGCATCAAAATTGGTTTGGTCGCCCACACAAATAAAAAACTCGGTGGTGGCTGTATTAGCACCCGTTCTTGCCATAGAAAGTGTACCGCTTGTATGCGATAGCCCACTCGTTGTGGTAGGCTCATGTATAATTGCTGGCACATTTTTTAAATTGGGCCAAGTGCCTCCTTGTATAAGACCTGTATTGTAATCTGTAGGCATATCATCATCTTTTAAAACCCTGTAAAAACTGGTGTTTTCATAAAAGTCTTTATCAATGTATGATAGAAATGCAGCCACGGTTTTTGGGGCCTTTGCTGGGTATAATTCTGCTTCAATGTCTCCATAATTTGTACTGATGGTAATTTGAGGAAATTCACTTTTCTTTTGTGAACAGGAGAAGAAAACAAAAATTATAAATATTAATAAGGTTGCACGCATTGTAAAAATTATTTTGTGTTTAACCTGTAAGTTATTTTAAAAATGATTATTCAAACTTATCTTTAATAAGATGGATAAAATTTCAACATCTGCACCGCTTGTCATTACTTTAAAAATAGAGGAAAGCAATCAACAGTTTTTTAATGAGCAGCGCAAAAAATATTTTCCTGCACATTGTAATTATGTAGAGGCGCATGTAACATTGTTTCATAAGCTTCCATCTAACAATAGTGAAATTGAAAAAGTTTTAGAAAAGTTTTCAACCAGAAAAATTTTTAATATTTCTGGTTGTGATATTGTTCTGCAAAAAACTGCTGTTGCCTACGAAATTGCTTCTGAAGATTTATTGCTTTTGCACAAAGAAATGCAGGATGATTTACAACCCTATTTAATTAGAAATGACCGCAAAAAATTGTGGCCACATATTACTATTCAAAATAAAGTAACTGCATATAAAGCATTTAAAACACATGCTGCTTTACTATCTACATTTAAGCCTCGGTATGCTACTGCTATTGGTTTTTCGTGTTGGTATTATGTGAAGGGCTATTGGGAGAAGAAGGGGGATTTTTTGTTTTGTAATTAAGAAATAACTAAATGGGTTTTCCCCATAATTTTTTTGACTAATCCGAATTTTTCTCTGTTTCAATTATATAATGCTATAAATAATCTTATTTTTTCTTATTAGTCTGATTTTTTCCCGGATTAACTCATTTTAATCTGAAAAATTCCTTAATTTCAAATTATAAATTTTAATTAATGGGAAAAATTCTGCAAGATAGGTTACAAGAATTGATCTTCGGATCATCCAATAAAATGCAATCGGCTCATATAAGTGCTTTGGAAAAGCAAGGTGTAATTAAAAAAATAGCTCCAAGAATTTATACTTCGAAGTTAAATGAAGATCCGGCTTTAATGATTAAAAGAAATTGGTTTCGAATTCTTGCAAACCAATACCCCGATGCTATTTTAAGTCATAGGTCGGCACTCGAGTTTAAACCTACAAAAGCTGGTCATATCTATCTTACTTATACATATACAAACAATGTTGAATTACCAGGATTAATGATTCACTTTCTAAAAGGAATGAAACCAATGCCGGGAGATTCCAAATTTTTTGAAAACCTGCATGTCTCGCAGGAGGCAAGGGCGTATTTAGAAAATATGCAATTGACCCGTAAAAATGCAGAAGAATCAAAAAGTTTATCGCAAGAAGAAATTGAAAACAAACTTGAAACCATCATAAAAGTAAAGGGTGAAGATGCTTTAAATAATCTACGTGATGCTTCAAAAGAAATTTCAAAAGCATTAGGAATGGAAAAGGAATTCATAAAATTAAATGGATTGATAAGTGCAATATTGTCAACTGGAAATTCTAAAAATCTTAAATCGGCCATTGCTAAAGCAAGAGTGCTAGGTGAACCTTATGATGAGGGAAGAATGGAACTTTTCGAAAATTTATACAAAGAGTTAGCTGGAGGAATATTTGCAGACTATACTGATAAAAACAATACAACAAAATCGTATCAAAATTTTGCTTTTTTTGAAGGGTATTTTTCAAATTATATAGAAGGAACTGAATTTGCTGTGAGTGAAGCAAAAGAAATTATTTTGACAGAAACACCCATGCCGTCAAGAGACGAAGACTCGCATGACATTTTAGGAACTTATCAGATTGTTTCAGATAAAATTGAAATGGCGCATGTACCCAAAACATCAGATGAATTTATATACTTGTTAAGGCGAAGACATGCCATTTTATTAAGTGCTAGATTATCAAAAACCCCCGGAATATTTAAAACAAAAAATAATAGAGCTGGTAATACAGAATTTGTAGATTGGCAGTTGGTAGATGGTACGTTAAAAAAAGGCTTTGAGTGGTACAGTTTATTACAGCATCCGTTTGCAAAGGCTGCTTATATGATGTTTTTAGTAAGCGAAGTTCATCCATTTCTTGATGGTAACGGTAGAATGGCTAGGGTTATGATGAATGCGGAGCTTTCAGCGCATGGCCTGTCTAAAATTATTATACCAAATGTTTTTAGAGAAGATTATTTAATATCGTTGAAAAAATTTACCAAACAACTAATCCCTGATGCATATGTTAGAATGTTATCTAGAGCTTATGAATTTAGTTCAAATATTTTCGGAGAAAATATAGATGAGATGGAAAATCATCTTTTAAAATGTGATGCGTTTGAAGAACCGAAGGAAGGCAAGCTTAAAATAATTAAACATTAATTGGAAATAGAAAAGTTGAGTGCTATAGTTTTTTATAATAACATTACAAATTAATTATTGGAGCTTTGCTGCTTCTTACTGCACTCCTAAAATAGTAAAGAGCGGTTTACCTTTTTCAATTATCCTATTTACACTTATAGGCTTATCTTTGTTCACTTTGATTGTGGTTATATAATCTCCGTTTCTGAAAGGACAACATGAAAGAACGGGAAGAAATACGCTACAGCCAAGAGTAAAAAATTCACTAATCTTAAATTTAATTGTATGCCAAACAAGTCAGCTGAACCAAAAAAGAATAAGCCTACTAAAAAGAAAAGCTCCGCACAAAAGAAAGCGGATCCTAAGAAAAAAGCTCGTTAAGGTCAAAAACAGAAAGCCCGGTTTAAAATGCCGGGCTTTGTTTTACACTATTGTTGGTATGTTGGTTTAAAAACTTTTAGCACTAAGTTTTTTTACACTTGCGCAAATATGCAGCATAGCAAAGTGCAGTTGGAGTATCTGCTTAGCTTAATCCATACTCTTAATTGCCGCACAACTTGTGCCGCCATGCGGCAGAAAGCCAAGCTACAAAGCATTCGCATCATTTCTTCAATAGAGGGAGACTTGTATTTTATTGCGTAATATTTTTCTTACCTACCAGCATCAGCCTGCTTTTTTTGCACCATTCCCTCCGCTGCTAAACGCCCTGATTCCATAGCTGCATTTAATGACCCATTAAAAAGATAATCTCCTGCTATAAATACATTTTCCATCACCTGGCTTTTGCTGGGTTGCGCCGTCATTTTAAGATCTTTAATATCCGGTAACGCAAAATTGATTTGATAGTGGTGGATATAGGTTACCAAAGAAGCCCTTGTGTATTGTTGAACTTCCATAATAACTTTCTCAATAATTTTTTCGATTGATTGCTCTTTATGCTGCACGGTTGTGGCGGATAAAATAGTTTTTCCTGTAGCCGCATCTGTATAAGCGTAGAGATTATTGGTATAATTTCCCGGGTCGGTAATCAATGCAATGGTATTAGCAGGAATATTTGTTTGGTTCACTTCAAAATACAAACACATGCAACTTTTCCATGCTGTTGTTGGGTACTTATGGCCCGGCAATAAAGAAGCGGGGCTACTGGCAATAATCACTCCTTCGTATAATATCTTTTCACCCGAACAAAGCAAAATATAATCTTTTGTAACTTCTTCTACAGCACATTTGAACATGAACTCCGTATGATGCAATTTACTTTTCAATTGTTTGCTTATTTCTCCAATACCTAATTTGGGTATGGTAGCATATCCTTCGCCAAACATTTTGTAAACAAATTCAAACATTCTGCTGGAGGTTCTTAGGTTGGGCTCTAAAAATATGCCTGTAAAAAAAGGCTTAAAAAACCGTTCAATAATTTTGGAGGAGAAACCAAATTCAACCAGGTATTCCTGCGTTGTTTTTTCAGGCGATGCAAAGATTTTTTCAAGGGATTTATACTTTAACTGAATGTTCAGTTTTAATATTTTCAGCTTATCGGCTACGGAACCGATATCTGACATTAGTGTAGGGATCAATATCTTCCAATTCCTTAAAGGGTCGCCAATTAAATATTGCTTGTTATTCGCATAAATCAATGCCCCTGACTCCAGTTTGCACAACTGAAGCTGATCCATATCAAGATATTTTTTGGCCAATGAATAAGCACTCAGCAGTACCTGAAAACCAAGGTCCAATGCATAACCCTTTTCATGAATGGTCTTCACTCTGCCGCCTACTTCATCGGTTTGCTCAATAATGATTGGGTGGTAGCCCGCTTGTTCCAACTCATACGCAGCTATAAGTCCGCTTACCCCGGCACCAATAATGTATATGTTGTTTTTATGTTCCATTGATTTTATTTATGTTTTATTCAGTGAGCGAATTACAAGCCTGCAACGTTTTTAGCTTTGCTAAAAGTCGAAATTGAAAGCACAAATATCTTTTGGAATTTTGAATAGTAAACTTAATTTTTCGGTGACCATAAGTTGTAGCGGAGAAGGTTTGGGGCTTTGAAGTTTTGATTCAATGTTGAGCTGTTGTTCCGGCTATTCGTTGCAAGTCCTCGTTCCGCTTCGCTACACTCCGGGCTTTCCACTTCTATCCTGCAGCCATTGGGCGATGAAGCTTTGTGGGGCTTTTATTGAAGCGAAGGTCTAGTGAGTCACAAGCCTAGGCGTAGGTAAGAACTCATTTCACTAATTCTCTTCAACTAATTCAATGTCATATTTTTTAATAACAGCTTTCGCAATTTTAATAACTTCTGTTGCTTTTACCTTAAAAGAGTGAGTTGAAGGAACAATAATTTTTGTAATTAAAGCTTTCTTATTTTTAGCAGAGCTTTCCATGATGGTAAAAATCTCAGGGTACATATAAGTGTATTGATCATCTAGAAACCTAAACATATCTAGCGCTTTTTCTTTATAACGAAGAATGCTATCAATTTCATTTGCAGCTAAAATTAAGCCTTCCGCTTTTTTATTTTCAATCTTTGCTTGTTCAAGTAGACGCTTTTGTTCTTCAAGTGCAACCGTTGGATCGTCTTTAACTATAAAAGAATCGAGTACCGTAGCAAATTTATCTTGAAACTTTAGGCGAGACTCTTTGCTTGTTTTGATTGCCGTAGTTATTAAAATATAGTTGTTGGTAATTTCTGAAGTGTTTGTTGAGGTTGAATCACATGAGAAAAGAAAAAAAATGAAGTACAAAAGGAAAATAGATTTACGTATAGTCATCATAAAGTTTTAAGTATAATATTATTACGCAGCAACATATCGGCCCTTGCCTGATGTTACGTTTAATGGTTTCGAATCATCATTATTAAAGATGCAACGTCCCTTTGGGAAACGTTTCTAAAAACTACACAACATCATTCTTTCCTATTAATCAATATCCATTTTGCGTTTAAAATAGCACAGGCCATATCAGATTGATCTATCACGTCTAATGGAACAACTTTATACTTACTAATGTAAGATTTGCCAAGTTGCAAATTGTGTGCGTTAAAAAAATATTTTAACGAATACTTCTTGAAACGATAACTGTGAAATAATGATATGAATAAAACACCCTCACTGTTGAATGACAAACTATTCCCGTCATTATCTCTAAAAAAGTTTTTTACGAAAGCTGGAGTAGGTAATTTCTTTCCATAATTCCTTAAAGCATCACTGCACTTTAAATTTATATTATCCCTTCGCCAGTAGAAAAACAAGAATGTGTTATTACAGTTAGTAATACCGTTGTTTTTTATAAGATTAGAAACACTATCAATCAACACTTCGTTTTCTTTTATAAATTCAAAACTTTGTTTCCTAATACTATCAGAAGATGACCTTCTACTTAAAAACAATAATGAAAACCCTAATACAATAGTAATTATGATGAAGAGAAATAATTTTCTAGTAATAAAATTCATAAATGCATTTACAGTTGATATGCCATTATTAAAAATATTGAACTATTAGTATACTCACTAATCCAAGTATGAAAAGTATTGTCAGCACTAATTCTAATTTATATTTTCTCTGCCAAAGTTCTTTTAATATTTCACTTTCTTCAACATTTTGTTGATATTGGACATTGGTATTTCTAAAATAGCGAGACAATGGTAAATAATAGATTAACTCCCTTAAAGCCTTTAAATCTGAAATAAAATTTGCGTGTTCATAGAGAAAGCCTCTATATGTTCTACTCTGCCTAAATGCTCTAATTCTTAAATACAAAATGATAGAAAAGCAGTATAGAATTATCCCTGAGATTATAAGAAGAGATGCGATGATGGTAAAAAGGGTGGTGTTCATTCGTTGCCTTGGTTAGTCCTCTAAATTAAATAAAACTCCTGAAAGTAATTACATGTTTTGTTGCGCTCGGCTACTTCCTTATCGCCGTTGTTGATGTGCAGGTAAGGTAAGAAGCCAAGCGCACCAACAACAAATTCTTAGGTTGGCATAAAAATGAAAAAACTCCTTACAAATGTTGTTGGTACACCTGCCGCACTTTGTCCGCCCTTCGATACCAACAACGACTATCTCTTTATAATTTGAAGGAAAAGGCGAGGTTACCAACAAGGGCAACAAAAAATCATTTTTAATCCCTAATTATAAAATAGATTGGATCTAATTCAATAGGTTCTCCTTTATAATTTTTTGCTGCTATTTCCCTAAAAATTACAACGTAGTCCTTTTTTATGCCTTTTAATCCATCATTAAGTTCTTGACTAAATTTATTTGTGTAATTTTTTATCTGCTTAAAATAACAAGTGTCACTTGGGATAATATTTACCGTAAAACTATCTATTTCCACATCCATATCTACTTCATTATAGTCAGCTCTAATATATTGTTGACTTTTTAAAATTAGCCCTAAAATTCTACCACCTGCAGAAGGTCCAACTTTAGCTACTGGGTATGGAATTGATTTTACTCTAAAAGAACTTCTTCCAATTTCTTTTAGTTTTCCTTTCACTTTTATGTAAAGTATAATATCGGCTCTTCCTATTTTAGCAGAATGGTATATGTAGTTATTACCCTTGCCCGAAATGATACCGTTATCTGTTTTTACTACGATTAATTTGGCTGAATAATTTTCTACAGCAATGGTGAGTGGGTTATCAATGTCAACATAAAAGACATTCATTTTATCTGGAGCAATAGAAAACCTCTGTGCAGATGATTCTTTAAAAATTAAGAATAAAAAAATAAAAACGTTAACCAATTTCATTTTTTGTAATTTTTTTGGTTTAATAAATACCCTCAAATTCTTAAAAATCCTTACACAAATAATGTTGGTACATCTCTCGCACTTTAGCTCTCCTTCAATACAAAACAAAAGCAGTGGTTATAATAAGGCAATTGAAATGGAGACTTACATACTTGGGCGGAATGTTAAACTATTGTTTTTGCTTTACTATTACTACTTTATTATGTAATGCAATTGAAGTTATTCTACTACAAAAAACTTCAAAATCAAATATTGGTTTTAGTTTCGTCTTTTCATAATAGCTGGAACTACACACATGCCTTAAATACTTCATCTGCCTATTATTTGCAATTGCAATGACATAACTATCACAATCGGTAAACCCAATATTATCAGAGATTTGTAAATCACTTTGAGATTTTAAAAACCATATACTGTCAAGATTTTGATACTCACAAACATTTTTAGAAAAAGTAAAAGTTTTAGAAAAGGAGCTATCTATTATTGGGTCTTTGTATGGGTTCCAACTGTTACTCCCACTTTCATCGTCTAACTGCTTCAAGTACATTTTAAAATAAGAAACTATACAGTTTGTGTCTTTAAACCGTAATATATATAGCTCCTGCATATTACTGAAAGAAAAGTCATACCACAATCTAATTTCTAGACTATCAACCCCTTTTTTTAAATCTTTGAGTCCAAGTTGAGATTCAAGCTCTGAGCGATATCTTAAATCATCCCAATCTCCTTTTGCCCTATTATTATTTGTTGTATCAGGGATGAGAATTTTAAAACTTCTGTCTTTGAATTTACTAGTATCCTCTTTACAGGAAAGAAGAAAAATAATAAGTATTATTAAATTGAAGACAAATCTCATAGCAACATCTATTATTTGTTTATTCTAATTTAAATTCTTGTAGCTGCGGTAGGTGTGAAGCGTCTTAACAAGTCCCCCGCCTAATTGCTTGTCTTCACGTAATCTACATACTAATCTATTATGTCAATAAAAGCTCAACAATGCTCCCATGCTCCGCATAGCCCGGATTGCAGTGTATGCCGCTGCCTTTGAGCGGAAGCAATGTAAATCCGGACTTCACCATTTTATTTTTGTAATAATATTTTTTTCCATCATGTTTATGTAAGCAAAATCTATTTGCACGTTTTCGTTTAAATTCTCCAACTCTCTTTTTGTTACAGGGGTTCTTAATCCATTTGTTTTATAAAATGGTTCTGCCATAATAAAATATTTAAGTTTTTCAGTGCCCTCAATAATAAATAGCCAGTCATCGTCTATTAAAAAATTACTTACATTTTTTACAATACCTCTCATGTTTTTTGATTTTGTTTGCGTGGGAGTCTCCAAAATATTTTGAGGGAAGGAGATATAACTTCTCCTCAAAAAGTTTAAAGCTTTAACGCTCATTTTTTCATCTGTAAATAGTCTTTGCCTTTGTTAGTATCCTAAATTAAATAAATTCTTTAAAGTAAATATTCTTGACTACTCTGCTTCAATAAAAGCTCAACAAAGTTCCCACGCTCCGCATAGCCGGGATAGAAGCGGAAATACTTTTTTGTTGCATTTGAACAAAAAAGATTGTAGCGTATAGCCCGATACTAATGTTCAACAATATTATTTAGCCCATGCTCCCACCCCACTAATTCAAACTCCTAAAATCCACAGGCACCAATTTGCTTACGCCGGGCTCCTGCATGGTTACGCCATAAATAACATCTACGGCGCTCATGGTTTGTTTGTTGTGGGTTACAATAATGAACTGCGAGTTTTCGCTAAACTGTTTTATCATGTTGGTAAACTTGCCTACGTTGGCATCATCGAGCGGGGCATCTACCTCATCTAAAATACAGAATGGCGCAGGCTTTATTAGATAGATGGCAAACAACAGTGCTGTGGCTGTGAGGGTTTTTTCACCACCGCTTAGCTGCCCGATGGATGATGGGCGTTTGCCTTTTGGTTTTGCCACAATGTCAATGCCTGTCTCAGCAAGGTTTTCAGGATCTACTAGTACCATATCGGCCGTATCTTCATCTGTAAACAATGCTTTAAATACTTTTTGAAAGTTCTCTCTGGTTTTATTAAATGTTTCTAAAAATTGTTGGTTGGCCGTTGCTTCCACTTCTTGTATGGTTTGCATTAAACTATCTTTTGCCGTAACCAAATCATTTTTTTGCTCCAAAATAAACTCATACCTTTTTTTCATTTCGGTATAAGCTTCAATGGCAGTTGGGTTTACTTCGCCCATATTTTCCAGGCGCTTTTTCATGCGTTCGTTGCGCTCTTTTAAATCTTCCACAGCTTCTGTACCTGTACGTGGTTCATCAATGATAACATCAAGATCAACCCTAAACTCTACGCTCAGCCTTTCTTTCATACCGCTTAACTGTAATTTAAGATCGGTCAATTTATCTTTAATTTCTGTAAGTAAGGTATCTATAAATTCTTTCGATTTTTGCTTTTGGCGAAGCGCAGTTTCTTTTTCAGAAAGTGCATTGCGAAGGTTGTAATATGCCTGGTCTGCTTCGTTTAATTGCTTCTCGTCGGTCTCTTTATTTTGCAGCATGGTTACCAATAAGCCTTCAATGTCTTTGAGTGTATCAGCCGTTGTGTTGATGGCTTCATCACTGTCTCTTAATTGAATGGTACTACTTTCTACCTGCACCTGCAGATCTGCCAACTGGTTTGTTTTAAAATCTAACTCGGTTTTTAAAGAGACTACTTTGCTTTGCTGCTTGGCAAAATTAATATTGCTTTCGTTGTATGCAGCGCCTGCAAAATTATATTCCTGTTCGGCTGAAGCATAGGCTGCTTCTATGGTTTGCAGTTTATCTGCGAGTTCATCTAACTGTGTATTAAATTTATCAAGCTCGGTTCTTGTATCTGCAATGGCATCATGGTTTGTTTCCAATTGCGTTTCCAAATCAGCAGTTCTTGTTGTACCGGTTGTTTGCTGCTGGGTAAGGTTTTCAATTTTATTTTGCAAAGAAAATACCAGATTGGTAAGGCTGTTTATTTCCTGCTGCGTCTGCTTTATTACGTTTTCTTTTAACTGCTCGTTAAAATTTATTACTTCATTGTGCTTGGCTTGTATCTCTGCTTTTAGTGCCGCTACATTTGCATTCTGCACAATGATTTCTGCCTGCAGTTTCTCCAAGTTTTTTGCACGACCAATTTTTTTACCTTCAAACATGCCCACGCTTCCACCGGTAATCGCGTACTTGCCTTTTACAAATTTTCCTGTTTTTTCTAAAATAACAGAACCGTTACTTTGTTCTAATGCGGCTTCGTTTTCTGCAATAAAAACATTGCCCAATAATTGCTTTGCAAGGTTTTCATACTTAGCATCAAACTCCACTACATCCATTGCTGGTAATGTATCGGTAGGAGTTGTGTGTATGGTAGTATCTGTAAATTTATCGAGCAGGAAAAAGTTCGCCTTGCCTTTTTTATTTTCGTCCAGCAAATGAATGGCCTGTAACCCTTCGGCTAAATTATTTACGACGTAGTAATTTAAATAAGGATCAAGTACATTTTCTACTGCTGCACGGTATTCTTCTTTTACATAAATAATATCTGACAACAGCGGTGCATCTTTATTCCACCCATTGTTGTTGTGCAAAAATTTTACACTTTCCGGGTAGCCTTCCATAGAATCTACCAGGCTCTTCAACAAATCGTACTCATTGGTACGTGCATCTAACTTGCGACTTTCATCAGCAAGGTTATTGCGCATGCCTTCCATCATATTTTGGGTAGCGAGTATTTGCTCCTTTGTACGATCTTGGTGCTCCTGCAATTGTTGCAGATCTGTTTTTTTAGTTTCGAGTTCTGCTTCTTTGGCTGTTTTTTCTGCCTCTAAAGTTTGTAATTGTGCGGCTCTTGTTTTTTGCTCTTCGCCCAATTGCAAAATGGTGCGCTGCAAGTTTTGTATGCTTGTATCTGCTACGGCTACTTTCTTTTCTGCATCAAAGCGGTTCAATTGTATGGCCTGGTTTTCTTTGCGCAACAAATCGATGGCACTGCGTTTATCGTCAAATACCCTGCGTTTTTCTTCTACTGCTTCTTTAAGGTCTTCTACCTTTTCTTCCAGCTCAGTTATTTTTTGCTCCTCCTCTCCTATTTGGTTGCCGGTAAAGCTGATGCTTTCCTGCAAGCCCAATAATTGTCCGGATGCCTTCTTTAAAAACTCATCCAGACTTGCTTTTGTTTCTTTAAGATATTGTACTTTTTGGCTGCTGAGGTTTTTTTCGTTTTCCTTGCTGCGTACTTTATCCAACATTTCGTTGTAAGCATGTTGCATTTGCTGCAATGCTTTTTCTTTCTCAACAAAAGCCAGTTTTTCCTGCTCCAATGCAGCATCTTCGCCGGCAATGGCCACTTCTAATTCAATTCTTTTATCAACTTCTTGCTGTTGTTGTGCATTTAAATCTCGGTAAGTAATATTAAAACCTTCCAATGCTGCTTTTGCAAGCTCTATGGAAACCTCTTTGTATTCCTTTTTTATTTCAAAAAATTTCTCTGCTTTCTTTGCCTGGTTTTCAAGGCTTTTCAGCTGGTTGTTTATTTCAAAAAGCAAATCTTCAATACGGGCAAGATCTTGTTCGGTAGCGTCCAGCTTAAGTTTAGCTTCTTTCTTTCTTGTTTTATAAATGGTAATGCCCGCAGCCTGTTCCAGCATTTTGCGGCGACTGTTTTCTTTATCCTTTATAATATCATCTACCATTCCCAGCTCAATAATGGCATAACTATCGGTACTTACGCCGGTATCCATAAACAAATTATGAATATCTTTTAAGCGACAAGCCACATCATTCAAGCGGTATTCGCTTTCACCACTTTTGTAATATTTACGGGTAACCGTTACGGTATTAAACTCTGTTGGAAGCAGGTTTTTGGTATTTTCAAAAGTAAGGCTTACTTCTGCCAGGCCGCTCGCATTGCGGGTTTTACTGCCGTTGAAAACAAGACTTTCCAGGTTTTCGCTCCTTAAATTACTTATTTTGTGCTCGCCTATTACCCAGCGAATACTATCAATAATATTACTTTTGCCACAGCCGTTTGGTCCAATAACTCCAGTAATACCTTCATCAAAATTGAGAACCGTTTTATCAGCAAAACTTTTAAATCCTTTAATTTCTAAACTCTTTAAGCGCACAGTATCTAGTTTTTAAGTAAGGCGGCAAACATACAAGAAATTGAGGAAAACAAAAAAGTAGTTGCATGCATTGTTTTCACCACTGTGTACACATATTTAATCTGTATTTGCAAGCTAAATGGGGATAACATACCATTTTAATTTGCACAAACCAACATCCCTCATAAATAAATGATATGTTTTTACCGTAATAAGTGCCGTTCATCTTTGAGATAAAACATTTGGGGCTATCAACATTAGTAGTTTTTTCAACATTAGCAGGGGCTATTCGTTCCTATCTTTTTGTGCCGCCAAGCGGAACACAAAAAGGATATCCACTACTATCCCCCAGCCCTTCAGCGATATACCTTTTTTCAACTTTTACCTAAGCATATACATAAATTTATCCGTAAAAAAATGGGTTAAATAACCCTTTTTATTATCAAACTATTTACAGTTCTTTATATAATCAATTTTTAACCGAACTATTACCCAAAACTAATATGGATACCCATATACAAAGAATTACATATTATCATTTTCTTACTGAATGTATGACTACATTAATAGTAGAATAAGCATTAATGCAGGTTATTTATGCAGCCTTCTGCAATTAATTATATTACAATAAACCAAACTTGTGTGAGTGAGGAACGGCGAAGCCATATTCAATCCCCTTAAAATGAAGAATAATATTACCTACACGCCTGTTTTACACAAGGGCGAACAGCGAATTTTAGTAGTTTTTAAGTTTGACACAGAACTTATAAAAAAACTAAGAAAAAGTACCGATGCAAAGTGGAGCCAAACTTTGCGTGGCTGGCATATTGCAGATACACTAGCGCACCGTACAAAATGTAACATACCTATAGATACAATTGCTACAGGTAATAACAAGACTATCATTAACAAAAATATACCTGCTACAAATTCTACAAAAGATATAAAAGTATCAGCAGACAAGGCTTTGCCAACAATAAAAGTGCAACCCATTACAACAAAAAATAAAGAAACTAGGGTTGGAATATTTTACACGAAAAATAATTCATTTGAAAATAAAATAAAACAAATTTCAGGTGTAAAATGGTGCGAAATAAATAACTGCTGGCATATACCATGTACACAAAAAAGTTATGGCGACTTATGTAGCACGCTACAAGAAACTGCCTTTATAAACAACAAAGCATTGGCATTGTATTTAAAAAAACGCAAGTCGGCTTTGCAGGTAAATAAACTTGATAGCACTAAAATTAAAAATAGTAACCCGCAACAAGTTTTTAAAATAAGTGCTTATAATATGCTCTTGCTTCAACGCACCGTAGAGCAATTGCAGTTGTTGGCATACAGCAGCTCTACCCTACGAACGTATAAAAATGAGATTGCTGTTTTTTTACAAACAATAAAAAATAAAAAAGCGGATGCGCTTACTGCCGAAGATGTACGCCGCTATATACATTACTGCATAAACAAATTATTGCTTAGTGAAAACACCATACACAGCAGACTGAATGCCTTAAAATTTTTGTACGAACAAGTGCTTGGGCACGAAAGATTTTTTGTAGAGATACCCCGACCAAAAAAACAGTTGCAGTTACCAAAAGTATTAGGCGAGCAAGAACTAAGAAGGCTTTTTGCTGCGCCCCGAAACTTAAAACACAAAGCCATTTTATTTATTGCCTATAGCGCAGGCCTGCGTGTGAGCGAAGTGATAAACCTACGTCTGCAAGATATAGACAGAGAACGGCAGCAACTTTTTATACATTGCAGCAAGGGCAAAAAAGACCGGTATGTGCGGCTAAGCCCCATGGTATTGGATGTGCTGGAACAATATTATAAAATGAGTGAAGTAAAGCCAACCAATTATTTATTTGAAGGCGCAGAAAAAGGGCAGCCCTATTCAATAAGAAGTGCGCAACAAATATTTAATGATGCAAGAAAAAACGCCGGCATATTAAAGTCGCTCAGCTTTCATAATCTCCGCCATAGTTTTGCCACCCATTTATTAGAAAAAGGGGTTGATGTAGTTTTTATAAAAGATATTTTGGGCCATTTTGATATTCGCACCACCGAAAGGTATCTGCATGTAAGAAGAGATACATTAATAAATATTGAAAGCCCTATTGAGGATTTGTACAAAGCAAAACCAAGTTTTTAAACAATTTTTATAAACATACTCAGAACGGTTATTAATGTGTGCATTATTAAAATTGACTACCATTCTCCATTACATTTTAAACAATTAATGCTTTTAAAATACAATTGAAAAACGCAGTTCCAGATAAGATGATTACCAAGCCCTTGGAAATTAGGA
>JANNMO010000001.1:0-14969 GCA_031398005.1 Ferruginibacter sp.
GCAGCAATGAATGAGTTGATGCCCGCATTGTTAAACTTATGTGCAAATGAAAGCGCACAAATGGAAATGACAGAAAATATTGCAAAACTTGCAGTAAATAATGCCGATGAAATAATTGCTTTACAAATATTACAATCTATAAACAGGGCATGACGGACATAAAAAACATATCATCCATTTATTTTGCCGGCATAGGAGGCATTGGTATGAGTGCGCTTGCCAGATACTTTAATGAGCAGGGTGTAAAGGTGAGCGGCTACGATAAAACAGAAACGCCCCTCACAAAAAAATTAATAGAAGAAGGTATTGCCATTCACTTTGAAGATGATGTAAACCTGTTAGATAAAAATGCAGATGTAGTGGTTTATACACCGGCTATACCTGCAACACACAGCGAACTAAATTTTTATAAGCAACATAATTATACGCTGCTAAAACGTAGTGATGTGTTGGGTTTGCTTACTCAAAATACTTTTAATATTTGTGTGGCAGGTACCCATGGCAAAACAACTACCAGTGCAATGATTGCACATATTTTAAAAGATAGTGGTTACGGTTGCAATGCTTTTTTAGGTGGAATTGCGGCGAATTATGATACCAACTTTTGGGGAAGCACCAACAATGTTTCTGTAGTGGAAGCTGATGAATATGACAGAAGTTTTTTAAAACTGAATCCAGATATAGCCATCATTACAGCAATGGATGCAGACCATTTGGATATTTATGGAACTGAAGAAAATATGCAGGAAGCCTTTATTCAGTTTACAGAAAGAATAAAAACAGGTGGTTGTTTGATAGTAAAGAAAGGTATAAAAAGAATAGAAGATTTTAAAGTGGCTGATACATGCACTTATAGTTTTGAAGATAGAGAGGCCAACATTCATATTGATAAATTAGAAATAAAAAATGGGGCATATCAATTTGATGTTATAAATAATTTTTGGACGATTAAGGAGGTGGTTTTAAATATGGGTGGGCTGCATAACATTGAAAATGTGATGGCGGCAATAGGTGTGGCAAAATATTTAAAAATAGAGGATGATAAAATAAAAGATGCGGTTGCATCTTTTAAAGGAGTGAAGAGACGATTTGAGTTCGTCTTGCGGTCTACCTCCCCTCGGGGGAGGGTTGGGGAGGGGCTTGTATTTATCGACGATTATGCACATCATCCCGAAGAATTGCGTGCATTAATTACAGGCGCTAAAAATTTGTTTCCGGGCAAAAAATGTACGGTTATTTTTCAACCGCATTTGTTTAGCAGAACAAAAGATTTGGCAGATGGTTTTGCAGAAGTGCTGAGCATGGCAGATGAAACAATTTTGTTACCAATTTACCCGGCAAGAGAATTACCAATGCCTGGGATAACAAGTGAATTGATTTTAGAAAAGATGACCAATCAGGATAAAAAAATTTTAAACAAAAATGAGTTGATTGAATACTTACAAAGCTTTAAAGTCCCTCCTGTGGAGGGATTTAGGGAGGCTGCCCTTCTGATCACCGCCGGCGCAGGAGATATAGATGCAATGGTGCCAATGATTAAAAATATTTTAGAAAATTAAATGACCATTGACAAAAAAAATATCATCAAATTTTTCACTGCTCTTTTATGGGTATTGGTGGGCGCAGGTTGTATAACGCTGCTTGTATCTGCTGTGCACAGTAAAGAAAATAAATATTGTAATGGTGTTGAGATAAATATTACCGGAGTTAGCAACACGTTTTTTATAGATAAAACGGACGTATATAATATCATTAAAAATTATGGCGGCGATAGCACTCAGAAAAAATCTTTAGCATCCATCGACCTTAAAAAAATTGAAAGAGCATTAGAGAAAGATGTTTGGATAAAAAATGCTGAACTATTTTTTGACAATAATAATTTTTTAAAAGTAACAGTAGAAGAAAGAGAACCAATAGCAAGATTGTTTACCATGACGGGTAATACTTTTTATATAGACAGCAGTTGCACCATTTTACCGCTGAGCGAAAAATTTTCTGCAAGGCTTCCGGTGTTTACAGGGTTTACATCAGATGCAAGCATCTTATCAAAGCCAGACAGTACATTGTTATGCAACATTAAAAACATCAGCATAAAAATTTTGGCAGATAGTTTTTTAATGGCCATGATAGACCAAGTAGATATAGCAGCAAACAGGACTTTTGAAATGTTACCAAAATTGGGCAAGCAACGAATTCTTTTCGGGGAAGCCACAGATGTAGATGCTAAGTTTTCAAAATTAAAAATGTTTTATAAAGGAGTAATTACACAAGCTGGTTGGAACCGTTACAGCGTAATTAACCTGCAATATAAAAACCAGGTGGTAGCAAGTATTAGAGGCAAAGAAGATTTAGCTGCAGACTCATTAAGAACAATGCAACTTATTAAATTTATTGCAGAAGATGCTGCAAAAAGATCAGCAGATTCATCGCAAGTTTTCATGCCCGAAACTGATAAAAGAGTAGCAGATAGTTCGTTGATACAGCAATCTATTGAGAGAGATGATGAGGGAGTTGCACCGGCTGCAACAGTAGCGCCGGCAATAGTTTCAGCACCAGCAGTGGTAAAGCCTACACCTGTAATAGTGCCCAAACCATTAGTAAGTAAACCTACAGTGGTAGTAGCAAAACCAACGGTTACAAAAACTGTTGTTACAAAACCTGTGGTAAAAAAACCTGTTGTGATAAAACCCCCAGCAACCAAATCAATTAAAAAACCTGCTGCATTGCCAGTGGTACAAAATAAAAAACCGTCTGTTGTAATGCCTGCAAAAAAGCCGGTGGTGCAACAGAAACCAAAAGCAAACAATGATTATTAAAAGCACACTATATTCCCCGAAGGGAAAAACAAAAGCCCCCTCGGTCCCCCGAAGGGGGAAGATGAGACTTTGAAAAAGGAAAGAATTTTCAGAGTATCAGAGTGTGGCTCCTCTCCTTTGGATAACTTGTCCCGTTCACGGGAGGCGAGGGTGAGGTCAAGAGGTTGAATAAAAAAAGTTCTTTTAAATAATTAAAATATTAAAAAAGTTACCCGTAAAAAGTAAAAGGATAAAAGTTTAAAAAACCCGCAACCTCAAACCCGCAACCCGTAACTATTAAAATAACACAAACACACACACAAACAAAACACACAACTATGAATCAGGAACAACCCGTTATCGTAGGCTTAGACATTGGAACTACAAAAATTGCAGCAATTGCAGGGCGCAAAAATGAGTTTGGTAAGCTGGAAATTTTAGGCTTTGGTAGAGCCAACAGCAATGGCGTACAACATGGTATGGTTTTAAACATTGACCAAACCATTAAAGCCATTCAAACTGCGCTGGAAAATTGTTATGCATCTAATCCAAGTTTATCTATCAGCGAAGTATATGTAGGTATAGCGGGGCATCACATTAAAAGTTTACAAACCCGTGGCGATATTGTACGTCAGCAAAACGACGATGAAATACGCCAGGAAGAAATTGATAAATTAATAGCAGATCAATACCGTACATATATCCCGGCAGGCGATCAAATTATTGATGTAATTCCGCAGGAATTTACGGTAGATAATTTTCAGAACATACCAAACCCAATTGGGTACAGCGGCGTAAAAGTTGGTGCAAATTTTCACATCATCACTGGTGATAAAAATGCCATCAGAAACATTAACCGCAGTGTAGAAAAATCTGGTTTAAAAACACAGGATTTGGTGTTGCAACCATTGGCATCTGCTGCCGCAGTAATGTGCGATCAGGATTTGGAAGCAGGTGTAGCCATCGTAGATATTGGTGGTGGTACAACTGACCTTGCTGTATTTTACGAAGGTATTTTAAAGCACACCGCAGTAATTCCTTTTGGTGGCGAAAACATAACGCATGATATTAAGACTGGTTTAGGTGTGTTGAAAACGCAGGCGGAGCAAATGAAAATTCAGTTTGGTAGTGCGTTGGCGGACGAAACAAAAACCAATGCATTTATTACCATACCGGGTTTGCGTGGAATGGCAGCAAAAGAAATTTCTGTAAAAAATCTTGCCAATATTATCCAGGCTCGCATGAGTGAGATCATGGATTTTGTAACCTTCCATTTAAAACAAGTTGGGCTTGATAATAAAATGTTGAATGGTGGCATAATTCTTACTGGTGGTGGGTCACAATTAAAACATTTGTTACAGCTTACAGAATATGTAACTGGTTTAAATGCACGCATCGGTTTTCCAAACGAGCATTTAAGCGGCTCGCAAATAGATGAATTATCCAAGCCAATGTACAGCACATGTATAGGTTTAATTTTAAAAGGCTACAACGATTATGAAAATAAAAACAAAAAGTTTGATACCAATTTTATAAAAGTAGCAGGAACAGGCATTATGCAGGAGGCGCCTATAGAAGCAGAATTACCCGGCACAATAGAAGAAGAAAAAGAACCGGAAATTGTAAAACGTAAAAAAACAATTAAAGGTTTTATGGACAGTTTTAAAACTAACTTAATAGAAATGTTTAAGGAAGAAGGGGATGAGGAATTATAAAACGTTTCTCGTTTTGCGTTTCTCGTTTGGTTTATTATAATTTGAAGATTTTGAAAAAATTAAAAATGCGAAATCATTTAAACATAAACTCTGCGAAAACTCATTAAACTCTTTTCTCAGCGGTGAACAAAAAACTATAAATAAATAAAGAGTACAAGGAATTTGATAAACCCGAAACTCGCAACAATAAAATAGAGTGTAAAGTTTAAAGTAGCCCTAACCCGCCACTCAAAACCCGCCACTCAAAACCTTATTATACACATTAAATTATTAACAACATGATACATTTTGATTTGCCCAAAGACCAGTCCTCTATCATTAAAGTGATAGGTGTTGGTGGCGGTGGCAGTAATGCAGTAAACCACATGTTTGCCCAAAATATAGAAGGCGTAAATTTTATTATTTGCAATACAGATGCGCAGGCAATTGCATTAAGTAATGTACCCAATAAAATACAACTCGGTCCACACCTTACACAAGGTTTGGGTGCAGGTGCAAACCCATCTATTGGCAGGCAGGCCACAGAAGAAAGTTTGGAAGAAATAAAGAGAATATTGGAAGTAAATACCAAGATGGCTTTCATTACTGCAGGTATGGGCGGTGGTACCGGTACAGGTGGCGCACCCATCATTGCAAAAATTTGTAAAGATTTAAAAATTCTTACAGTAGGTATTGTAACCACACCATTTGCATATGAAGGCAAAAAAAGAATAGCGCAGGCAGAAGAAGGAATCATGCTGTTGAAAAACCATGTGGACACTTTGCTGGTAATAAGCAACGATAAATTGCGTCACCAGTTTGGTAATTTAAAAATGAAAGAAGCTTTTAACAAAGCCGATGATATTTTAGCTACTGCTGCAAAATGTATAACCGATGTTATAAACAGTACCGGACAAATCAACGTCGATTTTGCCGATGTATGTACCGTAATGAGCAATGGTGGTGTAGCCATTTTAGGCAGCGCAACTGCAGAAGGTGAAAACCGTGCATTTGCAGCAATTGAAAATGCATTGACTTCTCCGTTGTTAAACGACAACGATATCCGTGGCGCAAAGTGGATATTAATAAACATCAATTCTGCCGAAGGTGAGCATGAGTTTACCATGGATGAAGTGGAGATAATTCAAAACTATATTTTAGAACAAGCTGGAGAAGATACCGATGTAATTTTAGGGCTTGGGTACGATAGTACTTTGGGCGCACAAATAGGCATTACATTAATAGCAACAGGGTTTGAACATAAAGACCCTTTTGCAAAAAAAATACCCGTAACAGAAACGGCAAAACCTACCAACGAAAAAGTGGTAATGGAGTTGGAAATGCCTGCTGCTCCTGCACCGGCAATAGCATCTACACAGCCTACCTTACAGTTTGAAGATAAAAGAACAGAAGAAAAAGCAGCAGATAAAATAGCAGAACCAGATTTAATGATGCCAACAATGGCAGCAGAAACAACCGTAAATATACTTAGTAAAAATACTGTGGATAATTCAAATGACGTTCCTGTGTTTTTTGAAATATCTTCATCATCTGACCAAGTTCCTATTATACAGTTTGACACGGAGTTTATAGCTCCAGTGCCTAAAAAAACTGTTTCCGAAAAAACCGTTTCCAATCCAGTTACAGAAGTAAAAAAAGAAGCTAGCAATACAAGTCACCTTTCGTCGGGCGGCTTTTTGGTGAAGCCTTCGCAAATTTATGCGGAAGCCAAACCGGAAAACACAAAATCCTCATCTAACGAACAACCACTGCCGCAGCAGCCTACCGTAAAGGACGACGAACCTTTTATGGAGATGCAGCTGGTAGTTAAGGAAAGCCCAGTAACGGCGGAGGATAAGCCTCAGGCACAGTTTCAGGCCCAGTCCCATATTTGTAATTCTGTTGAGGAGCCTGCGATGCAAGACGAAACAGAAGAGCTTAGGCGCCGGGCGGCGGATCGAATAGCAAAGTTGAGGAATCTTTCCTTCAATATTAATGCAGCCGATCCGAACAATGAGTTTGAAACAGTACCTGCTTACCTCCGTCGTAATATGGAAATCCATAATCAGATTGCAGATGTAGAAACCTTTTACAGCAATTACACCGTCAGTTCCGACGACAAAAATCAAGGAGAAATAAATACCATAAATAATTTTTTAGACGGCAAAAAACCCGACTAAATCCCCTCGCTACCTCCAAAGCCAGTGATTTAAACAAGTGTGTGTTTGTGTCACAGTTTGTACACCCCTTTTCAGTAAAATGAAGAGGGGTTTTTTATTCCCCTCCCACGGAGGGGTGGCCTTCAGGTCGGGATGGTTTATTTGTAGAGTAACAGCTTTTTAAAAAGCTGTCACCCATAACTTACAAAATTTATATTTTAAGGGCGAGAAGCATGGGCAGATGTGCAAAACCAAACATTTGTATCACGCTGTCTGTAGTAGTGCCGCCACAAAGTTTATAATACTTTATAGTTTATTATTGCGGCAGCTACTACTGCCCATCGTGGCTACAGGGAGCAGGGGAACATCTTTCAGCATTAATTGCAGAGAAGATAGAAGCGAAGGTTTAGTGATGATAAGAAACTAGGAAGAGAAATACTAAAATATTTTTGCTTTAATAAAACTAAATGATTTCAGTATATTCATTTGTTCTGAAAAATATTGTAAATTAAATTAAGTTAAAATTATAATGAGTAAAGGTTACAATCACTATAATAATTGCCCGTGCAAATGGTGCAATAGCTTCGGGAGAAACTATCATATCGAAGAAACAATATACCTTGAGAATATATATGAGACACGTCGTAAATTAAATAATGCATTCTCATTCACAATTCCAAATGCTAAATGCCCGTCTTGTAAAGCAGAAGTTTTTTATTATGAAAACACTTATGGAAGTAAAGTTTTTTTTGAAAAGTTAGGAACACCATGGCCAAAACATAATTGCTTTTACACGGATGAATTAATGCCTGAACTAAACGCAGATAATTTTTCACTGCATAATAGTTATTCGATAAACTATTATCCAATTAAACCAACTATCATCTATCAACTTTCTGAAAATTATTTAGTAATTGAATTTGTAAACAAGGACATTCAAAAAACAAAATACGTAGTCAAATATAATAATCATGACTTAGGAATTTGTTTCATTGAAAAAACTCCTGAAGGCGAATATTTGAATGGACATAATGGAAAAGAATATAAAATTGAGTGTTATAAACTACAAGAAGCAAAGCAGAAATTTCAACATCTATTTCCTTACACTATTGGAAAAGAAATAGAAATAGAAATTGATGTTGCAAATGATATAGGAGTTCGCACTGAAATATTCATCAATAAAAAAATAACATTAAATGAGAATAAAATTTTTAGAGCTTATATCTACAATGCAGAAATAAAAAATGTAACTAAGAGAATTCTAAAAAATGATTTTAAGGTTAGAATATTAGCAACCTCACACTTAAATAATGAAAATGAAATAATTTTCTCAGAATTATAATCGAAAAAAATATTCAATATGAATTTTCTGCAAATTTAATTTCGGAAAATCTAATACAAAATTTAGTATCACTTGTTTAATTTAATAGTGGAAATATGGAAGTAGGGTTATTATGGATTGTATAAAATTATAGATTATAATTTATAATTACTATGTTTACTTTTAAAAATAATATAGAATAATGAGCTACTTAAAATATATTTCGGAAAGAAAAAATTTATTGATAATATGGTTTAGTTTTCATTTTCTTGCCTTGTTTGTAAATATATTTATGATTCAAGGAGTATTTTCAGAATATTTCAATTTATTATGTAGATATCCTGATTACAAAGATAATGCGGCATCACATTTTTATCCCTTTGTGAAAATTATCGAAATTTCAGATATTAGCGGACGTAAAACTTATTTTAATGGTATTTTTTACTTGTATGATATTTCTGAATTTATTGCGTACAGTTTTTTAATTTTTCTCATATTATATATAGCTTACCAAGGTAAAAATAAAAAAAATATTTAAAGCTCTCTTGCCCTCGGTTGGGTGTTTCGGACTTAAGCCTCTGCATTCGTTGGTACCCACCTCAATGCCGCAGCATTGCGTACTCTTGTGCATAAATGAGGGATGGCCTTTTGTGCGTGAGCATTCTGTGAAATTATTTATATTTAGCTATGAGTAAAAATTATTTGCCTTTTCGATACTTATTTTTTAATAAAACAACATGTCACACCTAGGGAGTTCAAGTGTTAAATAGTAATAATATTTTAAAATTGTTATAAAATTGTTTTAAAATATAAATAGTAAATAACTACTATTTATACTAATAATCAAATAATTAAATAAAATATTTTATTTTATTTTATTTTTATAAAAATAAATATTTTTTTTATTCGAAAAGTGGAACTAAACTTGTGTATTATTACAAAATAAAAAACCCCTATTTGGCTGAATAGGGGCGTGTTTTCAAATTGTGCTGTTTGCTATCGCAAACGATGTTTGTTACATTTATTACAATAGACTACTTCCAAAAAAGGCTTTTCTAAAGTGGCGTAATGAGTTATGCCACTTTTTTTGTCTATGTAATATCGAACCATAACAGTTCGAAGCCTGTGTTTCAAACATGCACATACTGTATATATGAACATAACATTTTGTTTAGGGACAATATCATATATACAGATACAAATTTAAGTAATGTCATTTTAAAATAATAATTTTTCTTATATGCCATTCCCCGACTTTTGCCGTCCGAAAAAAGAAAGGGGTGTATCTACTGCCTTTGTTCGAAATTCCTATTCATTAAAATGTTCAAATTATTCTTTGCTTAATTTCAGAGCGTGCCAACAACTTCCAGCATCCACTACAAATTATAAAGAATTACATCTTACTCTCTATTTTTTGTTGGTACGCTTGGCTTCCAATTAGCACAGCATCCAACAAAGGCTGCTTTGTAATAATTTATTGTAAATAAAAATGCTGCTATTTTATTTTTGATATTGCGCTTAATCTTCACCTAATAAAAAAAACATGTCGCACCTATGGCGCACAACCAAATTGTTTATTATTTATCCTTACTAACATGTCGCCTCTCTGAGGCTAAAAACCTCAACACTTTAGCTCTTTAGAGCTTGTCCGCCGAAAGGAGGAAGCGACATGCCCGTAGAAAAGAATTTGAATGTACAATGTAAGAACTCCATTAGGAGTGAAATGTAAACCGAGTTACATACTTTATGTTTTTTAAAAAAATATTTCTTTTGCCTTTGTTGGTAACCTCGCAACAACATGAGTCCCCATCGTCACTATCCGTAATATGCCGAGGCCTGGCCCGATCTGCCGATATATTTCAAATAATTTTTAAGTAATAACGAAAATGTAATGAATAGGTCGGCTGTTTGAAGACCAAGCCTAGCCTCATAATAATTTAACCTCCCATTTATTTCAACTTTACTTTTATATTTAGTTACTCAAACTAATTGTATGAAAAAATTATTGCTGCTTGTTTTCTGTTTCCCATTTTTTGCAACGGCGCAAACACTTCCATCCATTGAAGAAAAAACAAAAAACTTTACTGCATATCCCGGGTTTATAAAATTTTATTGGGATGCCAATGCCGGAAAAATATTCATGGAGATAAATAAGTTTGACTCTGTGTTGTTGTACCAGACCTCTTTACCTGTAGGTCTAGGTTCAAACGATATTGGCTTAGACAGAGGCAAACTAGGAAATACATCAGTAATAAAATTCACCAGAGTCGGCAATAAAATATTAATGGTGCAGCCCAATTACGATTACAGGGCCATCACAAATGATGTAGCAGAAAAAAGAGCAGTAGAGCAATCCTTTGCTCAGTCCACCTTGTGGGGATTTGTTGCAGAAGCAGCAACAAATGGCTCGTATTTAGTAGATGCTACCGCCTTCCTTATGAGAGATGCTTTGCAGGTTTCAAATCAATTACAAAAGATGAAGCAAGGTAGTTACAGCATCGATCTTTCCCGGTCAGCAATGTATATTCCACGCACAAAAAATTTCCCTTTAAATGCAGAATTTGAAACAAGCATGACGTATGTTTCTAAAGATGCAAAAGACAATAATTTAGTTTCAACTGTAGCACCTGTTGCAGACGCCATCACATTGCGTGTTCACCATTCGTTTATAGAATTGCCCGATAATAATTACAAACCACGGGAGTTTGATGCTCGTGCCGGATACAATGCCATCAGCTATTTTGATTACAGCACGCCTGTTACAGAGCCCATCAATAAAATGTTTATCGCACGCCATCGCCTGCAAAAAAAAGATCCTGCTGCAGCAATGAGCGAACCTGTAAAACCCATCATTTATTATTTGGATAATGGTACACCGGAACCAATAAGAAGTGCATTGCTCGAAGGTGCACAATGGTGGAACCAGGCCTTTGAAGCTGCAGGTTATAAAAATGCTTTCCAGGTAAAATTATTACCCGAAGATGTAGACCCAATGGACATCAGATATAACATGGTAAACTGGGTTCACCGCTCTACGAGAGGTTGGTCGTATGGCGCATCTATTGTAGACCCACGAACAGGCGAAATCATAAAAGGAAATGTAACGCTTGGTTCATTAAGAGTAAGACAGGATTATTTAATAGCGCAAGGATTACTAGCCCCTTTTGAAAACGGTATGCCAGCAAATAATAAAATGTTGCAGATGAGTTTACAGCGTTTAAAACAATTAGCAGCGCACGAAATCGGTCACACGCTTGGGCTCATGCATAACTATATTGCCAGCACACAAGGCCAGGCAAGCGTTATGGATTATCCGTCGCCAGTTGTTTCACTAAATAGCAAAGGAGAAGTTGATCTTGGCAATGCTTACACAAATCAAATAGGCGATTGGGATAAAGTATCTATAAACTACGGCTATGCAGATTTTTCTGCAGGTACCGACGAAGCAAAGGCACTAAATAAAATTATAACAGATGCAGGTAAAAATGGGTTGACATTCATTTCTGACAGAGATGCAAGAGACCCCGCAGGCTTGCACCCAGCTGCAAATTTATGGGATGTAGGTAAAGATGCTGTGAGTGGCTTAAAAGAAGTTTTAAAAGTGCGTGAAAAAGCCCTGTCACAATTTGGTGTAAACAACCTTCGCAATGGCATGCCCATGGCTATGTTGGAAGATGTGTTGGTGCCTATTTATCTCTTTCACCGCTACCAGGTAGAAGCAGTTGCAAAACAGGTAGGCGGTTTAAATTATTCTTATGCGCTTAAAGGCGATGGGCAAATGGTTACTAAACCTCTTACAAAACAGGAGCAGTTAAATGCATTAAATGCTGTGGTAGATTGTATGGAGCCAAAGATGTTGGCGCTGCCCGAAAGCATTATCAAACTCATACCTCCACGCCCTGCCGGATATGGTTACAGCAAAGAGTTGTTTAATAAAAGAACAGGTCTTGCTTTCGATCCTTTAGCCGCTGCAGAAAGCGCTGCAGATTTTCCACTCTCCTTTTTATTTAACCCTGCTCGCTTAAATAGAATGGTGCAGTACCAGGCAGAAAACAATGGCTTGGGTATAGACGAGATGATGAAAGTATTAATGGATAAAACCTGGAAAGCCGCTAGATTAAGCGGTTTGCAAGGTTTAATACTGCAGCAGAATGAACAATTGCTCCTCACCTATTTATTGGGCGTTTCATTAAATACAGAAATTTCTTTTGCAACAAATGCAGCCATCACAAAAGAAATTGATGATATACAAATCTATGCAACCAATCAACTCTCTACCGCCGATGCCAATAAAAAAGGTTATCTGCTGTTAACTTTAGATAGAATTAAAAACAGGTTGGATGCAAAAGCATTTGTTCCGGAAACCTTACCGCCTGGCGCACCCATCGGTTGTGATATGGATTAAAGTTTTTTTATTTTTAAATGTTGAAGAAAGGAGGAGCATGGGCAGAAGTGCAAAACCAAACATTTGTATCGTGCTATTCGCTCCAATCTTTTTTGTTCAAAGGCAACAAAAAAGTATTTCCACTGCTATCACGGCTATGCGGGCGAAAGTATTTTTTTTCAACTTCTATTGTGAAGAAGATACCAATGGAGTTTTTCTTGGTGACACGAAAAGAGCTGATAATAAACATTTTAAAATTATATTTGTAAATATGAAAATGAAAAATATATTATTCTTTGCCATTGTAATAACATATATAAGTGCTTGCCAAAAAGATTTTTCTCAAGAAATTTTAGCAAATCAAAGTCGGATCATTAGCGATAGCAGTTTATTAAAAACGTACGTGGAATTGGACACAATTGGTGGATTAGATACCTTATATAAAATAACCTATCAGTATGATAACAATCAGAGATTAATAGTTCGTAAAGAGAAAAATTACACTGATTCTTTTTTCGCAAATCGCTATTATTCATATAATGCAAACGATACTTTAGCAAATAAAATATTAGAAATTTATTACAGCACATCACTGATAGATATCTTTTATGATTCTTCTTTTACATTCTTTACAAGAAACAGCAACAACAAACTTTTAAAGGACTCCTCAATAATTTTTTCAATAAATCAAGGAGTAATGAGGTCTCAAAAAGTAGTTTCTGATTTCACGTATTTCACTAGTGATAGTATTGGAAGAAAAATAACAATTTATAATGCTCCCTTTAATAATGTTGAAAGATGGTCATATAGGCAAATAAAAAATGGTACGAATATCATTAAAGAAACAGAATATATTATTGATGATTCAACAAATACTTCTTATATGAATAGAGTGGCGAACTTCAGTTATGATAGCCGATACAATCCTTTCTATGCGGAAAAAATAAACTATCCCGTTACATTTAATCCTAATAATTTTATTTACAGTTATACACCTGTGAATAATATTATTTCAGAAGATTTTTCAGGCTTGGTTCAAAATACTTTGTTTTCGTATAATACATTAGGTCTTCCTATAGTAAGTATTCTAACTTATATAGGGTCACCATCAAATGCAATAAAAGGTATTTATATATATGGTAATTAGAGCATTCTTTATTTGTATGCAATGCAGGTAGAGCAGCATAGCGTACCAACAATTTCCAGCGTACCATACAAAATATAAAAATATACATCATGCTTTTTGCCATTGTGGGTCACCTCGCAACAACGTGAGTGCCCATCGCCACTACCCGTGAGACGCCGAGGCCTCGTCTCAGACCAGCCAACACATTGAAAAATAATTTTTAAGTAATGACGAAAATGTAATTAATAGGTCGGCTGGTCAGAGACCAAGCCTTCGGCATAAAATAATTTAATGTTTGGGTACCAACCAAGGCGGCGATTAGTAACTTTTTATTTAGCTATCTTTTCAATATCCAAATAAAAAAGTTTCGATTTACCATCATCATTATCAGCCATGGCTAATGCCTTTAGGTGGTTACCTTGCTGTTTTATTATTTCTATAGCTTCCAATTTATCAAGTATGATATTGCCTCCTGCATCTTTAAATTGTTGCAGGGCAACCAAGGAAATTTCATCCTTATCATTTAAGCGCAATACACCAATGTAACTTCCTTTAATGGCGCCGTCAGCAATGTTATCATGCGTTTCTTCCAGCGAAGCTGTAAATAGCATTTCCTTATTGTTGATGCCACATACACCTGAAATACCCACAGCATAGTTATTGATAACGGGCAAATAAATTTTTTGCAGTTTGAAATTAGGAATAGCATCCGTAGGCTTTTGTACATATTGAGCGAAATCTTTCCATGCAATAATAATTGCCATGTTATTTCCACGATTAAAAAGAAAAAGCCTATCACCAACCAAGGCAGCACCTTCAATATTAAATTGTTGGTCATTTAACCCAGCTTTTAATTTAATAGTCTTATACAAAGGCAAAAGAGAATACGTAAAACTTACTGTTTTGCTATTTACATTTATGGCATACATGGTATCTCTGTATGGGCTTAAACTTCCGGAAGGGAATGTAAACTGATACAATACATTGCCAATACTTCCTACAAGTGCTGCTTCCAAATCATGCTTTACGGCTTTCTCCATTCTATCAAAACCTACTGTTGTCTGTAAAGGGATTCTTGTGTATAAACTGCTGTTAGCGTTTGGTAGCACTGCAATATAAGATGCATCATCTCCTACGAGGTAAGCAGCATTGTTATAATAAGCAAGACCCGAACCTGATGAAACAGCATCTGTAACAACCGATTTGGTTATAGTAATACCAAGGTCCATCGTTTTGGTTTTGCATGAGCCAACGGTAGTAATATATAGTAGCATGACGACTACAACAGAAATATTTATTTTATTCATGAATGTATATAAAAATTGACTCGTCCTAAAAAAAGTTTACAGGTTAGATGAATAATCCTGCAATAGATTTACAGGTGTTAGATGTTTTCTTTTTCAAAAGTATTGTATTTCTTATAATAGTTTTTCCATAGTCTTTGATGCTTAATATTATCTTCCTGATGTGCTCGGTTAGGCGTTTTATTA
>JANNMO010000017.1:0-468459 GCA_031398005.1 Ferruginibacter sp.
GAAGATGATTATGCACTCTTGTTTTTTGCAGATATAATGCACGATGGTACAGCCGCTACACACGACAATCTTACCGCTGCACTCATGCACAAAAATGGCTCGCCGGTGTTTAGTCTAGAAGGTAAAATATATGAACTGGGCAACAAAGAAGGCTACCGACAGTTTTGGGCTATTTACCACAAACCACCAAAAGCAGAATACAGAAATTATTTACTGGAGCGCAGAGACAGTTTAATACCGCTTGATGAAAGAAGTTTTAAAGGAGCATATTATACACCGCTTGCTGTTGTCGATAAAGCCTACGATAAACTAACAGAAACCCTTGGTAATAACTGGCAAAAAGATTACATAGTGTGGGATATGTGCTGCGGTGTGGGCAACCTGGAAGTAAAACACAGCAACCCCCGCAATATATACATGAGCACGCTGGACCAGGCAGATGTGGATGTGATGCGGGCCACCAAAACCTGTGTGGCAGCACAGCGCTTTCAATACGATTATTTAAACGATGATATTACAGATGATGGTAAAATAGATTACAGCCTTACCAACAAAGTGCCTGAAGGTTTGCGCAAAGCAATTGCCGATGGAAATAAGATATTGGTGTTGATAAATCCGCCATATGCCGAGGCAGCGAATTCTCAAGGTAATGCTGGAAAGACAGATGTTGCAAATACAAAAGTTGCAAATACTATGGGTGATTATGGCTACGCAAATAGAGAATTATTTACGCAATTTCTTGTAAGAATATCGAAAGAAATACCAAGTTCTACACTAGCTGTTTTTAGTAAGGTTAAATATGTAAATGCGCCCAACTTTGAAAAGTTCAGAAGCATATGGAATGCACGTTATCTCGGAGGGTTTATTGTTCACAGCAAATCATTCGAAGGTCTAAAAGGAGATTTTCCAATTGGATTTTTAATTTGGGCAAGTATCGATGTCTCAAAAAAGAAGATGGAAATCACGGAAATCTCAACCGATGTAATTGATAAAAAAGCTTTGCCAATAGGCGAAAAGACTTTTTATAATATTCCTAATAGTCAATTTTTAAGTTTGTGGTTACCCAGACTTAAAACAAATACTTTCAATATTCTTTAAAAAATGCAATCACACCACAGGATAAACATGCTAAAGTAACGTCGTGGGTCGAGAACGGAATTGCATACATGTATTGTAATAGCAACGATATTCAAAATGCAACACAGCAAACTGCCATTACTTCGTCAGTATTCAGCACTGGGAATGGATTTTATATTACTAAAGAAAATCTATCAAAAGCTGCTATTGTTTTCACTGTAAGAAGAATAATAAAACCAACTTGGATTAACGACCGAGATCAGTTTTTACAACCAACAGAACCATTAACTAATGAATTTAAAAATGATTGTTTGGTTTGGATGTTGTTTAACGGAAGCAACTTAACCGCTAGTGCAAACGACCTTGAATGGAACAACAAAAAGTGGAGTATTGTAAATCATTTTATTCCTTACACCGAAGAAGAAGTAAATGCACCCGATAGGTTTGAAAGTGATTTTATGGTGCAGTATATGGCAGATAAAATATTTTCGGCAGAGGCTAAAAAAGTATTGGAAGAAGGTAAAAAATTATGGCAGGCATACTTTGCAAACACCGATGTACACACCGTAAGAGAAGAACTAAAACTAAACAGACCCGATGTGGGGTGGTACCAAATACGCAAAGCTTTGCAGGCACGTAATGCCAGTGGAGATTTTGCACCAGTATCTTTTAAAGCTTTTGAAGAAGCTTATAAAGCGCTAAGTGAAAAGTTGCAGCCGTTGGTTTATGAGCTGGGGTTTTTGAGGGTGTAAAAGTTTCTCAATGTAGAGAATTGGTCCTGTTGACGGGGTAGTTAATATTGAATATCAAAATATAATAATGAGTAAAAAAATTGTTTATCTCCTAGGTGCGGGGGCAAGTGCAAATGCATTACCAGTAGTAGATGCTTTAAAAAAAAGGTTTAGTATTTTTTGCGATCATTTTCAAGAGCATTTGAAGACTTCAGGTGCTTCTGATGAAAAATTTACAACGGCTTTTAAAAATCAAGTTAAACTTAATTTTAGTTTAGAAAATCATTACACAATTGATACTTATGCAAGGAAACTATATCTACAAAGCCAATTAACGGGTGACACCGCTCCCTATGAATTATTGAAAAAATACTTAGCCGCATTTTTTACATATGAACAAATAAATATTGACAGACATCTCCCATGTAATCATTATATAAAGGATAATCTTAATTCAAGTGATACTTCATCTCCAAAAGTTGCCTTATTAATAAAAGTTTTGCAAAACTTCGATTACCGTTATGATTCATTTTTGGCTTCTCTTCTGCAAATAAATAGTAGAATAGAAATTCAACTTCCTGATGAAATAAGTATAGTATCATGGAATTATGATTATCAGATTGAGAAAGCGTTCATAAATTTCTCGAATAGAAATTTAGACGTCGCCCAAAATATGTTGAATGTATTTGGGGACTTTAATAGAAAAATAACTTCAAGTAACAAAAATTATTCACTAATTAAATTAAATGGAACCGCTGGTTTTATCGATATTCAAACAGGGAATAATATTGTAGATTTTAAAAGCGATACACTTACAAAAGAAATTTTTGAGGTGTTTGAAGATGCCTTGTTATTAAGAAGGAATAAGTATCATAATGGAGTTAGGTTTGCTTGGGAAAATGAAAGCATATCAAAAGAAGCAATTGCTATGGCTAATAAAAAAATAAAAGAAGCAGATATTATTGTAGTTATTGGTTACTCCTTTCCCTATTTTAATAGAGGAGTAGATAGGCAATTATTTTCAGGATTAGAAAACATTGCTCCAAATAAAAAAATTTATCTTCAAGCCCCAGTTGATGCAATTGAATCTATTGGAAATAGGTTTAAAGCCATCTTTTCAAAATATGAAATTGAAAAGCATATTGAAGTTGATCAGTTTTTAATTCCTAACGAATTTTAATTGTCATAATTACTTTTAATCAGATCAAAAATCAAGTCTAAAATATTAAAGTAAGTTTTGGAATCTGAATATATATATGCCTTATGAAATGTACTTATATAAAACTCACTAGTAATAGCGTTAAAAACATTAATAGCATCACTATTCTTTTTTGATGTTGTTAATTCTTTATCTGATCTTTCTACTAGCCACTGTAATGAATCATCATCAAACATTCTAACTACACCTATTCCTTTTGCTGTGGCATAATTAAAGGAAGATGATTGTAAACTATTTGTCGTAATAAATAAGCATTTAGAGTTAGCTCTAGCAATCTGTTCTTTTTTTGCGTAAAACTCCTCCAACTCGTTTATAGGTATTGGCTTTTGATAATCTTTACATTCAATCAAAATATAAAAATTTGGAATTTCAGAACCCTCCCTGCAACATTCTATTGAAATGTCGACGACAATATCACCTTGCCTATCCGCTGAGTAATATTTTTTACGTTGATATATTCTTGAACTTTTACTAGAAACAAATAGTTTATCATTCAACAAAAGATTTTCCAATTCTTTATAAACTCTATCTTCAAATAAATTGCCTTTTGCAGTAGATTTCATTTTATCTTAGTCTTAATTAAATTTCACAAACATGATCATAAAAGGATTAGAGGCCTTGAGCAGCATCCAAATCGAAGATAAATCAAATCGTTTGTTAAACTATTTTAATGCAGAACATTTAAAAAGAGTTCAAGCAACACCCTTACTCAAAATAGTTGATTTTTTAAGACTTAAACATAACATCAGGTTTGAATTCGGTGGAGCGTTAGGATTTAACGAAAGTTCGTATAAGATTTTGGGAGCTTGTAACCCTAAAAAAAGAATCATTTTAATTGATTGTTCATTGTCAGAAAATACCTCAAAGTTTAATTTTACATTAGCACATGAACTTGGCCATCTTGCTTTACATAGAAATTTAGAAATAAAATATAGCGAGAAAGAAGATGGGAAAAATTTAAATATAATTAGTGAAAATTCTCAGAATGGTAAAAAGAAGAAAACAGATATTGACTGGATGGAATGGCAAGCTAATCAATATGCCTCATCACTTTTAATGCCCATGCAAATTTTTCGGACTGCCCTTATAATTATTCAAGAAGAATTAGGTTTATCTAAAAGAGGTACTATTTTTATTGATGAGCAACAAGATAATCAAATTACCTTCTTTAAAATTTTAAGTAGTTTGAGTTTAAAATTTGGAGTCTCTAAAACCGCCGTGCAAATCAGATTAAATACACTTAAACTTATAAATGATAAAAGAAAAGGTTTTTACGATTTAAATAATTTGATAAATCAGTTTTGAGTTTTTTCACTCCTTACTAGCGCAGATATCTAGCACCTAATGGCGCAGGTTTATAAACTAACCTAATGGCGCAGATTTAAAAACTACCCCCCCCAATGGCGCAGGTTTATACACTACCGCATTCTTAGCCCACGTTGGTGCTTCGCCAAATCCCCCCCCGCCTGCGTTCGTGGCACACGAAAGCGTAATTAAACCAATGCAAAGTTTAAGCCTATATAATCGATCAAATTTGTTTAAGAACGGAGCTAATGTCTCGTTGGACATGAGCATAGGCAAAAAATTATAGTAAATTTTTATCCTCCGCCTCATTGCATTACTCACACAACGTTCGCAAAATTATCCGCAAAGGGCTGAGAATTTAAGGCGTAGAGAAGCATTTGTTACTCTTCTTTCTTTTCCTCAGCAATCGATTCTTGCATATCGTCTGTGTACAATTTTCTTACAAGGGTCATTAGTACAACTAATATTGGTGTGGCTAACACTACTCCCCATCCTCCACCCACTGCTCCCATAATCATTTGAAAAAAGAGCAACAAAGCGGCAGGTGTATCAAGCATTTTCTTTTGTATGAAAGGTGTAATGATATTGCTTTCTACCAGTTGTACAAAAAAGTATAAAATAAAGATCCACAATGCTACCTGTGGGCCTTGCATAAAACCCACCATCACAGCCGGAATGATTGCTATAATAGGTCCGAAGTTGGGAATAAAAGTCAATAACCCTGCAATGATGGCAAGTATGAGCCATAGGTCAACACCAATAATTAATAAACCAATTGCAGTAAGTGCAAAGGTAATGAACACACTATATACGGTTCCTTTAAACCACTTTTTGAGGTTCAGACCGAGCTCTTCCATTACTGATTTTCCCTTGTCCCTTGCAGAGACGGGTAAAAGCCCCACTACACCATTTACATATTCTTTTGGTGCAGCAGCAAGGAATAAGCCAAGAAAAAAGATCGCATATAAATCGCCCAGCAATCCGAATGTAGAAGAAAATAATTTTTGTAAAGAGTCTTTAATACCACCTCCGCCTGATGATGGGGCTTTCGGCTCTACAGTATTTTGTTGCTCTTCGCTTTGATTGGAGGAAGATGCGCTGGTATTTTGAGAACTTTTTTTTGATGAATCTACATTAGTATTTTGGGAATTGTTTTTAGAACTATCATCACTTGCCTGTGGCGCTTGTTTCTTTGCAGTGTTGCTATCTGTTTTTTCGCCTTCGCTCCAACCAGTGGTATATTTTCCAAGCAATTTTTTCGCAAGCGGAGTTTTATCCACAGCAGTTCCTATACGCTTTTTCATTTCCGGAAGTTGTTGTTCCATTTTATTCGCCTGGTCTTGCACTTTAGCACCAATCAAACACCCAAGCCCTGTAAGTATTGCCAAGGTAATGAAGATAGACAGGCCATAGCAAACCATATCTTTCCAGCCTGTCCATTTTTTTATTTTATCTGAAATCATCCGCATATATACCGCCAGCACTATGCCAGCCATCAACAATAAAAATAGGTTGAAGCTAAAAATAAAAATACCGGTTACCAATAGGCTTAATAATATTATGCCCATAACAGTCCATGTTTTTGTTTGTATGGATACTTCCTTTTTATTATTTCCAAATATTGACACGGCGCTGTTTTAATTTATTAAATACATTACAAATTAAGGGATATACATTAATAATAGGGTTTGGTAAAGCTAGAGTTTTTCAACAAAGAATAACTTTTTCCTCCGCCTCGTTGCGTGACTCACGCAAGGCGTGCTTAACTCTCTCCGCCAGCGTCCGTGGCACACGAAAGCGTAATTAAACCAGTACTAAGTTTAAGGATACTGATTGTGTCAAATATGTTTAAGAACCGAGCGAAGGTCTCGTGTGATACGAGCCGAGGCGAAGAAATCATTTTTCTATCAATCTATATACATTAGATTGGAAATTACTTTTTAAGTTTATGCTAATTTCTAATATGTGATACCCACTTTTTGTAATTTTCATTTGATATTTTGGAAAGCCAAATATCATCTTCCTCATAATGGAAGTAGCGGTAAACCTTCCATTTTTATCAGACAGAACAGATGAATTTTGATGAACTTTTTGATCGATATCGAAAAGTTCAATATTTGCAGCTTCAATGGGGATGTCGGTTTTGTCGGACACTATTTTTCCTGATATTTTTAATATCCCTGGGCAAGATGAAAATAATCGGAGGATTGTTATTAGAAGGGTTTTCATTGGGGATATTTTAATTGATAAAATATACAAGGCATTGAAGCAAATGTAGAATTGACCAACTGTCTGCCCGAAACCGCTGCTGAGTAAAGATATAAAAATGATATTAAAAATTAATGCTTGAGTGTTTATAGTTCCGCCCGAACCAAACCTTGGATATGCAAAACTGTTGATTCCTGCAAAGCAACTCTTGCACAACACCCATGTTGTGTGTTCGTGTTTTCTACTCGTCATTCTATTTTGCCTGTCTAATATTCTTTTGGCAAAACAACAGCCGTACAAATATGTACACCATTTTTGTCGTTGTAGCTAGCTTGGATTTCAATATTATTTTGTTTGAAATAAACTGTCTTTGGATTATTTTTCAATAGTTCTAGTAACCCTCTTTCGCAATTTTAATTACTTCTATACTGTCAATATTCAATTTGTCAGCCTTAATAGTATAGTTGTATTGTAAGACATTTCCTTTTAGTGCGTTTACATTGTCAAATGTTGTTAAACTGTCAATTACAATTGGAACATGTTTATTTATTTCGTTAGCTGTTTGTACTAACTCGTCATTAATGTTAATTGTTGGTTCTTTCAAGAAAAATTTTAGTGTCTGAGTTATTGCGAATAAGATTACTATTCCAATCAAAATCCTCATTCCTAGATTTTTCTTTTTTGTTAGTTCGTACATTTTGTCAAAATATTTATAGAAGTGGAGAAAATGTCAATTATAAGTATATTAAAAATTGAGGTATAACATGACACACAATATTATGCGAAACCCTTCACTTTTACTAATATTAAAATGTGTTTGATCCTTGGATACTATATTGTATGCATTTTATAAATTCATTACATTTAAACAAAGCCTAATAAATATCACTTCACCTCGTTGCTTGGCTCACGCAAGGTTAGCTAATATCTCCCCGTCAATAAAAGCTCAAAAAAGATCCACAGCTCAGCGTAGCCCCGATGGACAGTAGTAGCTGCCGCAATAATAAACTTTTGAGCATTACAAACTTTGTGGCGGCACTACTACATACAGCGGGATACCAATGTTCATAAATGTTTCAAATGATCATGCTTCTACCAAAAAAATTATATTACTTTATTTACAAGAGCATGCATGGATAAAGCTAACAGCTATCGAAAATTTTTAAATGTATTCGTCCATTCTTAAAAATGAACTTACCACTTAGTTTTTTATCTTTGGCAAAACAGCAAAGTGGAACTGAACAATAAGAAAGCATATTACGAATATTTTTTTGAGGCTACATACACCGCAGGGCTTGTATTGCAAGGCACGGAAATAAAATCGTTGCGAAATGGCAAAGCAAGTTTTAATGACAGCTATTGCATATTTGACCGGGGAGAATTATATGTAAAAAGTTTACATATCTCAGAATATTCGTTTGGTACCTACACCAACCACGAGCCTTTGCAGGAACGTAAACTTCTTTTAAATAAAAAAGAATTAAAAAAACTGCAGGAAAAAACAAAAGAAAAAGGTTACAGTATAATTCCGCTAAAAATTTTTATTAATGAAAAGGGTTTGGCAAAAATGGATATAGGTTTGGGCAAAGGCAAAAAGCATTTTGACAAAAGAGAAACCATTAAAACCAGAGAAAACGATAGAGATGTAAAAAGAAATTATGGATTATAATTGTTCATTGGATTCTTGTATATAGTTCATCAAATTTCTTTTTGCATTGTTTTTTAATCTTCTTCTAAAAAATCCTGCCCAACCTAATAATTGTCCGGGTATTCCAATGGCCTGCGCACTCCACTTGTGTAAACTCCATCCATCACTGTGTTCTGTAATTAATCCATTTTCTATTTTCATGTGGGCTTTACACATGTTTACAACCTTTCTACCGGTTTTAGAAAATGTATAGGTGGCTGTCCAGTTGCAAGTGTAATAGCCATCGTCTAAATTTTTTATGTTATCAAAACCTAAAGAAAAATTCTTTGCATTTTTACAGAGCATTTCCCACATTGCTTTTACTTCTTCTCCTCTTAGCAATTCAAACATAGGATCGTAAAAAGCAATATCATCGCTATAACATGCATTCATTTGTGTAGCATCTAATTTTTGAAATGCTGTAAAAAACTTTTCTATCAACCGTTCATCATTATTCATTGTAATAGCAATTATGTTTATTAAATTTAGGGTTCAACATAAATTTTACACAATGTACAAATTAGTATCTATAGCAGTATTGGTTGTGTTTTCGTTTTGCGCCACTGCACAGGAAATAAATGAAAAATATTTTAAAGAAAATTACAGCAAAAAAGAAATTTACATCACTATGAGAGATGGTGTAAAACTTTTTACTTCTATCTATATACCAAAAGACAATACCGAAAAACATCCATTTTTAATGACACGGACTCCTTACTCATGTGCGCCTTATGGCGAAGATAAATATGCAGCAATATGGTCGGGCTATAAAAGTGCATATGTAAAAGAAAACTACATTTTTGTAATGCAAGATGTAAGAGGAAGATATATGAGTGAAGGTGTATTTGAAGATGTGCGTCCATTTAATAAAAACAAAAAAGGAAATGATATAGATGAAGCAAGCGATACCTATGACGCTATAGATTGGATGGTTAAAAATATTGAAAACAACAATGGAAATTTTGGTGTATTCGGTACATCATATCCTGGTTTTTATTCTACAGAAGCTGCGCTAAGCAACCATCCTGCATTAAAAGCAGTATCGCCACAGGCACCGGTTACAGATTGGTTTATTGGAGATGACTTTCACCACAACGGTGCATTTTTTGCCATGGATGGTTTTTCTTTTTACCCAACTTTTGGCAAACCACATCCAAAGCCAACAACCAATTATGGAGAAGGTTTTAAAACTGTTACAAAAGACAATTACAAATTTTATTTAGAGCAAGGCACGCCTAAAAATTTGAGTAGATTAATTGGCGACAGTATTAAATTTTGGCACCAGATGTATGAGCACCCAAACTACGATGCATGGTGGCAGGCACGCAATGCACGCAATGGTTTATACAATGTAAAACCTGCTATGTTATGGGTGGGCGGTTTGTTTGATGCCGAAGATTGCTGGGGTGCCTGGAACGCTTACAAAGCAAATGAAAAACAAAGCCCACAAACAAAATCGAGTATTGTAATGGGGCCATGGTACCATGGTCAGTGGAGCAGAGAAGGAAGTTTTCTAGGTAATGCGAGATTCCTTTCTAACACATCAGAATATTTTCAAACTCAAATAGAAGTTCCCTTCTTTAATTACTACTTAAAAAACAAAGGTTCGGTTGCAGGTATTGCTGAAGCGAATATATTTTTTACAGGAGAAAATAATTGGAAAAAATTACAGCAGTGGCCTCCGGCAGCAGTGGTAAATACAAATGTATTTCTTGGAGATAATGGCATGCTTTCCTTCAAAGCAGAGAACACCAAAAATTTATTTGAAGAATATGTGAGCGATCCTGCTCACCCCGTTCCATATACAGAAGATGTACATAGCCGCCGCACAAGAGAATACATGACCGATGACCAACGTTTTGCAGAGCGAAGAGCTGACGTACTTACTTTTAAAACAGCAGTGTTAGAAAATGATCTTACACTGGCAGGTCCTGTAATTGCAGATATTGCAACAGCTATTTCAACTACCGATGCAGATTTTGTAGTAAAAATAATTGATGTTTTTCCTGATGATTTTACTTACCCTGATAGCAGCAAAAACAATGGCAAAGATTATCCTATGTGGGGTTATGAAATGCTCGTAAGAGGTGAAATTATGAGAGGTAAGTACCGTAACAGCTTTGAAAAGCCTGAAGCTTTTACTCCAAATAAAATAACCAATGTAAAGTATGAATTACCGGATGTGGCGCACACTTTTAAAAAAGGTCATCGCTTAATGATACAAATACAAAGCAGTTGGTTTCCGCTTGCAGACCGCAACCCACAACAGTTTATGAACATTTACAAGGCTGATGAAAAAGATTATAAGAAAGCAACGATTAAGATTTATCATAATGGCGCTAATCAAACAAAATTTGTATTGCCGGTTTTAAAAAATTAGTATGAAAAAGTTATTGATATCTCTTTAAATACGATATACAGTAGATAATAATTTTAAGAAGACATTACTGTAAAACGAAGGATAAAATTATGTTGCCTTTATTAATGAAATTATTATGGCCAAAAGTTTAGCAAGAAAAAAACTATTTCAATCAGTAAAAGTATTAGTTGCTGCTGCACAGCAAAATGTAGTACGTAATATAAATACCAGCATGCTACTCACCTATTTTGAAATTGGTAGAATGATTGTGGATGATAAAAAGCAGGGAAACGAAAGAGCTTTATATGCAGACGAAACTTTAAAAAATTTAAGTGTTGATCTTACATATGAATTTGGAAGAGGGTATTCTAAATCCAACTTAGAATACATGACCCTGTTTTATGAAACTTATCAAAATAGAATTTTTCCAATTGCCCAGACACTGTCTGGGCAATTGGAAAATAAAGAACAAAAACGAATTGCCCAGACACTGTCTGGGCAATTCAAAAACGATTTACAATCTAAAAAAAAAACTTCCGATAACCCATTTTCTTTTAACCTTACATGGTCGCATTATGTACAACTTATCAAAATAAAAAATGAAGACGAAAGAGATTTTTATGAGATAGAATCACAAGCGAATAACTGGACAGTAAGAGAGTTACAAAGGCAATACAACTCGTCTGTTTACGAACGAATAGCATTAAGTAAAAATAAAAATAAAGTAAAGCAATTATCAAAGAAAGGGCAAATTATAGCACAAACTACAGATGCATTAAAGAGTCATTATGTACTTGAGTTTTTAGGATTACAAGAAAAAGAAACCTATACGGAAAACGATTTGGAAACGGCTATCATAAACAAGCTGGAACATTTTATGCTGGAGTTGGGCAAAGGCTTTTTATTTGAAGGAAGACAGCGTCGGTTTACTTTTGAAGGAGATAGCTTTTTTGTAGACTTGGTATTTTACAACAGACTACTGAAATGTTTTGTACTATTTGATTTAAAAATTGGTAAACTTACCCATCAGGATATTGGACAAATGCAGATGTATGTGAATTATTACGATCGTAAAGTAAAGCAATCAAAAGAAAATAAAACCATTGGCATAATACTTTGCAAAGAAGAAAATAAAGCAGTTATTGAATTTACTTTACCAGAAAATAACAAACAAATATTTGCGAAAGAATACAAAGCAATACTTCCAACAAAAGCAGCACTTGCAAAACAATTATTATAATTATACCTCATGAAAAAAATTTCATTGTTAATATTAATCATTGTTAATTTAAAATTACTGGCACAGGTAAATATCGTTCCGATGCCGGTAAGCGTTGCAATACAGGAAAATGTTACGGCAAAATTTGAAATAAACAATCGTACAATTATATCATATAATGATAAATCGCTTAAAAAAGATGTAGAATATTTTATAAAGAAAGTAAAATCTGATTATGGAATAATTCTTTCATCGAAATTTGAAAAAGTAGATTTTAAAAAAGAACAAAATATACTTAAGAATACAATTGTAGTTACGCTGTTGTCAAAAGAATACAAAAATGATGAGGGTAAAGAATATTATAATATTTTTAGCGGTACTTACAGCATGCAAATAATGGTGAATGACCCACAAGGTTTTTTTTATGCGGTTCAAACACTTAGCCAAATTATAAAAAAAGTCAGCCCCAAAAAGTTAGAACTTCCACTGTCTTCTATAAAAGATGCTCCCCGCTTTAACTACAGAGGAATGCACTTAGATGTATCCCGTCATTTTTTTCCGGTTAGTTATATTAAAAAATACATCGATTATCTGGCTTACTATAAATACAATATTTTTCACTGGCATCTTACTGATGACCAGGGCTGGAGAATAGAAATTAAAAAATATCCTTTGCTTACGAAAGTGGGCGGTTACAGAAATGGAACGATCATAGGAAGATATCCCGGCAAAGGAAATGACAGTATTTACTACGGTGGATATTACACACAACAACAAATTAAAGAAATTGTACAATATGCTTCGGATAGATATATCAATGTAATACCTGAAATAGAAATGCCGGGGCATGCATCTGCAGCTATTGCTGCATATCCACAACTGAGTTGTTTTCCAAATGAGGATACACCCATCGATTCAACTACAGCGTGGGCAGGTACTCGTGCGGGCAAACAGGTACAACAAACCTGGGGAATTTTTACAGATGTATTTGCACCTACAGAATATACATTTACATTTTTAGAAAATGTTTTGGACGAAGTAATGCCGCTTTTTCCATCTACCTACATACATATTGGTGGAGATGAATGCCCAAAAGAAAATTGGAAGCGATCGGATTTTTGTCAGCAATTAATAAAGAATAATAATTTAAAAGATGAACATGGTTTGCAGAGTTATTTTATACAGCGAATAGAAAAATATGTAAACAGCAAGGGTAAAAAAATTATTGGATGGGATGAAATTTTGGAAGGAGGACTTGCTCCCAATGCAACGGTGATGAGCTGGCGAGGAACAGAAGGAGGAATTGCAGCGGCAAAAGAAAACCATAATGTGGTAATGACGCCGGGTAGCCATTGTTATTTTGATCACTCACAAAGCAGTAATGAAGACAGTGTAACCATTGGCAGTTTTTTACCGGTAGAAAAAGTATATGATTATGAGCCGGTGCCAGCAATACTTACAAATGAGCAGGCTAAAAATATATTAGGGGCGCAAGCAAATGTGTGGACGGAATATATTACAAACGAAAAAAAATTAGAATACATGATTTTTCCACGTATGGCAGCATTGGCTGAAGTACTCTGGAGTAAAAAAGAAAACAAAAACTGGAAAGATTTTGAACGAAGATTGCCTACCATATTTGAAACTTATAAGAAATGGAAAACAGGTTTTAGTACGGCCTATTACGAACCATCTATAAAAGTTTTACCCGCTGAAAATAATGATGGCTTGCAAATTAAGGTGAGTAGTAAAATGGAAAAATCTTCCTATTATTTTGGGAATAAAATGAAGAGTGAGTTTAAACTTTTTACCGATTCAGTTTCTACTACTATAAAAGAATCTGGTGAATATGGCATTAGGTTATTGGGAGAACCGCAGCCTGAAAAAGCAGGCGAAAAATGGGGCAATGTCTCCTTATCTTCTTATAATTATCTTTTTAAAAAAGACTTAAATATTTCAATTAATAAAGCCACAGGTAAAAAAATTACGATCAGTACTCAACCATCGACTGCTTATCCGGGTAGTGGTGCATTTACTTTGGTAGATGGAATCCAAAACACCAAAGGCCTTGCTCGTTCAGCAGAAATAATAGGGTTTTCGGGAAAAGATTTAGAAGCCATCATTGATCTAGGTGCAAATACTGATATCAAAGAAGTTCGACTTCATACATTTACAAGAACACCAAGTTGGATTTATCCGCCAAAGCAAAATGGAGTAAAGGTATTGGTGAGCAATGATGGTATCAATTTTACAATGCCAAATGATGTAATGATTACCACTGAGGGTGCACTCAATATTGTAAACAAAGTTTCTTTTAGCCCATTGCAAACAAAATTTATTAAAGTGATTGCAGAAAATTATGGAACCATCCCTACAGGCAACCCCGGGGCCGGTAATAAGGCATGGTTATTTGTAGATGAGATTGAAGTATTGTAAGCTGAATGCCACGAATACACCAATGTGCACTAATAAAATACTCTACACAAAAAGAAACATATTCTCTGAATTATACACCGGAATAAACATTCTAAACCTTCACGAGACTATCCTTATGAATGCATCCTACAATGAAAAAGCAATGTCTAAGGTCTATTATCTAATATCTAGCATCTAATATTTAACATTCACTCAAACTTATAGGAATATTAACCGCCAGACCACCATCCGCAGTTTCTTTGTATTTACTGTTCATATCAAGTGCAGTATCCCACATGGTTTTTATAACGCCATCAAGACTAACTTTTGCAAAATCTGGTGTACTCTGTAATGCCAGCTGGCAAGCAGTAATGGCTTTAATTGCACCCATGGTATTTCTTTCTATACAAGGGATTTGTACTAGTCCACCTATCGGGTCACATGTCATGCCTAGGTGATGTTCCATCGCTATTTCTGCGGCCATTAAAACCTGCCTTTGCGTACCACCAAGGCTTTCAGTAAGCGCAGCAGCTGCCATGGCACTGCTCACTCCTATTTCTGCCTGGCACCCTCCCATTGCTGCTGAAATGGTAGCACCCTTTTTAAATATGCTTCCTATTTCGGACGCTGTCAATAAATATTTTATAATCTTGTCTTCATCATTCCCATCACAAAAAATAATAAAATATTGCAGCACAGCAGGTATTACACCTGCAGCGCCATTGGTAGGTGCAGTTACCACTCTACCGAATGATGCATTTTCTTCATTTACCGCCAATGCAAAACAACTTACCCAATCTAAAATATAATTAAAACGATGCCCGCCGGCTAATATTTCAGCAAGCCATGCATCATATCCATCATAAGTTTTTTGTTGAAGTAATTTTTTATTTACATCAAATGCACGGCGTTTTACATTTAAGCCTCCGGGTAAATATCCTTGTGTGTGGCATCCTCTAAAAATACATTCTTTCATTACACGCCATATATTTAAAATCCCTTTTTTGGTTTCGATTTCGCTACGCCAACTAAGTTCATTCTCCATTACAATTTCATTAATGGACATACCCGTTTTTCTGCACCAGTGTAATAACTCATCCGCTGTGTTTATGGGAAAAGGCAAGGCAACATCGGCTGGTGAGGTGGTTGTTAGTGCTGCTGTAGTTTCTTGATTTACAAAACCACCACCAATGGAATAATAAGTTTCTGCAAAATTGTTTCCATCATTCAACGAAACTAAAAATGTAAGTGCATTTGGGTGATAAGGCAATGTTTCTGTAAACAAAAACTCAATATCATCAGATGGTATAAAATTTATTTCGTGCCTACCTGCTAATAAAATTTTACCCATATTTTTAATGTCCACTATTTTGGCATCTATATTTTCTACATCAAATGTTACAGGATCATCTCCACTTAACCCAAGCTGTACAGCTATAGCCGTACCGTGCCCCACCCCTGTTTTTGCCAATGAACCATATAACAATACTTCTATAGATTGTACATTGCTTAATATTTTTTTATCTTCCAAAGCTTTTGTAAACATTTGTGCAGCACGCCATGGTCCCAATGTATGGCTGCTGCTAGGTCCTACACCTATTTTAAACATATCAAAAACGGAAATAGATTCGTGTTTCACAAAGAAAATTTTATAAAAATAGGCTGTATCAAAATTTTGAAGTGTATGTCATGTTGAGCTTGTCGAAACATTACTTACACTTCAAAATTCAAAAGATAATCAATTTCGACAAGCTCAATTTGATAATCTTTTGAATTTTGATACAGCCTCCTAAATTAGTTTAAAGAACTGATATTAATCCTGCACATCTATTAATGAAACAGTAAATTTTAAATAAGAATTTGATGGAATACCCACATATCCAGGACGATCTGGGGTTGATTGAGCTCCATATCCTAAAGATGGGGGAATGAATAAAGTCACTTTTCCGCCAGCCTTTACAAGAGGAAATATTATTCTCCATCCTGCTATTAAGCCAGATAATGTAAAAGTGCTTTTTTGTCCTGCAGGTGTTTCATCAAAAGTTCCACCATCGGTAGTACCGGTAATTAATGTTCCCTTATAGGTAAGTCCAATTGTAGAACATTGGTTTGGAGATGTGCCCCCACCTTGTGTAGTTATGCTATAAAACATACCATTTTTTTCAGTAGCAGTAATGCTGTTTGTAGTTAAATAATTTTGCAAATAGGCAGTTTCTGCTGCAGATGCTACTGTGGCCGGAGCTGCAGTGTTGCAATCTTTATCTTTTTTACACGCTGAAAACATTAAAAGGGAAAGTGAACTTAATAAAAACCATTTTTTCATTTGTATCTATTTTATTTATTGTTAGGAGTATTTTTTGGGCGCAATGGCTGCATTGCTGCTTCTTTTTTTTCTTTGTATTTTATTTCTTTATATTGTTGTTCATTCATTTCCCATTTAAAATGCATTCTTATAAATGCATAAAAAACGATAGCAAGTAGTACAGCTATTACTACCACCACAAATGCAGAAGATGATGTTTTAGAAATTTTGGTGTACCATTCCGGCAAAAAAAGGTAAACGCTTAATATTAATAAAAGTATGGGCAACCCAAATACGAATGCCATGGGCAAGCCTCTTAATAATTTGCTTGAAAAACTGCTGTGTAAGGATCTGTGTTTTTCCCAATATTGTAGAAATCTCGATTCGTCATCCGTTAACATACTGCAAAATTAATTCAATTCTGCCGTTTGCTTGGCTATATTCTTAATTACTTGTAGGTTTGTTGCTCACAAGTTATAAAAGGCCTAATAAAGCATTGATGAAAACGGAGCAATTAATAGTTCAATACCTATACATCAACAAAAAAGTTACATTACAAGATATAGGTGTGTTTAGTATAACATCAGATATACATATTCCAGAAGATAGTGATAAGGATATCGTTTTGCCGGCAGATTCTATACAATTTGTATACGACCCCAAAGCGCCTGTAGATGATGGATTGGTTGCATATATAATGGAAGCAACTCGAAAAATTAAACCATTGGCTTATTCAGATTTGGAGTCTTTTATTATTTTAAACAAGCAATTTCTAAATATTGGAAAGCCGCTTGTTTTTGAAGGAATGGGAACTTTACAAAAAACCCAAATTGGCGATTATTCATTTACACAAGCTGCAACATCGCATGTAATAAATGAAGAAATGCCAAAACTGATAACAGAAAAATTGAAAGAAAAGGTAACATTTGCTACACCACAAAAAGAAAAAAATACAGGCAATGGTAAAATCGTTTTGTGGGTAGTATTAGGTGTATTTATTTTAGCGGCAGCATTGTCTGCTATGTATTTTATTAGCAAAAATAAAAATGAATCAACCGTTGTAAGTGATACTGCTATTAATACAGTTGATACTTTACCCGTAAATAACACTGCAGATACCACGGTAAAAGTGAGTGCCACTCCATTAGTAACCACTCCGCAAAACCTAAATGATACCAACAGTTTTTACATTGTCATTAAAGAATTTTCAGATTTTGCTACTGCAGATAAAAGTTTTAAAAAACTTACCAGCTATGGTAATAAAGTAATGCTAACTACCAAAGATTCTATTAATTACAAACTGCGTATGGGTTTTACAAAACCACTAGCAGATACCTTAAGAGTTAAAGATTCATTGGCAAAATTCTTTCAGGCTAGAGCATATGTAGAAATGCCTTAAGAAATAATAGCAATGTAAAGTTGTTTGCAAATATTAATTTTTTGATATAGATAAAGAATTATTATAGCTATTTATCACTGCTAACAATTGCTTTTGTTTATTTTTCTTTTTTGCCAGAAAATTTTTCACTTCTGCATTGTTATTTGCATATTCGTTTAGCAACTCAGGTGTATAAGCCAGTATTTTTCCTTCGTTTCCATTCTGCAAAAAATATTTTTTGTACACATTACTGCCATTATAAAATTGTATAGAATACAGGTTTAAATTTCCTTTTATTTCTCTAACTGCAAAGCCTGGCAATACATTGGTGGCAACATGCGTTTTTACTTTGGTGTAAAATTGTTTCTGATCTATTGCATAGTAGTGAGCATCTTTATATTCTTTAATGGCAGCAGGTAATATTTCTACTTTGCCATCTGCTAATAAATGAGGCGTTTTAAATACACCAGTTACAAGTTTTAAGGTAGTATAATATTTTACTGTACCATCTTTTAAAACTACATAACAAGTAGCTTTATCAATAATATTTTCTGTAGGTGTTTCTGTAATGGCTACATTATTTTTACCCGCAGCACAAGAGGTTACAAGTAGAGATACGCATATAGCTATTATCAACAAGTATAAAATTGTCGTTTTCATTGATATTGGTTTTGGAGTATAACGAAACTTTTAAATTCATATTGCCTAAAACATATAAAATCAATTATTTTACTAAATAATATTTAGTTGTTTTTAAGCTATTCAACTTATAAAAATTAATTTTTAAAACCACCATTCAACTTATTTTTTACAATATTTCTCTTACATCATAATTTTCTAAATCGTACTTTTATTCTTTTTTGTTACAAAATATTTTATGGAATTTATAGATTATTACAGTGTACTCGGATTGCAAAAAAATGCCTCTGCCGACGATATAAAAAAGGCTTATAGGAAACTTGCCAAGCAATACCATCCAGATGCAAACCCAAATGATGCAACTGCAAAAAAGAAATTTCAGCAAATAAATGAAGCAAATGAAGTACTAAGCGACCCTGAAAACAGAAAGAAATTTGATAAATACGGCAAAGACTGGCAACACAGCGAAGCCTTTGAACAACAGGCAAGACAGCAACAACAATATGGCGGCGGGCAGTTTGGTGGCTTTGAAAATGAAGGTGGATTTTCAGATTTTTTCTCTTCCATGTTTGGCGGCGGTGGGCGAAGAAGCAGCGGCAAGCAAAAAGGGCAAGATCTGAATGCCACATTTCAATTAAACCTTACAGATGTTTTTAAAACGCACCAGCAAACCATTACGGTAAATGGTAAAAATATTAGAATTACCATACCGGCAGGGGTAGAAAACGGACAGGTTATAAAACTAAAAGGTTATGGCCATCCGGGCGCAGGCGGTGGCACTGCAGGCGATTTGTTCTTAACATTTAAAATAAACAACGATACTTTTTTTAAAAGAGTAGGAAACGATTTACAATTAACGCAAGAAATAGATTTATATACAGCGCTGCTGGGCGGCGAAATAAACGTTACCACACTTCATGGAAAACTAAAATTAAAAGTAAAACCCGAAACACAAAACGGTACAAAAATTAGGGTAAAAGGAAAAGGTTTTCCTGCTTATAAACAAGAAGATATTTTTGGCGATTTGTATGTAACCTATAATGTAAAACTTCCCACAGCATTAAACGAAAAAGAAATAGCCCTATTTGAAGAATTGAGAAAACTACATGAATCAGCTTAATAATTTTTGCAAAAAATTTAAAAAAATAATTTGGGGCTGTTAGCTGCATACATTAATCATCAGCTGTTCGGGCACTACGCTTGTAGTCCTCGCTCGTTCCTCGCTGTGGGCTATCGCTGCGTTCCCGCAGCCTTTAGTCATTAGTTCATTTGTCAACAATGCCGCAGTTTTTAAAATTCTAATCGGAAATTTATGATGGGTGCATTTCATTAATTGGTTCTTTTACCATCACCAAAAAATTCAAGCACATTTTGTATACTCTCTTTTAAAATGCCAGATCCATCATCAAAAAATGCATCCTTATTTTTTTTAGAAGCCTTATTATCCGTAGATTTTTTTATGGCTGCTTTTGCATTTTCGGCATCATCAAAATAGGTTGCTATATTTTTTTCATAAAAGCTATTTACTGCTTCTATTTTCATTAAAACATCTTCATATTCTGAAATGATGTTATAAATATCTTTTACATTATCGGTTGAATGGCGGCGAGGTATTCTATTAAACAATTCAGATAATTGATGTGCTATATCGCTCATTTTAATTTTAGATGTTGTTAAACAAATATAATGCAAAGCTTAATGGAAGATGGCGGATAAAGAATTTAACTATAATCGAAACTCCCATCTTTTTTTTAAACGTAATTTTATGTTTCAAATATGGATAAATATTTTAAAATAATTTGGGATGCCTATAGCGGCTATGCAACTTTTTTCATGAATGAAATATTGCAACCTAGTTGGCATAATTATTTTTACTGGTTGGTGGGTGCTTCACTATTAATTTGGCTGGCAGAAATATTTTTTCCATGGCGTAAAAATCAACCATTAATTAGAGAAAATTTTTGGTTAGATGCATTTTATATTTTCTGGAATTATTTTTTATTTGCACTCATCGCTTACAATGCACTGAGCATGGTAGCTGTTAATGCTTTCAATGATTTTTTATCTCTTTTTGGGGTTACAAATTTAGTAGCGCTCAATGTGGCTACATGGCCCAAGTGGGTTCAACTGGTCTTTATATTTGTATTTAGAGATTTTATGCAATGGGGTATTCATAGGCTTTTGCATAATGTGGGATGGATGTGGGAGTTTCACAAAGTACACCACAGTACAAAAGAAATGGGCTTTGCAGCACTCATGCGTTATCATTGGATGGAGAATATTATTTATCGCAGTTTGGAATATATTCCGCTTGCCATGATAGGTTTTGGAATTTCAGATTTTTTTATTGTACACATCTTTACTTTGGTAACCGGCCAACTGGGTCATGCAAATTTAAAGATCCCATTAGGCCCCTTAAAATATTTATTTAATGGTCCTCAAATGCATTTGCTGCATCATGCCAAACATATGCCAGCAGCGCATCCCAATGGATTTAATTATGGTATTACATTAAGTGTATGGGATTATATTTTTCGTACCAACTATTGGCCAAAAGATGATAAATATTTAATCATTGGTTTACCAGACGATGATGGTATGCCCGAGGATTTTTTAGGGCAAAATGTACAACCGTTTAAAAAGATATTTGGAAAATAGTACTATTTATTATTTACTATTTACTATTTATTATTTACCACATCCAACTTTGTTTACAATAATTGTACATAATAAATGATAAATCCCTCTCACAACCCACCATTCACCATTCTCCATTCACCATTCTCCATTCACTATTCACAATTCACATCTTCACCACTACAGCCCGTTTAATATATCATGCCCCATTTTATCTCTCTTAGTAAAAAGATATTTTTCGTTGTGGCTGTTAGGTTTCATTTCTATTGCAACTGTGTCTACCACTTCTATTCCATAACCAGATAAACCTGCACGCTTGCGTGGGTTGTTACTCATTAATTTCATTTTAGTAACATTCAACTCACGAAGTATTTGCGCACCAACACCATAGTCTCTTTGATCTCCAGCAAAACCAAGTTCAATATTTGCTTCTACGGTATCTCTACCTTGTTCTTGTAATTTGTATGCTTTTAATTTATTTAGCAATCCTATACCTCTACCCTCCTGGTTCATATAGAGTACTACACCTTTTCCTTCCGCCTCTATTATTTCTAAAGCATGGTGCAATTGTTCGCCACAATCGCAACGAAGCGATCCTAAAATATCTCCGGTAACACAACTGCTGTGTACACGTACAAGTACGGGCTCATCTTTTTCCCATTTCCCTTTTTTCATTGCAAGATGTACATCCCCAGTATTTACTTGGGTAAAAGCAACCAATTCAAACTCACCATATTTAGTAGGCATATTTACACGTACTTCTTCTCTTATAAGTGTTTCATGTTTCAACCTATAGGCAATAAGGTCTTTTATGGATATTATTTTAAGATCAAATTTGTCGGCAATAACTTTTAGCTGCGGCAATCTAGCCATACTTCCATCTTCATTCATTATTTCTACCAATGCACCTGCAGGCTCAAAACCGGCGAGCATTGCTATATCAATGGTAGCTTCAGTATGCCCGGCTCTTCTTAATACCCCACTGTTTTTTGCTTTTAAGGGAAAGATATGTCCGGGCCTACCAAGGTCTTCAGGTTTTGTATTTGGATTAATAAGAGAAAGTACTGTCTTTGATCTATCATGCGCCGAAATTCCTGTAGTACAGCCATCACCAATTAAATCTATACTAACTGTAAAGGCCGTTTCATGTAAAGAAGTATTATCCATTACCATAGGCTGTAATTGTAATTCTTCACACCTCTTTTCTGTAATAGCAGCGCAAATAAGTCCACGCCCTTGCGTACTCATAAAATTTATAACCTCAGGAGTTACATTACGTGCAGCAGTTACAAAATCACCCTCATTTTCACGATCTTCATCATCTACCACTATAATTATTTTACCAGCCTGTATATCTTTAATAGCTTCTTCTATAGTATTTAGCATCTATAATAATTTATTGCAAAGTTACCAAGTAATCAAATTTATAAAGCAAACATTTCTGTTTTCGAAAAAGTTTAGGGCAACCAGAACTATTTCAATTACGATGCAGCATATAGATTACATAAAATGCCTACAAGTTGTTAATAAAACTTAACCATTATTTAGCAAAAGATTTGTTTCTTTGCGCCATAAAACCGAACTATATATGTATTTTAAAAAAATTATCCCTTTTATTTTTGCCTTATTGGCATTGCCTTTTGTAATGAAGGCGCAGGTTACAACGAGTACCATGAATGGTGTTGTAAAAAATTTAAAGGGTGAAGAACTCTTAGGTGCTACGATTACTGCCGTACATCAGCCAACAGGAACTTCTTATACAACATCATCTAAAAAAAGTGGTAATTTTTATATTGCTAATATGAATCCCGGTGGTCCATACGTTGTTACAGTATCATTTGTTGGCTATAAACCAATTACTAGAGATGTTACTTCGTTAGATCTTGGAGAAACAAGTGTTCAAAATTTTAATTTGAGCGAAACCTCTAATGATTTAAAGGAAGTTGTTATCACTGCAGCAGCAAGAGTTACTTCTACCGGTAAAGGTGGAACTGAAACCGGGATTGGTAGAGATAAAATGCAAAACTTACCTTCAGTAGGTAGAAACATAGCAGATTATTTACGTTATGTGCCACAAGCAAAAATTACGGGTGATGGTGGAATTTCATTAGCAGGACAAAACAATAGATACAACTCATTTTATATTGATGGAGCTGTAAACAATGATGTGTTTGGTTTATCTGCATCAGGTACTAATGGTGGACAAACAGGAATTGCACCTATTTCTATTGATGCAATTGATCAGTTTCAAGTAGTTTTATCTCCTTATGATCCTTCTATAGGTAACTTTACCGGTGGTGGTATCAATGCTATTACTAAAAGTGGAACAAATGAATTTCATGGTTCAGTTTACCACATATTCAGAAATCAAAATTTATCAGGTAAAACGCCTAATGTAGATAAAAGTGTAGCAGCTAAATTGGCTGATTTTGCTAATAAAACAACTGGATTTAGATTAGGTGGCCCAATTATCAAAAACAAGCTATTCTTTTTCATGAATGGTGAAATACAAAGAGATGAAAGACCACAACCGGTTGATTTATCTAAATACTTAGGTAATTCTTCATTGGCTCAAATTGATGCTTTAGGTACTTTTTTGAAAACTACTTATGGTTACGATCCAGGTGGATTTAGAGATAATCCTGAAGTAGTTGAAGCAAACAGAATTGCTACAAAATTAGACTGGAATATTAACAGCAAAAATAAATTGAGTTTAAGTTACCGTTATAATTATGGTTTCAGAAACAATACTTCTAGAAGTAGCAATACAACCATCAATTTTTACAACAATGGTATTAGTTTCCCTTCTACAACCAATTCAGGTTCTCTTGAATTAAATTCACGTCTTAAAGGAAGTACCAACAATAAATTGTTGGTTACATTTACAAACGTAGTAGATGATAGAGGTGCTATTGGTGATCCTTTCCCAAGAGTAAGTATTAGAGACGGAGCTGCAAACATCATTTTTGGAACAGAAGAATTTTCTACGGGGAATTATTTAAAGCAAAGCAATGTAGCTTTATTTGATGTGTTTAAATTTTACAAAGGAAAACACTCCTTCTTAGTAGGTACAGATAATGAATTCAGTAAATCTACAAATATCTTTATTCGTCAAAACTATGGTTCTTACCAGTTTGATAGTTTATCAGGTTTTTTAAATGGCCTAAAAGCTCGCCAATACGACAGATCTTATTCCTTATTAGATCCAGGTAAAGCAGGCGATGAATCAGTAAATGCAGCTGCTAAATTTAACTCTGTACGTTTAGGTTTTTTTGTAGGAGATGAAATTAAAGTGAATGATCAATTTACACTTACATTAGGTTTACGTGCAGATAATACTAAATTTTTAACTACCCCAAAAACAGATCGTTTCTTTAATGATACTGCTTTGGCAAAAATTTCTACCTTTTACGATTTAAAAGGTGCACGTTCAGGTCAAATAAATAATCCTAAATGGTCAATTAATCCAAGAATTGGATTTGTGTACAAATTACCCGAAGAAGGTATTACGGTTCGTGGTGGTGTAGGAACATTTACAGGTAGAGTTCCATTGGTATGGCCTGGGGGAGTTTATAACAACAATGGTATCAGTGTAGGCGGTATCCGTGCTACAGGTGCGCAAGCGGTTGTGTTTAAGCCAACTCCATTCAATCAATATGTGGCATCTGATATTGGTATCACTTTACCTTCTCCAAGTGGTCAAGTTGATTTACTAGCAAATGACTTTAGATTAAACAAAGTTTTTAGATCATCATTAGGAGTTGACAAGCAATTGGGAAAAAGATGGAAGTTGACTTTTGAAGGTATTTTCACAAAAAACATGAATGAAATTGATTATAAGCGTGTAGATATTTTACCTGCTACGCTTAAAAGTGTAGGTCCTGATGTAAGAGACGTTTATACAACAGGTGCAGCACCTGCTCTAGTTCCATTAAGATCTAACAACACAAATCCATACACAGGTATTTATTTATTAAGTAACAATGATGATAAAAATGGTTATTCTTTCAACTTTACATTTACTGTTGACAGATCATGGGATAACAACTGGTCATTTAATACAAACTATACTTACGGTAAATCTGTCGTAAAAAATGAAGGTACAAGTTCGCAAAATAACTCTCAATGGCGTTTCATGGAAGCGGTTAATGGCAGAAATAATATTGGTTTATCTAGAAGTGATTATGATTTAGGTCATCGTATCAGCGCATTTGCTTCTAAGAAATTTAAATATTTAAATAACAGATTGGCTACTACAGTTTCTTTGGTATATAATGGTCAAAGCGGAAATCCTTATAGTTATACCACAGCAGGTAGTATGATTCGTGATAATGCATCTGGTGATGGTAATGATTTATTGTTCATTCCTACAAGAGACCAAATAAATACTATGACGTTCTTAACAAATACTATCGGTACAGGTGCTAGTGCAATAACGTATACCCCACAACAACAAAGAGATGCTTTTAATCAATTTATTGAACAAGATAAATATTTAAGCAAAAGAAGAGGTGAATATGCTGAACGTAACGGAGCAAGATTACCATTTACACATGTATTAGATTTAAAAATACAGCAAGATTTTAATATAAAGTTTGGTAGTAAGACTTACTCATTACAATTTACTTACGATATGTTTAATTTTACAAACTTCATTAATAGAAACGCAGGTAAACAATTTTTCATTGCAAATGATCAATCTAACTTGTTAACGTTTGCTAGCTATGTAAGTGCTACTAATTTAACTCCTCAATATCGTTTTACACCAAGAACTACACCGGTGTATAATATATCTGATGGTGTTTTCAACAGTGCTCGTTGGAGCAGTCAGATTGGATTGAGATTAAGTTTCTAATCAAATAATTTAACTTCATATTTTAGGCCTCCGGATAAAATTCCGGAGGTTTTTTTATGTTCTCAAGTATTTGAAAATGACAAAAATGGTAACATTTTCTTAAAATTAGAATAAGACATATACCTCCACCTTTGCACCGAAAAAAATATATGAAAATTATGAAAACAAGATTACTATTTATGCTTGTATTTGCGTGCTGTTTTTCCTTTGCTTTTGCACAGGAAACAACATCAGAAATACAGGGAATTGTAAAAAATGGTAGTACCGCTGTCGCAGGTGCTACTATTGAGGCTATTCACCAGCCAACGGGAACCAAATACACAATAACCACAAGAAATGATGGGCGATACAATTTATCTAATGTAAGAATTGGAGGCCCCTATATCATTAAAATAACCAATGTTGGTTTTAAAGATCAGGTAAAAGAAAATGTTTTTCTTTCACTTGGTCAAGTATATAATGCAGACTTTGAAGTAACAACAGATACCAAAGATTTAGCTACAGTAGTTGTTGCAGGTACCAGACAAGATAAAGTAATAAACAATAGCCGCACAGGTAGCCAAGAAGTAATTACTAGAACACAGATAGAAAGGCTTCCCACTATTAGCCGAAGTTTACAAGATTACACCAAACTTACGCCTTCATCTAATGGATTAAGCTTTGGTGGTGTAAGTGGTTCATATAATAACCTTACTGTAGATGGTGCTAATTTCAACAATGCTTTTGGTTTATCAGGTACTTTAGGAGGCCAAACAAGCTCTCAACCTATTAGTATTGATGCAATAGAGCAAATACAAGTGAATGTGTCACCATATGATGTAAGACAAGGTAGTTTTAGTGGGGCAGGCATTAACTCCGTAACCCGCAGTGGAACCAATAAATTTAAAGGATCTATTTACAATTTCTTTAGGTCAGAAAACACACAAGGTTATAAAGTAAATGCGGCTGAAGCGGTAAAATCTAATATAGATTATAACCAGTTTGGTGCATCTATTGGTGGACCGATTATAAAGAACAAAGTTTTCTTTTTTGGAAGTTATGAACAGGAAAAAATAATGCTTCCTGGTTCACCTACATGGAGAGCAGCAAAAACCGGAGAATCATCTGATGGAGTAAGTATTTCGCAGGCAAGAGCAGACACTTTAAATGCTTTAAAATCATTTTTGATTTCAAAATTTGGTTATGACCCCGGTTCGTATGACAACTATGATTACCGCACAGAAAGTAAAAAAGCTACCATAAGATTAGACTGGAATATAAATGACAAAAATACATTTACTATAAAGTATAATTATCTAAAGTCGTTTAGAGATATTGCAGCAAGTAATAGCGGTGCGCAAGGTAGCAGACAGCCAAGTGTAACTGGTTTACCTTTTAGCGGAAATGGCTATACCATCAACAATAACTTCAATATTTTTATTGCAGAATTAAATACTCGTTTTAACAATAAAGCAAACAACAAATTACAAATTGGATATACCGAATTGAGAGATTTTCGTGAGCCTATTGCCAAAGGAAATCCTTTTCCGCTGGTGGATATAATGAACGGAAATAACCAAACTTATACCTCATTTGGCTACGAACCTTTTACTTTTAATAACAAGTTGAGTTCTGATATTTTTCAAATTTCAGACATATTTACTTTGTACAAAGGATCGCACGAAATAACATTGGGAACACAAAATTATTTTAAGAAATTTGAGAACGGGTTTGCACCAAATTATCAGGGCTATTTCAGATTTAATAATCTTTCTGATTTTTATGCTGCAGCTAACAATCCATATATCTCAGCTACACAGCCTGGTACTCAAACTGCAACCATTAGAAGACTTGGATTTGCCAGTACCAAAGACGGATCATTTCCATTTGCAAAAATTGGTGCTGCTGAAATTGGCTTTTTTGCACAAGATAAATGGAGGTTGAAACCAAATTTTACAATCACATATGGTGTTAGAATTGATGTACCAACCTTTGAAGATAAATTTGACACCAACGATAGTCTTAAAACATTGAGCTTTCGTGATGGTCAAAAAATAGATGTTGGCTTAGCTCCACCTACAAAACCATTATTTAGCCCAAGGTTAGGTTTTAACTGGGATGTAAAAAATGATAAAAAAACACAGATACGTGGTGGCATTGGCTTATTTGCTGGTCCCCCACCTTTTGTATGGGTTAGTAACCAGGCAGGAAACAATGGTGTACAATTAGGTTCGGTTTCTTTGGGAAATGGAGCTACTGCTAATCTTCCTTTTTCGCCCAATGTAGATGCGTTTAGACCTGCTGGAGGTGCTCTTTCAACAGCATATAATATTGCTGTGACTGATCAAAATTTTAGGTACCCACAAAATTTAAAAGCAAGTATAGGTATTGATCATAAACTTCCAAAAAACTTTACCGTTACAGTTGAAGGAAATTATACAAAAGATGTAAATGCTGTTTATTTTCAAAATATAAATTTGCCTTATACAGGTTTTCCATTAGCAGGTTCTGATAATAGAATTAGATATAGCACTCCTCAAATTTATAATGGTACTACACTTAGTAACCCTAATATTTCTGATGCTATTTTAATGAAAAATTCTAACAATGGCTATGGATATTTCTTTACTACTCAAATACAAAAAACTGCTAAAAACTTTATTGGAAGTGTGGCTTATACCTATAGCAAAGCAAGAACAATAAATGATGGAGGATCAATAGCGCAAAGTAACTGGAGAGACCGTTCAGTTAAAGGTGATCCAAATACAGATGAATTAGGCTTTGCAAATTTTTATCAACCACATCGTGTAATAGCTTACGGATCTTACAGAAAAGAATACGCTAAATATTTTGCAACATCTATTGGCTTTACATTTGAAGCAGCAACAAGTGGAACGGGTACTTATGTGTACAATGGAGATTTAAATGGGGACAATCAAACGGGTAATGACTTGATGTATGTGCCAAAAAACCAAGCTGATATTGTTTTAGTAAAAGCAAATGCTGGAGACCCAAGAACGCCTGATCAAATATGGTCTCAGTTAAATAATTTTATAAATCAAGATATTTATTTAAGTAAAAACAGAGGAAAAGTTGTAGAAAGAAATGGCGCACTTGCTCCTTATTTTAAACAACTAAATATGAACTTTACCCAAGACTTTTTTGTAGAAACGAAAGATAAAACTCGTAATACTTTACGTTTAACTGTGGATATTTTTAACTTTGGTAATTTACTTAACAAACAATGGGGAGTTACAAAATCATTTACCAGAACGAATCCGCTAAATTTTGTGGGCATAGCCCCAGATGGTAAACCCACTTTTTCTTTCCCTTATTTAGATGCAAATAATCAAACTCCTGTAACCTCTAGTTACAGAGATAATCTTGGAATATCATCTAGATGGCAAATGCAAATTGGAATACGTTATTTATTTAATTAATTATTTATAAAGAATTTTAACATGAAAACATTCATACAACACAGCATGGTAGCTGTTTGCATATTCACTATATTTTCAGCCTGCACAAAAGATAATATGGAAGTGAACGGCTCTGCAAATACGGCTACTGCAGCATCATCAAATTTATCGCTCAATAATAGAATTACTGCAGCATTTGTAAAAGATTCATCTACGTTGCCAAATGTAAACGTTGGTGCAACGGGCACTTACAATAAGTTTAGAAGATTTCTAACTTATGATACTATTGCTACTGTAAATAAAACGCCTGTTTATAATGTAGGTGATGTAATTAATGTAGTGGCATATTTAAAGGGAGATGATAGTGCCATTGCTAAAAGAAGAATTAATTTTAGGTTTTTTCAAACTCCTACATCATTTATTACACCTACTGCAGTAAATGTTTTGCAAAGAGCTGAAGATTCTTATAGAGGTTTTGCTCCTGCCACTGCCGATATTTTAGCTACTGCTAGTTTAACTTCAATTTCTGCCACCACTGTTTCACCATTTGATGTGAGTTTGGTAGGTACAGAAAAAATAGGGGGAATAAATTATAATATTTATTTAGTTAAATTGAATTATACAATCCCAGCATCTTTTACAGGTAAAATTATTTCCATCAATTTTACGACTAATACAGCCGGCTCAGCTACTGACCTTGGCAATGTAAATTGGATCTATGCTTTTAGGGTTAGATAAGACTTTTAAAATTTCATACAAAAAAAATGCATCTCAAATTGAGATGCATTTTTTGTTTCAGAGGTAACACTTATTTAAATATTTTTTCAAAAAACATTTTCATTTCATTAAACGATGCTGTATCTGCGGCAGCATTATAAGCAATGGGCATACTGTATTTTTTTGCTTTCTCATCAGCCATTGGATTTGTAAAGGCATGCGTGGCATTTGCATAACTCCTAAAGGTATAGCTAGCTCCTACAGAATCCATTTGCTTCTTAAAGGTGGCTACTTCAGCTGCAGGCACAAACTGGTCTGCCTCTCCGTGGCAAATAAGCACATCCGCCTTTAATAATTCTTTTTTTACAGTTACGCCTACAAGATTACCATGAAAACTTACTACGCCTTTTAGCGGCTTACCAAGCCTTGCCATATTCAATACCATAGCACCACCAAAGCAATAACCAATGGCAGCTATGTTGTTTGTATCTGCCTGTGGGTACGATTTAATTTTTGAAAGTGCAGCCTCAAATCTTTGTTGCGCAAGGTTACTACCTGGCATATAAAATGGTCCGGCTAATTTCCCTGCTTCATCCGGCGTTTCGGCTGTTTTTCCTTCGCCATAAAAATCTACCGCAAATGCTAGATAGCCCAGTTCCGCCAATTGCTTAGCTCGCCCACGGGTATAGTCGCCTATGCCCCACCACTCAGGTACAATTAATACAACAGGTAGTTTAGTAGTTTTAGATTCATCATATGCTACAAAACCTTTCATAGTTATAGCATCGCCTGCATAGTCAATATTTTCAGATTTAATAGATGGCAACTTTGCAGTGATGACATCATCAGAATTATTTTTTGACTCTTCTGTTTTTGAATTGCTGTTACAAGAAACAGCATAAAATGATAGAAGCCCTACAGTTCCAAAAGTGAATAATTTTTTAAGCATAAAAAATGTGTTTTATAGTGAGAGATATTTATTAAAGTTTTTACACGGTTTCAAAAGCAGGTTTGTATTCATTCCAAAAATTATCTAACGATATAATGTTTCTTTTTAAAAACGTAATGATCGTTGGCCAATCATTTTTATTGAAAACATTTACTCCATTTAAGGTACTAAATATTTTGCTGGCATGTTGATCGTATTCATTTACAAAATCAAGATCATGCACCCATTCAGTTCCTACAATTTGCTTAAACTGTTTTGCAAATTTAGTAAAAGTGGAAAAATATAGATGTTGTAACTCCGTATTTGGTAACCTTACTTCAATAGCAACTGTAGCGCTGTTTTTATCAGCATCCATTTTAAAAGAAATGCCTTTTATACCGGTTTTATAATTTATCCAATTTACCTTTTCGTAAGATAATGATGGTACAGGAGCCATGTATTGCCCAAAACTTGTCCAAAATTGCTGTCTTATTGCAGACGCTTCCTCTTTTGTATACATAAAATTAATTAGGGGAAATAAACTCAGGTCTTCTTATAAAACTACTATTGTATTTAAATCTGATATTAGTGGTTAATTCTAATTTCCAGTTTTTCATACCATCAAAAGGGCGAGGAAAAAGATAGCCTTTTAGCTCTACCGTACCAAAAACAAGGTTTTCATTCCGTGTGCGTAAGCCTCCACCAAAAGCAGTAAAACCTTTTGTTTTTATAGAAGGTGAGTGCAATGGTTTTAATAAACTTATATCAGAAAAAATAAAAGGTGCAAATCTAAAGCCCAACGTTTTTTTGAGATTATAAAAAACAGATTCAAATTTTATTGTAGATCTTGAATCACTTAAAAAAGGGTTATCGCCAAAATAAGGTAAGCCGTATCCACTTTGTAAAAGTAGTGGAGCACTTAGCATATTTTTTAATTGTCTTGTATAATTAAGAGATAAAAAATTTCTATTTCTCCAACTGCGGTTTAAGTTATATAATTTAGTAAATCTGTTTATGCCAATTACAATATCAGCATCTTCCGATTTTTTTTTGTTTATATAAGTTCCAAGTTTTAAAGTGTAGCCAGTAAAAAATCCTTTTTCCGAATAATGTGTAGCATCAAATTCTAAACCATAATAAGCCCGCTTTATGCCATCTTTATTGGTATATCCACTTGTTACCGTTCCATTTATTCCTTCAGGCACATCTTCATTTCTACCAAAGCCGTAAATAAAATTTGTACGGTAAAAATTTTGTTTATATAAACTGTACGACATTAAAAAGCCATTGATATCTGCGTAGCTGTAGTTATAATTATTTTTAAATAGATCAGGCACAGTGTAAAATTTGTTGTAAAAACTTCTCATAGCAACAAAATGTCGAAGCCTTTTTTCAGAATCTTTATCTTTTCTGTTTCGGTGTCCAATATTATACCCTCCCCAAATATCTGTTGTTAAAGATGTATATCTAAAATCGTTTTTGTAAATGGAATCTGTTATATAGGAATTTTTTGTTGAGCCAAAAGCAAATACAGCAGCGCCAGTCCATGCATCATACCTGCTCACAAGTGGTTTGTCAAAAGATGAATAGAAACTATTTTCTTCTAACCTTCCACTATTAAATGCTGGATTAAAAGTTTTAAATCCTGTATTCCAATTGATGAAACTGTGCTTAATATTTTTTAGCGTAAGAGATCCTCCATAACCATGCAATGGGTTTCGCTCTTTATCTACAAGTGTATTGTACTCCAGCCTTGTACCTGTACCAAAAAAGTTTTCGTCTCTCACATTAATTTGTGCTTTGTCTTTGCTACTTACTTTTATAGATCCTCCCAATGAGAATACATCTTTTGTAATAATAATGATATCGGCAAATTCAGATAAAGAATCACTATCTACTACGATCAATGCATCATTGATAAATGAAAGTTCTCTAAAAAAACGCTCATTATCTGACAACAATAATGGTAAAATTTTATCGCCTTCTTTAAAAAATAAATTTTTTCTGATTACAGTAGGCAGTGTATTTCTATGGAAATAATCTGCAAGCTTAGCCGCAGTTTTTTTAATACCTCTTAAAGAATCGTTTTGTGTTTTATTAAACCCGGTGGGAGCTATTGTTATACTTCTAATAATTTTTCCTTTAAATGCTAAAAAAGGATTTACAGATTTTATAGGATTATCAGGTTGTGTTTCTCTGTAAATACTTTTACCAAGTTTTTTTAATAACCCTTTCTTTTTTAATAGAAAAAATGTGTCTTCTATCTGATTAATTTGTGCAAATGAACTATAAGAATTTATAGAAAATATTAGGATAAAAAAAAGTGTTAAAAATTTCATCTGTGGGGATACAGTTAAATTATGCCTATACAAATATATTTAGTAATTAATGAAGAAATAATATCATTTCTATTCAAAAAAAAATTAAAAATTAGCACCTATATTTTTAGCTATAGAAAAACTCAAATATTACTGTAATCCTTTGCCGTACCATATTCCACTGTAACACTATTTATACAATGAAAGCGTTTTTTTAAGGAAATTAATTTTTGACACATAATATCATAGTTATAAAATATATGAAATGCCATTTGAATCTATTACCAACCGTTAATACAATCTATATACCAAATAACCAATTATATACATTGCCCTTAACCTATTCCTCCCTATCTTTGCGGCGCAAATTCGTTCTACGGCCGATAGATTTAGTTTATTATAACTCCCTTTTGCTTTATTATCCCCGCCAAGCTGTGCACAGCCTTGATTTAGGATTTTATTACTTATTGAAAATTAAACACAGATATATGAAACAGGAAACAATGGGTTTTGTTATGCCCATCAACAAAGAACAGATGAAAGAATTAACAAAAAGAAACAAAAGAAACACTTGCAGTACATGCATTAGATGTTCATGGAACCAACCGTTCATTCGGTTCAGTTGATTTATGGAATTCAAGAAAAAATCAACGCACTATGGCATCTATGAGAAGATGGATCAATTAATAATAGATTTATTAAAATAGTTTTTTCTTTCGCAAGCATTCATTTTTTATGAATGCTTTTTTTATATTATTTATGCTTTAAAAAAACATTTCTTCATTAAATTTCACCTGATTCAATGCCTGTGCAAAAATGATTTTATTGGAGGGATGTTGTAATGCTTCTAAATGACGTAGGTGATGTAAATCTGTACCGATAAAAGAAGCCAGGTTATTTTTAATGATATAGGTAGCAGCTCTGGAAACTGCTTTTCCGTAATAACCTGTAAGGGATAAAAGGTTTATTTGAAGTAAAAATCCAAGATCTGATAAATGGTGATATTGCTTGTAATCATTGTGGTAATAAGCATATCGCTCGGGGTGTGCAAGTATAGGTTGATAACCTTCTGTTATCATTGCAAACACCATACTTTCTGTATTAAAGGGTCGCTCCGCATAAGAAAATTCTGTAAGTACAATATTATCTTTCAATGTAAGCAGTGGAACTTTTTTTTGCAGCAATTCTAAAAAGTAAGCATCCAGCATATATTCTGCAGCAGCGTTTACTTTAAAATTTAATTGCTTTTCTGCAATAGCATTTCTTAATAATGCTAAAGATGTGTTTATTGTATTGGCGTTATTTCGGTATAAATCTCCAATGATATGGGGTGTGGCTATGGAGTTGGTAATGCCAAGTTTTATTAATCCTTCAATTAAAGTAAGCGATGTTTCAACATCTGGCGATCCATCATCTATACCCGGTAAAATATGCGAATGAATATCTGTGACAATCGGAAAATAGTCAGCAGAAAATCGTGGTGTTGATTTCTTAAATATAGAAAACATTAAAATATTCCAAGGTTTGTTTTTATGCTATATTGATGCACTTTGCTTAAAGGTTTCAATATAGAAACAAGGAATGGTAAAGGTATGTGGTTATTTTTCATGGCAAGATAATCTCTGCGATTTGCCCTAAAACGTTGGTTTATATTTTTGTTACTTGCACCACCTCTTCTCATTTTTACAATTAATTTAGGTAAATAGTAAGAAGAAATTTTGTGTTGAAAAAGATACCTGGCCATAAATTCGTAATCGGCTGCCGTAAAATAATGGTTTTCGTAACCACCATATTTATCTATCAATTCTTTTTTAATATAAAATGTTGGGTGACCGGGCATCCAACCCATTCTAAATAAATTACGATTATAGGTTTTGCCTTTCCAGGTTCTAAAAACCCTTGACGTTACTTCTTGATCTACGTATTGCAAATCGCCATAAATAGAATCAACATCTTTTTCCTCAAAAGTTTTTACAATTTTTTCAATTACATCATCAGAATAAAGCATGTCATCACTATTCAACAATCCAATAACATCTCCCGTGGCCATTGCAATGCCTTTATTAATGGCATCGTACATCCCCCTGTCTGGCTCTGAAACCCATCGTGCTATAACTGACTCGTAGCTTTTGATTATAGATACGGTACTATCTGTAGATCTTCCATCTACTATAATATGCTCAATATTCTTATGTGTTTGATTTTTAACAGATTCGATACAATGAGATAAATATTTTTCGGAGTTGTACGTAACCGTAATAAGCGATATTTTCATTTTGCTGGTCTTGGTTTTTACATCTGATGATTGGAAATGCAAATATAGTACAATCAATAAATTAGAAGTTATACTACACTCCATACTATAACCTAATATTAAAGATTTTATTATGTTGGTGTAAAAATATTTTTGAACATTCACTTAAAAACGTGGATAAATATTTTTGAATAGGACTGAAAATGAATTATTTAACATATCAAAATATTTATGATGTACTGCTTAAAATGAAAATGCCAACCTATAAAAGTTGACATTCATTGTTTATATATTAAAATATTTTCTAGGTTAAGATATTTCTCTTTGTTTTATTTTATTGGCCGGGTTACCCTTATAAATTCCATAGGCTTCACAATTACTGGTTACAATAGAGCCGACTGTAATTACTGAATGGTTGTAACAGGTAACACCTAAACAAATGGTAGATTTTGCACATATCCAAACACCGTTTTCCAATACAATTGGTTTAATAATAAGATCGAAAGTGCTTTTTTTATAATCATGACTGCCCGTTAAAAGCAATGCACCTTGAGAAATGCACACATCATTACCTATTGAAATTGGAGCAAGGTTATCTATCCAAACCTCTTCTCCTATCCAAACATTATTGCCAACAGTTAAATACCATGGATATTTAATATTTACAAAAGGCTTAATAAATACCCCTTTGCCTACTTTGGCCCCAAATAGCTTTAATAAAAAAACTTTTAACCCATAAATTGGAAACAGACCAGATTTAAAAAAGATCAGATTAAAAAAATGCCAGCATATTCTTTTGAAAGCATTTCCCGGTTTATACCAGTCATTATTATATGTAGAAAGATCAACTTTCATTTGTATGAATTTTTTTTAAAACTTTTTCAAAAAAATACATCATTGCAAAAATGGCACAATAAGCTACAATATTAAACCAAGTGTGGTGATCCCATCCAAATGGAAATTTCCATCCTTTATTTCCTGACACCAACACCATAGATATTCTTGCAACATTTATGAGCCAGATTAATAATAAGCCCCCAATAAGCCATTTTATTTTAGTGGATTTTTTTGCTACTGTTGCTACTGTATAAGCAATCCAAAAACTCATTACCCCTATACCCAAACATGAGTACACAATTCTAATTCCGTTTGCATTAGGAATACGCAAAACATATTCATCTACACGAATAGTATTGTATCCAAAAAAAGCAACCAACCATTTTGTAAATAGTATTAGTGATGACCTAAGCCACCCCGCAACATCAAAATACTGTTCTATAAAAGCACTATATAAACCTCCTTTTACTGCCAAACCAGTTATAAACTGAATAGAAAAATAAAAGAATAAAAAGGTAGCTGCAAAAACAATTAAAAAACGAATGAATCTTTTATCTGTGAGAATCATGATTACTAATTAAAAAATAAATTTCGATAAGCATTTATTTTTTCATCTACATTAAGTTTCTTTTCAGCATAATTACTTGCCGCTTCCGCATAATTATTATATTGTTCGTTATTGAGTAAAGTAAAAAAATTGATGGCTTCAGCAATATTTTTATCTGTAGGTTCTACATTGAAACCAGCATTGTTTTGTTGTAGTTCATTCCATGGTGTACCGTTGCTTGTAATAACCGGTTTGCCAGCTAAGAAAGCCTCTGCTAATGCATGTCCAAAATTTTCACTTTTGCTGGGCATAATAAATAAATGATGATGTGCTAATGTATTTTCAACATTATTTGGTAATATTTCTCCATGATATATGACGGTAATATTTTTTGGCAAGAGTGTAATTTGTTCTTTACACACATCCCAATAAATTACATCTTTTATAGGTCCATAAATATTATAAGTAATATCCCCCTTGCAAAACATTAACGCTTTTAAAACCTCCAAATGATTTTTCATAGGGCTTATTAAAGCTATGGTAAGCATTTGTAGAGAGCCTTCAATTTTATTAATTGGCTTACTTTTTATAATTTTTTTTGAGAAATTTCCGGCTACTTTTATAATAGCTGTTGATCCAAATTCTTCTTTGATAAATGCAACCTCCGTTTCATCGGTTGCATGAAATGTTACTTTTTTTGCAACACCCACAACTTTCAATACTTCTAAAAAAATGCGTTTTTTCCATTTTTTTTGCGTGAGTGCTCCAGGATGTAGCATTCCTCTTACTGAAATAATTTTTCTATTTGCCTTTACAAATAATAGAGGTACAATATTAAAATGCCAGTTAAACAAACCGATAATATACACAACATCAGGCTTTAATATTTCTATTTGCTTGGTTAATGTTTCGCTTAGATTTTCTTTGTGCGCATACCAAACTTTCGCATTATTGTTGAAAGGCAACCACTCCCCTTTTGTAATGTTTTGAAGCGGTTCGTTGTTTAAATCAGTATCGCCGCAAAAAATATTATACTCCACATTTTCTGAAAAAGTATTTACAAGATTAGCTATTGATTGTATAGGACCGCCAGCTTTGTAGGCAGGAACAAACCAAGGTATAGTTATGAAAATGTTCAATTTTCTAACTGCTTTGGAATGATTTTTATGTAATTAATAAGTTTTGGGAAGAGGAATTTTTTCAATAAAAAAAATACGAGTAGGTTAACATATAACCTTCCAATTACAAAAATATTGTCTGATTCAAAAGCAAAAAGCTCCATAAATATAGCTCCAACAACAGCATAGTTAAACACAAAATTGTTGGAAGAGTTTTTTACAAAATAAAAATAACTGCTTCCATAAATTAATCCTAAAATAAGGATAGGAATAAACATACCAACATAACCAAAATCAATATACCCATCTGCAAAATATCCCAAGCTTACTGATACCCCCCTTTTTACTCCTGAGTACTGCACACCCGTATATTTGGAAGCTTTGATGGAGGCATCGTACGTTCCTTTATTAGGGTTAATCAATCTTGGCGTTAATACAAACATCAATGTATTTCCCCAATTATTTCCATTTTGGTGAGGAATAATTGCAGGGACACGATCCATTGTTTTTGCAATATGATAAGTGTATTGAAGTCGGTCAAGAAAATTCTCAACGGCATCATTAAAGGAATTATTATTTTGCTTTTCCGAAAGTTCCAATAATTTAGTTAAGGCCTCACCCTTCTCAACCTGTACTGTTTGCGATTTACTTCCCTTATTTATAAAACTTCTATATTCTCCCTTTATACTTGTCCAAAAAACACCGCCCAAAAAAACAAATACAAGACAAAAAGAAAATACAATTATTTTATTAAACCTAACAACATTTAGTAATGATAAAAACATTATTAGAATATAAAATATAATTGTTTTAAATTCTGAAAAATAACTGTAAAAACCCATGGCAAATTCCAGTGCGCAAAAGATATAAAACTCTTTTCGTTTCCTATTTTTAAGAATACTTTGAAAACCAAATAATAAAAAAAGAAACCATTTAATGTTAGCAAGACTAAAAATTATTTGAGTAAGAGAAGGAACTAAAAAAGCAATTCCTGTAAGTGCATTAATTGCAAAAAAACTTATTAAGTAAACCCTAAATGTTTTATCTAATGAAATTCTATCAGCATGTTTTTTTAATTGTTGTAAAGAAAGAGCTGGTATTTTATTTTGATAATATGCAATAGGTAGAAACAAAAAAAGTAAACCAATGTAACAGGCAATGGTAGCATATTCTGTACTTTCAGATCTATAATTAATATCCTTATCCAAATAATTACTTTCCCATACACCTGCAGAAATTTGAAGAAAATGATAAAACAACATCACTGTAAAAACTGATGGCTTGTAAGGTTGTTGTAATATATTTATAAGTATAAAAAATATAACTAAGCCTGCAAATAGTATTATACCATTGGTAAAAAACAACTGGCTAATTAAGAGAATTATTAAAAACCCTTTTGTAGCATCATCAAAATAAATCTTTGTCCTCATTGCTTTTTTTTGTTATCAACTTGCTCCAATGCTTTCTCTACTGCTAAACAATCTGCGATATAATTGTATGCTGCTATCTTTAAAAGAGAATTTTCTCCCATTAGTACCGTTTCTTTTTTATTCTCCATTAAGTATTGAATAGAAGCTTTGAGTGCTATTTTATCATCACTTTTAAAAACAAAACCATTCTCTTTGTTTACTACAAGATCATAAGAAGCACCACAAGCATCGCTCAAAACAATTGCTTTGCCTGCTGCCATTGCTTCATTTACGGCGAGGCCCCAAGTTTCACTTTTAGATGGTAAAACAAAAACATTGGCAGAATCATATAAAGCAGGCATGTTTTGCTGGTTTTGAAAATCTAAAAAGCGTATGTTTTTATTTTTCCCAAATTTACTTTTTAATAATATTTCTTTATTTCCATTTCCTACAATTAAAAGAAAACTTGCTTGGTAGTTACATTCAAGAAATGCCTCTATTAATAAACCTGCATTTTTATTATCATCCAGTTTTCCTGCAAATAGAAATAATAATGCATCAATTGGAATGTTTAATTTTTCTCTTATATTTTTTGCAGATACCATGTTACCTTCATTTGATGCAAATCTTTTATTATCTATGGCATGCGGCATAAATACCAATTGCTTTTCTTTAAACCCATGTGCTACAAAATATGCTTTGTTAGCCGTGCCGGCATATAATGCAATATCTATAAAAGAATAAACATATTTTAAAACTACTCTTCTTATAAGTTTTTTTAACCCGGGAGTTTCATCCAATAAAGTAGAATCTCCTCTAAATAGTACAGGTATTTTATTTTTAAAAAATCGAATAACTTTTAAATGACTTTTAAAGTTCCATCCGTATACCAAAACAGCATCTGCATTCCATTGCTGTATTTCTTTTATTAGTGTAGGATTATTAATTCCATTATAATGTTGTGAACCGGGTTTTTTTGATATATTTTCTACAAAACTATATTCGTATCCTTCCATTATAGGAATGTCCCACTCAATAGCTCTACCAAAACCTGGATCGTATTTTTTTCCTGATGCTGTTTGGCTCCAAGTATAAAAAACTTTTACATGAACAATATTACGCTCTGTAAGCATTTTAAAAAGTGGTGCGTTGTATTGAACAGGATGCGTAGTTATGATGGCAAGTTTTATCACTTATTTGTTGGCTACTACTTTATCTAAAAGTAGGGCTAGTTTTTTTGTTACAGCATAAGCTGAAAATTCATTAAATAATGATTGATTAATTTGATCCTTTTTAAAATTGGCTTTAAATTTCATGAAATTATTAAATGATGGAATAAAATTTTCAGAAATCTTACTAGCATCCTTTTCACCATTAAAGTCCAATACTTCTCCAGTATTCGAATTTTTTATAACTCCTACTGCACTGCTATCAGTGTGCAATACTGCTAGGATAGGTTTGGCAGATAATACTGCTTGGTAAACTTTTGAAGGAGTGTAATGCGGCTCCGTACTTCCTAATATAAAAACTGCATCAGCAATGTTTAAATGTACTAAAACGTCTAAGTAAGGTATCCTAGCAGGGTACTCAAAAACTTTGTTTTTCCACAAACCATATTTTTCTGCTAAAGGTTTAATATTATATCCTGCTTCATCATCTGGCTTTTTCCCCGTACCTATAAAATGAAATTCTACATTTTCAAATGAAATCTCATTCGCTGCTATTACCTCAAATATTTTCTCCAGTGGAGTATATGCTTTAGGCAACATTGCCCCTGCGTACACAAATTTAAAAATACCTTTTTCTTTTTGAAAAAGATAAGGCGCAATATTTAATGTTTCTACAATTTCATGATCTCTGGCTTCTCCGCCATATGGCATAGCACCCGTTACGATATTTTTTAAATGCGGGTTCCTTTCTAATACTGGATGATAATATCCTTCTGCGACGCCTGTTATAAGTGATGCTTTTTTAATAGCAATTGGCTCGAGTATCTTAGCAAGTTGCTTACTCAGCCAATGCCTAGTTAAAATATTTTCACTGCCAGGAAAATTATGCACCCATGGGTCAATATAATCAATTCCATACCTTATACCGGTAGAATGCTGTAATCTTCTTCCTAGCAATGCACAATAAAATGATGGAATTGGAATATATAAAAAATCGAAGTGCTCCGTTTTTATCAATTGCTTTGCCTTTTTGTAGAGTGTGTTAAAGCCTCTCAATCCAATATCGCCAATTAGTCTTTTTTTTCCTAATGGCTTTGCAGTCACTTTTTCTATTCTTAATGTGTGGGGCAATAATTTTTCTAAATTTCTGTCTAGCTTTTCTTCATAAAAATCTTCATGCACGGTAAGAATAACAGGCTCCCACCCAAAAGATGGAAGATGTTGCACAAATAATCTTGCTCTGTGCACACCAGCTAAATTAGAAGGTGGAAAGTGTGGATATAGGATGAGAATTTTTTTCAAAATTTTATAAGTATCTATTTAATTCTAACATCATTTCTTCATACGAAGGTGATGATGCCTGTATTTTTTGCACTTCGGTTTTATAAAAGTCCCAAGTGTTTTTATCATTAGATAAAGTAACTATTAAAGCTGCCATTTCAATTGCCGTTTTACATTTAGGCAATTCTCCTTCTTGCCATTTGTAGCCACGCATACCTATCTCTGAGGTGATAACTGGGTAACCCATACCAAGTGATTTTCCGAGTTTAGTACTTACTCCTCTAGAATAATAAAAGACAGGATTTAATGCAAAAGTCCAAGCTGATATTTCTTTTTCCAGTTTGTCTTCAGATAAATATCCCAAGTATCGCACAAATGAATACTTATTTTGTAACTCATCCCCTCTCTCTTTCCCCCCTCCTACCAGCCTCATCTCTATGTTGTGGCTAGGCATTTTGTTTAATGCATTACACACCTCTTTTATTCCAAAAAAATTTGGTTCATGGCTTAAATCTGATATAAAGCCTACCCTACCTTTTATAGGTACATATAACTTATTTTGTTTTTCAATATACCTCGGTACCATAAAAACATTCTTTGCTCCAAGCCATTTTTCTATCCCCTCTTCCACATCAGATACGGTTAGAACAAGATCTATATTCTTTCTAAATGTAGCTTCTTTAACAAGCATCTTTCCCAAATTATACGTGGCTGTTTTTTCTTGAAAGCCTCGGTGTTTTTCGTGAATATTTAATTCATGTAAATAATCGCCACTTTCGTTTCCATGCGAACATAAAATAACCTTTATAGTTGATGATATTGATTTTACTAACTTGGCAAAGGGGCCCGTATTGGTTAAATTAAGAAATACATGAGTTACTTTGTTTTCTAGTAAAACAGTTTTCAAGGAAGATTTATACCCGTTGATATCATAATCATTGTAGGCATTTAAATTAATTTTTTTTCTTATTCTTTGTATAATTTTTTTGTCATAACTAACTGGAAATTTGATCACATTAAAATTTGTATTTATCATCGATAAATACTCATCAGTACAAAACTTAACTCCTCCAGCATTATCAGATTTATTAAGAAACTTTTCATTGCAGATAAATAATGCATTGACTAGTTGATTAAGGTTGTTGTTAATTTGATTCACTTAATAAAAGATATTGTTGAGCTATCACTTTCACATCAAATCTTTCTTCCGCCATTTTTCTACAATCTGCTCTGTTTAAAAATTTTATTTTGCTTATGGTTCCAATCATTTCTGTTACATCATTTACTTTATAACCAGTAATATTTTCATCCACCACTTCATTCACCGATCCCATGTCAAACGCAATAACTGGTGTGCCGCAAGCCATTGCTTCTATCATTACAATTCCAAAGGGTTCGTTCCATTCTATTGGCATTAATAATGCTTTACTTTTACCAAGCCATTCATTTTTTTGGATATCATTTACTTGCCCCACATAATTAATTTTTGTTCCATCAATGTGAGGTTTTATCTGTTCATTAAAATATTTTTTTTCTTCCTCTAAAGGAGAAACGTTTCCAGCTATGATTAAATTATTACCAGTTTCTTTGGCAATAGCAATAGCAATATGACAACCTTTTATTTTTTCTATTCGCCCAAGAAAAATTAACGGTGCATCATTGGCTACATTTTCTATAAGGTTGTATGCATTAAAATTAATGGCATTATAAACTGCATGCCAGTTTCCTTTAGCTCCACTCCTGCTAATCAAATTTTTGCTACACCCTGTAAAAATTATGTTTCTGTGTGGAAGCCTAAGTAGTTTATTAATATTAGTGCCCGTTATTTCTCTGCCATAAGTCATAATTTTTTTTACACTGCTGTTCCAAACTGGTAATAAATAAATAAGCCTGCCAAAATTATGTATCAAGTCAAACCTTTTTCTATGTTTCCATAAAAATTTCCATGCTGTAAATATTGCTTTATTAGCATCTTTTTTTGTAGGAGGAAATCCAGCTTTCCCTAATCCATGTACAGTACAGTTCGGTATATAAGATCCATTAGTAATTAGTAAATGCACTTCATGCCCAAGGCTGCTATATTCTTTTGCAAACATTTCTACCAAACGCTCATGCCCGCCATATCCCTTTACAGGAATAAGTATGCCGGGATCCATTACTATTAATATTTTCATATCGCCGCTAAAATTTCTTTATACAAGATTTCGTGCTCTTCGGCAACTACTTCAAAAGATTTTACTGGCTCAATATTCTTTTTGGCTTTTCCAATTAAAGATGGGTCAGCAATTAATCGCTCAAGTTTATTCTTAAGATCATTACTATCATTAAAATTAAAAATCCATCCGTTTTCGCCATCTATTATTTGCTCGATATTGCCATACACATTTGATGCAACCACAGGGACACCAACAGCATGTGCTTCTTGAATAACTAAAGGACTCATTTCGCAAATAACAGAAGGTAAACACAATATATTATAGCGTATAAGTGTATTCAATATTTCTTGTGGTTTTATAACGCCCATCCATCTTACATTCTCCATGGAAGATGAAAAGGTTTTCCATTCACTAGCATATTGCTCATCACTTAATGGGCCAAAAATATCTAGCGAAATTTTCTTTGATGGAATTTCATTCATTGCTTTAAGGAGTAAATGAAGACCTTTTGATTCATTAATTCTACCAACAAAAACTAACTTTAAAACGCTGTAGTCATTATTTGCATTAGCATCGGGTACAACTCCAGATAATCCTTGAGAAATATAATGCAACTTATTAGAAGAAATTTCATTTAATTCCATTACCTTTTTATACCACTTTGTAAGCACAACCACTTGTGTTGACAGGTTGCAAAGCTCAACAAGATCTTTCTTTAATTTTTCAATAATAAATGGAAACCCTATAGCAGTACCAAGTGTAGTATTCCATTTACTGGCATCATATTTCAATTTGTAAGCTGCCGAAGCTGCACCAAACAAAATATTTGTTTTTAAATTACTCAACCCTTTTTCATCATACACACAGCTTGTACATCTAAGCACATCTATATAACCATTGCAAGGCTCTTGCTTTTTGTACAACAAATTATTTGTTTTACAACTATAACCCGCAAGGTGAAATGTAGTTATTAGTTTTGCATTGTTTTTTTTTGCTTCTCTTACATGATGCAAACTAATACCGTTGCTTCCTCCTACTGTATGAAAATGGATGATAGAAGGTTTTTCGATGTTCAATATTTTAGCAAAATATGTAACTCCATCAGGTATGGCTTTGCCAATAATGATTTGATGTGTAAGTACTGTTGGCTCTGCAAATTTTATTACTTTTATATTTTCATAGTTATACGACTCGTCAAAAGGTTTTCCAAAATTGGGAATTAATACCAATACTTCGTAACCTTTTTTTTGCATTGCTTTTGCAAGCGAAAAAACATATACTTCTGTACCTGCAACCTGAGTGGGCAAAAAATGATTCAGGCAATAAATTATTTTCACGATAAGATTAATGAAATATACCTTGCAAAGCATCTTTAAAAGAAAACTGCGCTTGCTTAATGGCAAAATGGGTTTTTGAAAAATTTAATGTCTTAAAAAAGTATTTAAAAATATTTACGGTAAACCTTCGTTTATTTTTATTCTCAATAAATTGAATTTCTTTTTTAGTGAAAATTTTTTCTAAAAATGGAAATGCGTCTTTTGTCAAGCAATAATTATTATACAAATATGCGTACTTATTATTCATCTCTTGCCCATCATGTAATCTGTAAAAAAAGAAATCTCTAGTAAGCAATACAACATTACCCATTGAGGCTGCAAACACGTTTGTATAAACATCATTTGCAGGGCCGTATTTAGTTGAAAAGCCATTTAGCTTTTTAAAAAAATCGTTTTTATATATACTGCCATCAGGTCCGATAGATAAAAATGGCCTTTGAAAAAAATGTCTTCTTATACTTTCATAAGGCTTAAGCAAAACCGATTCATCTTCTTTTGAAAAACTCAATAAACCCCACTCAGCTGTAGGATTATTCTCCATCATATTAACACAATAAGCAAGGCTAAAATCATAAAACTTATCGTCAGAATCTAAATATTTTAAATATTTACCATTTGCGTATGAAGCGGCTTTATTGCGATTACGATAATCCCCTAAATTTACTTCATTAATAAATACCGAAATTCGATTATCCTTTTCTGCATAAGCATTAGCAATTTTAACGGTAGTATCGCTAGATCTATCATCTACAATAATTAATTCAAAATTTTTGTAAGTAGAATTTAAGACGCTTTCAATTGCTTCTCCAATATATGCTTCCCTATTATAGGCAGTCATTAAGACACTAACAAGGGGTTCATTATAAACTTCATTTTGGTTACTCATTAAATTCAATTCCATTTTTTTATCGTGGTATGCTTTATATGCAAATATGAAGTGATGGTATAAATTAATTTCTTTAAAGAAAAAGAATATAGCAAACTTTTGCCTAACCAATAGCTACTGCTAACACCATTATTGGCATAAATAATAAAAGCAAATTTGCTTATATTTTTAAATATTTTTTCATCAAAAATTTTATTTTGTCCAGCATGTTTTATAAGTGTTTTACAAAATGAATCATACACAATGGCTTTGTTATTGTTAGAGTGCATCAATGAATTTTGTTCTACTCTATAATAGGCAGTAATTTCTTTGTCATACATCACTTTATATTTCTGACTCAACAATAATGACATTTCCCAATCTTCTGACCGAAGTTGTTCATCATAACCGCCTACATTTTTAATACAATTGGTCTTGATAAGCGTGGTAAGTGCCGGTATAAAGTTTAGCTCCAATAAGGCTTCATAAATATTGCCCGTAGGTGGAGCAGAACTGCCCCAACCAATATCTTCAAAATAGTTTTTTTCCATAAAACTATCTTTCTCGTCAATTATTTTTATAGGACCATAAATAAATGCAGTGTCATCAGTAGCGTTTTCTAAAATAGAAACTTGATGAGCAATTTTATGCGGTAAAATAATATCATCGGAACTTAGCACTTGAAAATATTTGCCTTTAGCCAATTCTACTCCCTTATTAGCTCCGAAACAAACACCTTTATTGGTTTCATTCTTTAAAAAAGTAAACTCAAATGGGCAGTGCTGTAAAGCTGCTTCTATAATAACTGCAGAATTATCTGTAGAACAATCATCAATGATTATCAACTCTATATTTTTGTACGATTGATGGTATACGCTATTCAATGTTCTTTCTATGAACACTTCTTTGTTATAATTAGGAATACATATCGTTACTAACGGTTTATCCAATTTGTAAAAATTGCTAGGAGGACTTTATATTATTTTCATAAGTAGCATAGATGTATCTAAGCATATGGGAACCTGTTTTTAAGGCTATTTATGGGTTTTTCAATTAAAAACCACGATACAGATGCAACAAGCAGCAGCAATAAAAATTGTATAGTAAAAATGGCTACGAAACCTGACGGAGGAGAGAAAAATGGTTTGCTATTAATAACAAATTCCGTTTCGGTACCGGTTATATTTCTGAGTAGCCAAGGAATAAAATTATGATATAGGTATAATCCATAACTAATTTTTCCTAAAAATGAAAAGAAAGGATTGTTCATAAAAAAATCCAGCATCTTATTTTCTCTTGTTATTAAAAATTTGATACTAACAACTGCTAATATATTTATGACAACCTGCAAAACAACATAATTCTTAAAAAGCCCTGTAACAAATAAGCTTAAGATTATTATCCCGGGCCAAAAAATAAGATGATCTATATAAGATGTATTTAAAGTTGAATGGCGCTTAAATTTTAAATATGCCAACAAACTGCCTACACACAATACGTTTAAGCAACTTAATAAATTATAGCGTTGAAAAATATTTTCTGTAAATGAAATATAACCTACAAATAATAAAGACAAAACCAACAATGCACCTATCCCCTTTTTTAAACTGCTAAAAGGCAAACATAAAATAAATAAAGGCCAAATTAAATAAAACTGTTCTTCAACAGCTAATGACCAAAGGTGTGAGAACATACCCAACCAGTCTTTATTAAAAACCAATAAATAATTTACTGCATAAAATAAATAATAATTAAAATCAATTTTCAATTCTGGTGCTCGAAGCAAAAAGAAAATAAAAATAGCCAGATAATAAATTGGAAAAATTCGTAGTGCTCTTCTAATATAAAACATTTTTAAAGCATTTGCTTTTTTAGAAGCACTTAGCTGCTTATCAATTTTCTCTCGTTGTTTTAATAGAATTTCTGTAATTAAAAAACCGCTTAGTACAAAAAACATATCCACGCCAAGTTTTCCTAACGGCGCAAAGAATTTAGGTATCCAATGTGATAATAATACCAAGAATACAGCTATAAATCTATAGCTGTCTAGGTATTTATAATATTTATTTTGAGCAGTAGTCAACTAATTACTTATACTACGAATAAATGTTGTAATACTATTTGGAAACCAAGGTTGATCTAATCTACTGCCATATACTTTTTTAGGTTTTCCCATTTTTTTTAAAATTTTAATTTTTTCAATTTTCGATTCAATGGCAGCAGCATTTATCTGTGGATTGAAAAGTACATCTGCAGCTTGTTTTGCAGAAGAGCTCATCTCTTTTAGCATCTGTTTATTTGATGCACACCAGAGTAGCTTGCTTACATACCCGTCCACTTCATTATTGTCAATCTTAAAACCATTTATTCCATTCTGTATAAGCTCATCTATACCTCCTTCCAAATTATTTACAATAGGAACCACACCAGCTTTCATAGCTTCAATAACACTTACAGGCATTCCTTCTGCTTTTGATGGCAGCACAAAGAAAGTTGCTTTGGTAAGCAACTCCTGTACTTTTTCATTTTCTATATTTCCATGAAAATATACTTTCACATCCTGAGGCCATGAAATGTAATTTTCATGGCTCTTGTCAGATTGCCCCACAATATTCCATGTAAATCCTGTGTCTATTTTGTTTAATGCTGCCGCTATTTTGGGCAGTAAATCATATCCCTTTTCTGCAGTAAGCCTTCCTACAAAAATGATATCCTTATCCGTCTTTATCGGTTTGTTATCAGCAGGTGCAAATGGTACAGGGAAGCGCAAATAAACGATATCCGAATTTCTGTTGGGCATTTTTTGTTTCAGATGAACAGAAATAGTATTGCATACTGCTATAAAAAGATTTACAGATTTTTCATTTTTCTCTGCCAGGTCGTAATAATATTGATAATTGCCGTGCAAAAACTGTATAACCGGATTTTGCAAACCCAAATTACTGGCCATACCTAGTTCCAACCAATCGTGCGCTATTATTACCGCTTTGTCATTGGGTAATAATTTTGCCAGTTGCCTACAAGTGTAATAAAAATTATTTTTGGGGCTGTAATAGAATATTTGCTGGGTACTGGCACCATCTATCTGTTCAAGTTTATACTCAGCAATTTGTTGTTTGTTTACTGTATAAATGATATGATTTTCTATTAAGGGGCTAATAGAAAATTTAAGCAAATTTTTTATAACAGAAAGCACGCCTCCGCCACTGCCATTGTGAAAATGATATACTTGCAATTTCTTCATATCAGCCTGCCACTTGTTTATAGCAAGCGATAACCTCGGGCAAAATCTTTTCTTTAGCGAAAGCAGCTACAATACTCTTTCTTGCAGCCAACGCAATGGCATATCTCTTGTCGTCATCCTCTATTAGCTTTTTTATGGCACTATAAATATCATTTTCATTTTCAGCATTTATTAATATACCTGTTTGGTTATGCACAATCAAATCTTCCATGCCTGTTCCCCTACTGCCTATTACTACTTTACCGGCTGCCATTGCCTCGGCGCAGGTGTAAGAAAAACTTTCAAATAAACTTGGCAACAGCACAATATCCGCATCAGCAATCAACGCCGGCAAATTTTCATATTCTTGCCCTTTGTAAAAATTTATCCTATCATTCACTCCCATAAGCTTACGCTCCATCCACGTCTGCATGCTTTCGCCTACATTTGGCCCGGCCCCATCATCCCCTATTACTTTAAAATGATAGTCTTTATATTCTTGTAAAATTCGCTTGATGGCATAAGTGGCTTTCACCAAACCTTTCAGCACATTTAACCTTCCAAAAAATACGATTTCTTTTCTTTCGTTTGTTTTATTTATGGGCAAATCTAAAAATGTGGTGGAAGGAATGAATTGATTGGGTATAACTATAATTTTTTCTCCCGCAATTTTCCAATGAAGTATTGCCCATTGTTTCATAATATTGGATGGTGCAGTAATAGCATCTGCTTTTTGTACAAAATTATAATCGGGATCCGTTAAATAATCGTAGCTGCGCCAATAGCCTGCATCAATTTTTCCTCTTCTAAGTGCTCCCAAAACAAAACGCATTTTCGCAAAAAAGGACGTGTATTTTTTCTTTAAACTTTCTACTAGATAATTTGGCGCATGTAATCTAACCACCAATGGTATTTGTGGAAATGCTTTTTTTATTTCCCCTGCATTGCCATGTATTTCCGGCGATTCAATAATATCGAAAGGCTTTGATTTTTGCGCTGCGGAAAAATAGTTAACAACGTTTACTTTAAAATGTTGAGGGCTGCTGCATTGTATACGATGTACGTACACCTTTTGTAAAACTTGGTTATAAGATGGTTTATCTGTTCCCGCAAATACATGCACATCAAAACCATTGCTTGCCAAGAGCGAAGCCATTTGTATCGTATAAGTTCCAATACCACCTTTACCTGTATCTGGCGGAAATTCATACGTAATGAATGCAATTCTCAAAAACTAAGTCTTTTGCCTTTAAAAAACCGGTATAGTCCTGAACTCATTATTGACGTTACTTTTTTAATTGCCCTGGAATTTTTATACCTATTTATTTCATGTTGTTGCTCGGTGAGCTCGGCAACTAAAGCCGGATAAAACGCTGAAAAGTATTTTCTCAACACATTTTCTCTTTCGTCTTCATGCATTTTTATACTACGCTCGTTACTGCTGATGCCATCGTTTTCATAATAAGTAATTGCTTTGTTTATATAAGCATAGGAAACTTTATTTATCAAAATTGTCTTAATAAAGAATTCCCAATCGGATACAATTTTATTTTCTTCATTATACATGCCATGCAATTCAAATAATCTTTTTTTTATAAAGGATGCAGGGTGTCCGATGCTATCTCTAAAGAAAAAAGAAAAATTAAGCATAGACGGAAAAGTAATGATTCGGTTGTCTGTTTGTAGATTTCCGTAAATAATGTCTTCGGTATTATTTTCTGAAAAAACACTACTAAATACATCTTCATGTAACAGATAATCACCAGAATTTAAAAATAATATATACTCGCCATGAGCATTAGCTATTCCCTTGTTCATGGCATTATAAATTCCATTATCTTTTTCGCTAACCCAATGCGCTAGTGCATCCGAATTTTGTTCAATAATTTCTTTGCTTCCATCATGTGAACCTCCATCTATTACGATATATTCTTTGGAAGCAAACTTTTGCTTTACTACCGAGGCAATGGTTTTTTCTAAACCTTTTGCATGGTTGTAATTTATAGTGATAATAGAAACCTTTATGTTTTTATCCTTCGTCATTTAAAAATTGGACAACTTTTTTTGAACCAAAAACTTTGAATAGTAAAAAGCAGGTTTATTTAATTTCATAAAACAAAATCTGATGGCATTTTTCAATTTTGTGGTTATTTCATCGCCTGATGCAGTAACCTTTTTTTTATAATATGCGGCTAAGATTCTTACAATTTCTTTTTCTCTTTTTTGTATCTGTGCATGATACTTATTATTGAACGTTGCATCTATATTTTTAAATAAAAATAATAACCAATAGTACGGATCAGCACCCCATGTACGAGCAGACTCGCCCTCACTATGCTTGCGGTAAACCGCCATCACATCTGGCAAGTAACCAATCTTACCTCCATTTCCTACTATCAGCATTTGCAATGCATAATCTGTATTAAATGCTTTTGTAAACCATTTGGGAAAAACTTTCACCTCATTTCTAAATACCATACTACAGGTCATCATATACCAATGGTCTATTAAATCAATCATGCTAGTAGTTGCAGGCTGATCGGGCTTGTTGGCATTGTCTGTTTTCCCAGTATCTTCATATACGATTGCTGTATTGTGAAAACAAATTTTATAATCTTCATTGGCTTCCAAAAAATCTACTTGCTTTTGTAGTTTATTGTTGTCTGTCCAATAATCATCACCTTCGCAAATGGCAATGTATTTTCCTGTACAAGCCAATAATGTTTGTTCAAAATTTTTTCTAACGCCAAAATTTTGGGTACGAGACAGCAATTTTATTTTGCCAGGATATTGTGCTGCATATTGTAAAATAATATTTTTTGTATTATCTGTAGAGCAGTCCTCTCCTATCACTACCTCTACATTAAAATTGGTTTGCTGCATCAAAATACCATCGAGGGTTTGTGCTATATACTTTTCTTGATTGTATGTAATAATGCAAACACTAAGCATCGGCAATATTATTTGCATTGTTATACCCTAACAATTGCATATACATTTTTATCGTTTTTTCTAATATCATTCCATATTCTAAATTGGCTGCAATTTTTTCATAATTAATCTTTGCAGCATTTTCTACCAAAGCATCATTTGTTAATGCCTGCATCAATCTATCTGCTATCAACGCTACATCATTTACAGGTACGATAAAACCACCTTTGCCATCGATTATCCATTCGTCAGCCAAGCTCGTATTGGTTTGAATTGGAAAAGCGCCCATCATCATGGCCTCTACCATCGCATTGGGTAAGCCATCGCTCAAGTTAATACATAAACTTATTCTTGCTTTTGTATTAAGTGCAATCATTTCTTTGTACACTATTTCTTCCGGATAACTAATATGTAAACCTTCGTTCATTATAAGCAAATCAGCAGCAGCCCTCGTTTCTTCACAGGAATTATACAATATAATTTCATAACCTTGCAAAGCATTTGCACATTTACCTATTGCTGCCATGGCTGTGAGCCCACGTCTTACTATATCTTGCGTGCCTTTTACCAATATTACTTTTCGCCCTGCAATATTATATGCTTGTTTTGCAGGGATAAAAAAACCACCTCCCACACTTGGAAAAACAAAATGTTTATTATTAAAACCCATTTGCTTTGCTAGCAACACATCTCTTTGCCCTTCGGCTATAAATACATCTATATTTTTTAATAAATAATGCAATGGCTTTTTATGTGCTTCATCATTTCTAAAAAAATGTAAATCTATTCCCCAATTAGAATGTACCCATAATGGAAATTCGTTTTCAAAAAACTGCTGCTTGGTTCTACTTACCAAATAGCCCGCATGCTGGCTTTCGAGGCTGTGAATAATATTTGGTTGTATTTCTTTTACAATTGCAGCTAGTTCTTGCTCTGGCGTATTTGATATAGCATTTGCAGGCAGAAATTTATTTTTTACTTTCTGTATAATTTTAAAAAAACGATTGCTTTTTTTATCTAACTGTAAAGGATTGCTATGATATTTTATATGAGTTGCTAAATCTTTATGTGGCTGCGCACCTCTATGCGATGAGTATAAATGCACTTCCCAATGTGCATGATTCAATTGCTCTATCCAGCGTACTGTGTGTATAGAAAAAGGGAAAGCAACGAATAAAATTTTCATTAATTACTAAAAAAAATATCCTTTGTTTTGTAAAATAGTTGAATAAAAAAATTGTTTTTAGAAATTCCTTTATTCTTTATCTTTTTTTGCATTACTTTATCGCTAATAATTTTTTTTTCGATTATATACGATCGAATTTTTTTTTTCTCGCTATTTATCAATTCTAAATCTCCTTTTGTATTTCTTACAGATTTTGAATGAGTTCTAAAATAATTTATTGTTTCTGTTGAATAGTAAATTTTATGTCCATTCAAAATTGAAATCCAAAAATACCAATCTCCACAAACTTTAAAATCTAAAATATTATCATCAAAATGTTTTAATGATTCTTTTCGAAATAAAACTGCACTAGCATTTGGAATTGTATTCTTATATATTAGATAATGCTCAATTTCTTTGTTACCATCAAATGAATAATCTTTCTTCCATCTTTTTTTTGATAAATCATTATACCAAAAAGATAAATCACCAATTTGGTTATTTAATTCATCTACACGTATTGTTTTTGAATATGCTATAGCGATTTCATTATTCTTAAGAAGTATTTTAGACAAAACATCTAGAAAATTTAATTCACAATAATCATCAGATTCTGCTATCCATATAAAATCTCCTTTTGCTAGTTCTAACCCTTTTTTCCATTGAACGAATGTGCAACCTGAATTAACCGTATTATATAAAATATTAGTTATATGCTCATTAGTACGAAACTCTTCAATAATAGCTTTACTATTATCAGTTGAACAATCATCAATAATAATTAACTCAAAATCATAGAAATTTTGATTTAAAATACTTTCTATTCTTTTACGAATAAACAACTCATGATTATAGCTTGGCAGTATAACAGAAACAAGAGGATTCACTTTTTAAAGAATTTAAAAGGACTTAGAAGTATATGCCCGATTCTAAAACTTAATGATTTTTTCATCCAAGCTATTGCTTCCTCTCTAGATTTTAGTTGAATTTCAAATCTCAGTTTTTCTTCCACTTCTTTACCGTCAAAAATACTAAATGCGTTTACATTGTTCAATGAGGCATCACTAGCAATAGATAATAGATATAATTGCTTAAAATCATTCGTTTTAGTTATGCTATCATAATCTCCATTATAATTATTGAATCCATTTATTTTATTCTCAGGAATTAATAATGAACCCTTAATTGTTTTTTGAAGGAAAAAAATAGTATTTGTAAAATATTTATTTACCAGTTCTTTAAACTCTGAAAAATAAAGTTCTTTTACATGAAACTTATTGTCATGCTCTAATTCATCTGAATAATATCTTTTATCAGGAGTAGAAATAACCAAAACACCATCAACTTTAAGCACTCGTTTAATTTCTTCCATCATTTCTAAATGCTTATCATGATGTTCTAAAGTTTCAAAACTTACTACTACATCAATTGAATTACTTGGTAATGGAATGGCGTCAGCACTACCCTGCAAAAATTCTAAATTTTTTTTCTTGTATTTTTCTTTTGCCGCATAAATAGTATCTATATCAATGTCAACACCATATACTTTTTTTGCAATATTTGAGAGTAAATTACTACCATACCCTTCTCCTGATGCAATGTCTAAAACCACTTTATCTTCAACAAAATCAAATGAAACTGCATACCTATGAAGATGCTCTATTGTATTATCATTATTTACAAATGTCTCTAACCTTTCTCCTGTCCAATTGGATTGATTAATCATTTTTTATTTTTTTTGTTTCCCATTTTAATAATGGTCTAATTATTCCAGGAAAATTTCCCCCATATGCACCTCTTACATTATTTTCATCAAACTTATCTATTACAGAAAATGAAATGGCTTCCTGCTCATGAAAATGAATTGTATAAGGATTATAACTCATAATAGCGACACTAACAACGTGTAATCCTTCTGATAAGAAGTTAGCCGGCAGTATAATTTTTGCTGAGTAAATTCCTTTGTTATATGTAATAAGAGATTTGGCTTTTTCAATATCGTGAGAGCTTAAAATATGCACTCCTTGATTATTATATAAATTAAATCCATGTGTATAATTAAAATTATTACTTAAAACTTCATAAATCATTTCCACTTCTATATGCTCTGATGTAAAAAATGTTTCTTTAATATCACCCGCTTTATTTACGGCTTTTAATTCTAAAAGACTTACAAGATTATTCCCGGGTTTGTTATTTTGATCCCACCAAGTTCTTTTAGTAAGTATTCCTGCTTTTCCTTTTAAGTAATAATTTATTCCTGATTCGCTTCCTCCTAAAAAACCTACTACCCCACTTTCAAGTACCATAGTACTTTTACATAGCCTTGATATTGCATCCATTTGATGACTCACAAATAAAACCGTTCGTCCATCCTTCTCACTCACATCCTTCATCTTTCCCAATGCTTTTTTTTGAAATTCCGCATCACCTACAGCTAGCACTTCATCTACAATTAAAATTTCGGGTTCTAAATGTGCTGCTACTCCAAAAGCCAAGCGAACATACATGCCGCTGCTGTAGCGTTTTACTGGTGTATCAATATAACGCTCCACGCCTGCAAAGTCCACTATCTCATCAAACTTTCTTTTTATTTCTTGCTTGGTCATGCCAAGTATGGCACCGTTTAAAAAAATATTTTCTCTACCGCTTAGCTCCGGATGAAAACCCGTGCCTACTTCTAGCAAGCTTGCTATGCGCCCTTTTATTTTTATACTACCTGTCGTAGGTGTGGTTGTTTTACTCAGTATTTTTAAGAGCGTACTTTTTCCTGCGCCGTTTCTGCCAATAATGCCTAATACTTCGCCTTGCTTTACATCAAAGTTTATATCTTTTAATGCCCACACATAATCACTCTCTCCTTTTGTAGCCCTATCATTTGCTTCGCCAATTTTTAAGTACGGGTTTTCTTTACCACGTACTTTATGCCACCATTTATTTATGTCATGCGCTAGCGCACCAGTACCCACATCGCCAAGGCGATATTGCTTAGATATATTTTCTACTTTTATTACCGTATCACTCATTCAGTATCTTATTTCTTTATTAAGTTTTTTGCAGGCACACCTACTACAGTAAGTCCCTCCACCACATTTTTAGTTACAACCGCTCCTGCTCCTACCACTACATTGTTTCCAATGGTTACGCCTGGCAAAATTACCGCTCCGGTACCAATGCTACAATTGTTACCAATGGTGCATTTACCTGTAATATTTACCCCAGGAGATATTTCTACAAAATCTCCAATAATACAATCGTGGCTAATGGAACAGTTTGGATTTACTAAACAACCGATTCCTATTTTTACATTGCTCGTAATAACAGTGCCTGCCATTACTATGGTGCCATTTCCAATTTCTATTTGGTAATGCCCAATATGTGCAAGTGGGCTTATGGCAGATAAACATTTGCCGCCAGCCGTTGTAAATTTATTGTATAATAACAAACGTAAGGCTGGTTTACCTACTGCAATAGCAAAACGATTGTCGGTAATAAATAATTGAGCTGCCTGCTCCATTGAAGAAAGAATATTAAAAGAATTAAAAACTTTTTCATCTTTTATATTAGAAACATCATCATAAAAATACAACTCCTTACCAATACCAAGTTGATGATAAATTTCCAATACTTCTTTGGCTACGCCTCCTGCACCTACAATTAACATGAACCTATTATTTTATGGAAAGAATACATGTAATGATTGTTTGAATATGTTCATCTTCTAACCCATGATACAATGGAAGACACAATACACGTCGGCTTATATCTTCAGATACGGGACAAGGTTGCTTTTGTATAAATGGTAACTCATTAAGCGATGGATAAAAATACCTACGCCCTGCAATTTGTTGTAGTTTCAATATTTCTACCACTTGCAATAATATTTCTTCTGATATAAATACAACTGGATAGTAAGCGTAATTGTATTCAAGTTCTGCTTGCATAGTTGGCCTTTGCAAAACAGCAGCAAACGAGGCATCGTACATGTCAGAAATACGTTTTCTATCTGCAATTATTGCTGCCATATTTGGCAATACACAAAGACCCATGGCCGCATGAAATTCAGAATTTTTTCCGTTAATACCCACACTATAATAATCATCATACACATGGCCAAATTGTCTGTACAACATCAATTGATTTGCTATAGAGTCATCATTGGCAATAACGCAACCACCCTCGCCAGTATGAAATAATTTTGTAGCATGAAAACTACAGGTGCTTATATCACCATAACTCAACAATGATTTTCCATTATACATACTACCAAATGCATGTGCTGCATCGTAGATAACTTTTAGCCCGTATTTTTTTGCAATGGCTTCTATAGCATCTACATTGCAAGCTATGCCAAACACATGCGTGGCAAGTATGGCTTCAGTATTTTTGGTAATAGCGGCTTCTATTTTTGTGGCATCTATACAAAATGTATTGGGGTCTATATCTACAAACACTGGTTGGCAGCCTTCCCATAAAATTACATTGGTTGTAGCCACATAACTAAACGGTGTTGTAATCACTTCTTTGGTAATGCCCAATGCTTTTAATGCCATTTGCAAAACAACAGTACCATTGTTTGTAAACAAAAAATTTTGTACCCCTAAATACTCTTTTAGTTTGGTTTCTAACTCTTGCACAAGCTCTCCATTATTGGTAAGCCAAGCTTTATCCCATGCACGTTTTAGTATAGCAGTGTACTCATCAAAATTTGGGAGGTATGTTTTTGTTACGTTTATCATTTTATATTCTTATCCACGATTGGGGAATAAGATCCTGTGTTTGCTCATTTTTTTCTAAATCTGCAAACCATTTTTTAGGTGCTATTACTACTTTATTAATACTATTGTTGAGCCACGCACCCCACCAACTAAAGCTACTATTGGCAATTATATGATGTTTGCATTTACTCATGAGGTACATATCTTGCCAACTGTCTTTATCTTTATTATGATCAACAATTATGATATCGTTTCTGTCTTTTACCAAATGCTCTTTTGCCCAAGGGCAATCATCACTAAATAAATAATACATCGGTTTTTCTACCAATTGCTCCATTTTGTGCAAGGCTGCTTGATAGTAATCTAAACCTGCAACGCCATGAAAACTATTGGCAGTAGGAGAAGATACATAATCACCACGCCTTACATGTATGCTTACTGCGTTTTGCAACTGCATACTATTTTCAATACTTACAGTCGTATCATTTTTTTGAAGAAGAAATTTAAAATCTTTTCTAATTACCGACTCATATGTTAAAAAATATTTTTCTGTTTGCCAATAACCTCTAAGAAAAATATTACCTTTCAATTTGGCAACTTCATTATCATACATAAAAAAAGGCTCTACATAGTGTCGGTAATTCTTTATCCATTTATACCAGAATTTTAAAGGAATTCTTTTTGGAAAAAACATTGCAAGTTCATCTTCTCCGGCTATTACCGCATCAGCATTAAAAATATTTAACTCAAACGGTCTGGCTGTAAAATATTGGTCGGTAACGCTATTTTGCAATGTTGTGGTATCCAGCCTTAATGCCTCATTATTTTGCAATGCCAATGCCCTGCCACATGCATATTGAAACATTTGGTTTCCAAGTCCGCCATTTATTTCTGAAATGATCATGCTATTTTTTGGTACCAAAAACAACCACAGCCATAGGCTTGCTCTTTTACCAGGCCGGGGTTTGCATTTTCAATATATTTCTGGTCATCTTTTACCAATGAAAAATCTTTAAGTTCAAAATCGCCAAACAATTCATTTATCATTTCAAAGCTATAAATTCTATGTGCATTAAATTGTATTCTTGGTTTGCCAACTGGTGTTACTATTAAAAGATGCCCGCCAATTTTTGTTACCCTTTGTAGTTCTTTAATTGCTTTTAAATCTCCATCAGCATCAAGCTTATCGCCATATCTGCCAAGTCCAATATGCTCTATAGTATGCATACATGATAAGCATTCTACAGAGTTATCTTTAAAAGGCAAATTGTTTAAGTCTCCTTCCATTGATATCAAATCCGACAAATTAAGTTTTGCCGGTCGATAATCATAAAATTCTGTTGGGTAAAATGCCGATAGGGTAGAACAAAAATGTAATGTAGAGGATATATCAATATGCTTAGATGGATTTATTTTTTTAATTATTCTTGTAGCCCATGCAGGATGATAAATATAATGCGCATCAAATCCTGTATATGGTGTATTATCGAAAAGGCAAGGATAAAGATCAACATCAGAAATAGTAAACCTGTTTGATTTTAATTTTCTGAATTCTTCAAGTTCTTTGTGAAAATTATTTTTCATTTTCCTTCGAAGCGCCAGTGATTTTATTTTTTTATATATTCTAGAAATAATCATTATTAAATTTCTTGATGCTTTACATTTATTTTACCCTCCTTACCATCTCCCCTTCCAAATAATATTCCTGCCCACTCTCCTCACACACTGCGTTTCCTCTTTCTTCAAAAACCAATCTGTGTCCATACTCGCTTACCCAACCTATTTGTTTTGCAGGGTTGCCCACTACCAATGCAAATTGCTTTACAGCTTTTGTTATTACTGCTCCTGCACCAATAAGGGCGTATTGCCCAATTTCATTTCCACAAACAATGGTGGCATTTGCTCCAATGCTTGCACCTTTTCTTACGATGGTTTTTTTAAATTCATTTTTCCTTTCAATAGCACTTCGTGGGTTTATCACATTTGTAAATACCATGGATGGACCTAAGAAAACATCATCTTCACATACAACGCCATTGTACACCGAAACATTGTTTTGAATTTTTACGCCATTTCCAATCACTACATTATTATCGACAAAAACATTTTGGCCAATGTTACAATTGTTGCCAATTATTGCAGTAGGCATAATGTGGGCAAAGTGCCAGATGTTGGTATTATCGCCAATGCTAGCGCCTTCATCTATGATGGCAGTGGGATGGGAAAAATATGAGGTTGTTTTATTCAATTATTATTTACGGTTTATTATTTATCATTTACTATTTATCATTTACTATTTATCATTTACTATTTATCATTTACTATTTATCATTTACTATTTATCATTCACCATTCACCATTCACCATTACACTGTATCCATAAAACTCCTTTCCACTCTATTAAAAATTATTGTTCCTAGTAATAATGCTATTAATATAAAAATACCTGAGTACATTAGTTGCATAGCCTCAAAGCTACCCTTTCCAAAAAGCGCATACCGAAAAGCTTCTACAATCGGCGTGAGTGGATTGGCAGTAATGAGCCACTCGTAAGATTTACCTTTTATGTATGATAATGGATAAGCTACTGGTGTGGCATACATTAACAATTGTACTGCAAAGCCAATAAGCACTGCAAAATCTCGGTACTTGGTTGTGAGGGACGATATAATGATACCTAACCCTAAACCCATACCTGCCATCATTATAACAAGCAGTGGAATAAGTAACCAGGTAACGCTGAAATAAAATTGTTGCTCCTTAATACCAAAATAAACCATCACCACCAATAGCAGAAAAAACTGAATTACAAATTTTATAATATTGCTTAATACCGTACTTAAAGGAATTACCAATCTTGGGAAATACACTTTGCCAAAAATACCTGCATTGGCCACAAATGTATTAGAGGTTCCTGTGAGGCAACTTGAAAAATAATTCCATATTGCAATTCCGCTCATGTAAAAGGGAATGGCATGTATACCATCTGTATCAATATTTGCAATACTATGAAAGACCAATAAAAAAACTGCTGTTGTAAAAATAGGTTGTATCAAATGCCACAAAGGGCCAAGTACTGTTTGTTTGTATTGTGCTGCAAAATCTCTCTTCACAAATAGCAATAACAAGTCTCTGTATTTCCATACTTCTTTTAGTCGGAGATCTAATAATTTTCCTGTAGGCTCTATTATTTCATCCCATTGTTCTTCTGCTACAGCTTTTTCCATTTTTACCTCTGTCATTAATTGCTCAATATTTTTTCCAACTTTATTTTGTAGGCCTCGTAGCCAAAATTTTCCATCAACAAATGATGGTTTGGTTGGTAAGCACTTTTGTTTTCAATTATTTTTTTTATCGCATGTTCCATTTCTTTGGGATCGTTTGGAGGTATCAATAAACCTAATTTACCATTTAATAATGCATCAGTAGAACCATCTGTATTACCTGCTATTACAGGAACACCATAATACATTGCCTCTATAAATACAATTCCAAATCCTTCTTTTGTGCTGGGCATCACATACAAATCTGCCATGGCAAAATGTGCAGCTAAATCTTCTTCGGGTATGTAACCTGCAAGAAAAATATGATGCTCTAGCGAATGTTGTTTTATTAATTCTTCTATAAATATTTTTTCATCTTTACTACAACCGCCTGCTAATAAATATTTGATGTTTTTATTTTGTGCCACCAAATTTACCATTGCGGCCATTACAATATCATAACCTTTATATCTATCTCTTGCTGATAAACGGGTGAGTGTGAGTAACACAATATCTTGTGCAGAGAATTGGTATTTGTTTCTAATGTTATTATTAGCAAGTGTTTTAATCTGGTTATTTAAAAACGGATCTAAGCAATTATTGAGAACCACCATTTTATTTTTTGAGATGTTATGTTTTTCAGCAATGGTATTTAAAGTAAAATTGCTGACTGATAAAATTTTATCACAACTGTATAACATCGTTTTTTTATGCTTACTTAATTCTCCCCAAATTTCTATACCATGTGCCATCAACATAATTTTTGCAGATGGGTTTATTTTTTTTATAAGCCAACCTGCAACGAGTAAATTAATGTGACTAATAAAAACTATGTCGGCACTTTTTCCTTCATTTACTGCATGCATTACAAACAAGGCTTTTGCTGCACCAAAGCCTGTAAAAATTTCTGCAGGAAAATATATGTTGCCATCAGCTTCGTGCACATGATCGTGCATACTCATTATATTAATTGCTGCATTTTTTTCGAGCCCATACTCATACAATGCTTTACCAACAATTCTGCACACTTTTTCAATGCCTCCTGTGGCAGAAAATACTTTGAGCGTTAAAAAAAGAATATTTTGGGGCCGTTGAATAATAAAGGATTAAAATTGAAAAACTACCTTACTATTTTATGATTTACAATTTATGTTTCATCATGAGCAATGACATTATTCTGCTCCAATGCAATTCTCCTTTCATAAAATCATTTGCTGATTTTACTGTTTCTTTATTTTCGCTTAAGGTTAAATCTTTTACATAAGGGCTGTTTTTTAACCACTCATTAAAAGGAAAACTAAAACCCATTTTTGGTCTTTTCCAAATTTGAGCTGGCAATATATTTTCAAAAGAATTTATTAGTAATTGTTTGGGAGTAGTATGATTAAATTTCGTTTTTGAGTTTATTGAAAAAGCTGTGTTTATACTCACATTATCTAAAAAAGGCACCCTTATTTCTAACCCATGTGCCATGCTCATTACATCTGCATCTCTCAACAACTGGTCTTGCATGTAAATATTAAATTCCATCCAACTCGCTTTTGTTGGCGCATCTAATCTTTTTAAATTTTGAGAAACCGGTTTAGATGATAAAATATCCCAGATGTTATTTTCATACGCTCCCAATTGCGCAGCTATTTGTACTGGTGTAAAATGGCCTCTTAAAAAAAGATAAATTCCTCTAATGCCTCCTAGTTGTAAATAGGCTAAACGGTTGTATTTTTTTAGATCAATATTATTGCTTAATTGTAATAACTTATCTGGAAAATTCTGTAAGATTAATGCTTTATTAATTCTTTTAAAAGATGGATATCCACCATATAGTTCATCTGCCCCAATGCCCGAAAGTACTGCTTTCAATCCTTCTTGTGCGGCAAATTTACTTATGAACCAGGTATTTATTCCATCGCAAGTTGGCATATCCATAGCTGCCAATACTTGTTCAAAGTTTTGATGAAATGCTTCTTCTTTTAAAAGTATGGCATGGTGCGTACTTTTTATTTCTTTAGCTATTATATCCTGATATTTTTTTTCAGAATAGTTTTCTTCCTCAAAATAAATGGAGAGGGTGTGCAGCTTTTTTTCAGTTTGCAGGTTTGCCAATTTCGCAATTATGGCAGAATCAATTCCACCACTTAAAAAAATACCCACCTGCTCATCTGCCAGCATTTGTCTTTGCACTGCATCCTGTAAGCTGGAATATATGTTTGATTTTGCAATATTATCATCAGTAACTGTATTGCTAAACCCAAAGAAATTAAATGATTGGAGGCTTGTTGTTTGTGTTTTAAAATCGAATGCACAAAAACAACCTTTTGGTAATGCTTTTACATTTTCTAAAACCGTTATTGGTTCTGGTATAAAACCATATGCTAACTGATATACTGCTGCATTTTTTTCTTTATCCTGTAAATAGGAAACAGGAGCAAAACCTCTTATTTCTGATGCAAAACAAATGCCTCCTGTATGAGTGGAATAATACAATGGTTTTATGCCTGCTGCATCTCTTACCAAGTACAATTTTTTATCTTCATTATCCCACAGTGCAAATGCAAACATGCCATTAAGTCTTTTAAAACTTTGTGTATTCCACTTTGCAAATGCTGCCAGTATTACTTCCGTATCAGAATGTGTGGTAAATTTCAACCCACCAGCAATCAATTCATCTTTTAGGGTTTTAAAATTATACAATTCACCATTGTATGTTATTGTATATCTTTTATGGTTGTATTGCATTGGTTGATGGCCTGCAGAAGTTAAATCCATTAAAGCAAGTCGCCTGTTTCCCAAAACCAAGTGTTCCACCTCTGCGGTGTAAATGCCTTCATCATCAGGACCTCCATGTTTTAATAAATTGCACATGGTTGCTACCATTGTTTGCAGATTTGATAGAGGTATGGATGTATTTAAAATACCAGCAATTCTACACATTCTCCTGCAATGTTTTTGTACGCTTTTTGTTTATATAATATTCATAATTATCACAAAAATCTTTATAGGTTACTGTAAGCCCATCCGTAAGACTGGTTGAATGTTTCCAGCCAATTTTATTTAATTTGCTTACATCCAATAACTTTTGCATTGTGCCGTCAGGTTTACTGGTATCAAACAAAAGTTCGCCGGTATAGCCTGTAATTTCTTTCACTGTTTCTGCCATTTCCTTTATTGAAAAATCTTCGCCACAACCAATGTTTACAATAGAGGGATCTTCATAATTATTCATTAAAAAATAACAAGCTTCTGCAGCATCATCTACATATAAAAATTCTCTCCTTGGTGTACCCGTTCCCCAAACATTTACCGTAGGTTGGTTGTTTATTTTTGCTTCGTGAAATTTTCTAATTAATGCTGGCAATACATGCGCATTGAGTAAATCATAATTATCTCCAGGGCCATATAAATTGGTGGGCATTACACTGATAAATCTGCAGCCATATTGCGCATTGTATGCTTTACACATTTCTATGCCTGCAATTTTTGCCATGGCGTATGGTGCATTGGTAGGTTCTAAGGCACCATCCATAAAATATTCTTCTTTAATAGGCTGCGCTGCAAATTTTGGGTAAATACAACTGCTTCCTAAAAACAATAATTTTTCTACACCATTGTGATAGCTTTCGTGTATTACATTATTTTGAACTGCAAGATTATCGTAAATAAATTCTGCACCATAGGTTTTATTAGCCATAATACCGCCCACTTTTGCAGCAGCTAAAAAAACGTATTGTGGTTTTTCTTTTTGAAAAAATTTCTTTACAGCTAGCTGGTCTCTTAAATCGAGGTTTGCAGAATCTATTGTTATAATATACCTATAGCCATTTTTCTTAAGCAATCTTACGATGGCACTTCCTACTAAACCATTGTGGCCGGCTACATATATTTTATCGTTGATGTTCATTTTAAAATTCGTTTATCATTTATAGTTCTTCGTTTCTTGTTGCTCGTTACTCGTTCCTCGTTAGAGTAGTAATAATTTAAAGAGATTTTTTAAATTGAATTTTTTAAATCCGTTTCTCGTTTCTCGTTTGGTTTATTGTACTTTAAAGAATAATAAATTCCTGTTGTCTGTGGTCTGTTGTCTGTGGTCTGCCCTCTGTTGTCAATTTTTTTCTCCTCAAGCCTTTTCTAAATTTTTTCTTTCAAAAATAGCGGTAAGCTGCAATCCCATACCTTCTATTAAAACTTTTGCTTTATTTCCTACTATTTCTATAATAATTCCTTTGTAATTCATCAATATACCTTGTTTGATTATTACCGATTCATGTACTTTAGGGTGTTGCTCTGTAACTTTTACATCTTCAAATTCATGAAGAAATTTTCGGATCGTATTTATTTCGCTTTCTTTAACTACAGCGGGTTTGCCCAACCAATAAATGTAGTTTATTATCCCATCAATACTTTTAATATCCCATTTGCTATTTTCATCAATACAAATAAATATATATCCTTTAAACAAAGGTTCTAATACTATTTTTTTCCTATCGCTCCACTGCTTGGTTACCTTATTTAGCGGACAATAATTTTCAATCCCTTTTTCAACCAATAACGCTGCTATCTTTTTTTCCCACCTTGGTCTTGTATAAACTACGTACCATTTTTTTTCTTTTTCCTCCATGAGTTAAAAATCGTTTCTCGTTTCTCGTTTGGGTTGTTATACTTTAATAGTATCCATAATTACAAATACTTTAAAAGCGTTTCTCGTTTCTCGTTTGGGTTATTATACTTTAACATTTATCCATAATCACAAATACTTTAAAGGGGTTTTTGTTTCTCGTTTGGGTTGTTATACTTTAATATTTCTCGTAATTACAAATACTTTAAAAGCGTTTCTTATTTCTCATTTGGGTTGTTATAATTAAAAGTTCTTTATATAGTTGAAGTAAAAGCACAAATATTACTACTAAATTGTGAGTTAGTACTGGTAAATAATAATGATTACTACATTCTTGGCAAAGCTTCGCTGTTCCTCAGTCACATGTTTTTTGAAAACAGGACGGAAGAATATTGTAATTATCATCAATCTTAACTTCGATAATAAAAATATTTTTTTATCTAAAGCTAAAGAAAATATTAAACGACTAATTCGTTTATTTTATTTTAAAATCCGATTGTCAATTTTATAACATTGAAAACCATTTTGGATTTTTTGTTATCCTCTTGTGTATTGTTTTTTTCTTTTAAACAACTTTTTTACGAAGCCTGTAAAACCAAATAGGTTTTTAAAGCCGGGCTGTCCACCATCTGCCGTGTAATAACTACTTGCTTCACTGCCATAACCATAACCATAACCGTAACCATAACCATAGCCATAGCCATAACCATTGCCATAGCCACCAAAACCATAATTCAAAAATGATGCTCCACGAGGTTTTACACCATTAAAAACCACACACATATTTGCAAACTTTTTTTCTTTTTTTAAGCTATCCAAAAGTTTTAAAAACACACTTGGTGTAACATCATGCCTTACCACAAATACAGTAGTTTCAGCGTATTTGTTTAAGAGTTGTGAATCTGTTACCGGCGCAATGGGTGCAGAATCTATAATCAAATAATCAAATCTTTTTTTAAGCTCTTCCATCATATCTCCAAACTCTGTACGACCAATTAGCTCCGTGGGATTTGGTGGGATTGGACCTGCAGTAACCAAAAATAAATTATTGTGAGAGGTAGGTTTTATAATTTCATCCAAGGTAGATTTGCCTATTAAATAACTTGAAATTCCCGGGTCTCTTTTTACTCCAAGTTCTTTGCTAAGTTTTGGTTTGCGAAGATCCATTTCTAACAGCGCAACTTTTTTACCTGTAAGGGTAATACTTAAAGCCAAGTTGGTTGCAATAAAACTTTTTCCTTCACCAGATATAGAAGATGTAACAAGTATAGTTTTATTTACATCACTTAACCCCATAAAACTAAGGTTGGTGCGTAGAGAACGAAACTGCTCGGCAATAACGGTACGTTTTCCTTCCGTAATTGCTATATTATCTTTATCTACAGTTTGGATAATTTCTCCTACCACAGGCACTTTGGTTTTATTTTCAATTTCTGATCTAAACAATACCTTGTTGCTTAATGGTTCATTTAATTGAACAAAAAGCAAAAAGGCTATTAGGCCACAAAGCAATCCCATTAAATAATAATTTTTTGCAACCGGGCTTATTGGTCCGTAGGAAAACCCATATTCCAGCACTCTTAAATCTGCAGTAGTAGAGGCAGATGATATGGCAGCTTCTTCTCGCTTGTTTAATAAAAAAGTATATATATTATTTTTTATAGCCTGTTGTCTGCTTATTGCAAGCAAAGCTCTTTCTTTACCCGGCACTTGTGCAAGCAAACTATTGTTTAAGGCAATATTTGCATTGATACTATTTTTTTCAAGTTGAAAATTATTACGGATATTATTGATATTTTCTTTTATATCATTTTTTAACCTTCTAATTTTTTCATCTGCTAATAAAACGGATTCACTTTTTTCTCCGGCAACAGCTCTTGCATTATCTGCATCAAATTCTGCAGCGTATAATTGTGTAAGTAAACCTCCAAGTATTGGATCGCTTACCAAACCTTGCGAAGGTACCGTACCGGGCCTCCTACCCTTACTGTTAATATAACTTTGTATGCCCGAAAGCCCATCCATCTGCAAATCGAGTGCGGTCTTTTTTTGATCGAGCTCTCTTACAATTTGGCCATATTGAGTGCCTTGAGCTGAAAGATCTGTAATACCTTCTCTTGAGCGAAGGCTTGCTTCATTTCTTTCTACACTATCAAGTTCTGCAGTTACTTTTGCCAGTCTATCATCTACGAATTTGAGTGTTCGTTGCGCAATTTCATTCTTATCTTTTATGCCTGCAATATTATAAACCTCAAAAAGTTTGTTCAATATTTTTATACCCTTATCTGGTACCGGCGTTTTTATATTAAGATCTATAACAGTAGATGAATAAGATATAGGTGCAGCTCCAATACCGCCTGCAATGCCACCTGCCACAGAAGCGGGGTCACTAAATATTACATAATAATTTTTTCCAACAGCATTTCTGTTATAATCATTGTTTACTATAATTTTATAATTGGTTCCATTTATATTTACCAGTTGGTTAAAACCATATCTTTTTTTATCTAATAAAATGGATCCCGTTTTCCAGTCTACATCCAAAGAAAACTTACCACCTCCGTAAATACTATCTTTATTTAAGGCTTCAAAATATAGGGGTGAATTTGAACCGTACAATTCTTCTATCTGTACTTTTCCTTCATTAAAAACGCTGGTATATAAATCAAGTTGCTTTACAACTTCCTGCATTAGTGAAGTTGACTTTAAAACCAGTATTTCATTTTCTACAATTTTCTTTTCGCTAAAAATATTTAAGGCATCCAACACTTTGCTATCACCTCCACCTTTTTGAGGATCTTTCAATAATACTTTTGCGGCAGCTACATATATTTTTGTTTGAGATCTTAAATAAATAAATGCAAATGATAAAGAAACAGCCAGCAAAATGGCAAGCAAAGGCCAGAAGGGCAAATAGCGATGAATAATTTGTACCAGTATATTTGATTGCGGTTTATCGCCAAAAAATTGTTCTTCGTCCATACCGATTGTTATTTAATGAGCCTGTCCGCTATTATAATGATTAATGAAATACCGGATGCTACCAACGATAAGGTTGTCTGCAATTTTCTTTTGTTTTCCTCTTTCACATAACGTTCTGTATCGGCAGATACTAAAATAATATCGTTGGGTTTTACATAATACCATGGCGAGGAAAAAATAGAATGATCTTCAAGATTAACATGCTTTACTTTTTTCTCAGTGCCTTCTTCTCTTATGATGGTGATGTTGTTTCTTTTTGCATTGGCCGTTACATCTCCGCTAAGTACCAAAGCATCAATAAGCGAAAGTTGTTCTTCGGGCATGGCCAATACTTGTGGTGTTCCTACTTCGCCAAGTATTGTAACCTTATGGTTTAAAAAATTTACCTGTACAATGGGCTCTTTCATATAAGCCAATAATTTATTCTCTAATTGCCTGGATAATTCTCTTCTTGTAAGGCCTGCCACAGTTACATTACCCAGCCTATGAAGTAAAACCGATCCATCCTGCTGAACTGTATAGCCACCAGCTGTGGTTCCGCCTGTTGAGCCACTTGCTGCAACCGCACCACTGTTAAACAATGCATCTTCTAGTGTACTTAAGCTACTAGCTGTAATAGAAAGTCTATCGCCTTTTAAAATTTTTAATTCAAAATCTGCCGTTACAAAACTTTTGAGTGTGGTATCTTTTTGTAAGTTGGTAAAATAAGATGATGGTTTGGTAACCTTGCAGGAAGTTAATATTAACATTAATAAACCCACCATACATAAAGGATTTTTACCTTTTCTCTTAAGCAGGCAGAGGAAGTTATTTTTCATCATCAGATTAATTTCTAGAAAGTTATAAGACTTTGTAGAAAAATTTTTTGGTTGTAAACAAAAATCGTAAAAAATATTGATTAAACCGAGTACGCTAAAATAAAACTTATGTACACAATTTGAATGTTGTGGGTAACTTATGCAAAACGAGGCAATCATTGTAAGATTGCCTCGTTTTTATAATTTTAATATTTATTTATGTTTAAATAATTACTTGCTTTTTTTTGTAGTCATACGTTTTTTTAGCAGCAATTATAATTGCACCTGCAATAAGAAAGTACAGGTTACTGTCTATAGGACAAGGTTCATCAGGATTACAACCAGGTTCTACTTGCGCCATAGTAGAAAAAGGTACCGCCATTAAGAAAATTATGGTAAAGTATATAAATCCTTTTTTAAATTTCATTGTTGTTCGTTTGCGTAAAAATAACATTAGTTTCTTTAAAACGTACATATAGTAAGTTTATTACAATTTACTTAACCATTATTTTAGAAGAATATTTTTTACCGGAGCTAATGGAAGAAATTATTAAATAATAACTTCCTGCTGCGGTATTGTTATTTAGTTCTAAAGTAATTTTTTGCATATTAGCTGTTACATTTATACTTCCTACATATAAGTGTTTACCCTCATTGGTATTTATTTCTGCTTGGTATTCGCCTAATGGAAGATGTATTGCTTCAAAACTTACGGATTTATTCATTACAGGGTTGGGGAATACAACAATACTTTCTTCATTAATAACAGCATTTACTTTTATTATAGTGGAATATGCAACAGTTCCATTAGCATAAATGGCTCTTATTCTATAAAAATTATCAAACACTAATGGCTGGTTATCATTATTTACATACAGTATTTCATTGACTGTATTAGCTGTTGATAAATTTTGAGCTATCTTATAAAATGCAGTACCATTATTGCTTCTTTCTACTTCGTACGAAACAATATGTTTTGAGTTAATTACTGCAAATTTTATGTCTACGGTTTTGGTATTGGTCATTCTGTTTGCTTCCAAACGAGTAAATGACATTGGCAATATAGGGGCAGTTTTAAACACAATCATAAAACGGTCTGCCGCATAAGTAGCTGCATTATTTGTCACTGTAAAATCTAGTGAGTATTCTGTTCCGGCATTTATTAGAGAATTTGTCTGCAAAAATTTATCTACCAAATATGTTTCCAGGTCAGGATTAATATTTTGGGTATTTATTTTCCAGTTGTAAGTAGCTACTCTAAGGTTTGCAGTATTTAAAAATATCGTATCAGTGGCAGTTGGAATATTTCTTCTTTCCAGGGCTAATAAATTATTGTTTCTTTTAACTGATACATTTTCGTTAAGGTTGGCAATTTTATTGGCATCATTATAATCTACAAGATTATTATCTGTTTGGTTAAACAATACCATTGTACCGTCAACAATGGTAGCCACACCAGCATTGTTTTTTAAATAGAGATTACTGCTAAAATATTGTAATGATGCATCCATATCATTTGCTGTATTTCCGCCGGTAAAATTAACTTCATTGGAACCGGAAAGTTTTGCATTTTCATTAAAATTAAGCGATGCTGCTGCACTACTTGTATAACCTAAAAATGCAGATCCACTTTCAATAGTATTTACAAAAACAGGTCCTGTTGGATAACTTCCCCCGCCTGGAGTCATAATAAAATCTGAACCGCTTAAAGCCAATGTTTGATACCCACCAAGACCATAATTACCTGTCAGTTTAGGATCCCACACATAATAGTTAGGAGACATACCACTAGAAGCAGCATGAACGACCCTCAAATCAATCTGCGATGGGTAAGGGTTTCCAATAGTTAGATTCTGTAAAGCATTTACGCCGTTTACTGAAACTAGTCCCGTTTTTAACTGACCAGTGCTGCGTAAAATGGTACTGCTTAGCAAAGCATTGGCAGCTGTAGAAGCCCTATCACCTCTTATATAAGTCATGTATCCCTGCTTGCTGGTGATAATGTCAGAAGGGTTTATTATTCCTGTGAAATTTGCTGCCGGAGCCATATAATATTTCATAGAGGGACCACTGATAGATTGTCCATCAAAGCCATTTGCCATGGCAGTACTAAGGTTATCGGTAACGATGGTACCATACCCAGGTGCAAGATTATCTGCTGCGGTAACCGAATTTTCCATCCATGATTGTCTTACTGATTGGCTACTATTAACAGGGGATGTTAAAAAACGCCATTTACGCCCTGCAGGAATATAACGTTCTACAATGAAACGGCCTGTACCAGCATAATTAATATTAGATGCTGTGGTAGTGGCAACTTGCGCAACTGCAGCAGTTTTTGCAGCAGAAGATCGAAGCTGGATATTACCGGCGGCAAACAACAATTTTGAATTATTATTAAGGGTAAGCATGGTTTCCACTCCCAAATTACTTCCTATAGTCAATCCACCATTTGTATTATTGTTTATAAGATTATTGAACTCTAAAATGGGAGCCACTGAGCTATAAGTTTGAGTAGTAGCCAAAGTGCCATCTATAGCAACAGTGCCATTGTTGTGGGCAAAGGTTGAGGCAGTTGTTTTAGTTAAATTCCCAAGAATGCTCAGCGTGGAGGCGGGAGCGGTTTTGGTACCAGTACCACTTAATTGTAGGTTTTGGTAGGAAACGGTATTTGTAATTATTTGGTTTACCCCATCATAATTAATAGTACTACCTGGCTGCAATAATATAGTGGGGTTATTGATATTATTAATGGCAGTAGTATTTGACCCTGCAAAACCGATGTTGCTCCTTACATTAAATGTACCAGTTGCTGTAACTTGAAAAGTAGTAAAAGTTTGCATAGCTAATATACTTGTAAAGCCTGATAACCCTACATTGCTACCAGATACATCTATATTGGCATAAATTGGTGCTAAGCGAATATCTTGCTGTCCACCAGCTGTATTAGTAAATTCTATTGTTGACGTACGTGCCAATGAATAGGTACCACCTGCATCTGGTTTTACTCCTGTACCAGCGGTGATATATCTACTGTTGTCGGTCATTACTAAATTTGTTGTACCACCACCAATCGAAGAATTATCAGCATCAAATACAGTATTGTTAGATATAGTCAAGTTATTTGAAATAGATAATGCACTGCTCGTGGTCTTTGTACCTCCGTTAGATAATGTGAGATTTATATACAAAGGGCTTGTGGTAATTATTTGAATACCGCTTGGAGATGCATATTCAACTATTGAACTTAATCCTAAATTTGGGCTAATTCCTGTAAAAGTTGTTGTCGCACCGGTGAAACCCTGTAACCTTTCGGTTATTAATTTACCATTTATATTCACAGTTGGACCTGTTCCTGTGACCTGAAAGGTTTTAGTATTTAATATTCCATCTACCGTTAAAGAATTTGTCGTTGTAACATCTGCAGTTAAAACAACCGTAGCCGTGGAGCCTATTGTTACAGATACTGGAACGGAGGCAGTAGGCCATTCAATACCCGCATTAAATAAGCTTGCACCATTGTAAAGTAATGCTCCAATACCTCCATAAGTAATTGTACCAGTTGACGATATTGTAGCACCTGTATTAACTGATAAAGTGCCAGTAATATTTAGTGTTACTCCTGCATCAACTACTAATGATGCTCCAGAAGCCAAGTTAACATTTAATAAAGTTTGATTATTAGAAATTCTCAGGGTTGCTGAATTGTTCACATTAATTGTTTGCATTGTTGCCAAAGCTCCTCCTACTCTGTTTAATTGCAAAGTGCCAGCATTTACATTGGTTAGACCTGAAAAAGTATTTGCACCCGTCAAAGTTAGATTTCCAGTTCCTTCTTTCGTAAAAGCCACTGTGCCAGAACCATTTGAAATTACACCTGCAAATAATGTTGAAGAATTATTGCCACCTGCAGTAAAAGTTAATGATCCAGCAATTTGAGAAGTAATTGACCCTGAGCCCCCGCCCAAAGAACCTACAGTTTCATTAAAACTGTTTAAATCAAATGTTCCCCCAGATAAAGTCAATGGGCTTGTATTATCAATTCTTTCAGCAGCACCTATTCTCAAAGTTCCTGCTGTAATTGCTGTTGTGCCTGTATAACCATGTGAACCATCTAATTGTAATGTACCTGTGCCTGTTTTGGTCAATGAGCCATTTGTAGAAACAGAAGCACCCGTAAATGTTAATGTTGTAGCGGCAGTAGAAACATTAATTGTACTTGTGGTTCCTGTTGTAAGAGTAAAATTTCTATCAGTTGAAGAAGATCCTCCTGTATAAGAAAGGGTCCCTCCTCCTAAGACCAAATTTGTTGCTGCATTTGAAGATGAGCCTAGTCTGCCGTCAGCTCCGCCATTGTTTATTGCTCCTATTGATAAGGTACCCCCATTTATTGAGGTGGGTCCGCTGTAGGTGTTTACAGCAGTCAGTGTCATAGTACCCGCACCATTTGCATTTGCAGCAAATGTTAAACCGCCGCTACCAGAGATAACTCCTGAAGTAGTATATAGTGCAGCATTTCCAAAAGTAAAAGTACGTGTTGTGGCCCCTAGTGAAATATCCGGAAAGGTCATATTAGCCACATTAGAAGCTAAAAAAACATTTGCAGGAATTTCACCAATTTGAATATTACCACCCATTATAAAACTAGGAACGCCTCCAAAATTTCGAGTATTATTTGCTGCTAACACGCCGCCATTTAAATTCGCTGATGCGTTACCAAAAGTATTGTTTCCCCGAGCTATTAATACTCCTGAATTTAATGTGAACCCGCCTCCGTAAGTACTACCTGCAAATGCGAAATTACCTAAACCATTTTTAACGAAACCTGCCGTAGCGGATGTTGTAATGGCTTGTGTATTGAAATCTAGAGTGATACCGGAAGAGACATTTATAGGTATAATTCCATTGGCTAAGTTGCTTATAGTCCCCCCTAACGTTGTAATTGATGCATCTGCAGTTGCATTTATTCCTGCAACAGTTATAGATGCCCCGCTAATACTAGTTGTAGTATTGCCAAAATTTATAATAGCACCGCCTGTCGTAACTAATGGAGATATATAAGGTCCGCCTGGTAACGTACTCCAAACAGAACCATTTAAAAATCCTGTTGTTCCAAAATAATTATTGGTTTGTCCCCAACTCATCCCCCCTACCAAACAAAAAATCATCATCATCACCAACCCTTTCCCCCATCTGCCAAAGTAAATTTTTTTCATAATTGTGTTTTCTAATTAATTAAGATAAGCGGCTTTTAAATATGGAAAGTGATTAATAAGTAATTATACTAAATTATGTATAGCAAAAATACGTTTTATGAATAGAAAATGTAATATGCTATCATTAATTTTTTTATTGTCTCTAAACAGGTTATAAAAAATTAAAGTGTTTCAACATAACCTCATCCTATAATGGGGCGGTTTTTTTAATAAAAAAATTGGATTGTTGGTTTATTAATGAATACTAAAACCAATAGTGTAATTTTTGCCATATTCATTTATCATTTGTAAACGGTACATGCCGGCAAGTAGCTTGGTGGTAAACAATATATTTTTTTCTACCAATGCTTTAGCTATTTGCATATTGCCATTTTGTAAAACTTGGCCCGCACTATTTAAAACACTGTATTGGTATTTACCTGCTAGATCATTAAAACGAAGCGTTATACTATGTCCAGTACTTGGATTAGGAAAAACAACAACAGAATTGTTTTTCTCCATCACATCTAACTTTACAATATTGCTGTAATTTATTTGTCCGTTTTGTGAGGTTGCCTTTATTCTGTAATAGTTTATACCTTTTGCGGGGTTCTTATCTTTTTTAATATAAGAGGCTGCATTTCCGCCTCCTATTGGTAAAATATCTGTACCAAACTGGGTAAAATTATTAGGATTTGTAGCTTTTTCTGTTTGGTAATGTTTCAAATTAACTTCTATAGCAACAGTCCAGTTAATTGTGGTTGTTTCATCTGCATTGTTCATGGCTGCCATAGTTAAAAAAGTAACAGATAATGGCCCTGCGGGAATAGATGGACGAAAGAAAATATAAAACCTATCAGCTGCTTTACTGCCTGCATCAGCCGTTATGCTAAAATTAATATTGGTAACAGTAATAAAACTTACCTGGGTTTCTGTAAGCAAATATTTGTCTTTAATAAATGCCTGAATGTTGTTATTAGGCTCCAGCAGACTTGGTAATATTTGAAAACTATAATCTGCTATTCTTGTATTGGAAAGTAATAAACGAATGGTATCAGTGGTAGATATTGGTTTTCTTTTTTCGGCTGACAATTGGTAGCCGCTGTTGAGTATAGCCAGGTTATCGGTAGAATAATTTGTTTTTGCCACATCATTTATGTCTATTCCATTGCTATAAGTATTTGCAAAATCCAGCACAACTTCATCTGTAAATACATTTGGCGCATTAAAGCTTTTAGAGAATAAACTGATGCGCAACGATGGATCGGTAAATACCATAGGTTTAAAGTTTGCAAAACCTGGTTGTACAAACAATAATATAATTATTAAAATTTGCACAGCTTTTTTTGCAAAAAACCTATAGTGGTTTAATGTAAAAGAATAACACATGTTAATGCGTGTAATTGATAAATAAGTTGAATGATTCTTTACAGGAGAGAAATTTCTGTAGGAAGAGTGGAGAGCTAAAAGTAGGAAATATTATTTAAAAAGATATATATTTTTTTAAGTCTTGGGCAAAAAATGTAAGATGATACTATGTATTTGCTTTTACATTCAGCAAGCGGAAAAAAGCAATTTTAATTCAACTATTTATTGCTGCACTTTGAGCGGCAACTATATTTTTGTTTCCAAATAATCTATTGATAAAGATGAACCCAAGCCCTGCAACAAAAAATACGGCTACCATGGCGGCTATATTTATAAAAACCTTGGTATAACCTAACTCGTTTACATCTAAAAATGGGTATGCATACCATTGTACAATTGCTCCTCTTATTAATGAATAGAGTAAATATGCCAAAGGAAAATAAATCCAACTAATACCATCTTGCCAATGCAATGCTTTTTTAGGTACAACCAAATACCAAAAAATTATATAAAGTAGAGGCACTATTACATGCAATAATGTGTCAATAAACAAATGCCAGCCACTTATAGGAAAAATACCTCGAAGCACTGTATTATACACCAAGGCTACAATAAAAATATACAATGCTATGGCAGATTTTACAGAAGGCCTTTTAAAAAAAATTGCTGCTTTGCTGTTAGGAAAAAAAAGTGAAAAGCTGAGGCTTAAAGCCACCAACAAATTTGTAAGTATGGTAAAATAGCTAAACAAATTTGCCAAAGTGCCTGTGGTAAGAAATGCCTGTACAACAACGGCAATCCATGCTGTAATACAGGTAACAATTTCTAATACTTTTTTTGCCCTAAATGTGTTCAGAATTTCAGCCATGCTTATTTGTAAATTAATAACTAAAAATAATAAAATGAATTTAAAAAATAATGTCTTAAATAAATAACCTATGCCGCTTGTATAAAGCTGCATAGGTTTGATAGAAAAAGTAATACTATTTTAATTTAGAGCGTAATAATTCTGGCTAATGATGTATTGTCTGCCTTGTCTTTTATTACAATTATTTTTTTGCCTACAAAATTGCTTTTAAATATAATGGTGTGAATATAATTATTTGCAATGGCTGTAATGTTTTCCTGATGCCTTAGCGATCCAAATTCGTTGTAAATATATACTGTATACGTTCTGATGGATTTATTTTCAAACGAAATATTTATTTTATCAGGGAGAGATGGGTTTGGAAAAACCGTGATAGACGAATTGCTTTCACTAACATGTGGTAATACTTTTGCCACGCTTGAATAGGTAGCTATACCCGTTATAGGAAAACATACTATTCTATACCAAACTGCTTTATTTTCTTTTTTGTGATCTATCATTATATAATTTGGATTGCCATAATTATTAGCGGTGGGCATTTGATTTACTATATCTTCAAAATCTACTTCATTGAGACTGCGTTGTAGTATATACTTGTTCACGTTGCTTTCGTTTAATGTTTGCCACTTGCACACAATATTATTAGCAGCATCTCTGCTTGCAGAAAAATTAGTAAAGCTCATTTCAGGTAGATCTGGGTATTTAATAATTATTTTAAACCTATCGTTTTTATAAGATAATGCATTGGAAGAAACATTAAAAGCTATCATATTATCTACCCCAAAATTTAATGCGGTAGAAGTTTTTAAAAAGTTATCTACCAAAAAGGCTGATCGTCCATCGTTCACAAAATTATTAAGTACTACTCTCCATTTATATGTATGAATTCTCATACCGGCAATATTTAAAAACAATGTATCGGTTTGCACAATCGTTGTTCTTCGCTCCACAGCCAATAAAATATTATTTCTTTTAAAACTGGTGTTTTCACTACCGGTAGTTATTTTTAAAGCATCATTAAAATCTACCGCATTGCTATAAGAAGGATTATACAAAACCATAGTACCATCCATTAAGGTACTGCTAAAAGAATCTACTAAACTTAATGAAGAATATACCAGCTCATCTGGCGAAAAAGGCTTTGTATATTTGTTGGTTATAGCTTTAAATTCATTTTCCTTAACGACTCCTGCTGTTAAAAAATTTATACAACTAAAGCAACAAAACCAACTTAATAAACCCAGCTTAAAAAAGCTTTGTAAGTTTTTAGATAAACACTTCCTTTCATTCATTGGAAGATAGCAAAATACATTTTCTTGATGGCTCATTATATTTGGTTAAACATATGAATGGATAATAGTTGATGGATAAACAACTACCTATACAAACGATTAATTCAAATAAAAATTGTAATTACTGCATCATTTACAATGAGCTACAAATAAAGGAGGCTATTATACATTCTTAAAAAATCTTATAAAAAAAGGCACTATCAAAATGAAAGATTATCAACATTTGAATTGATCATCTTTTTTACAAGTACTAATTGTTGCTACAAGCTGAACATTTAATACATGATTACATTTTGATAGCGCCTTTTAAAAAGTGCAGGCTAATTTATTTTATAATTACCGGCAAGCTTTCTGTGTTGTTATTTTCATCTACAACAATACATTGATAAGCACCCGGTACAACATTTATGGTAAGTTGTTTTAAAAAGTTTGTATTATTTATTGTGAGCTTTTCGTGATGTATTACCTGTGCTGAACTGTTTATAATGCGTAGATCATAATTACCATTCTTTTTATTTTTAAAATAGATATTTATCTTACCATCTGAAATTGGATTTGGAAATACACTAATCGTAGATTTATTATCTGCAGTTACATTGGCTTCATCTAAACTTACGGTGTTACTGTATATCTTATATCCAGAAACTGCTTTACCCATTACCCTATACCATATTTTATTACCTGGCACATTTGCATGATTATAATTGTAATGTACACTACCACTATTATTTGCAGTAGGTGTTTGTGAACCTATTGCATCAAAGCTTACACCGTCTACACTAAATTGCACCTCGTACACATCCATGTTGTTTTCTTTTTCTACATTCCAATTTACAAGTACAGATTTATCTATTTTTCTTTCTGCATTTAATGAAATAATTTTTGTAGTAGGAATAGCAATTTGCTTAAACACAATCATAAACCTGTCTGCAGCATAAGATGCAGGGTTGTTAATTATATCAAATACAATAGAGTTTACATTGTTTAAATCTAAAGTGGTTTCTGTTTGTAAATACTTGTCTATTAAATATCCTTTTCTTCCCTGATTATTTAAGTTAAACAAGGTTAAATCCAATTTATATTTATGAACTCTAAAAGCAGATATATTTAAAAACAAGGTATCATCGTTTACTATATCTCCTCTTTTTTCTATGGCAAATATTTCATTGTTTCTTTTGAAACTCATGTTCTCACTGGTGTTAGCAAGTTTAGTAGCATCATCATAATCTATTCCGTTTGAAAACGCATTTCCAAACATTACCATAGCTCCATCCACAATTGTTTGTTCAGTAGGCGTTACTAAAGAAAGCGTAGAAAACAATGCAGTATCTGTAAACATTCTAGACATAGATCGAGCACTCGTATTTTTTGCATTTTCTTTGAATGTAACAGAGCCCGCAGTTGCTTTTGCCCTCACATAAAATGCCTGGCCAGATTCAAGTGTATCTACCAATGAATTTAGTCCGCCATAAGTACCACCACCTGGCATTACTCTATAGTCTGCGCCAGAAACATATAACATTTGGTAAGCTCCCAAACCATACTCGCCGGTAAGTTTTGGATCCCATACGTACAACACACTGGTAAGGTTTGCTGTATCAAGTTTCCTTACATCAATAGCACTTGCATATGGGTTACCAATAGCTGTGTAACGATTGGCTATAGCTGGAAAAACCAAAGTACCTGTTTTTAAAGTACCGGTAGATCGTAAAATTGTAGGTGAGGTAGTGTAGGGTGATGGCAAACATGACCTATCACCACGCACATAATTGTAATAAGCAGAATGGGTATTCATTTGATACGTTAATGTATTCGGTATCCCAATTTGTTTATCTGTTGCAGCATCGTAATATTTTACTGACGGTCCACTGATAGACCTTGAATCAAAATTATTGGCAGCCCAAGTAGTTTTTTCATCGGTCACAATGGTACCATAGCCTGGCTTTATATTTCCATTAGGTACAGTATTGTTCTCCATCCAGCTTTGCATAGCTGTTTGAGTGGAGTTGGTAGACCATGCCAGGTTTCTCCATTTTCTGGTAGTAGGTAAATAGCGCTCTACAGTTACTTTACCATTAATAGTATTACCACTGCCAAGTACAATTTCTCCAAACCTTGCCGTACCTGTATCTCTGGACAATAATGTAAGATTATCACTGGTACTAATGGCTGAATTGGTTACTGTACCGTACAATAATGCGCTTGAAATTAATAAAGTATCTGCCGGTACTGGCGCTACAGTAATGCCGGTACTATTTGCATTTATTAAAGTAGATATATTTTTATTTACAAACCAACTGCCTGAAATATTTTGTACAGCTCCCGATGTTCCTTTCATTTCTACAATGCCCTGGTTGGCTTTCATTTTTCCACCTGTGCTGTTTAAAATACCATTTACGCCATTGCTGGTAAACTTAGTGCTTAAAATATCGAACACACCTTGTTTTAGTAATGCCAAACTGTTTACTGTAACGTTTTGCGAATTGGTTACTGTAGTGGCATTGTCTATAGTAAGTTCGTTTATTGCAGTAGGCAAACCGTTTCCTGTTATTTGATTTACGGTACCATTGTAAATATAATTTCCTAATGAATTGTAATTTCTGGCACCCGTCATTTGCATATTTCCAGTTGCATTGCCTAGCAAGGAAATACCCTGTGCATGGCCCATGCCTAAATAACTATAATTCCCAAGTGTAAATGCTCCTGTACCAGAAACTACATTGGCATTGCAGTATAAACCTGAGCCTGTAGTTATAGTAAACGGTCCTGAAGAATTAACGACTCCGCCTAAGGTAAAATCCATTTGTTTATTTACCATGATGGAAGTGGCTGCTGCTATTGCTGCAATTGAGTTTTTTTGTGCTCTGCCCAAACCGTTTGCATCAACGCCATTTCGCAATTCTAACTTACCATAATTTATACCATAAACGGTTTGAGGACTTAAATTGCCGCCATAATACTCTACTAAACTTTGAGCATGTGCTGTGTATGTTGTAAAGTTTGCAGGAAAATTGCTACCTGTTGTTCCACCACTATAACCACCTATTTTTAAAGCAGCATTAGATCTTAATTGCAAATTACTGTTATATGCAGGTCTTGCATTGATGGTATAATTAGCCGGTAATATTAAAATAGCATTGGTAGTTACTTCTAAGGCTCCTCCCCTGTTATTCATAAATGAATTTTGATTGGTACCACTTGTAATAACGGTACTCGCTTTTACTCCGTTGCCTACTTTAAAACTTTCAAATGTGACAGCATTGGGATAAGGTGCAGCATTGGTATTATTTACTAAATATGCAGTATCAGCATAAGGGTTCATGGTTACCGTTACAAATTTATCATTGGTAAATGATTTGTTGTTAAACGTAAGACTATCTCCCCTTAAAACATAATTGTGGCTAGATGCAACGTCTGGCGAACTGCCCAAAATACTATAAGCATTGTCAGTTGGATACCCAATAACGGTATTACCATTTACAGTAATGGTTCCTCCACCTCGGGCTACAAATATGCAGCTATCTGTAGGTGATGATATGCCTGTGGCTCCCATACGTACATTACCATTCATCTGCATATTAAAACCTGGGTGTAATATTGTTTTAAATAATTGATTTGCTGTTGTTGAGGTATTTAATAATGTAAGATTGATGATACAGATATCATTGGTAATATCAACGGTAACAACGTCTGCCGTACCTTTTGAACTATTATAAGTTATATGAGCACTTTCGCAGCAAGTAGGCACATGCCCTAAACTCCAATCAAGCTTGTTCCAATCTATATTTCCTGTTTGCGGTGCTATTGCATAATTGGTATCAGTGAAAGCACAAGGTGCATCTGTAGGTAAAATAGTAAATGTAGTAGAAGGTACAAAGCTACATCCATTTGTAAGGTTCAATGCATTACTAGCCACTACCATTCTATAAGAATCTCCGGCGTTTGCTGCTAATGTTGCAGTACCTGGAATAGTATAAGCAATAGTATATTGATATTGACCATTAACCAATGGAGGGTTTACAAAATTACCTGTAGAGGGAGGTACTACATCTGCCCATGAGCCAGATACAGGCTTTCTTTGCCATTTATAATAAGTGTAATTATTAAAATAAGATCGTACTGTATCACGTATTGTAAGGGCGCTACCCATAAAAACTATCGGGTTTGGCGGAGAATAGGTCATAGTAGGATAACAGGTTCTTAACCCAATATCATCAATAGCCCAGTCATTACCACCACCACCTGGTGCATTGTTTCTAAAAGTTATTTTAAAACTTGTTTGCCCTACTGCTGTTTTAAATACAAATGAACGTCTTACCCAATTATTTAGGGTGTCAGAACCGGTACGAGTACCACCTAACCCTTGATATACTAGTTCACCTGTTGTATAATAATCAATATCGTCTATCTTCATAGCTATATTAGGTCTCACGCCTGAAGAGTCTGAAGGCCCTGTTGGGATATACCCTGCATCTCCACTACCTCTCGCTAGAGAATCTGCACCACACCTATAACATATATTTTTAAACCAAGCAGATACTTCGTAATAGGTTTCAGAACAAGCCCCAGTTACTGCATATTCAAACACTTTATCCGATTTATAAGCTGCATTCACAATCATAAAATAACCACATGGATTGTAATTAGGGCTCGAAGGAATTGTATCTACGGGTTTAGTTGGATCACAAGGCTTGTTACCTTTAGCGGTGTTAGTTGCACCTGTATGGTCACCTGTTATATCAAAAACATCAAAAACTCGAGTTGGAATGCCAACAGGCCAAACACCCACTTTCTCTACAGTTTGATTAACAGCATTTGTTTTGCTTAAATTATTTACTATTCCATAATAATAATCGTTCACATTTGTACTAACTGTTTCATAATTGTAAGATGTAATTGCTCCCAAAGGCGTTCCGTTTTGTTTTCCGGAAGGATTACTTCCGTTAGGTAACATACCAAAAGTACCATTACTTATATTACCTATTAAATTGCCTGGAGATATTGCGTCTGAACATGCTGTAAGAGATGGATAAAGAATTAAACTATCTCTGGGAAAACTTATGGTGAAATTTGATGCACCAATACTGTATCTAAATGCTCCTCCACCAAAATTTATTTTTCTGCCATAGCCTACTGTTCCTGTATCTACTCTTACTCTGTAAGTGGCCATTATAATACATGTACTGTAAAAATTGGGTATTGAATTAAACGTTAATGTACCTCCTGTAGCAGAAGTTGCACCTGTACCAATATTTATTTGAATAGAAGTGTCTAAACCTGCAGGCGCAAGCCATCCGGCATCATCGCCCACTGCATTTGTAAATGATTTATAGCGTTTGCCTTCATTGGTTCTTGTAGCAATTGAATCTTTAAAAATGAAACCTGCATTTCTTTTAAGTGTATCGTAAAAAGCAACGTTGGTAATGGTACTAGCACCGGTTTTTACAACCAAGGTTGCTCTTATTTCAAGTACATCTCCTTGGTTTATTGTACCGCCCACAGCACCATCAGTAACATTAATATAAGATTTTGAAAAATCAATAAGATTTGCAGGATTGGGTAAAGGATCTTGCACACAAATATCAAAGCTGTATAAACCTGAGCCAGGTGTTGCAAAACTTGTGAGAGAAGCTATTCGAATATAATAGAAAGTTCCAACGGTTAACCCACTGGTACTCATTACTCCACTTGTTTCTGTGCTAATTAAGGTTAGTCCACCACATGCACCACTGTATAATTGTATGTATGGGCTTTTAGATAATAAATCATTGCCAATATTACTTAGTACAATTTTTGGGCTTGTTGTAACTGCTTGAAATCTATACCATACATCTAACGTACTTGCATCTCCTAGAGTAAGTATTACAGAACCTTGGGCTCCATTGCCACCATTTGCATTTCTGCCACCACCACCACCTCCACCTGAAGTAGATCCTCCAAAACCAGCTGCATCAACATTTCTACCTGCTCCACCTGCTCCACCGCCTACAGCTCCTCCTGTGCCCGCTGTAAGAGGTGCACCTCCACCACCATTGGCTGTTGTTCCTGCGCCACCACCACCGCCTCCAGATACAGAAGCATTTGAAGCCCCACCACTACCACCCGTTCTAAAAATAGTGCTTATAAGACCGGGACCAGAACCTGCTCCAGCACCAGCTCCTAAAGCACCTGAAGAATTACCACCTGTACCACCGTTGGCAGTTAGCATGGTAGTACCTAAAGGATTTACAAAACTAGAACTACCTCCGCTAGGTGCTACTCCGGCGCCTGTTCCTCCAGTTCCGCCAGTACCTACATTTATGGTATATACACCACCGCCTATTACTGTATTTACAATTCCACTACTAAAACCTCCACCACCTCCTCCACCTCCTCGTAAACTACCTCTTCCGCCACCTCCACCAGCTCCCCAGCAATCAATTTTTACCCCAACAATACCTCCAAGGGTTGTAAAATTTCCACTGGCGTTAAAGGTAAATGTAGGAGCTGTTATAGTAGGAGAAGAACTGGTAGCTCCAATAAAAGTGCCTGTTGTTATATTGCAACTGGTATTACTGGTGAGTACCACAGCACCCGTACATAAATTATTGGCAGGCTGTGCAAAAGTTTGATGACTCATCACCAAACTTAAAAAAATGAAAAGCAAAGTTTTACCATACAATGATACCCTAAGTAAATTAGTTCTCATAATTGTAATGATTTTGAATTTTAATATACTTCACCATTATAAATAGCATGACTATTCATATATGAGAAATAAAAATGATTTTACCTTATTGGAACGCATTATTGATTTTAATATTGTGTTTTCAAAAACATTTTTTTATAAAATCTATTTTCTAACCTAGTTTAAAAAAAAAATTATTAAGTGCAATATTTTTAAAGTTTTAAGGTTTATATAGAGGAATTTAAAATGTGTGATGTAATTATCAATACTTCATACAAAAATTCTAATCCTAAATTATAAAACCAACTGTTATGCTTTCACCCTTACTCAAATCATGTTTTGTATTATTAATTTCATTATTCATTAGTAACACTTTATTTGCCCAAATTCCAGGTAATGATAATATAGCTAATGCTACACCAATTGATACCGATTCAACCTGTACATTAGGAACAAGTATGCTTACTAACCAAACTATATCTGGTTCTACTTATGTGGCAGGACAAATAGGATCTGTAGCATCAGCTTGTACTTTTGTAGCTTCGCAAGATGTGTGGTATAGATTTGTTGCAAAATCAACTGCACCTAGTATTTCTGTGTATAATCTTGGATCTAGCTGGGGCACAACATTAAAACTTCAGCTATACAGCGGTACTAGTGGTGCTTTAACGCCGAGATTATGTTCCGATAATAATCCTATTACCCCTACCCCTGCTGACTTTGCTTTAACTATTGGTGCAACTTATTATATACGTGTACACAAAAACAATACAACTGCACCAACAGGAACAAATTGGGGGTTTAGTATTTGTGTAACAGATAATGTAACCAAAGTGAGCAGAATGAATGAAATTTTTTCTCGCACTTATTTATCAGGTGCTGGGGTATTAAATTTTCCCTGGGAAATAACTTATGGTCCTGATGATAGTTTGTGGATAACAGAATCTAAAGGATATAGGGTATCTAAAATGAATTCAATAAACGGAGGAAAAAGAACAGTACTTGATCTTAATAATACAAGCACATGGTTTGGCCCTGCAGGAACAGGACTGGCAGATACATTATATGCGCAACAAGCAGTAGGTACTTGGTCTCCAGCCCCACAAGGCGGCTTGGCAGGGTTGGCTTTGCACCCTCAGTTTGGTTTGGGGGCAGGTAAAGATTGGGTTTATATTACCTATGTATGGAAGTTTATTTCCAATACCAATCAGAATGGGGTTTTATATCAAAATAAACTGGTCCGATTTACTTATGTAGCAGGAAGATTGCAAAACCCCGCCGTTATCGAACATAATTTACCGGGCAGCAGCGATCATAATTCGCAGAGGTTAACAATAGCACCTGTAGTAAAAAATGGTACGCCCTTTTTATTTATGGCACAGGGAGATATGGGATCAGGTCAGTTTTATAACAGATACCGTCTTATCAATTCTCAAGATTCGACTTCAACTGAGGGTAAAATTTTGAGGTATAATTTAGATACAACAGGCCAACCTGGTATTGGTGCAGCAAAATGGTTACCTACCACCAATCCTTTTGTAAACAATAGGTCTGTTTATAGTATTGGAATGAGAAACAATCAGGGTTTTGCTTATGATACATCTACTAATATGCTTTACGGTACTTCTCATGGACCATATAGCGATGATGAAATAAATGTGATTGAAAGATTTAAAAACTATGGTCATCCATTGGTTGTTGGATATTCGGCCGACGGAAATTATAATGGTACTTATGCCAGAGGGACGGATACGAGTATCACCACTGGCACACCTTATACAGAAGGCAACGGAGTAACCTGGTATTATCCAAGTGGCTACACGCCCGTGGGTGCACAGTACAGCACTCCTTACCTTGGTCAATCAAGTTGCGCACCTCTAGGTAATGAAACTACTAATAAGAATACCATGAATGCAAATGCTGCAAAAACAGGTCTATACCAAGATCCATTATTTTCGGCATATCCCTCTATTAAAGACACAATCAGAAAACATTGGAAATTTGGTACGGGCAATGGCGGATGGGAATCTGAAGGATGGTCAGGGCTTGATTTGTATAGCAATAAAATAATACCGGGGTGGAACAGATCTTTGGTGGCAGCAGGTTTAAAATGGGGGCGATTGGTAAAATTAAATTTAGGCACAACCGGCACTACAACTATGCCGAGCAATATTGGCGGTGCAGCAGGTAATGTAGGCGATACCATCACCTATTTTCAAAGTACTAACAGGTATAGAGATTTGGCATTTGCACCTAATGGAAAAGATATTTATTTAGTGATGGATAATTCGTCAGCTACATCAGGGCCTGGTACAGCTAACCCAAGCGCTGCTGCATGCCCAGGCTGTGTGGTAAAATATACTTTTTTGGGTTATGCTTCTGATGGTAGCGGAGCAGCTTTAAGCACGCTCCCTAAATCCATCAATGTAACTACAGGCACTGTAAATAGCTGCAATACGGGTACTACAGTAACTATTGATGCAAGCAACAATAATTTGTGGGTTCCTATTACAGGACCTGACGGAAATATTATGGCAGAAATAAATGCTGTGGGGCAAAACTTAGGATTGGTTACATCATCATTTTACAAAAACTCAGGTGCCGTAAGAACTGCAAATGGTAAAAAGTATTTAGATAGAAACATCACCATTTCTCCGGCAAATGCATTTGGAACTCCTGTAAAAGTTAGACTGTACATTTCAAGAGCAGAGTTGGATGCATTGATAGCCGCACCCGCTAGTGGAGTTGCAACCATAAACAATCTTCAAGTTCTAAAAAATAACGATGCATGTGGCGCTGTATTATCCTCTACAACACAAGCATTAACAACTGCTAATACAGGTGTAGATTTGGTACATGGGGTAAATGGTTATGTACTTCAAACTTCCGTAAATTCTTTCTCCAGTTTCTATTTTGCTGCTAGTAATATTGTTTTACCTGTAGATTTAATTTCGTTTAACGGTGCTTTGCAAAGTGACTTATCTGCATTGCTAAAATGGAAAACAACCAACGAAATAAATACAAGTGGTTTTGAACTGGAAAGAAGCATAGACGGAAATAATTTTAAACAAATAACATTTGTAAAAGCTACAGGTTCCAGCAATGCTGTATTTGATTATGCTTATACAGATAACGAAGCGGTAGAGCAACAATCAACTATACTTTTTTACCGATTAAAAATTATAAATAACGATGGTTCTTTTAAATATTCAAACAACATTACCATTACATTACCTATTACAAAAGCAACGATAACTATAGCGCCAAACCCTGTGGTGAACGATGTTAGAGCAGGTATTGTTTCACCTGTTACAGGAAATGTAACGGTACGTATTTTTGATAATACCGGAAGATTGGTATTGCAAACAAATGCTTTTGTTAGAAAAGGTACCAACAATTTTGTTCAAAATATTAATCAACTAGCCAGCGGTGCTTATTACTTAGATATATCTGGTAATGGAATTGTAAGCAGAAGTAAGTTTCAAAAGTTGTAATAGTATTTTATAAATAAATTAAAAAGACCGCCTCATATTTTCTGAGGTGGTCTTTTTTTAAGTTAAACAATCCTTTCGATCCTACTTTTAGCTGTGTAGGTTTTCGACCAAATTTCATTTTAAAATCTTCCTTTATATCTCTCTCTTAGCTATCAATATTTTTGATAATTTATTAGTGCTGCTAAGTTTTTTCTGTTATAAGAATTTTTATTAAATTTCATTCTGTTTTTGCCTAAGCTTAACGTTTAAAAAATTTGCTAGGTTTATTTTAAAACTGTTTAGGTTTCATTTGTTGGCTAGCAAGCGTTGCTATTTCAACAATTCGTTTTTCTCTGGTTTCTGATCGTTTAGCTAGTACAACCCATTGCAATATATTTTTCTGAACAGATTTACTTAAGCTTAAAAAAAACTTTTTAGAACCGGGTTTATTTTTAAATGCGCTAGCCAAATCTTTAGGTATTATCATAGCATCTACAGTATCGAGCATTATCCACGAGCGGTTTTGTTTTGCTATTTCAATGCTTGCAAAACCTGCTGCTGCCATCAACCCATTTTCTATTAAACGTTCCACCTTATCCTTATTAATTTTAGACCATACACTGCTTAATTTTCTTCTGCTAAAGAATTGCATATACTTTTCCTCATCTATTGGTTTAGCTAAACTATCTATCCATCCAAAACAAAGTGCTTCGTCAACTGCTTCACTCCAAGTAATTGAAGGAACGCCGGTTTTCTTCTTGTAATAAATAAGCCAAACTGATTTTTTTAAACTATGATTTTTTTGTAACCAGTTTCTCCAATCATTATTACTTGATGGGCAAAAAGTTTCTACATCAGCATTATGCATGGTAATTTTTTTGTAGGTTAATATATTTTAATTACTGATAACTGTTAAAATAATTAAATAATATGATTGAAATTAAAACTAACAATTAATAAAATAAAAGAAGTTGTATGATATGTAAGGATAGCCTTTTTGTATTTTGGTTTCCTATAGAGAAGGAATGTGTGCAAGCAAAACGCTGAGCTATTTTTAAATATGAGATAATCTTTTAATTGCAAATTTTACTTTACCACTGTTGCTTCAGATCAACCATTAATGTTGCAAAATACATTTTCATTTCAATTAAATATGTTGCTTGTTGGTAAGTGGAAAATTGAAAGTTGGATAAATGAGCACTATTTTTTTGCTGTTGGTGTTTTAGTTAAACCTTTTGTTATTGCCATGTAGGTTTGGTGTATCTTTTAAACAATAAACCTTGCAAGGCTTTTACTTTTTCTATGAATTCAATTTAATCTTTTACAATATAAGCATCCCTGTTTTAGATACAATTTCTGCCAAACAGATGCACTGCATCAACATCCTGTGATCCGGAAGATGATCTAATTATCATGGTTCATTTTTCAAATATTAGAAAGAACCTTTAATTAAAATAAGCATATTGTAAAGCTGGAACAAAAAAAAGCTGCCCTCTTTCCAAGGCAGCATCACTTTAAAAACAAAAAATTATTTTATAATAAATGAAATAGTTCTGCTTAAATTCTTTTCGTCTGTAATAATACATTTGTATAGACCTGAAGCAGCGTTTATTTTTACATGTTTTACAAAGTTTGCACTGTTTACATTAAAGCTTTCATTTAAAATTATTTGGCCAGAATTGTTAATGATACGTACATCGAATTTGCCTTGTAACTCGTTGTTAAAATATACATTCACATTACCATCCGTTACTGGATTTGGATAAATGCTTACGGTTGGTTTACTATCAACAACAATGTTGGTTACATCTACCGATTGAATATTACTGTAAATTTTATATCCTGAAACTGCAATTCCGGTAATTCTATACCAAAGTTTTTTTGGTGCTGCCTTTATATCATTAAAAATGTAATGAACATTTCCAAAGTTATTTGCGGTAGGAGTCTGGTCACCAATAGCATTAAAGTTTTCTCCGTCAATACTGTATTCTACAACGTACTTATCCATACAATTTTCTTCATTAATATTCCATTTAATAGTTACAGAATTATCAACTTTTCTTTCTGCATTCAACGAAATAATTTTAGTAGATGGAATAGCGATTTGTTTAAAAACAATCATAAATCTATCTGAAGCATATGAACCTAGGGTATTGATTACATCGAATGAGATTGAAGTTGTATCATTTAAATTTAAAGCTGTTTCGCTATTCAAAAACTTATCTATTAAAAATCCTTTTCTTCCTTGGTTGCTTAGGTTGTAAAGCATCAAATCTAATTTGTATTTATTCACCCGCATTGCAGCCATGTTTAAAAACAGGGTGTCATCTTTTATAATATTAGCACGCTTTTCTATGGCTAGATTTTCGGTATTTCTTTTAAAGCTTAAGTTTTCTCCTGTGTTAGATATTTTAGATGCATCGTTGTCATCTACTCCATTTGATTGTGCTTCGCCAAACATCGTCATGGCGCCATCAAGAATAATATTTTCTGTAGGAGTAATCAAAGAGAGCACAGAAAATAATGCAGTATCTGTAAACATGCGAGACATTGTTCTTGCACCTGTATTTTTGGCTGTTTCTTTAAAAGTTATAGACCCATTACTGGTTCTGGCTTTTATAAAAAATGCTTGTCCAGATTCTAAAGTATCTACTAAGCTATTCAAGTTACCATAACTACCGCCGCCAGGCATTACTCTATAATCTGCCCCAGAAACATAGAGCATTTGGTATGCACCCAAACCATAAGCACCAGTAAGTTTTGGATCCCACACATAGATTACACTGGTAAGATTAACAGTATCCAACTTTCTTATGTCAATAGCACTTGCATATGGATTACCAATTGCTGCAAATAAATTTGCCGTTACAGGAAACGTAATATTCCCAGTTTTCAACGTACCTGTAGATCTTAAAATGGTAGCGGAAGTTGTGTAGGGAGAAGGCAAGCATGATCTGTCACCCCTTACATAATTAAAATATGCAGATCGGCTGTTCATTTGATAAGTTGTAGTATTTGGTATTCCTATTTGAGTATTGCTTACCGGATCGTAATATTTTACCGAAGGACCACTAATTGATCTAGAATCAAAACTATTGCTATTCCATGTAGTTTTTTCATCAGTAACTATTGTACCATAGCCTGGTTTAATATTTCCATTTGCTACTGTGTTATTTTCCATCCAACTCTGTCTGGCAGTTTGGGTTGAATTGGTAGGCCATGCTAAGTGTCTCCATTTTCTTGTAGTAGGTAAATAACGTTCTACATTTACTTTGCCCGTTATGCTATTGGGAGAAATCATGGCACCAAAGCGTGCAGTAGTATCTTTATTACTTAAAAAAGTAAGGTTATCGTTGGTGATAATTTGAGAAGAAATGGCATTAGCGCCATAGGTTAATGCATTAGAAATTAGTAAAGTATCTGGCGGTACTACACTTGGAGCAGCTATTGTAATACCCACAGTATTATTATTAATGAGGGTCGCAATTTTTGTACCTACAAACCATTTTGGAGCCAACCCTTGCTGTACGCCATTGGTTCCTGCCATTTCCAGTGTGCCGGCATTGGCTTTCATTTTTCCGCTAACACTGTTTAAAATACCGGCGGGCCCCATAATAACTTTTAATGCAAGAACATCTAAAATACCCTGTTTTAATAAATTGGTACCATTCACCGTTAGTGGGGCAGTTAATGTTACAATGTTTGAGTTATCTATCGTAAGATCATTTACTACTGTTGGCAAACCATTTCCTGTAACCTGGTTTACAATTCCGTTGTAAATATAATTACCTGTATTGCTATAACTACGAGCAGTTGTCATTGAGATATTGCCTGCAGCATTCCCCAAGGTAGTAATACCTGCAGCGCTACCTAAACCCAAAAAACTGCCACTTGCCATACTAAAACTACTTGCTCCAGATACCACATTTGCGTTACAATATAAACCTCCGGTTGATAATATGTTTAACGGCCCTGAGCAAGTAACTGGGCTGGTAGTACTTCCCAGCCCGGTGGCGGTGCCAAGATACAAATCTGCCAAAGCATTTATACTTAATGAGGTTCCAATATTTAATGTGCCTGCTGTGGTTTGCTTTGAAGCTCTTCCGCTCCCACTTCCGTTAGTAATTAAAAGTTTGCCATAGGTTACTCCATTAAAAATTGTTTGTGTAATAGAGTTGCTTCCATTATAATTCACAGTACTTGTAGCATGAAGGGTAAGTGCAGGATAATTTAAAGGAAAATTACTGCCTGTTTGCCCACCTGCATCACCACCAATTTCTAAAATAGCATTGGCTTTTACAACAAAGGAGGTTAAAAATTTACCTGTAGTAACAATATCTTCTGCATTGAACGTAAAATTTTGTGGCAATGCTAAAGTAGCACCTGAATTTATTTCTAGGTAACCACCTTTATCGTTCATAAATGCTTTTTCATTGGTGCCTGCAAAAACTACTCTTGGAGTATTTATTCCACCACCAATTTTAAAAATATCAAATAACAAACAATCAGCGGCAAAAAGTGTTGGACTTGTATTATTTGTTATTGTTTGAGTTCCTGTTCCATCCATAATAAAAATGGTATGCTCCTCTAAAGTGTACGATTTTATATTGAAGGTAATATCACCTTTAAAAATCCATGTTTGATCTGCCGTAGAACCCGTAGAGCCAATTACTACAAAACCATTATCGGTAGCTTCTCCTAAAACAGCATCTCCATTAATGGTAATTTTATCTGTAACTGCAAGGGTGCAACTATCACTGCTGAGCGCTCCAGGAGCTGACATGTTTAAATCGCCATCTATTAATACACTCACACCCGCAGCACCTACTGTTTTAAAAACTTTAGCATTGGTTAGTGTAGTAGAATTATTTATGAGCGTCAAATTTTTTATAGCAATATTAGAAGTAATGTTTAGAGTGACGGTATTGTTACTTCCAGTAGTACCGGTAAATGTTACAATTACATTTTCACATGGCAATGGTACATGGCCTAAGCTCCAAGGTAAGGCGGTCCAGTTTACACTGCCAGATTCCGGCATCACTGCGGTATTAGTAGCAATGCTTCCACAGCTTCCGGTTGTAATCATATTGCCTGCTAATGGAGAAGTATTTAAATAATTTATGTTAATACATGTTTTGGTATTTAAAGAAAATATCCAAAACCAATATCTTGTAGAAGCATTTAATCCACTAGATAAAAATGTAGTGTTGTATCCAACGCTTTCCACATATCCTCCTAATGCATTTGTACCTTCTGCGTAAACCGTTCCATCAACTGGGTTAGAAGGCGCCGTAGCTGAAGTAGTTCTTATCACCAAATAACCTTCAGTGCCTGCAGCAGCAGTAAAAGAACCTGATATAAATGATGGTCCTGCAGTTAAAGTAAGTGCTGTTGGTTGGGCTGATGGTGTAGCACAAGGCAATGCAATTCTTATAAAACCATTGGCGCCATTTCCCCCATTTCTTGCTGTGGCAGATCCTGTATTTTTTGCGCCTCCGCCACCTGCTCCATAAGTAGCTCCCGCACTTCCCACACCAGCTGATGCAGCACTGCTTCTTCCATTCCCACCTTTACCACCTTCTAATAATCCACCAAGTCCTCCATTATTTGAAATAGCATTTTGGCCTCCTGTTAAACTACCTGCAGCACCGCCACCACCTCCAGAAGTTGTACCGGTACCTGCTGCTCCATTACCACCATTAAATAAACCGCCGGTGGCACCTATACCAGCTGCACCTCCGCTGTTCGCAATAATAGTAGCTCCGCCTCCACCGCCACCATTTGCTACGACAAGACTTGCACCAAATATGGAAGATGAACCTGCTGGACCTATTCCAGAACCACCGGTACCACCAGTACCCACTACAATGTTATAATTATTACCCGGAATAACAGATATGGTTTGTTTTCTGTATGCACCACCACCTCCACCACCACCTGTAGTATTAGCTAAAAAGCAACCTCCGCCCGCACCACCTCCACCCCAAGCCTCTACTTGGATGCTAGTAACGCCGGCCGGAATTGTATAAGTTGTGTTTGTAGTAAAGGTTACATAAGCTTGCGCTAATGAAGTTGAAATTGAAAATATTGATAAATAAAATGCGAGTGCAATTTTCGAAATAATGCTGTTGAGTAATGTTTTTTTCATATGTATTGAGGGGATGATTCAGTTGCTTTTTTTGATTTGATAGTAAGGTCAAATTCAAAGCATAAATGCATGCTCAATAAAAGAGAATAATTGTCTTATTAATTTTTTTATTAATTCGTTATTAATGTTTTATAAAGCAAAATGGATTAGGGCCATTTTAATCTACAAGCATACGAACGGGTTTCTTCTACAAATATTGCACAAATGCTAAAATAATGTAGAATTTATTCTATATCAATTATATATAATAGTAATATTACCAAATTAATGCAAGTAAAACGCTGTTCTCCTTTTACGTACAAATACATTCAACAGGGTGTACTATTTATAATTTTACACTTACGAAATTATAGAAGTGGGTGGATTGGTTGTAGAATAAATTTTATTGAAAAAACTAAATCTTATGATTTTGTCATGCGAAAGTCAGCATATATCTTATTTATAAGACCAGATAAAAACGATGAATTATAAGCACATCAATATAAAGAATGATAACATTTACTATGTTGAATCATATTATTGATAGAAAATCGTCACAAGCAATTAATAGAATATTAGAAAAATAACTACAATCTCGAAATAATTCTATTTATGAGATTGTAGGAAAGCAATTTTTTTAATAAAACATTTATGTATTAAATATTATTAACTAATTTATTTACGTTTAAAATATATTGCAGTTTAGTTTTATTATTTTCAAATAGATTTTACTATCAACCAAAACTGTATGTCATTTACTACAAAAGAGCTGGTTATTGCTAATCGAAAATTTTCAGTTGCTGCCATCTTCTGGTTTTCATTAGCCATTATCGCCATTATTGTTCAAATAAGCAAAGGTGTGGGTGGCTATAATAATTACCTCATTTTTAAAAATGTATTTTGGCATACACTTTCTTCTAAAAATTTATACGCTTATTATCCTACAGAATATGCAGATGTAAACCATTATGGTCCTGTATTTAGTATATTAATTGCGCCCTTTGCTATTTTCCCAAATATTATTGGATGTATTTTATGGTGCCATGCAAACGCAGCTTTTTTATTTTATGCTGTAAGAAAACTGCCGGTATCATATAAAAATCAAAATATTATTTTGCTTATTGGGGCGCTGGAAATGATGACGAGTATGCACAATGTACAGTTTAACCCTATGCTTACTTCATGGATCATTTTTTCTTATGTATTGGTAAAAAATAAAAAAGATTTTTGGGCTACGCTTTTTATTGCTGCAGGTTTTTTTATAAAATTGTATGGTATTGTAGGGCTGGCATTTTTTCTTTTTTCTGAAAATAAAATTAAGTTCATGCTCTCCTTTATTTTTTGGATGCTGGTTATGTTTTGTTTACCAATGTTACTCTCCTCCCCTTCTTTTATTATTCAGTCTTATACAGATTGGTATTATTCGCTATCTGAAAAAAACAATTCTAATCAGGAATCTGCCATGCAGGGCATGTCTGCCATGAGGGTTTTACGAAAAGTATTTTTATTAGAAAATATTAAAGATGTAGTTGTGTTAGGTGCTGCCGCAATATTGTATATTATACCCATCGTTCGGGTAAACCAATATAAAATCCAAAGTTTTCAACTTTCTTATTTGGCATTTTTATTAATAGGTGTTGTAATTTTTAGTTCGTCTGCAGAAAGTGCAACATATGTAATAGCTATGATGGGAGTAGCCATGTGGTATGTAGTACAGGAGAAAAAAAATTATTGGGTAATAGGTTTAATCATCTTCGCTATTTTATTTACAAGTTTATCAACTACCGATCTTTTTCCTAAAAATATTAAAGCAAATTATATAAGACCGCTCGGATTAAAAGCTTTGCCATGTTTTATAATATGGTTAGTATTGTGCTTTCAATTAATTTTTAAAAAATTCAATCTTTCAAAAGTTTCAGATGAGTAAAAAGATAGCTATAATTATTCCTGTTTATAATGAAGTGAGTAATTTAATGCTGATACTTAATGCCATCAAAATAGTAGTAGGCCCTTTGCCTTACAATTACAATGTAATTTTTGTAGATGATGGCAGTGATGATGATAGTTTGCAATTTATAAAGCAACTCGCCTTATCTAATGCTGAGGTAAATTATATTTCATTTTCACGAAACTTTGGTCATCAAAATGCATTAAAAGCAGGTTTTGATATGAGTAATGCCGATGCAGTTATTAGTATGGATGGAGATATGCAACACCCTCCGGAAGTTTTGCCAAAACTACTTGCATTATGGGAGCAAGGAAATGATATTGTTTATACCATCAGAAAAGATCATAGAGAAATGCCTATGATGAAAAGAAAAACGAGTGATTTGTTTTATAATATACTCAACAGACTTTCATCGATAGAACTGGAAAAGGGAACAGCAGATTTTAGACTACTCGACAAAAAAGTTGTAGATGTATTAAGAGAAATAAAAGAGTATGATTTGTTTTGGCGTGGTTTGGTAAAATGGTTGGGCTTTAAACAAATTTCACTTGAGTACACACCTGCAGACCGAGCTTCAGGAAAATCAAAATACACGTATAAAAAAATGATGGAGTTTGCACTGCGTGGTATCACATCATTTAGTACAAAGCCTCTTACCATTGCTATTTACCTTGGTTTTATTAGTGCATTACTTTCAGTGTTGTATGTGCCTTATGCATTGATTGCTCATTACAATGGTCACTCCACATCTGGCTGGGCTTCTGTAATTGTTACCATTGCATTTTTTGGCGGTGTGCAACTTATCATACTTGGTATAATAGGAATGTATCTTGGTAAATTATTTATGCAGAGCAAGCAAAGACCGCATTACATCATTAACGAAAGTAAACTTACATGAAAGGTTATACCATGCTCACATTTGATGTAGAGGAGTTTGATATTCCGCTGGAATATAAACAGCACATTGGTATGGATGAACAGATGAGTGTTGGCATGGATGGTCTCAAACAACTGATTCCATTATTAACAACATACAATATCCATTCTACTCTTTTTACCACAGCTAATTTTGCACAAACTTTTCCGAACGTTATAAAAGATCTTTCAGAAAAACACGAAATAGCATCACATACATTTTACCATTCTTCTTTTAATAATGTTGATCTTTTAAATTCAAAAGAAGCCTTAGAAAAAATCATTCAGAAAAAAGTTACCGGCCTAAGAATGCCACGCATGCGAAAGGTAGAAATGAGTGAAGTTGTAAAGGCGGGTTATTTATACGATTCATCTATTAACCCTACATTTTTACCCGGCAGGTATAATAATTTTCATTTGCCCCGAACAATTTATCATGCAGAAGGAATGTTACGAGTACCGGCAAGTGTTTCGCCCAATTTTAGATTTCCGTTATTTTGGCTGGGGTTTAAAAATTATCCCTATTCATTCTTCAAAAAATTGTGTTTACAAACCTTAAAAAAAGATGGTTATTTATCTTTGTATTTTCACCCATGGGAGTTTACAGATATAAGTAAATACAAACTGCCTGGTTATGTAAAAAAACCTGACAGCCATTTGCTTTTATTGAGGTTGGAAAAATTAATAAATGATCTTAGCCCGCATTCAGAATTTGTAACCATTCAAGATTATTTATTGCTAAAAAAATATTTAAATAACTAAACAAATAGATTGACATGTTTCCATCAGTAAAAACCATCGATACAAAGGCTTGGAAAGATCTTGAACAGGCTTACCAGCATAAGAAAGAAAGTAAAATAAAAGATTTGTTTGCGGAGAACGCCAATAGGTTCGCAGCATTTTCTATACAAACAGAAAACATTCTATTCGATTATTCTAAAAATAATATTGATGCAGAAACGTTTCAACTCTTACTTAGTTTGGCAGATGAATGCAAATTAAATGAGGCGATAAATGCCATGTATGGTGCAGAAAAAATAAACAAAACAGAAGAAAGAGCGGTGCTTCATACTGCGCTTAGAAATTTTTCAGGTGACCCTGTTATGCTAGATGGCAAAGACATTATGAAGGATGTACAGGATGTGCTTGGGCAAATGAAAAAGTTTTGCAACGATTTACATTCCGGCAACTGGAAAGGATATTCAGGCAAAAAAATAAAATACATTGTAAATATAGGTATTGGTGGAAGTGATCTTGGACCTGTAATGGTTACCGAAGCATTAAAACCTTTTTGGGTTGAAGGAATACAACCTTTTTTTGTAAGCAATATAGATGGTACACACATTGCTGAAACCTTACAAAAAATAACGCCGGATGAAACTATTTTTTTAATAGCCAGCAAAACATTTACTACACAAGAAACCATGACCAATGCACACTCGGCAAGAGATTGGTTTATTGCAAATGGTGGAAAAGAGGAAGATGTGGCAAAACACTTTGTAGCACTTAGCACCAATAAAAAAGATGTAGAAAAATTTGGGATAGATGCAGACAACATGTTTGTTTTTTGGGACTGGGTTGGTGGTCGTTACAGTTTGTGGAGTGCAATAGGTTTGAGCATTGCCGCTACAATAGGCTACGACAATTTTGAAGAATTATTAAAAGGCGCTCATGAAACGGATGTTCATTTTAAAGAAACTGCTTTTGAAAAAAACATTCCGGTGCTTATGGCCTTAATAGGAATTTGGTACAGAAATTTTTATGGTACTTCTACGGAAGCTATTTTACCTTACGACCAATACCTGCATAGATTTGCGGCATATTTTCAGCAGGGCAATATGGAGAGTAATGGTAAATATGTTGATAGAAATGGCAATAAGGTTGACTACCATACCGGACCGGTAATTTGGGGTGAGCCAGGCACAAATGGTCAACATGCTTTTTACCAATTAATACACCAAGGCACACAAATAATCCCTGTAGATTTTATTGCTGCCGCAACAAGTCATAACCCCATTGGTGATCATCAAATGAAATTGATGAGCAATTATTTTGCACAATCAGAAGCATTGATGAATGGTTCTGAAAATGAAAATCCTTACAGGGTTTTTGAAGGCAACAGGCCGAGCAATTCTTTTTTAATAAATAAAATTACACCATTCAGTTTGGGGCAGCTCATTGCATTGTACGAACATAAAATTTTTGTACAGGGAGTAATATGGAATATTTACAGTTTTGACCAATGGGGTGTAGAACTTGGCAAGAAATTAGCGGTTAATATACAAGAAGAATTGGTTAATGAAGATGAGATAAATAGCCATGACAGTAGTACCAACGGGCTTATAAATGCATTTAAGAAATTAAGAACTAAATAAAATAATTATGAAAAAGATTATTGTATCATCGTTTTGTTGCTTGTTTACATTGATAAGTTTTAGCCAGCTAAAATTATTTCCGTTAAAAAAAGAAAAGAAAGAATATAAAATTCTTTTGAATGAAAGTATAAAAATGCCGCCTTATCTGAAAAACTTTCCTGAGGTACCTTTCAATGATTTAAAATTAAAAAAAGATGAATACAATGTAATTATCTTGCCATTAGATAATATGCCTTGTTATGTACCAAATATAAATCTTGTGGCAAAAATGCCTGTGCAAAAAAATGGATGTAGTAATAGCATTCCAAATTCAATGAGCAAGAGCTGGTAATTCGCCAAGTTGTTACTGTAATTAAAATTTAATAAATTGAAAATGTGATTAAATAAAAAACCTCTTATTGCTAAGAGGTTTTTTAGATTATAATTTTATTACCATTTATCTACTTCCTCTTTACTACCGTTATCTACCGGTGTGGTTGGTTCATTCTCCACAGCAGATTCTGCGTTAGATGAAGGAACTTCTACAGATGATTCTGCATGCATAGATGGTGCTTCTGTGTTTGATGCAGGTGCAGCAGCTGCATTGCTTTCGTCACCTTCATAAGGAGTATCGTGGTTGAATGCATCGAAATCAAAATCGGGCATTAAATCAGTTTTTACATAATCTACAGCTTCGCCAAGTCCTTTAATAAACTTATTAAAATCTTCTTTATATACAAAGATTTTATGACGGTCATAACCATCTGAATCAAATCTCTTACGACTTTCTGTAATGGTTAAATAATAATCGCTGCCACGGGTTTCTCTTACATCAAAAAAGTAAGTTCTGCGCTTGCCTGCTTTTATACGTTTACTGTAAACGCTTTCCTGCTTTCTTTCGTCGTTGTTGTTTTGTTCGTACGCCACTGTTGGTTGTTTTGTTTAAAGTGATTGTTTGTTTATGTGTGTGACAAAGATAAAAATGTTTTTGATATTGCAAAATTTTTGTGAAATAGTTATTTATAAGATTTTTCTTAGCAATTTTATTATATATAATTACTTTAAAATCTTTTGGGGAGGTATTTAAATTTAAGGAGGTCATTCTAATATTAGTTAAAACTAGATGTACTATTTGAATGAATTATACCTAAGAGTTTTTACTCAAAGCCGGCGAGATTCTATTAGGGAAACCTACATTTGGTGAATTTACCGATGACGGATAAGGATGATATTTATTTTGAATCTTTCCTATTTTATAGCTTTATAATTCTTTATCGTTTTTGCCTCATAGCCAGCGGGCTGCTATGCTGCAATGCCGCTTATTTTTATCTTATGAAAAAATATGCTGCGCATTATTTCAATTTTGCCTAAGGCAAAACCTGATAAAAAAAGGCGGCTAACGCAGCATTTGAAAGATTTTTGCGGAGATGAAAGTGTTTATTGTTTATGATTTACTATTGAGATCATTTAAAACTTTATAGTTTAATACTATGAATTGCCCTGCTCTTTAGGGCGGGGATTTAAAAAATAAGATAGGAGGGCTTTAGCCCGTTATGCTTTTAGGCTTAAGCCACCTGTTGTAAATTTATTTGTATCCACTTCCATAAACAAGCAAACCAATTATATTATGCTAAATAAAATGTTGGTCTGTTGCATAATTAATGATGAAAAAAGGTTTATTGCTGAAAAGCGGCAGGATAGAAGTGGCTATCCTTTTTTTATTGTCCTCCTGAGCTTGTCGAAGGATGGGCAAAAAAAAGATAGGAACGGATAGCCCGAGCCGAAGTTGATTTATGCTCTCTTGACGAGCGCACAAATATTCTTAAAATTATTTTAAGTGATCGCTCTCCTGTTGTTTTTGATACATGGTAAAATACATGCCCTTGTTTGCCATTAATGTTTCGTGTGTGCCTTGCTCTACAATTTCGCCATCGTCCATCACTACAATTTTATCAAATTTAAAGAGCGAAAAAATACGGTGTGTAATAATAACGGCTGTTTTATTTTGTAAATAATTATACAGGTTTCCGATGATTTCATTTTCTGTACGAGCATCTACCGCACTTAAACAATCATCAAAAATTACAATTTCGGGTTTCTTTATAAGGGCTCTGGCAATGGATATGCGCTGCTTTTGTCCACCACTGAGTGTTACACCACGCTCGCCTACCATGGTTTCAAATTTTTCATCAAAGGCATTTATTTCATTAAATATACTTGCCTGTTTTGCTGCTGCAAATACATCTTCATCACTAGCATTTTTTTCACCAAAGCGAATGTTGTTTTTAATAGTATCACTAAACAAAAACACATCTTGCGGTACATAACTTATTTGAGAACGTATGGCGTTTGTCTTAATATTTTTTATGGGGCTATCATCATAATGTATGGCACCTTCCTGCACATCGTACATGCGCAGCATTAATTGTGCAATGGTACTTTTACCACAACCGGTTCTACCAACAATGGCTATTTTTTCGCCTTTATTTATTTGCAACGAAAAATTACGGATGGCATGAATGCCTGTATGAGGATAAATAAAATTTACATTATCAAAAGAAATATTGCCCTGTAATTTTACATCTTTTGCGGAGGGCGCATCTTTTATAATGGGTGCGGTAAGTAAAAATTCGTTGATGCGTTTTTGAGAAGCAACTGCACGCTGTGTCATACTTGCCGTCCACCCAATGGCACTTACAGGGAAGGTGAGCATTTGTATATACATTACAAACTCGGCTATTTTTCCAACAGATGCGCCGGGTACATTGTTTACAACATCTAACCCTCCCACCAAAATAGTTGTTAGGGTACTAAGCCCAATAAGTAACCCCATAGATGGAAAATAAATAGCTTCTGTTTTTGCAAGGCTTAATGCATTACTCCTGTAAGCTTCGCTGTTCATTTTAAAAAAATTGAGCATGGCTTTTTCCTGTACAAAAGATTTTATTACTCTAATGCCGGAGTAAGACTCCTGTGCATTTGTGGTAAGATCGCTTAACAAAGATTGTATGCGCTCGCTCTTTTTATTAATGATGGTATTTACAAAATAAATGGCAAAGGCTAGTATAGGCAAAGGTGCAAGTGATACTACTGTGAGCTTAACATCTGACCTTATCATAAAAAATAAACTAAACCCTATAATGGCCGCAAGGTTTATAAAATACATTATTGCCGGGCCGGTGTACATGCGCACCCTACTTACATCTTCAGATATGCGGTTCATTAAATCGCCGGTGCTATGTGTTTTGTAAAACCCAGTATCTAACTTTTGGTAATGTGCAAATATTTCATTCTTTTGATCAAACTCTATATGCCGACTCATTACAATAATTGTTTGCCGCATTAAAAACATAAAAAAACCACTAATAATGGCAATTACAAATAATATAATGCCCGTATAAAGTATTCGGTTTTGAAATGATTTATCATTGAACCATTGAATGATTTTTACAACAATTATATCGTAATTATGAAGCTCAGTAGTTGCAACATTACTGGTTCCTTTTAAAACTGTTACTACCGAGTTTACAACATAACCGGTAAGTTGAGGGGAAAGGATGCGAAAATAATTGGTGAGTATTACAAATAATATCCCTAAAACAAATGAATATTTATATTTTTTAAAATACTTATTAAGCGTAGATAATTGCGTCATTGGCTGCAAAAATAATGAATAAATTATGCACGGCTATTTGATTATTTAATATGTATCCCGTGACGGTGCTTTGGCAAATAATACTAATATAATGATTGTTAATTTTTATATGAAAAAGGTTTTCAGGAGTTTTTCAATATTTTTTTAAACAAATACCTGATCTGGCATATCCATTGTACTTAATTTATTATCATAATATTATCTATACATAAAAAGAGATCATGAATGTGAAAAGCGGAGATAATTTAATTGAAATGCATGAATTATTTGATGATGTACCAGCACTAATTGCAATTGTTAGAGGAAGCGATTATGTATTTGAGTATGCCAATGAATTATACAAAAAATCGATAAAGCAAACTAAAAACATTATTGGTTTACCCCTAAGAGATGCTATCCCAGAGTTAGAAGGTCAGGGTATTTTTGAAGTTTTGGATGATGTGTATAAGAACGGTTCAGTACTTAAGATAAATGAATACCATGTAAAAATAGATGTGAATGGTGATGGCAATGTAAAAGACATGTACTTCAATCTATTTTATAAACCTTTAAAAGACGAAAACAATAACATTAATGGAATCTTCGTGCATGCGCTAGAAATTTCAGAACTAGTAAATAGCAAACGTGCTACAGAAAAAGCAAGAGATGAATTTGAAAACATGATATTAAATGCTCCTGTAGCTATTGGATTATATGTAGGGAGAGATATGATAATTGAACTTGCTAATGAAAAAATGATATCGTTGTGGGGCAAGGATAACAGCGTGATAAATAAGAAACTTGCAGATGCACTACCTGAAATTAAGGATCAGCCTTTTTTACAAATTTTAGATGATGTATATACTACGGGTAAAACATACCATGCAAGCGAACAAAAAGCTATGCTTGAGGTGAATGGTAAACTCCTCCCCTTTTGGTTTAATTTTTCATACAAACCGCTTGCTAATAAAGAAGGAAAAATTTATGGTATTTTAAATATGGCCTTAGATGTAACCTACCAGGTAGAAGCGAAGAAAAAGCTTGCAAGTGCTGAAGAAAAATTGCGAAGCGCCATTGATGTTGCAAACTTGGGCACCTGGGAATTAGACCCTGCTACAGGTGTAGTGGTGTTAAACGAAAAATTAATTGATTGGAGAGGATTAAAGGAAGAAGTGAATCTGACCATGGAAGATCTTCTACAATATGACCCTGATAAAGAAAATTTGCTAAACCAAGTTAAGAATGCATTGAACTCCCAAAGTAATGGCGTCATAAATATTGAATACGATAATATAAATCCAATTACAGGTGAGCAAAAAAGACTTCATTCGCATGGAAGAACTTTTTTTAATGAAGCAGATGAACCAATACTTGTAGCAGGAATAACACAGGATATAACACAACAAAAATGGACTGAAATAAGTTTAGCCAATAAAGTAGCCTCTAAAACTGCAGATCTTGAAGATGCGAATGAAGACTTACTACAAGTAAATGCCAATCTTGAACAGTTTGTATATGTGGCAAGCCACGATTTACAGGAGCCATTAAGAAAAATAAATATATTTTCTGAAATGCTTCAGAAAAGCAGTGCTACCTTAAATGAAGAAGGTAAAATGTATATAGCAAAAATTGAGAAGGCGGCCACAAGAATGTCTTTGTTAATTAATGACCTGCTGGCGTTTTCAAGAATTAGTTCAAAAGAAAGAATTTATAAACCTACAGATTTAAATAAGATCATTGCCAATATTATTGTGGATTACGAATTACTCATTAAACAAAAAAATGCCGACATAACTGTATCCGTCTTACCCATTATTGAAGCCATTCCTTTACAAATGAACCAGCTTTTTTATAATTTGATAGGTAATGCGCTGAAATTTACAAAAGAACAGGGTAATGTACAAATTGAGATAGGTTGTACAATGGTGAATGATGAAGAAAAAGTAATGGTGCGATTAAACAAAAACCATTCTTATTGCAAAATTTCTGTAAAAGATAATGGTATAGGTTTCGATCAAAAATATGCCAACCAAATTTTCGAAATTTTCCAGCGTTTGCATGGTAAGTTTGAGTATGAAGGCACAGGTATTGGCTTATCTATTGCAAAAAAAATAGCTGACAATCATAGCGGGAATATAAGTGTGGTATCAAAAGAAAACGAGGGCACGGTTTTTCATGTTATTTTACCCATAACAAGAAACGGTGAATAACACAAGATTCCGCAATCATTTTTTATAATGCAGAATCAACGCTTACTTAGCTGATCAACTTTATTTATTGAGCCCACAAAAAAATATTTGACAAAATTTTTAAAACTCTTTTGTTTTTAAAATTTCAATCCTTACTTTTGCCGCGGAGAGCTGGCAGAGTGGTCGATTGCGGCAGTCTTGAAAACTGTTGACTGTTACAGGTCCTGGGGTTCGAATCCCTAGCTCTCCGCATTAAAAAGCCTTCTCATTTATTTGGGAAGGCTTTTTTGTGATATCAACTTTTGATGTGACTATATTTTTGAATTACTATTCATACATCATGAATCGTTTAAGAGATAATGAATATTACTCTGACTTTCTTAAAAGCTCGGAAGGTGGATCTGAATACATACACAGTAGAATAACTCCATTTTAAATTTCCATTTTTATAAATTCTGCAGATCAACTTTTTCATTTTGACCTCATATAATACCTAAGAATAAAATTTATTTGGCATATTTAAATTAGAAAAAACAATTGGTTGGATGTGGATCTCCTCATTGAACCTATCAATATTTCATTTTCATAATAATGGCATAAAATTTACAGTACTAATGTAAACTCCTTATTATGCTAAAGAAATATTTTCCTCTCTATTTAATTTGTTTATTGTTTTTAGTATCGTGCGGTACAAACAATGTAGATTCCAATGGTTATGCAAGACCAGTTTATATTGCACCAGGAGTAGGCTTAGGAACTATTATTGCCGTTGTTATTTCTTGGTCAAGAAACAAATCAATTTTATGGGCCATCATACATGCAATATTTGGATGGTTGTATGTAATTTATGCGCTTATTGTAGGTAAGAAAAATTAAAGCAAGGCAAAACTTGTGTTTATTTTCAATAATCTGTTGAATAAAATCTTCAACAGTTTTCTGAACCGGAATGCTGGCATGCTTGCATTATTTTTTAACCATATCGTTTATAAAAGTAAATTTATTTACAACCAATAATTTGGGAAGTACAATACAACCCGAAATCAAAAAAGCAAAATATCTACCTTTAAAAAAATCAAAATAACTTTTATAAATAATTTTTTTGTGCACAATTAAATAGCTACACAAAAAAATTTTCTGTAGCATTTATTACAAAGAATTTGGAAAATACGATGATATTTTTTTTATTTTTGAAAGAATAAACCGATAAAAAATCCAGGTTTTTAGTACGCTTTTAATCATAAAATTTCACAACAAAAAACGATCAATAGTCAATTTAATATTAAGGAAAATTTTAAGGGGAAAAAAGCCGGTAATGATCAACTTAAATTTAATCTGTAGATACTAATTCGCAGAGCGTAATTTCCAGTCCTACACTTAGCCTATACAAAGTATAATAAGATATATTAACCTGACCAGCCTCAATTTTTGACATCGTAGATTTTTCAAAATTGCAGATAGATGCAAGTTGTGTTTGTGTAATATCTTTTGATAAGCGAATTTTTCTGAGCCTGTTACCGAATATTATTAATAAGTCCTTTTGAGTCATAGTTTTACCTCCTTATACAAGTTTAATGATAAACATTAAACAAGTATACAGTAAGCTAGCCTTAAATATCCATTATCTCCTAATTATTTTATAAAAACTGTTAAAGAAAATTACAGCTATTGTCGAATAAAACAACGTTGTTGTTTTAAAAATCAACATTATTGTTTTATAACACATTTCAAAAAAAATTATTAATTCAATAGAATACTTTGAATAAAATTTATTTGCAATTTTACATTTAGAAGTATCGTTTAACTAATCACTGTGTTATGATTTGTTTTGACAGGCTTTTTTTTTAATTATTTAACACAAAAAACAAGATTATTTATTGATAGGAAAAATGTATTATTTTGGAAATTTCAAGAAGAAAAAATTTAACAACAGAAGAAAAAAATGATAAAATTGCAAAAAAAATAAAAGTAAAATTGCTTTTCCAATCACAAAATAACAGTTGAGATTTTATAAATGATTTGTATGCAAAAGTGATTTTGTAAAGTTTGATTAAACGAGTAATTAATTTACAAAATTTATTCCCTATTACATACAAATAAATACCCTTTTAACCCCTCAAATAATTTAATGCAAACCTGTTGAAAAACAGGGAGAAAACCTTTATCTAAAAAATAGCGTTTTAGAAAGGTGATTGTAATAATTATGCAGAAAAAATGAGAATTGAAATTAAATAATAATCGTAAAAGTTAACCATAAGATGTGTTAACTGGATCACTTTAAAAAGAAGAAAAATTATTTGAGCATGAATGAAGTGACCAACTTTTTTACAAAATTGTCTGAGACTGCAGATTGGCCTGCTCGCTGGCAATGCGGTAAATGGTCAGCTTTTCATGGTTGGCTTTACATCATAAGCGATTTAATGATATGGGCAGCATATTTTGCGCTGCCCATAGTTATCATTAGGTACATTTCTAAAAAAAGAAATGTACGTTTTACAAAACTGTATATATTATTTGCTGCGTTTATTTTGGCATGTGGCGCTACCCATTTTTTAGATGCCTTAGCTTTTTGGGTTCCTGCCTATAGGTTAAGTGCCTTGGTACGTTTTATAACAGGTATCGTAAGCTGGACAACTGTATTCTATATTATAAAATATTCGTCCGTTATTTTTTCTATGCGATCGCAAGCAGCTTTTGAAGCTGAAATTGAAGAACGTAAACTTACAGAGAGTGCCCTTAAAAAAAGCAAACACGATTATGAATTATTAGTTAGCGGTATAAAAGATTATTCAATTTTTATGTTGGACACAAAAGGTAATGTGTCAAGTTGGAATAGTGGAGCAAGTAACATTATGGGATATTTAAGTGAAGAAATTATGGGGAAGCCATTAAATATTTTTTACACAGAAGAAGATGTTAATAATGGTCAGGTAAAGAAAAACATGCAGCTAGCTTTAAGCCAAGGGCGCTGCGAAACTAAAGGATGGCGTGTAAGAAAAGATAAAAGCACATTTTGGGCAAGTATTGTAATTTCACCCTTATACGATGAAGGGGGGAACTTTTACGGTTTTGCAAAAGTAACGAGAGATATCACAGAAAAAAGAAAAGCAGAAGAACGAATACTTTTTTTAGCAAGCATTGCTGATAATATTCAAGATCCTGTAATTGCATCAGATAACAATGGCGCTATTACAGGATGGAACAATGCAGCAGAAAATTTGCTTGAGTGGAAAAGTGAAGAGGTAATCGGAAAAAACATTTCAGAGATATTGCGTATCATTTATCCGGAAAAAACAATGGAGGAAATCAATGCTGTATTCTTAAAAGAAAATTCTTGGTGTGGGGAAGTTATTTATCATACAAAATCTGGCAGACCTATAAACGTATTAGTTACCGTTTCGTTTATAATGGATACAGAAGGCAATAAAACAGGTAACATTGCTGTGGTGAGAGACATTACTGAAAGAAAAAGAGCGGAAGAATCTTTGAGCAAATTGAACAGAGAGTTGGAACAGAGAGTTATAGAAAGAACAGAAAAATTGGCCATTAGTGAAAAGCGTTTTCGCCTGCTTATTGAAAATAGTGTTGACGGTATTGATCTATTTGACGAATGCTCAAATAACATATATAGAAGCCCGGGTGCTACAAAAATTACCGGTATTCTTCTTGAAGAAAACCTCATGGCTTTAGCACATCCGGAAGACATAGGAGACATAAAAAAAATTCAGGAAGATGCATTTAATAATCCTGGAGTTCCTATGCCTTTTCAAGCCAGATTTAAACATGCCTTAGGCCATTATGTTTGGCTGGAAGGAACCATTACTAACTTGTTGCATGTAGATGGTATACATGCATTTATTGCCAACTTTAGAGATATTACCAAAAAGAAAGAGCTTGAAGTATTGTTGCAAAAAGCCAATACACTTGCACGCATTGGAGGTTGGGAACTTGATTTGGAAAAAGGTAAAGTTTTTTGGAGTGATATTACCAAAGAAATTCATGAAACAGACGAACATTACATTCCTGAATTAGCCACTGCTATTAATTTTTATAAAGAAGGAGCAAATAGAGATTTAATAAAAGAAAAAGTGAAAGAGGCTATTGAATTGGGTAAACAATGGGATGTAGAATTACAAATTATAACTGCAAAAAATAATGAGCGATGGATAAGATCCATTGGAGAAACGGAAATTGTAAATGGAAAATGTATTAGAGTTTATGGAAGTTTTCAAGATATAGACCAGCGGAAAACTGCTGAGGAAAAAATTAAGAATATTAATGCTGAACTCGAAGAAAAGGTAGCCCAACGAACTGAGTTGCTTAAGAAAACGAATGAAGAAATGGAAGCATTTTCTTATTCAGTCTCACACGATTTAAGGGCTCCTTTACGGATCATTATTGGGTTTGCCAATATATTGGAAGAAGATTATGGAGATAAATTAGATGATGAGGCAAAACGCTTAACAATGGTTATTAAAAAAAATACCATAAAAATGGGCAATTTGGTAGATGATTTGTTAAGTTTTTCAAGATTAGGCCGCCAACCCATTAGTAAAGCTTTGGTAAATACCAATCAACTAGTGAACGAGGTTATTTCAGAAGCTGAACTGAAAAATAGCTCACAATTTATAAATTGGATAATACCTGATTTACCAAAGGTTTTTGCTGATGTAAATACCATTAAACAAGTTTGGACAAACTTATTATCAAACGCAATAAAATATTCAAACAATAATAAAAACCAGCTTGTAGAAATTGGTTTTAAAAACAGCCAACACGAAACCATATTTTTTGTGAAAGACAATGGTGTTGGTTTTGATATTAAATACAAGGATAAACTTTTTAAAGTTTTTCAGCGGTTGCATAGCAGTGCAGAGTTTGAAGGAACTGGAGTGGGATTAGCTATTGTAGAAAAAGTAATTTCCAAACATGGAGGAAGGGTTTGGGCAGAAAGTGAAGTAGGTGAAGGTGCCTGTTTTTATTTTTCGTTGCCAAATGAAAATTAATACAATTAAATAAATCGTTTTATATGAATCAAAATACTGTAGATATATTGTTGGTAGAAGATAATTTGGAAGATGCTGAATTGGCCATTAGGCAATTAAAAAAACACAATTTATCTAACAATCTCATACATATATCCGATGGAGAAATGGCACTGGAATTTATTTTTGCAATGGGTAAATTTAGCGATGAACACACACTTTATCATCATCCAAAATTAATATTGCTGGATATTCAAATGCCTAAAATTAACGGACTTGAAGTATTGGAAAAAGTAAAATCTGACCCTAGAACAAAATCAATTCCGGTAGTAATACTTACTTCTTCAAAAGAACATCCTGACATTGAAAAAGCATATGCCCTCGGCGCAAATAGTTATATAGTAAAGCCTGTAAATTTTGAAGGTTTTGCAGAAGCTATAAAAAACCTGGGATTCTATTGGCTATTATTAAATCAACCACCCGGATAAAATAAAACATATGAATACAGTATTAAAAGTTTTAATGCTAGAAGATGATGCAGAAGACGCAGAGATTATTCAGCGTTTAATAACTAAAGAAAAAATTAATTGTGAGTTTTTTGTTGCTATGGATAGGAAAAATTACATGAAAGCATTGGAGGAGTTTTCTCCAGAACTTATACTCTCCGATCATTCCATTCCTCAATTTAACTCTTCTGATGCGTTAAGCTTTGCCCGAGAAAAAATACCGGGCATTCCCTTTATAATGGTTACAGGGGCAGCCTCGGAAGAATTTGCTGCTAAAATAATAAAGCAAGGGGCTGATGATTACATTTTAAAAGATAGAATGACAAGGCTACCCGCAGCTATAAAAGCTGCTATGATTCAAAGAAAATCGCAAAAAGAACTCAATGATTATAAATATGCATTGGACGAATCTTCAATTGTAGCCATTACTGATCAAAAAGGAATTATCATTCATGCCAACGAAAATTATTGCAAAATTTCTAAATATTCTCTGCTGGAATTAATAGGACAACATCATCGAATATGCAGTTCTAACTTCCACTCATTTAAATTTATTAGAGGTTTGGTGTTATCTATTAGCAATGGTAAAAGCTGGTCAGGAGAATTTTGCAATAAAGCAAAAGACGGTAGTATTTTTTGGGTAGATGCTTATATCGTTCCTTTTTTAAACCTACTAAACAAACCTTATCAATACCTGGCCATTAGCCAAGATATTACACAAAGAAAAATAGCGGAGGAAGCATTGAAGAAAAGTGAACTCAGGTTAAACGAAGCACAGGCGGTGGCGCATATAGCGAATTGGGAAGTGGACATTGCAAATAATACCCATACATGGTCAGATGAACTTTATAATATACTGGGTTTAAATAAAGAGGAAGTAATACCTAGTACAGAGCTATTTTTATCTTTTGTAGATGATGAAAATACTGGTGAAGCAGCTAATTTTTTAAAGGAAGAATTAAAAGAACGAAGAAATGCAAAAATTGATTTTCGTTTTAAATTAAGAAATGGCAAAAAAAGATACGGGCACATTGAATGGAGGTTTGAATTTGATTCAACAAATAATCCTTGTAGAATTTTTGGAATTTTACAAGATATAACAGAAAGAAAAGTAGCAGAAGAAAATGTAATGCTGTTGGAAAAAAAAGTGCTGAATCAAAAAATAATGGAGCAAAAGAAAATTGCTTTGGCTGTGTTAAAAGGGCAGGAATTAGAGAGAAATTTTATAGGTCAGGAATTGCATGATAATGTAAATCAAATATTGGCAAGTTCAAAAATGTATCTAAAATCTGCCTGCAAGAAAGATGAAAATGTAAACGAATTAATTAAATATCCTATTGAATTGATTGAGCTTTCTATTAAAGAAATAAAACAACTTTCACACAGGCTAGTGCTTCCATTAAAGGGCATTACACTAAAAGAAATGGTTGAAGACTGTTTGTACACTATCTCAGCAAATACAAATATCAAAACAAGTTTATCTTATAACATTGGTGAATCAATAATTTCTAATGACCTACAACTGAATATTTATAGGATAATACAAGAGTTATTAAACAATGCCAATAAATACGCTGATGCTAAAAATATAGAAATTGTAATGATGGCAAATGCGGGAACAATATCCATTATTGTGACGGATGATGGCATAGGTTATAATACAAAAATTAAAAGATTGGGCATAGGCATAAACAATATCACTTACAGGGTAAAATGCTTTGGTGGTAAAGTATCTATTATAAGTAGTGAGGGCAATGGTTGTATAACCAACATAAAAATACCGTATTGATGTTATGCATTAGGCATTAGATGCGATATATAAAAAAAGAAAAAATAATTTTAAAATTCATTTTAAAAAAAGCGTAATCTAATTACTTCTTATGAAAAGAAAAGTAGGAAACAGCATTGAGTTAGTAGGAGAAAAAAATGTATGCTTTAAAATGACTGAGAAAAATCTGATATTTACAAGCCAATGATTATTATATTATTTTCTTATAAATTTTTGAATGAAACAATTTACAAAATGGTTTTTTACAAGTTTTATTTTTTTAGGATGTGAGGGTAAAGTTGATAAAAAAAGCATAGACAAAGTAGCGTCTGATACTACTATACAACAGGATACAGTTTCAATAACGAAAAAGGTAACCACACCAATAATTTTCATCAAAGAAAATTCGCCCTTGGTTATTTCTAACGTTAATGCAAATGAACTGGTATCGTTTGCTAAAACATTATTGGGTACTGTTTACAAATATGCTTCCATAGACCCTGCTGAGGGTTTTGACTGTTCAGGATTTATTACTTATGTTTTTAACCATTTTAATATTGCAGTACCAAGATCTTCAGTAGATTTTACTGATGTGGGGAAAACCATAGAACCCTTTATGGCAAAGGAAGGAGATTTGATTTTATTTACAGGCACGGTAGATTCAATTCGTGTTGTAGGGCACATGGGTATTGTTACAGAAAATACTGATTCATTAAGGTTCATTCACTCCACTTCGGGGAGGGCAAACGGAGTAACGATTAGCACACTCAATGAGCATTATAAAAAAAGGTTTGTAAAAGTGACCAGAATATTTAAAGATTAAATTATTACAGCAATAAAAAAATAAAAGAATTATAAAATACTTTTAACATTTCTTAATAAACAATAATTTTTACAACATGTTTATGGTAAAACCTGCACATCTTCATTCACGTTAATCCATTCCTTAATTACATCTTCAAGGGCATCTCTTACAAATGGTTTGCTCAGATACCCATCCATACCTGCATCCAAACATTTTTGCCTTTCTCCCAATAAGGTGCCGGCTGTTAATGCTATAATTGGGGTTCTTATTCCATTTTCAAAATCCCTTATGGCCATTGCGGTATCATAACCATTCAGTTCAGGCATTTGTATATCCATAAAAACCAGGTCAAGCTTGTTTGCCTTATAAATATCCAATGCTTGTTTGCCTGTGCGGGCTTCCAAAATAGTTACATTGGGTATTATTTTTTTTATCATTGTTTTGGCCAGTAGCATATTTATAGAATGATCTTCTGCAACTAGTATTTTTGTATTTTTTAAAGTAGGTAATTCAACATGTTTATTTTGTTCAATATTATTTTCATGTATGGGTATGTTTCCTTTTACCAACGATAAAGAATTAAACAACTGTTTTATTTTAAGTGGTTTTATTAATCGCTGTTGCACTTGTAATTCTTCACATGCTTTTACAATTAAAGCATCATCAGAAGAGCTGTATAAAAGCACTACAGGCTGCTCTTCTGCTGTTGGATATAATTCTCTTATTTTTTTGATGGTTTCAATACCATCCATATAAGGCATATGATAATCCATTAAAATAACATCAAATTTGTTAGCAGACTTTACTTTTTCCAATGCCTCTAATCCGCTTTTGGCCTCCTCTGATGAAATACCTTTTAAAGCAAGCATTTCTTTTACAATAAGTCTGTTGTTTGTATTATCATCTACAATTAAAATGTTTTGCAAACTTTCTAAATTATCCCATTGCAAATGTTCTCCATACATGGATTTAAATGAGATGTCAAAATAAAATGTACTGCCTTTACCCAGTTCACTTATTAATTGAAGTTTGCTGTTCATTAATGCAAGTAACTTATTTGAAATGGTAAGGCCAAGCCCAGTGCCTCCAAAACGTTTGGTAGTAGATCCATCTTCCTGCGAAAATGCATCAAAGATTTTTTTTGTGTTTTTGGCTTCAATGCCAATACCGGTATCTCTCACAGAAAATCTAAAAACAGATTCACCCTTTTCATTCTGTGACAACGTTTCAATTTTTAATTCAACTTCTCCAAACTCTGTAAATTTTACTGCGTTTGATAACAGGTTTATTAATACCTGCCGTAATCTGATATCATCTCCCCAAATAAAACGTGGTATTTGAGTTGATATATTTAGCAATACTTCTAAATTCTTTTTATGTGCCTGATATTTTATCATATCGGCTACCTGGCTGCCTATTTCTAAAACGTCTGTTTTCTCTATTGACAGTTCTAATTTCCCTGCTTCAATTTTTGAAAAATCGAGAATGTCGTTAATAATGTCCAGCAAAGAATTGGCAGATTGAGATACTGTAACCATATACTGCTGTTGTACATCAGATAATTTGCTTTGCATCAGCAAATCTGTAAACCCAATAACACCGTTTAAAGGCGTACGTATTTCATGGCTCATGTTTGCTAGAAATTCTGATTTTGCAATGCTTGCTACTTCAGCCATTTTTCTTGCTTTCATTAAATCTATATTACGCAACAGTAAAAGCAATATTAAAATAAATGCAAAAAATGTAGATAAAAATATTGTCCAGTTTGAATTTTGTGTACTCTTTATGATAGACTGCATTTCACTATTAGCCTTTTCCTGATATTTGTTTTGAAGAGGTAATAGTATTGCTGCAGCATCATCTTGTGTAAGACGGGTTAATGTTAAACGCCTTTCATTTAACAGATACTGGGCCTCTGCTATTTGCTTTGCATTTACTGAAGTCTTCGATTCTTGCCACAATAAATTCATTTCATCTTGTGCAATTTCATAATCTTCTAAACCTGACAATGCCTTTTCAATTAAATTTTTATCTTCCTCAGGCAATTGTTGTTTAATATTAATAAGTGAGTTAGATAAATTTTTGATGGTAGTATTCCATATGTGTAATCTTTCTTTATTAAAAGATTTATCGCCGGTTATAAAATAATTATTTTGAGCAGCAGATGCTAGCGCCACTGAATTGTAGAGCCGTGAAATTTGAAAAGGTACTGCCACATGAATTTGCTCAATTTTTTGTATTTTACTTTGTGATAATTTATTTGAAACAATTGATACCACTGAAAAAGCAAGCAACAAAATACCCATTAGAATTATCAAAATTCCTTTTCCATACATTTTTTTAAAACCATTCTTAATAATATCACTTTTCATTTTCATTTTTAAAAAATTTCTGTAGCTATTTTATAAAACTCGGGGCCCGCTTTCAAATCATGAGCTGCTATTGCAGTTCTATTTACTTGTATTTTTGTACTTGCACCTTCTTCTCCAATAAAATTTACGCAAGAGCCACGTTTAATAAGGCCAGCCACTTCAGATACTACCAAAGTTTGTTTTTTTGCAAAAAATTTTACAATCATTTCAAAATTGTTTACCTGTTCTTTTGTTACATAAACTATATTACAATTGGTTATTGACTGCACATTAGAAAATTTTAATAATCTATATTTTACAGCAGATGATGCATTTTTTGTTGCTATATATTTTTCTAAAACAGGAATGATGGATGAAATACCTACAACACCAATAGTAAATTCTTCTGTAGGTTTTGCCGATGGCCAACTTACATACTGGCTAAACTTGTATAAATACAAACATTGCATTTTATAATCTGTATTTAAATGAGGGGAATGCACAGCGCTACTTGCTGTAATGGTTAAAATACAACACAGCACTAGCCTAAAAAATGGCATCTTTAATATCAAAATCTTATGAATAAATGTTTTCAATTAAAAATTAATCTCTAATTGAGTAGATAAATGCGTAGCACCTTTTTCAAAACCTTTATGACCAACATAACCGTATTCAAGTATTGTCCATCTTGCTTTTGTATTTAGAAAATACTTTATGCCATGAAATATTTTAATAGCTGCTCTGTTTACTGTTTCCTTATCGGCTTCCATTTTCCAATAGTCATACAGTCCATATAAATGAAAGTTGGGAGATATTTCATAATCAAATTGCAGGTATGAAGAATTTGATGAAAGCTGCTTTACAAACAATCCAATTTTGGAGGCACTTAAACCAAGCTGGTTATTTTTTTGTACAACGTATTCTCCTGAAACCAACAACTTGTTTAAACGATAAGAAAGATCAATACCATAAGCAGTTCTTTTGTTAAAAGAAAATTCTGAAAGGTAGGCGCTTGCCCCAGCCGTAAACCTACTGTTGGTGTAGGTAATATGTGTTACAAAATCTTTGTAGCCATCAAAGTCATCTCTATATAATGGTGCAGTTCTTCCAAATCTGCCATTCACCAAAGCTGCTTCAATTTCCCACTTCAAGTTTATTTTATAATCTAGTTTTAAACCAAGCTCAATCTTTTTTAATGCAAAACCATTTACCAGCACATTATTTTTTGTAGAAGAAAAATTTCTATGCGATGTGTAATCGGACCACAGTCCAAAGGGGTTTCTAAATTGGCCAAATGTTAATCCTATGTTTTTGCCGCCTACATTTTTTACATGTACAAACAATCGCTCAAAGGGTATAACGCCACCCAGTTCATCTTCTATTAAAGTGGGTTGTTGTAAAGTATCCCTAAAAAGTCCTTTGGTTATGATGGCTTCATCTACCTGGTGAATCACTTCTTCTGGCACAGGATTGTACTCTGCAAAAACACTCACATTGTTAGATGCTTTTTTAGAATTTAGATGCGATGCAAAAAATATTCTCAACTGATTCATTTCAGTTTTTAATTCAAATTTTCCATCGGGTTCTTGATGATATTCCATTTCTCCAGAAAAAAATCCGCCTATATTAAACAAGTCTTCTTTACCATCCGAACTTGCATCATCTGTTTCCTGTAAAATATATTCGTTGATTAACGATTCTCCAATTTGTTTAAGCTCCTTTCCTTCTGAAAGATTTCTAACAATGAATTCACGAATTTTATCTTCATTTAAAGTGGCCACTTTACCCTTACCAATCACATTGTAATCAATGTAATTAGTTAGCGGGTTAAGATACCGCATGTTGTTTAAGCCAATACTGTTTTTGGTAGAATCTGACAATTCAATTGATAAGTAGAGATGGATTCCTTTTAGTATTTTGTTTACTTCAGGCATACTATATGCCGATTTTTGTGCATGCATCTGAATACTTATTAATAGAGCAATACAAATAGATAGAAAAAATTTTTTATACATTATTTCATAGGTTAATGGACTGAAACGCCTAAACTTAGATAATATTATTTTTTATTACGAAAACTTTGATTTAATTATATATTTAATAATTTGAAAATTAATACTTAGTAGGGGTGTACGACAATTTTTTAGTTTCGTATAGTTGCGTGTTATTGAAAAAATAAGGTGAACTTTTTATAACACTACAAGAAAATTTCAAAGGAGTTTTTCCCCAAGAAATGTATTACCGTTTTGTGAAAAAATAAATTACAAATTATTAAAGCTAGCAGGGCAGAATATATCCGAGACAGAAATGCAACTGAGCATCAAAAAAAGTTCTCAGATTAGTGTAAATCAAATTACTAAAATTTAATTTACAGGCCTACTCTTCTATGCAACATTTCAATACTTATAAAACAAAAAATACACTTCAACTTATATACAAAATAAATTTTATATTTTTTCGTTAATGGATTAATTTACTTTATAATATTTTAATCTCAACATTTTTCAATGAAATTCTTACCCGTCTTAATGCTTATTAGTTCTCTTTGCGCCATCAATGGTTGTAAAAAAAACACATCAAGTGTTGTAGCGCCTGCTCCAGTGCTGGAAGAACCTTTACCTGCAAGAACCATCATATCAAATGTGGCATATGCAAATGCAAATATTGCTCAGAAGCTTGACATTTACACCCCAGCTGCAAAACCACCTTTTCCTGTAGTGGTAATGATACATGGAGGTGGATGGGTAATGGGCGATAAGCAGGAATATGCAACGAGCATAAAAACAGAAGCATTGCTGAGTCGTGGTTATGCCGTAGTGGCTGTAAATTACAGGTTAAGTGGCGTTGCAAAGTTTCCTGCACAAATACAAGATGTGAAAGCAGCAGTTCGTTTTATAAGAGCCCATAGTGCTATTTATAAATTAAATGCTAACAAGATTGGTGCATGGGGCACATCTGCCGGGGGACATTTAACTGCACTGCTTGCCACAAGTGGCGGCATAAATTCTTTAGATAATTTTTCTTATGGAGACAGCACACAGTCATCTAAAGTGCAGGCAGCAGTTGATTGGTTTGGCCCTACAGATTTTTTGCAGATGGATGCACAATCTGTAATGCAGGGTTGCGGAGCCGGTGGTCATAATTTAGCTAACTCTCCAGAATCTATGTTAATGGGTTACCCAATACAAACACAACCATTGCTCGTACAAGTGGCTAATCCCATTACATATATTAGTAATGACGATCCCCCTATTTACATTGCTCATGGTATGAATGATTGTACTGTTCCTCGTGGGCAAGCACAAATATTTTATGATGCATTAATTCCTGTAAAAGGAACCGCAGATGTAAAATTAAATTTTCTTACATCATCAGGACATGGTACTGGTCAGTTTGAAAATGTAAGTTTTGTAAATATAATGGTTGATTTTTTTGATAAGTATTTAAAATAGGTAATGGGAATATCTTAAAAAGATAAAAATATTTTTTGAAGGCTGCATTTAGGTTGGTTTAATGCGGTAAAATAAATTTACCGTATATAAGTTGCTGCATATTTGCTTGCCAATATAGCAGGAAGCGTGGCAATAGGAATAGAAATGTATCTCTCCATTAAATTTCATTTCCACATTTTTCGAACTGTAAAAATTTAAAAGTGGCATATTGTTGTATACACTATTAAAAAAAGCTGAATTTATTTAGCTAATATGTTCTTTGGTTTTACTTACTCCTAATCATAAAAACAGCTGGTAAAGCACGCTGCCCGGTTTTATCGCTGGGCGTAATTGTTTCTTGTCCGTTTACTAACATGCAACTACTTCCACCACCATCTAAATTAAGTGCTTCTACACAGCCCAGTTGTTGTAATATGGTAGCCATTTGCAACAAATTTGCACCTTCCGCTTTTCCAGCAAATCTGCCTTGGATAACTAAGATGATTAATTTGCCATTGGCTGTATAACCCATAGCCGTACGAGGATGTTTGTCGTACAAACCTTTTCCAGCAAATAATAACTCTTCATTATTTGAAATGGCTATTTTGCCTTCCTGCAATAATACAGGTCCGCCACCAATGGCTGTTTCCACATTCCAATGTTGAAATTTCTTATGAAGGTTTCGCTTATATTTTTTTAATTTTTTTTGTTCAATTATATTTTCATTTATTGGAACAATTGCATGCTGGCTAGCACTCAAGTGCGAAACTGTATCGCTTTGTATCCATGCTACATCTGCCTTTCTATTTTCATAAATACCTAGCGCACTTCTATACATTTTTACTTGTGCAGTGGAGTCTTTGCCTCTGCCTTTTGCTGTACTTATATTGTATGAAAGCGGTATGCCATTTTTTATAATGGTATTTAAATTTTTGTTTGTTTTAAAAGAAAAGAATGTGCCATTAACAACCACAAGGGGATTATTGTTTTTTATGTAAAACTCTGATGGAGTTAATCGTCTATTGAAAGTAGTATCTACATCAAAAATCAAATCAGCGTTATTTAAATCTGCCTCCATGTAGTAAGCAATATTAGGTTTGCCATCAAGGCTATCGTTTGTATAAAATAATTGCAGTCCTTTTGGGAATGGGTTTTTAAAAGTATCAACAAGTTTCCAATGCAGTTGTGCATGTGTGACAATGATGATGAATAAAAATATAAAAAGGGAGATGATTTTTTTCATGAGAGTGAAGGTATATTTTTTAGAACTATAAGGAAATAAGTGAAACACTAATTTCATTTTCTTCAATAGTATTTAAATTTTTATCGTTGATTGAAAATTTATAGGTATCAATATAATAGCCCTTTGTATCTTGTTCATAAATAAAAAAAACTTTTACATCATCTCCATTTTTTATGACTGCTTGGTTTATTAAATTTTTACTTATCACATTTTCAAAAACCAACTTTTGGGCAAATATTTTATTGAAAAAATAAAAGACAAGAGAGGCAGGAATATTAATTTATATTTGGTGTTAAACAATAACATAATAGACTTTTTATTAGTAATAATTGAAAATAATGAAATTTTATTTTAGTTAGTTGTCATATACTTTAGGCTAAAGAAAATTACAATTTTTTGAAAAAGAAAACATCTGAAAACCTATAAACTTATCGCAGGATTATTTATCTAAGCTGTAAACTTTATTTTAAGTCGAGTCATTATTATAGTTTTAACCCGTTGGCGGAGTTAATCAGCAAGTGTATGCTTTACTCTGCCCACAGGTTTATCGTAAATAAATTTGTTTAAGAACTGTAAAACTGTCAATCCGGTCACCTTGGCTAAAACTCTGGACTTGAAGCCTGTAAAGGATTTAGCATAATTGCGTTGCATCATAAACTGATCACACAACTGAGAAAAAACAGTCTCGATTCTTTTTCTAACTTTTTTCAAAACCCACATCGTTGGCTTTTGTTCTTTCTGATTGCTTCTCAACGGCACTTCTAATTCGATTCCGGCTGTTTCAAACAAATTGATTTGTTGTTGCCTGCTAATGTATCCTTTGTCGCCAATAATCATGCAATTGCTGAACAATTCTTTTACATCTTTTAAGTAATGCACATCATGCACACTTGCCTTGGTTAAATCCAGTGATTGTATTACGCCAGCAGCTGAACAAACACTGTGTAATTTATACCCGTAAAAATATTTTTTCTGCGATGCACAATAACCTTTATCCGGTGAATGGTGCTCCGATTCTTTACCCATTTTATTTCTTTGTTCTCTTGATATCTTGCATATTTCCAAAGGCATTGAATCTATTGCGAAAATATCTGCTTGTTCGTTAATACGCTCTGTCATTGACTTACGGACAGCTTCTGTTTTTTCAAACAGCAATTTTCTGCGATCATTATATTGCCTTCTGCTAATCAAATTTTTAAAATCATTAAGGTACTCATTATTCAATTTTGAGAACAAATAATTTTCACTATCAATGCTTAAACATTCGGCAGTAAGGCTTAAAGCTATCACTTCTATATCAGAAAATTTCGGTACAGTGCCACGTCTTAGGTAGTTGCCTTTTTCACTTACTTGATCACCAATAATATCTTTTAAAACATCAAGAATTTTTATGAAATTTGTACGGATGTTGTGCATGTTATTTTAGAGCGTTTAGTCACTAACTAAGACAACTGCATAGCATCTTTTGTCCCACTTTTTTGAAAAATAACTCCGCCAACGGGTATTGATTAAGTAGTTTTTATTAATAAGTTTGAGCCATCAAGAATATTTTTTTTGATGGCTTTTTTAATGACTTGAAAGTAAAGATTTTTGCGTGTGTAAAATAAGAAAAGCAGCCCTTACGGAGCTGCTCAATCTTATGTCTAAAAGTCTTGTATCTAACATCTAATTCTACCAGCCTTTTTTAGCCACACCATCTTTTACAGCTTCCAAAGCTCTTGCTTCGCCAAGCATTGTGGTCATTTTATTTCCTTTACCGTCGTTGCCTTGAGCCATGTAGCCACCACGAGATGTTTTAGTGATCACTGCATCTTGCATTTCTACGTTTTTCTCTTTTGTCTTCATGCAATACGCTGTCAATTTTCCTGCCATGTTAATTAAATTTATGGTTAGTAAATAATGGGTTTGAAGCTAATCTTCACGTTAAAACTAATGAATAAATCGGTTTTACCAAAAAAACTTAGTTAACAGGGTGTGCAATAGTGATATAGAAGCCAATATATTCAGATTAAAAGGTATATAAAACTTACAACTATCCATGTTCTAAATACCACTTGAAATATAAATTTCGAAGAGTGCAGCCTATTAATACGAAAAGTTGTCTACTTTATGTTAACGATTTTAACAACGTATAATAGAAAAAATTAAATAAAATGTTATGTTTGAATGGTTTAATATCATTCAGATTACGGTTAAAAAAATACTTTTTAAAATAATTTTATAACTTTTTGTTAATTTACCTTTAATTTGTTGTACTTTGTTTGTCATAAATGAGTCTGAAAATCTCCTTTATGTTTTTTAAGAAAATAAAACCAAAAATGCTTGTTATGAGAAAATTAATGCAAAATGTATTATGGCTGTTATTGCTTTTTTTTAGCAGTAATGCTTTTAGCCAAAGTACAAATTACACAGGTGTGGTAATTGGAGATGATGATAAAGAACCACTACCCAATGTAACTGTTACTGTAAAAGGAACCCAAACAGCTACCAAAACCAATTCAGTAGGATATTACTCTATTAGTGCTCAACCTGGGCAAACCCTGGTATTCACTTTTATAGATTATACCCGTGAAGAAGTTAAGCTAGGGAATGATACTAAAATCAATATTAAATTAGTACAAGCACAAAAGCAGCTAGGTGAAGTAGTAGTAACTGCCTATGGTATTAAAAAAAGTAAAAGAGAATTAGGTTATATAGCCCAGGAAGTAAAAGGTGAGGCTATTGCTGAAACCCAAAGAGATAACTGGTTAAATGCTCTTTCCGGTCGTGTGGCAGGTGCTACTATTACACCTACAGCAGGTTCTCCTGGAGCTTCTACTTCTATAGTATTAAGAGGTGCTGTATCAATAGGAAGTAATAATTCTCCCTTGTTTGTTGTAGATGGTGTTCCTTATGATAACCAGACAATGAACGGTGAAAATTTAGCTTCTGCAGGTAGTGTTACTTTTAATAACCGTAATTCTGATTATGGTAACCGTGCCATGGATTTAAACTCTGAAGATATTGAGAGTGTAACCATTCTTAAAGGTCCTGAAGCTACAGCATTATATGGTTCAGATGGCGCATCTGGGGCAGTGGTAGTAGTTACAAAAAAAGGAAAGTCTGGCAAAGCTACCATGAGATACAGCAATGCTTTCCGTACAGAAAAGTTATATATGTTTCCTGAAATTCAAACTACATATGGAAGAGGTGCGGTTGGAGTAGCAGATAATAATGCTACTGTAAACCCTTTTGCTATAGGATTGATTTATGGTTATTTTGGCCCAAAGTATAAAGCAGGTACTCAATTATATGATAACGTAAAAAACTTTTTTCAATCAGGTTTCTCTCAGAGACACGCAATAGATGTTGATGGCGGTAATGATATAGCCACTTATAGATTTTCTGGTAGTTATTTTAATCAAAAAGGTGTAGTGCCTAATGACGCTTATAAGAAAACTACTTTTGGCCTTACAGGTACAGCAAAAGTTTCTCCTAAATTTAATTTAGTAACCGCTATTACATATTCTAATTCAATTACCAATAAATCTTCTCGTGGAGCTGGAGGGTATTTACTTAACTTATTAAATTTTCCCAGTGATATAGATATTAGGGATTATCAAAATCCTAATGGAACGAGAAAGTTGTATAGAACTACCTCTACTACTTTGGGAGCTGAGTTTGACAATCCTTTGTGGGATGTAAATAAAAACCGTGGGGAAGATAAAACAGATAGATTGGCTACTACCATCACTTTAAATTTTAACCCTTACAAATGGTTGAACTTTACAAATATTACTGGTTTAGATGTATATAGCCAAACGGGTGATTTCATTTTTAATCCAAATAGTAGATTAGGGTTTAGTACCAACGGTGTATATTCTGTTTATGAACAAAATACCAAAAACTTCAATAATATATTCCGTGGTACTCTTAAAAAAACATTTGGTAAGTTTTCAAATTCTTTAATTGGCGGATTCACTAATATTGAGAATGTTACAAGAGTAGAAGCGCAAAAAGGGGAACGATTTTTTGAGCAAAACTTTAAATCACTAAACAATACGGATCCTCTTACACTTTTTGCAAAAACTACTATGATCAGAAGTAGAAAAGTAAGATTTTTTGGAAATTATAATCTGTCCTATAATAATTTAGTATACGCTTCAGTAGCAGGTTCTAGAGAAGGAACTAGTACATTTTTAAGTGATGTTGTAGAGAAAGATCCATTCTTTAATTATGGATCAGCTTCCTTAAGTTTTATTTTTGGTGATTTGAAAATATTTGATAAATATGACTGGTTCAGCTATGGTAAAGCGAGAATAAGTTATGGTACTACTGGTAAAGGTCCTGCAAATCCTTACATCATAGATCCACAATTTGGACAAGCAACCACGACGGGTGGAGGATATGCATTTACAGTAACTGGAAGCAACGTAGGTTTAGCACCTGAATACACTAAAAATTTTGAGTATGGTGCAGAACTTAAATTTTTTAAGAGCAGATTTGGATTAGATTTTACATTTTACCAGTTACAAAGTAGCAGACAAATAATTAACAACAGAGCCAGTTATGGAACAGGCGCCATTTTAAAATATTTCAATGGTGGTGTAGTAGAAAATAAGGGTTTAGAAGCAACACTTACTGCTGCAGTTATACAAAATAAAAAATTTAATTGGGATGTAACCGTAAATTTTGATAGAAATAGAGGAAAAGTAATTAGCCTTCCACTTGACTTATCTACTTACTATGATGCTGATACATGGGTTTTTGGAAATGTAAGAAGCCAGGTTTTCCCCGGTTCTTCAATAGGAGCATTGGCTGCGACACCATTGTCAAGAAGCACTGGTGGCCAATTATTGATAAGCCCAACATCAGGTTTACCAACTGTAATTGGAGCCGCAGATTTTGTTCCTGTAGGAGATAGGCAATCAAAGTATCAAATAGGTTTAATCAATTCATTTTCTTACAAAAACTTTAATTTTAGTTTCAATTTAAGCTTTAGAAAAGGTGGAGATGTATTTAACGGAAATGAGTATTACTTATATGTGAGCGGTTTAAGCAAGCGAACATTAGACAGAGAAACACCTATTGTTATAACCGGAGTGTTAAACGACGGTTTGCAAAACACAACCAACCCTACACCCAATACCATCACTGTTAATCCATATTACAGAGCTGATTATTATGGTGCAGGAAATGTAACGGAAGCTGACTTTATAGAAACAGTAGATTGGGTAAGATTAAGAGATGCAACATTAAGCTATACTTTGCCCAAAGTTTTGCTTAAAAGACAAAAAGTGGTAAGCAGTGCGTCAGTATTTGTAACAGGTACAGACCTATTTATTATTACCAATTACACAGGGGCAGATCCTAGTGTGAATGCCAACACTGCTTTCTCAAGAGGTTATGGTGGTTCAGGTATTGATTATGGTTCGGTATCAACACCGAGAGGATTAAATTTTGGTTTAAAAGTTCAATTTTAAAAAACATGAAATTTTTTGTTATGAAAAAATATAGTTTATTCACAGTACTAGCTGCTTTAGTAATATTAGTTTCGGCTAGTGGATGTAAAAAATATTTAGATGTAAATAGAGATGAAGATACGCCTCAGAATCCTGATGCATCTTCTGTATTCCCTGCCATGCTGGGCGCCATACCTAGAGGCTTACAATTTGATGCAAGATTTGTAAGTAAGTACATACAAAACTGGGGTGTAAACAACAGTGCTAATGCTGGGGTGTTCGATTTTATGAGTTATCAAAGCGCTAGTGATAACAATGGAGATATTTGGAGACAAAACTATTTTGGACTAGGTAAAAATTTAGATTATATTATTGAAACAGGTACAACAAAAAAACAGTGGGATTATGTAGGTGCAGCACAGGTTTTAAAAGGTATGATGTTTCAATATACCACAGATTACCATGGTGAAATAATATTTAAAGAAGCATTTTTAGAGAATAAAGCATTTTTTAAATATGATGATCAGGAAACTGTGTATGCAGGAGTTGATTCAATGTTGAGATTAGGCATTAATAATTTAACCAGAAGTGATAATGAAGTATCAACTAATAGATTATCAAAAGGTGATTATGTATATGATGGTAACAATGCAAAATGGATAAAATTTGCTTGGGGTTTAATGGCCCGTAATGCACATCGTATTACCAATAAAGCAAGTTATAGTGCAGATTCAGTTATTGCATTTTGTAACCGATCATTGGCTACAACTGCAGATGATTTTTTAATACCGTTTGATGCAGCCAAGAATGATGATGCAAACTTTTTTGGTACATTTAGAAACAACCTAACACTTTTCCGCCAATCAGATTTTGTTGTAAAGTTGTTGGATGGTACTACATTGGCAGGTGTAACGCCTAGTTCTGCAAATGCAGCTACAAGAGATCCTAGATTGAGGCATTTACTTACAGCATCAGAAGATACAACCAATGGTAATGGTGGTTTTAGAGGTGTGGGACCAGGCACAGGTGAACCGTTTGCAACTTTAACAGGCGTATATGCTGTAGGATCTACCAACTGGTTAAATGCACGTAAACGAGTTCCTACTCCTTGGGCAGATAGCATATATTTAAATCCATCAGCAACTGTTTTTAACCCACTATACAAGCATTACTTATTTGGTGATAGGGTTGTTATGCCCGTAATGACAGCAAGCGAGATTCAGTTTATGAAAGCAGAAGCAGCTTTAAGAAAAGGAGATGCATCTACTGCATTAACTGCTTATACAAACGGTATTAATTTGCATTTTGATTTTGTAAATAGATCAACTATGCCTCGGGGGAACGGTGTTTTATTTACTGGAAGTCCAATTACAGCTACAGAAAGAGCAACCTATTTAAACAGTCCAAATGTAAAAAATAGTCCTGCTACTTTAACCCTAACAGATATTATGTTGCAAAAATACATTGCTTTGTGGGGTTGGGGTTTCTTTGAAACTTTTGTAGATATGCGTCGTTATCATTGGTTAGATGTTGATCCAATAACTGGTTTACAAGTTTATAAAAATTTTACATTACCAGTAGTAGCAGCAGAAAATTTCGGAAAACCCGTTTACAGAGTAAGACCAAGATTTAATAGTGAATATGTTTGGAACAGAGATGAGCTTTTAAGAATTGGTGCACTTAATGGAGATTACCATACTTACGAAACTTGGTTTAGCAAACCTTAATTCTTTTTAATCTAAAAAAACAATGATGAAATTTAATATAATATTGTCTTCTTCTTTGCTATTGTTGTTTGCAATAGTAGGTTGCGAAAAGAACACTTATCAGGTAACTGAAAGAACTACCAATGATGGAGCTGCTCAAGTAAAACTGGGGTATTTTTCTGCATATACAGTAAACCCTAATACAATCCTTTACATTAATGATGCACCGGTAAGTAATACCCTTGCAGCGCCTGTAAGTTTTCCAGGGGGTGGTTTAAACATGAACGGTTTAAGTAATGGAGATTATTTACTTATTAAACCGGGTAATGTAAAAATTCAAGGGTTTAGACCCATACCTTCAACGGGTAATATAATGACCAAATTATTTGAATTTAATCAGGCTTTTAGTGCTAACACTAATTATACTTTTTATATTACAGATACTGCTGCTAATACCACGGGTTTTGCCTTAGAAGATACAAAAGCTAAACCTGATAGCGGTTTTGCACGTTTTAAATTTGTAAATATTATGCCTAATGTACCTGTTGTAGATTTATACAGAGGAGCTAATGTGGCTTCTGCCATATTGGTTCAGGGAAATGTAAATTATAAAACTGCTTCTCCAGGCTTTGATATTGCTTTGCCAATTTCAGATTCATTTTATATTAGACCTGCAGGGGCAGCTACAACAACACAACCAATTGCTCGTAGATTTTTTGCTTTATCTAATCAAAGAATATATACCATGCTAGCTAGAGGATATATGGGATCTACGCTTGCAACTCTAGCACCAAACATATCTGTAATTGTAAATCAATAATAAAATTATTATGAACATAAAAATAAAATCTATATTTCAAAGGGTAACTGTTTTAATGCTTGCAGTAACATTATTGGTGCAATGCAACAAAAATGATGATGTAGTTTTGGCTACCGACACAATTGATGCTAAACTTGCTGCAGATCCTGAATTAAGCATATTTAGAAAAGCTATTACTCAGGCCAGGTTAGAATCTTTTACGAAAGGACCTGGACCGTTTACAATATTGGCTCCAACAGATGCAGCGTTAAATGCTGCGGGAATAACGGAAGCAAATTTAGCAACTGTTGATTCCATTACCTTAACGGCCATGATATTGAATCATTTTCAAAATTTAAAGAGAACAAGTTTTGAATTTCCTGTAGGTCCTAATGCTCCCATGGCTTCAATGGCAGGCTTTAATAATTTTTCTTCCAAGAATTTAACAACTAATACAACTTATGTAAATGCTGCAAAAATTCTGCAAACAGATATTAATTGTTCAAATGGAATCATTCATAAAATAGATAAATATTTGGTTCTACCTACCATTTCTGCAAGAACAATCATAAAAAGCAATCCCAATTATAGTTTGATGGATTCTGCCATTTCCAAAGCAGGTCTTTCGACAATTGCATCATTTGCACCTGCTACTGGTTCTGCCACTACTATATTTTTAATTACCAACGCTAGTATGATCTCTGCCGGTTATACAAGTTTAGCCACCATTGGTGCACTTACACCTGCACAAGTAACAACCTTGACAAATATATTGAGGTATCACATTATACAGTCTCGCAATTATTCAATAGCCTTTAAAGGAGGAAGTACTAAAACATTACAAGGTTCTAATGTAATTATAACCACAAATACACCAGTAACTGTAAAAGGAACATCCAATACTACAGCATCAACAATCACTACCCCCGATATTATTGCGAGCAATGCAGTGTTGCATGAAATAAGTGGTATTTTGTTACCTTAATAAATAATAAAATAAGTTTGAAGCGTTGCATGTGCAACGCTTTTTTTGTAAATTTTTATACAAACATTATGTACAAATACTTGATCCTTTTCAACTTTTTGTTGATAGGAAATTCTGCCTCTTCGCAAATAACAGATAAGATGCTGGTAAATGCAATGGATTCTTTTTCATTGCTACAACCCCAAGAAAAAGCATATGTAACAACCGATAGAAATTTTTATCTGTCAGGTGAAACTGTGTGGTTTAAAGGATTTGTAACACTGAACAATAATACGACTGTGCTGAGTAAAATAATGTATGTAGAATTGGTAAATGCAGAAGGGGCATTGGTAGATAAAAAAATGTTGAAACTTCAAAAAGGTTCGTGTAATAATTCTTTTGACACTCGTAGCAATTTTGCAAGTGGAGAATATACTATTAGAGCCTATACATTATGGATGTTAAATTTTCCTGACTATATTTTCGAAAACAAAATTTTTATAAAAAACGCAGCTGATAAAAATAATCCTTCCCCCATTTCAAAAATTAAAAAAAGTGTTTTCGTAAATTTTTTTCCAGAGGGAGGTAATCTTATTGCAGGCGTAAAGAGCATCGTAGCATTTAATTCTAATGATCAATTTAATACTCCTGTAAGTATTAAAGGCAATATCATTAATGCTAAAAATGAAAATGTTGCCAGTATAGAAACTGCCAGTAATGGAATGGGTAAATTTGAGTTTATCCCCAATGCAAATGAAATGTACTCAGCTAAAATTACCACTGCAGATGGAAAAAATCAAACCATTCCTTTGCCTAAAACATTACCTGAGGGCATTGTTTTAACGGTGAACAATTCAAATCTAAATAAAACATTTGCAACTGTTACCAGAGGTGCATTAAATAAAGGCAAATACAATAACCTTATCATTATTGCTCAAATAAATTATGAAATAGCATACCTCGGAAAGTTAAATTTAGATGAAGGCCTAGATGCTGTGGCTATTCCAAAAAAGAATTTACCACCGGGCATTATGCAAATAAGCATACTTCACCAAGATGGCACACCGCTAGCAGAAAGGCTTGTATTTGTTGCCAACCATCAAATTGATAGTACAGCTATAACAGCAGATCTTATTAAAACACAAAAGAGAGAAAAGAATATTTTAAAAATTAATTTTTCTGATTTTAAAAATGTAGATGCTGTTGTTTCTATTACCAATGCAGAAGGTTTGCTAGCCAGCAACCAAAATATTTTATCGTATTTATTAATGTCATCTGATATTAAAGGAAAAATTTATAACCCTAATATTTACTTTGCCAATAAAGAAGCCATCACTTTAAACAATTTAGATGTAGTAATGCTTACCAACGGCTGGCGGAGATTTAAATTAGAAGAAGTGATCTCCAATAAATATGCAACACTCAATTTTCCATTTGAAAGAAGTTTGAGAGTTACTGGCAAAGTGCTGGAAAGTAATGGAAAAAGCATTTTAAAATCAGGCAAAATAAATTTAATTATCAATGGCGAAGATTCCACAAAAATAATGTCTCAGGCCAATACAAATACTTCTTCTGTTTTTGTTGTAGATGAAATTGACTTTAAAAAAGAAGCTACCATTTTTTATCAGGGAGCAAATTTAAATAACAAAAATGCCATTGTAAATGTAAAATTTGATCCTCCATATTTTGATACACTAAAGAAACCATTTAGATGGAAAATGGGAAATGACGAAAATAATGTATCTGATATAGATTCAAAATTTTACAATTTTATCATAGCTGAGAAGCAAGAAAAAGATAAAAGCAAAACCTTGGAAACGGTAGTGATTAAAACAAAAAAATCTTCTTACATCGATTCTTTAAACAAACTTTACTCCAGCGATATTTTTAACCAGAGTGATCAAACCATTGCTGTAAATCCTGATGTGAACTTTGGAGATATTTGGCAGTTTTTACGAAGAAACGTTCCGGGCATTAGTATTATTAGAGCAGATACTGGCACGCAGGTAAACTTTGCCAGATACCAAGGGGCAGATTATTTTTCTCAAAATGAGCCTGGGGGTGTGCAATTCTTCTTAAATGAAATACCAGTAACCATTGATGTGGTAGAATCATTGTTTGCAGAAGATATTGGTCTGCTAAAAGTTTATAAGGGAAATGCGGCTATTATTCTTGGTGCTACAAGAGGCGCCATTGCGTTATATACCGTAAAAGGAAAATCCACTAGAGATTGGCGGCAGAAAGGGTTTGACTTTATTAAAAAACAAGGCTATTCTGTTACAAGAGAATTTAGCGAAATGAATTATTCAAAAATAATATCTGATGAATCTTTTAAGGATATCAGGCCAACATTGTATTGGAACCCGAATGTAAAGCATACTGGTAAAAATGCACAAATAGAATTTTACAATGATGACGTTTGTAAGAAATTTAAAATTGTAGTAGAAGGAATTGATGAAGAAGGTAAATTATTGTATATGGAAAAAATTATTGAATAAGATCCTTTTCTAAAAAATGGGAGAGCATAATGACTCTCCCATCCCTGTTCTCCTTAAAAATTATACCCCACACTTACCGCCCCCGATGGCTGTATATATCCGCCCGTAAATATGGGAGAAAAACCCACACGCCACGAAAAGCCACCATCCTTTGGCATTCTCCTATACATAAAAGAGGCAGTACCAAAAACAGATGAGCCCTTGCCATTGTAATAATAATCATCAAAAATGTTTAGCTTTTTACCGGCAAAAGTTACACCTGCCCCAATCTCCAATGCACTTACTGAGCTTGGTTTACCCAAAATATAATTTAATTGAATAGGCACAGTAACCACAGATCGTTGGCGGTCGTTGTAATATGGATAGGTGGGAGTAGGATTTGTATTTGTAACAATATCATAACCCGTAACAAACCCCAGCCCGATACGCCCACCAAACCCATAAGCAGATTTTGTAAAACGCCTGTCTATATTGGCCGAAAATAAAATTCCCGGTCCACCAAGCTCTGCATAAAAACTTGTTTGACCAGGAATTGTTGTATTATTTTTTTGCTGTGCAAAAAGCAAACTTGACATGCACATGCCTGCAATTAAAAAAAATGATTTCATAAATGTTTTTTGTTTTTGGTTAAATGATTCATTTACCAGAACAACCAAACAAATATTTTGCTGCTTGCTAAAATGTTAAAGTCATTTTAGCATTCCCTCCACCAACTCCCTCACCTCACTCAAAGCAATTCTTTCCTGCTTCATATCATCTCTATAACGAATAGTAACTGTATTGTCTTCTTTGGTCTGGTGATCTATCGTTACACAGAATGGTGTACCTATTGCATCCATGCGACGATAACGTTTTCCTATTGCATCTTTCTCCTCATAAAAACAATGAAAATATTGCTTGCACTCATTCATTAATTCCTTTGCAATTTCTGGCAATCCATCTTTTTTAAGCAACGGTAAAATAGCCAGTTTTGTTGGCGCAAGTTTAGCAGGTATTTTCAACACTACTCTGCTGTCTTCAGTGCCATCTTCTTTGGTCCATGTTTCATTTTGGTAAGCAAGACTAAGCACTGTTAAAAATAAACGATCAAGCCCAACAGAAGTTTCCACAACATATGGTGTGTAGTTGCCGTAAGGTTTTCCCTCTTCATTTAAATCGTTATCAAAATATTGTATTTTCTTTTTGCTAAAAGTTGCATGTTGGGTAAGGTCAAAATCTGTGCGACTGTGTATGCCCTCTAGTTCCTTCCAACCAAACGGAAATTCAAACTCAATATCCAACGCCATATCTGCATAATGCGCCAGTTTTACATGATCATGAAAACGTAATTTTTCTGCAGGAATACCAATGCTTTCATGCCATTGTTTGCGGGTATCTTTCCAGTAATCATACCATTGTTTTTGCGAACCGGGGCGTACAAAAAACTGCATTTCCATTTGTTCAAATTCCCGCATGCGAAAAATAAACTGACGAGCCACAATTTCGTTTCTAAAGGCTTTGCCCGTTTGTGCAATACCAAACGGTATTTTCATACGACCGCTTTTTTGCACATTTAAAAAGTTTACGAAAATTCCCTGTGCAGTTTCGGGGCGTAAATAAATAGTGTCAGCCTCATCAGATACTGCACCAATTTTTGTATTGAACATTAAATTAAATTCTCTAATCTCCGTCCAGTTGCAGGTTTTGCTGATGCTGCATTTTATATTATTGTCTTCAATTAATTTTTTAAGTCCTGCATAATCTGTTGCAGCAAGCAATGCATCCATTTTTTCTAAAATCTCCTTTGCCAACTGTTCTTTGCCCACAGCCAACTGCTCTATAAACCCTTCAATTAAATGATCTACTCGGTATCTTTTGTTGCTGTCTTTATTATCAATCATTGGGTCGCTAAAACTATCCACATGCCCGCTTGCTTTCCACACCGTTGGGTGCATAAAAATTGCTGCATCTATCCCCACAATATTTTCGTGCAGTTGCGTCATGCTTTTCCACCATGCATCACGTAAATTTTTCTTTAACTGTGCACCCATTTGTCCGTAATCATACACTGCCGCAAGGCCATCGTACAATTCACTGCTTTGAAAAATGTATCCATATTCTTTACAGTGACTAATTATTTCTGCGAAACTTGACTGACGATCAGTTTGGTTATTTGCTTCATTTGCCATAGCTGCAAATATAAACAACCAAAAACATCTTTTAAATTTTAGAGATGTATTTTAAGAGGAATATTTAAAACGAGTAGCATGAGCAGCAGAACATTTTTCAGCATTTGTATCCTGCTGTTGGTAGTAGTTATGCACGCAAGTAATGTTATAATTTAAAGTTTATTAGTGCATAAGCTACTACTGCCCATCAGGGCTATTGGGATCAGAAGTAATTTTGCTGAACTTTGATTGATACAATATTGTAAATTGTATTATTCAATTTATTTTACATCGTAGCATAATAAAAAAAATTTATGAAACTAATTTGCATTTTGTTAGCCATGTCCTCATTTCTTAATTCAGAGGCACAACAAACTAAAAAAGATAAAGTTTTGATAGGGTTCAATTTTTCACCTGACTATAATTACAGAGTCCTAAAAAATAATGATGGTAAAGTAATTAACAAAGTTATTATTGATGGAAGGAATGAAATGGAAATCGCCAAATTTGGATATACTACAGGTGTAAATATTCTTTTTAATTGTTCTAAAAATTGGGCTTGGGAAACAGGAATTCAATATTCAAATAATGGATATAAAACAAAAAACCAAGAGTTGACATTTGGTACACCAGACGAAACACAACCCATAAAGGCACAATTTATTTACAGTTACCGATACCTTGGCATTCCTCTAAAAGCTAAATACATTTTTGGAAAAAGTAATCTTCGCTTTACTTCTGGCGTTGGATTTATCACTAACTTTTTAGTAAATGCAAATACCAAAATAAAGTATGAATATAAAAATGGTAAAAAAGAATCTGAAAAAGGACCTAATAATTCAGATTTTAAAAAAATAAATTTCTTACCTGTAATAAGTGTTGGTGTAGATTATAAGCTTTGCAATAATATGCATCTCATGGCTGAGCCTACATATAGATATTCATTATTAAACACAAGAAGTGCTCCTGTAACCGAGCATTTATGGAACTTGGGCTTAAATGTTGGTTTATATTATGGACTTAAATAAAAGGAAAATCGCTACTTAGATTTAATATAAAAATGAAAAATTTCAATAATGAAATTTACAAGAAATAAATTCTATCAAATCTTCTTCAACTTTATAAACAAGTCTGTGTTCATCAGTAATTCTTCGAGACCAGTAACCTGCATAATCATATTTCAAAGCTTCTGGTTTTCCCGTACCTTCAAAGGGAGTTTTAGCGGTTTCTTTTATAAGTTTTTTTAGTTTGGCAAACACTTGCTTATTATCTTCCTGCCAATTATTATATTGTTCAAAAGCGATTGGAGTAAAAAGAATTTTTCTCATAAATCTTCCATCTTTACTTCAATTAAATTTCCTTTTTTTGCTTGCTCCAATGATTGCTTTAACATAGCTCTATTTGCAGGAGTTGACATTAAATAATCTGTTGCATCTAATTCTTCTTCTACTGTAATTACAATAGGTTTTTCTTTAAATGTATTTTTAATTGCCTCTAAAATATCTCCATTAATATCGGCCGCTGAATTTAAATGATAGGTAGTGTACATAATAATGTTTGTGTTTTAAACTTCTAGCATTAAAGATAAATTATTTTTTGGTTGGTAAAAAGTGAATATTGCTTTTCCCCCTCACAAATGCCTCAAATAATAATCAGGATTATCTAAAAATGTTTTGGTAATTCTGTAATGGTCTGTTTCGTTATAGGCAACTTGGCTCATACTTTCTTCTTGTATTTCGTACAATATAGCACCCGGCAAACCCATCAAAATAGGAGAGTGGGTAGATATGATAAACTGTGCATTTTTATGTTTTGTAATATCCATTATCAACGACATTAATGATAATTGCTTTAGCGGCGAAAGTGCAGCCTCGGGCTCATCTAACAAGAAAATTCCTTTATCACCAATTCTTGTTTGTAGTATTTTTAAATAAGCTTCCCCATGCGAAAATGCCTGCATATCTGTACCATAACTTTTTTTCATTTCCTTGCTATGAAAATTTGCGTTCGCAGCCATTTCTTCAATAATGCGGTCATCTACCTGGCCACGCAAATCACTAAGATCATTGTAAATTTTATTCCTTTCTGTTTCCACTGCATTTATAAAATCGCTAAAATCTTCTGCCCTAAAAAAGAAACCTTTATGCGTTTCTCTTTTCCAGTTAATTTCCAAATACGGTTGCAACGCTTCTGCAGCATCAAAACCTGCACGGTTATTTGCCTCAATGTAGCCACCAATTAATGCAAGGTTTAATTTGTAAGCAATTGCTTCCAGCAAAGTAGATTTTCCACTTCCATTATCTCCCACAAAAATGGTAACTGATTTACTCAACTCAATATCTTTTGCAAATTTTACTGCAGGTATATTAAATGGAAAAGGATTCTGCTTTTCGGTATTTATGTTGATTGAGTTTATAAATGGCATATCCTTTTTTTCTAATCTTGAAATTATTTTTTAAAAACTAATTTTGTGTTTGAAAGTGCAAAATTATTCCCGTCATTTTTGATGGACCACTTTTTGCAATTGTAAATTATATAAAAATATCAACAGCATGTCTTCACTTTTTTCCCCGATTACTTTAAGAGAAATTATAGTTAAAAACAGAATAGTTGTTTCACCCATGTGTCAGTATTCATCCGTAGATGGGTTTGCCAATGATTGGCACCTGGTTCACCTTGGCACACGTGCAGTAGGCGGCGCAGGCATGGTTATAAGCGAAGCCGCTGCAGTTGCACCAGAAGGTAGAATAACGCCCAGCGATTTAGGTATTTGGAAAGATGAACACATTGATTATTTAAAACGCATTACCACGTTTATAGAAACCCAAGGAAGTGTGCCCGGCATTCAACTTGCACATGCAGGCAGAAAAGCAAGCCATGATGTACCTTGGAAAGGAGGAAAAGCATTAACAGATAATACTGCATGGCAAACTTTAGCTCCAAGCAATATTGGATATGCTGAAGATGAACCGCAACCGAAAGAAATGAGTATTACAGATATAAAACAATGCATTACTGATTTTGAAGATGCTGCTAAACGTGCATTGAAAGCAGGTTTTAAATTAATAGAAATTCATGCAGCACATGGTTATTTAATCAATAGTTTTTTATCGCCATTAAGCAATGAACGTACAGATGAATATGGTGGAAGTTTTGAAAACCGTTGTCGCCTTTTAATGGAAATTGTATCGGTGGTAAGAAATATTATCGGAGAAAAATTGCCTTTGTTTGTTCGCATTTCTGCTACTGACTGGGTAGATGGTGGTTGGACTATTGAAGACTCTGTAAACCTTTCTACGATGCTTAAAAATGCTTCTGTAGATTTAATAGACTGCTCCAGCGGCGGTAACTCTAGGTTCCAAAAAATACCTGTAGGTCCAATGTACCAAGTAAGGTTTGCTGAACACATTAAAAAAGAAACGGGCATACCAACAGGTGCAGTAGGAATGATAACTACCGCAGAAGAGGCAGAAGGTATTTTACAAAATAACCAAGCTGATCTTATTTTTTTAGCACGTGAGTTTTTACGCAATCCATATTTCCCAATGGATGCCGCAAAAATATTAGGAGATGATTTGAAATGGGCTGTGCAATACGAAAGAGCGAAATAGTGTAGAATTATTCCACATCTTTTATGTCTTTTGGTTCCGATAATTTGCCTCTCTTATAAATGACCAAGCCATTTAAGAAATTACGCAATACCTGGTCTTGCGCCTCCACATATCCTGGATGATCTGGACTGCGGAAAAAATCGCCCAATGCACCTTTTGTAATGTGAAAATCTACCAAAGAAAGTATTTCAATAATATCATCATTGCGAAGCGAAAGCGCTACCCGTAATTTTTTTAGTATATCGTTGTTATCCATTTGTTGTACTTTATATAAAGGTATTCATTAAAAATTTCTGCGTTAGCTATAAAATTTATGTAGTTTAGTTTTTTTAAAACGAGGTTTTACAAAGGGTATATTATTTTGTATATAAAATTATTATTTTGAAAGCTGTTTTGCAAAGAGTTTCTTCCGCTTCCGTAAAAGTAGATGAACAAATAATTTCGTCTATACATAATGGCTTGCTTGTGCTTGTTGGTATAGAAGATGCTGATGATAGAGAAGATATAGTTTGGCTAAGCAATAAAATAATTAACCTTCGCATTTTTGATGATGCAGAATTAATTCCCAATCTTTCTTTAAAAGAAGTGGGCGGAGATATTTTATTGGTAAGCCAATTTACTTTGCAGGCATCTGTAAAAAAAGGTAACAGACCGTCTTATATAAAAGCTTCTAAACCCAGCAGTGCAATTCCATTGTATGAAAATTTTATTAAGCAACTGGAAACTGATCTTGGTAAAAAAATATTTACAGGAAAATTTGGTGCCGATATGAAAGTATCACTTACCAACGATGGCCCCATGACAATTATTATTGATACAAAAAACAGGGAGTAACCATGAAAGAAATAACACTTACTGAAGCACAACAAAAAGTAGATGAATGGATAAAAACCATTGGTGTAAAATATTTTAGTGAACTAACTAATCTTGGAATATTGATGGAAGAAGTGGGAGAGTTATCTAGGATTATGGTGCGCAAATATGGCGAACAATCATTCAAAGAATCAGATAAACAAAGTGACTTGGCAGATGAAATGGCAGATGTACTTTGGGTATTAATATGCCTTGCAAACCAAACAGGTGTTGATCTTACAACTGCGCTGCATAAAAATTTTGAGAAGAAAACGGTAAGAGATAAGACCAGGCATATCAACAATGAAAAATTAAAATAATCTCTTCAAGTATCCTTTATTATTACCACAGTGCTAATTGGATTTACTTATTTTTATATAAATATTTTTATGAAGAATTTTCTCTTTAATACCTCTTTTTTATTCTTAATGATGAGTGCTTCTGCGCAGCAAAATAAATTAATAAGCGGACCATGGGCTGGCGATGTGCAAATGCGTACAGCCATTATTTGGGCAGAGGTTACTGCTGATGTAAAAAAAGTTTCTGTACAATATTATAAAGAGAACAATCCACTGCAGAAGAAAAATGTTTTATATAAAGGAGCATTAGGAAAAGATTTTAATCCAATTAAAATTCAATTAAACGCACTGGATATAAACAGCGTTTATTCTTATAAAATATTTTTAGATGATAAAGCCATTGCAACAACATTCTCTACAAAATTTACCACACAAGATCTTTGGCAATGGCGCAAACCTGCACCCGATTTTAGTTTTTTGGCGGGTAGTTGTAATTATGTAAATGAACCTCCCGTTGATAGACCCGGAAAGCCTTACGGTGGAGACTCTTCCATCTTTGAAACCATGGCAAAAACCGGTGCAGCCTTTCATGTTTGGATGGGTGATAACTGGTACACACGTGAAGTTGATTTTGGTTCTGTCTGGGGTTTAAATTACAGGGCTTCGCATGACAGAGCACAAAAAATAATACAACCTTTTATGGCTGCTATGCCGCAATATGGCATTTGGGATGATCATGATTATGGGCCGGATAATTCAGGAAAAAGTTTTTACTTAAAAGAGGAGAGCCGAGAAATATTTAAGAATTATATGATAAACCCGAGCTATGGCGAAGAAGGCAAAGGCATATATACAAAAGTGAGTTACAGCGATGTTGATTTGTTTCTTACGGATGACAGATATTTTAGAAACGAAGACGATATGCCGGATAGTGTAAACGGAATGCCATCAAAAGACAAACATTTTTTTGGCCCTACGCAAATGGAGTGGCTAAAAAATTCATTGGAATTTAGCAATGCTACTTTTAAAATAATTGTGGTGGGTAGCCAAGTTATCAATCCATTGGGTAGGTCAGAAAATATGCAACGTTATCCTTATGAATACAACGAATTAATAAATTTTATAAAAACACAAAAAATAAAAGGAGTTGTTTTCTTTAGTGGCGACAGGCATCACAGCGAAGTGATAAAAGTAGAACAGCCAGATTTTTATCCATTATATGATGTAACTATTTCTCCCTATACGGCTGGGGTAAGCAAACCATCTGGCGAAGAAAAAAACAGTAAGTATAGAGTGCAGGGAACGTTGGTTGAGGAAAATAATTTTGGCAAAATCTCTATAAGCGGCACCAAAGACAACCGGGTAATGACCATAGATTTTTTAGGAACAAAAGGCCAAAAATTAGGAACATTTACGGTAAATAGTAAGGAGCTACAAATGAGATAGTTTATATACGAAACTTTGCTTTCCTATCTTTGCCGCATGACATCTAATTCATTTACATACAACAAGCCAAAAGTTATTCAGGCATTGCGTTATCATTTTATTAGCAGGCCCGAAATAAAAGTAATGATGGTGGTAATAAATGTTTTTGCCATTGCTTCTGCTGCACTTTTTTTCTTTAAAAAAATAAGCCCATTGGCATTTTTAATAAGCTCCATGCTTTGGTTTTTTTTAATGATACTTTTTTGGTTTTTATTACCACAAATTATTTACAGGCAAACAGCCACTTTTAAGGATTCGTTTAGTGCAGTATTGGGAAATGAGCAATTTGCTATTGAAAATATTCGTGGGCATAAAGGATGGGATTGGAACACTTTTAGCACATGGATGGAGAGCCCACATTTTTTTCATTTATATTTTAACCCACGCTCTTTTTTTATAATACCTAAAGATGCTTTTGATGGAGATGAAGAACATGAAGCAAGAAAAATATTTGCGGCTAAGATTAAGAAAAAATAATAATGTAATCAATGGCTAATTATGCAAAATCAATAAAAAGAAAATTATTTTTATTTAGATTCCTATTTATCATAGTACTGGGCTGTAGCAGTTGGGCCTATGAAAATGGTAATATGAGTATCTTTTATTTTTTAATAGTATTATTTATTTTTTTAAACTTTATTGCCCTTGAAAACTTTATAGTGACAGATGAATTTATAGAAATTAAAAAATATTTTTTATTTGGCTGGATCACTTGCTCATGGAAATATAATAAGAAAGAAACATTTATGGTTTCACCTGAAATTTCTACCATAGGTATGGATGGTGATTATGAAATAGCTGAAGCGGAAACACCTATAGGATGCCTACTGAATGCTATTGGATTTTTTACGCCGTCTAAAATTATAAAACAAAACTTTACAATTAAATCACTTGATAAAAAAGGTAATGTTATAAAAAAAGTCAGCATCAAATTGGATGACTTTGAATATCAATTATTAAAAAATTTTAAAGAAAATAATTCATCAAATTCAAATCAACACAACGCTTTCTCCATTATATGATGTGGAATATTTACTTCTATAAACTGGTCACCTTTTACCCTGTAACCAAATTTTTCATAGAAACCGATTGCTGTATCTCGGGAGTGCATGGTAATTATTTTATAACCTCTATCTCTTGCTACATTTTCTGCAAACTGCATGATGGAGGCACCAATACCTTTGCCATGTAATTTATCTGGCACAGCCATTTGCCTTAGCCGTATTTTTTCTTTGGTTATTTCTGTAAGAATGCAGCAACCAAGTACATCTTCATCTTCTGTACACACAATAAAGATGTCATTCTTTTCACCTATCAATTCATCGTGGCTAAAAGTAAGACCCAATGGCCTGCGCAATACATTATCCCGCAGGTTTACCATTTGCAGGTATTCATCTGTACCGTGGTCTATTTGTTTTAATGCCATGGGATATGTGTAGAGTTGAGAGTTATATGTGCAATGGATTTTATTAATTACAAATTACGAAAATTAAGTAATAGTTTGTTCAATCAATTACTGAATTTTTTTAATAATTATTTTAAATTGAAGATAGTTTGAATAAACACAATCGGATTATATAAAAAATAGATATTATATTAATTGATTTGTTACTAATGCTTCATGTATGGAATACCAAACTACAAACAACATTCTGAAATAAGATATTTAAAAAAACACTATCATAGAAAAGTTTAAAAATTGCCAAGAATATAAAAAAACATTTTTTAAATATTGACCATAAAAATTTAAAAGTCAATGAGCCTAATATCATCATCAAAATATTTTCATTCTTTTTATATCAGGAATAAATCAGTATTTTACATTAAGCACTAATAAACTGAAATATGAAAAGAATTTTCTACGCAATACTTATACTATTACTTACAAACATCAATATTTCTTTAGCCCAAGCTCCCACCAACGATTTTGCTAAACAAGTAAATGATATTTTAAAAAATGAAAAAGACCATTTACCCACCATCAATTTTACTTTTGAGGCAGATAGTTTTTCTGTAACATCTACAGCTATCCATATTTTTTTCAACACAAATAATCAGTATAGCAAAGCATCACTGCCTGCAGATTATTTAGAGATGCTGCCTGAGATTTTAATGCCATTAACTGTAAATAGCAGTAACGATGTACAGTTGTTATTATTTGCAAAAGAGGCTGGTACCAACCAATGGAAAACCCTCGATTATTTTAGCAATCATCCTGCAAGAGAAATTTATAAAGCCCCTGTAAATAATGATCCTTACAAAGCAGTAAGAAAAAACAGCAATAGTGTGGTGCAGAAAGTTTTTCCAACCACTGGTTCTCCAACCCCATTGGGTGCAATGGCAGGTAAAACAGTTTGGCTTAGTCCAGGCCATGGTTGGCACAATCCAACCAGTGGTTTTGTAACACAAAGAGGAACTACCAATGCTATTGTAGAAGATTTTACAACAGCAGAAACCGTAGATTATTATTTGATGGGCTACTTATACAACGCAGGTGCAAATGTATGGAGTGTAAGAGAGAGAGATGTAAATACAAACGAAATTATTGTTGATAATGATGTGCCTTCATCCGGCTATGCTGAAACCGGAGCTTGGATAAATGGAACTATTGCTGGCTATGGTGGAACATATAGAACATCTACCTCTAATACTTTAGAAACTGCTACAGCAATATTTACTCCCTCCATTACAGCTAGCGGTTTATACTGGGTATCTGTTCGTTGCGTAGCAGGAGCAAATAGAGTTACTGATGCATCGTTTACAATCATACATTCCGGTGACACTTCCATGGTAAAAGTAAACCAGGAAATACATGGAGAAACATGGGTTTATCTTGGTCAATTTTATTTTACTGTAGGTGGTATAAATAAAGTAACATTAAGCAACCAATCTGTAGAACCGGGTGAAGCAATAGTGGCAGATGCCGTTAGGTTTGGAGGTGGTGTAGGCGCTACTTCTGATTGTGTAAATACAGCACAACCTCCAAGTGGCCGTGCAAAATTTGAAGAGTCAGCAAGAATGTATGCAAAATTTCAAGGGCACCCACCATGTGTAGAAGATATAACAGTACGGCCAAGATATGCAGAGTATGAATTATCAAAAGGTACGCCCACTGAAATAAACAACAGTGTATTTGTATCATTTCACACAAATGCCGGTGGTGGTACAGGTACAGAAACCTATTCGTATAATGGAGCAGGAGCAAGCCAGCCCAACATTACAGCAGGCAGTGTTGAGCTAAGAAATTTTATTCACGCACAAGTAGTGGCAGATATTAGAGCTACATGGAAACCAACCTGGGCAGACAGAGGGGTAAAAACCGAAAACTTTGGTGAGTTAAGACAATTGCTTACTATACCTGGAACCTTGGTAGAGCTTGCCTTTCATGATCTTGTCGCAGATGCTACAGATTTAAAACATCCTGAATTTAGAAGAATAGCAGCAAGAGCAATTTACAAAGGGATCTTAAAATTTTTTAATAACAGAGATGGAATTCCGTTGGTGTTTTTACCGGAAACACCCACTCATATTATTGCAAAAAATATTGGTAGTAATAATATTCAAATCAGTTGGACGGCTCCTGTAAGTGGCGGTGCAAACGGTGATGCAGCTACCGGCTATAAATTATATGTGAGCAGCAATGGTAAAAGTTTTAAAGATGGTATTCCAATTACAGCAGGCACTACTTATACATTTAATGGCAATGCACAAACAATTTATTATTTTAAAGTAGCGGCTACCAATGCCGGTGGAGAATCTTTTGCTACAAGTGTAGTGGCAGCAAAAACACCGCAGGCGGGAAGTACAGCCGTGCCATATTTAATTGTAGATGGGTTTGATAGATTGGATGGGAGCGCATTTATACCAAGAGTAGAAAGCGCAGCATTGGGAACAGTAAGAAGAATGTTTTTAGAAAGAATGAACAGATACGATTATATGATTGAACATGCACAGGGTTTAGGAAACTGCAACAGCAATATTGCTTTTGATGGTTGTGTAAACGAAGCGGTAGAAGCGGGTACAGTGTTGTTGGCTGGTTATACTGCCGTTGATTGGTTTACCGGCGAAGAATCTACCGTGGATAGATCATTGAATGCAGCAGAAATTTTATTGCTTAAAAATTATATGAATGCCGGTGGCAATTTAATGATTAGTGGTGCTGAACTAGGTTGGGATCTTGGACGAGCAGCATCTGCAAATGTTGACTTAGATTTTTTTAATAATTATCTAAAAGCAGTGTATGTGGGAGATGATGCAACCACCTATGATTTTGCGGGAACGCCTGCATTTTCCAACGGACTTACAGGCACATTTGACAATAGTACAAATGGTTATTATGATGTAGATTTTCCTGATAGAGTGAGCGCAGCCGCCAGTGGAATTGTTGCATTAAATTATGTAGCCGGCACAGCAGATGGTGCAGCCATAGCAGTTAACAGCACTTACAAATCTTTATATTTTGCTTTCCCTTTAGAAGCAGTAACTGCAGCAACGGTAAGAAACAATTTAATGTGTAATGCTGTAGCTTACCTTACGCCGGGCCTTGTTTTACCTGTAACAGGTTTAACTTTAAAAGGCAAAAATATTGGTTATAATAACCAAATTGATTTTGAAACACTAGCCGAAATTAACACAGCATACATGACGGTAGAAAGAAGCAATAATGGTGTTATGTTTTCTGCAATAAGTGGTAAGATATTACCGAAGGGAAATACAAACAGTGGTGCAAAATATTTATTTATAGATGATAAGATTTTACCGGTAGGTTTTTACAGAATTAAAGTTACAGATGTGGATGGTGAAGTTTCTTATTCAGAAATTATTTCTATAAAGGCTGCTAAAACGGAAAGGCTATTTAATGTATTGGCAAACCCTGCACATTCATTTTTACAATTGGTAATGTTTACTCAACAGCCTGTTCAACTTATGCTCATAAATTCTATTGGGCAAGTAGTATACAAAGCCAACAACAATGCAAGTGCTGCTATTAATATTGATATAAGTAATTTTGCTAAAGGCATGTATCAATTGATGATAGTGGCCGGAGATAAAAAACAAACTGAAAAAATAATTATACAATAAAATATCATTGCTATGGATTTATTATTGCCACATAACGGACTTATATTCTGGACTATTTTCGCTTTTCTGTTTTTTCTTTTTTCTCTTATCGCCATTATACATATCGTATCATTTAAAAACACTGAGGCATCTTATAAATTAATGTGGGTGATAATAGTAATGTTTATGCCTTTAATTGGAAGTTTGCTTTATTTTATTTTTAGAAGGAAGAAATACAGTACATCAATTTAAAATGATACATTTTACCATGTGATGAAAATACATTTGAAAAATGGAAAATGATAATCATATGAAGTATGACCACTTTACAAAACGGTATAATTAAAATGAAAATTTAATTAACATTAATTCATATATTTTTTAGAACTTAATATTAAATTCTTTTTAAAACAAATAATTGCAACATTTTACTAAAGCCAACAGTTATAAAAAATCTATTTTAAAAGCAACGCTTTTTTGCATTGTATTTACGTTGTTGTTGGTAATATTCTCTTTTATTAAATTATTGGTTTCTCCAACATATGAACGATTAGCTTATGGAGTAATAGGTACAACGGTTGCATTCATAGCCACTTATTTATTTCTTCGTAATGATAAAAAATCTTTTAGGGATATTGGGTTAAAATTTGAACAAACTACCCTTAAGAAGTTTTTTACAGGAGTATTATTCGGTATTATATTAATGGGTGCTGCAACTTTGTTTGTTATCTCATATTCGGGTTTTAAAGTGGAATCAAATCCAAATAGCAGCATCTTGCATTTCTTATTATCTACTTCTCCGTTCATACTATTAGCATTTATGGAAGAAGTAGGGTTTAGAGGATACCCCTTAGTTATTCTAAAAAAATATACTGGCAGCAGAATGGCAATTATCATTACATCGCTGTTATTTGCTTTATATCACATAGCCAATGGATGGAGTATTTCTAGTGCTTTTATGGGAACTGGTGTTTGTGCAATTATTTTTGGCTCCTCGGCTATTTATTCAAATGGTATTGCCATGCCAACAGGAATTCACTATGCATTTAATTTAACCACTGCTACTTTTGGAATAACTAATGAGTCGCATAATCTGTGGACCTTAAAGCAGCAAAATGGACTTTCTTTAGAAAATTATGAAACATCACAATTAACTACTTTATTGCCACAAGTATTTTTTTTATTGGTGGGGATTATTTTCATGCAAATAATTTTAAAGAGAAAAAAAATGCTCACACATTAAACACGAAATTGCTTTGCTTGTTTAATATGATAACGGAACCGTTTTATTTTTCATTAAGTAAGATATTACCTTATGCTCCAGCCAATGATGAAATGGCAGTAAAAATGCAATGATTACAATTTTTATAAGCAGCAGTGGTAATGGTTCCCCATGAGTAAGCGCATGTATTTGATGATCTATCAGTAAAATAATAAACTCAAATAATAGAATAAAAGATAAGAAACCGAGCGCCCTAATAAACCATGGTTTCACATTAAATTTTCCCATGGCAGCCAAAGCTATAAATAAAAATAAAATTGCACCGCTTATACCCATGTATTGCAAATTGTTTCTACGTTCGGTTTTTATTTGTTTTTCTACTACCTCTCTTTCGTTCCTTTTATTTTCAATATCTATTTCTACACCCAACAAATCATTTGCCTTTTGCTGTTTATTTAAGCTATCTTTTATACTAAAAAGCAATAATTTATTAGTTACTTCTTTTTCTTTGTTGCCTGCTTTGATGTACATAGAATCAAGGTATTCATAGCAGGTTTTTTCAAAACTAAGGCTCTGCATTTTTTTTGCTATTAATACATTTTCATCAATGTATTTTGCGGCATCCATATATCTTGAGTTTTGCTCAAGATAATATGCATACCAGTTATTCCAATTTAAAACAGCACTTAAATTATTAGGATTTAGTGTTTGCTTGGAGCGCATTAAATAATATAATGCACTATCATTTTTTTTCTCAACAGTAAATATTAAACCTTTAATCCTACATAATTCTGATTGCATACCATACTTTTCATATTCAGAAAAAAGTTCCTTATTTTGGCGAATAAATTCAGGCAATTTCTTAATGTCTTCCTGTGCTATTATACTCGTTTCTGCAGATAAAACATATCTTTTATAAAAACTGCTTTGCTTTTCTTTTTGCTTTAAAACATTTAAATATTCTCTTGCAGATGCAAAATCTTTTTCTGATAAATACAAGGATATCATGCTTTGATAAATGCTTAATTCTTGAGCAGAATCTTTTAATTTTTTCGATAGATTTAATCCTTTCATGTAATAGTCTTTTGCTTTTTCTACCTGATCAACTTTTACATAAAAATCTCCAATGCGCTTTTGAATGGTTACTTGAAATTTTTCATCTTTTGCAATTTCTGCGAGATTTAAGCCATGCATGTATTTTTTAAAAGCAGCTAGGTTTTCATCTTTTTCAAGTAATGTGCTTGCATGAGATATTTCAGATAAAATAATAACCGAGTCGCTTTTAGATAGCAAAGCATAGCTTAGTGATTCTTCGTTATATTTTAGTGCTTCTGTTAAATCTCCTTTTGCACGAAAAGTAATTGCTTTTCTAACCAGTAAAATGGCTATTTCTTTATTCAGTTGTGCTTCTTTGGCTATTTTTATGCCTTTATCAATGGCTTGTAATGCCAATGTTTGCCTTTCTGGTGTGGGAAAACTATTCCACTGATCTGCAACTTTTCTATAAAATTCAGCAATCAGTTTTCTATCTCTTGATTGTTCAACTTTAAAAATTGCTTTATTTATATACTCAGTTTCTTTAGCAATGTTTTGACCAGTATATATTTTTGCTATACTTAAATACCCATCACAAATTGCTGCAATATTATTTGAAGGGGGAACTATCTTTAAAATACTATCTTCTTTTTGCTGCAGATTGGTTTGAGCAAATAGATTTGTTGACAGCAATATATAGGCAAGCAGGAATGAAAAATATTTTTTCATCTCAATAGTTTAGTTGATGGTATAAGGGCCTTAAAAGTAAAAGGTAAAATTTATTAATGGTACATCCATCCCACTACAAACTCAGGATAAATGCCAATAGCTATTATTAAAAATGCCGCAATAGCCAATACAATTTTAAATGAAGTGCTCACCTCATTTTCTTCTATATTATTTTCAATTGCCTCTTTAAAATACATTGCCTGTATAACTCTAAAGTAATAATATGCACTAATGGCTGCAAAGATTACTGCTACAATAATCAACCAAAATTTACCGGTAACTTCTGCCGCAGCCATCAACATAAAAAATTTACTTTGAAAACCTGCAGTTAGTGGAATTCCTGTAAGAGATAATAAAAATATGGTGGTACATAAAGCAAGCAATGGATTTGTTTTACCCAAGCCATTAAACCCTTCAATGGTATAATCTTTCATTTTTATAAGCACCGCAAAAATGCCAATAGTTGCAATACTATATGCGGCTGAATATAATAATAAACCTTCTCTGGCACGATCGTTTAGTGCAAATACTGCGAGCATCATGAAGCCTGCTTGTGCTATACTTGAGTATGCAAGCATTCTCTTTACACTCTGTTGAAAAACAGCGGTAATATTTCCTATAAATAAAGTAAGTACTGTAATGAAAACAATTAGGTTTATCCATTGTCCCTGCACACGACCGAAAGAATTTTCAAACAGACGAACAAATGCAAAAAAGCCTGCTACTTTTACAATGGTACTCATAAAAGAAGTGAAAACTGTTGGTGCGCCATCGTATACATCGGGTGTCCAAAAATGAAACGGTGCAGCAGAAACTTTAAATGATAATGCTATTATCATAAACACCAATCCTACGGCAATCATAGCAGGCATCGGCCCTTCGCCCAATTGAATATTGTTTATAAAAAAAGAGCCGTTAGGATTACCACCATAAATAAATGCAATTCCCATTAATAAAATACCTGTAGAAAATGCGCCCATTAAAAAATATTTAAGGGATGCTTCATTACTTTTTAAATTTCTTTTATCGCTGCCGGTAAGTATGTAAAGTGGGATGGACATAATTTCTATCCCTAAAAATAATAGCAACAAAGTATTGTAAGTGGCTACAATGCTTACACCACACAACACAAAAAATATTAAGGCAAAATATTCACCTACATGTTCGCCTACTTTTTCTACATCTCTTGCACTCAATAAAAAATACAACAGCGTACAAGCAAAAACAATGGCTAGAAAACTGAGGTTGAAACTATTAATGTTCAGCATTTCTTTTGTATCAATACTAAACTGCATTACACCCAAATTAAAAGCATCCAGCTCGCATGCATTGGCAATAAATAAAATTAATATTCCGAGTATAGCCAAGTACTTCGGTGTGGTTTTACTTTTAATAAAAACACCGGAGAACATCATTAAAACTCCCCATATTCCAGATAATAAAATTGCGTTCATGTTGTTAGATATAAGATGTTAGATTTTAGACACAAGACAAATGCAGTCATTCTTTTTAACATCAATATTTTTAAAATCTATTTTTTATTTTTTGTTTACGAGCTAATATCCCTGACCTGCCTGCCGGCAAGCAGGTTGATATTCATTGGTCCCGCTTTTTTTGCGGGACACATTTCATCAGTATATCTTTTTCATCTTTTATCGAATATACTTTTTAGCACAAACACTTCAATACCTAACTAACGCTTCAATGATAGAAAATCATCACATTACTTAAGATGTCAGCCTGAGCCTGTCGAAGGCGGTATCATTTATTGCATCGGGTTCTACAAGCCTGTCTGCCGGCATAGGCAGGTTCACCCTGACTATTTTCTGAAACTCGAACTTCTTAATTATTTAATCAACCAATCTACCAATCAACTATTCAACCATTAAACTATTTAACCATTAAACTTACCACCGCTTCCTTTGCCAAATCAATCATCGGTTGAGGATAAACCCCAAAAGCAAATATCATGATCACTATCAACCCAAGTCCCAATTTTTCATTTAAAGAAATATCTGTTATATTTTCTGTAATTGAATTTGTATTGCCATAAAATACTTTTTGGATCATGTTCAAGGTATAAACTGCAGCAAGTATAATACTTAAACCTGCAACGGCTGCCATCCAAATATTGTGTTTGTAAATGCCAGCAAACATCATAAACTCTCCTACAAAAGCATTGGTAAGTGGTAATGCAATATTTGCAAAAGCAATAATAACCAGCATAATAGTAAGCACGGGTGCTTTATGTGCAACGCCACCTAGTTGACTGAGGTTTTTTACACCAGTTTGTTTTTCTATCATTTCAATCACTATCCATAAACCAATAATATTTATACCATGGCTAAACATTTGTATCATGATGCCCTGCAAACTAATTTCATTCATGGCAAAAATAGCTGCACACATTAAACCAATGTGAGCAATGGAAGAATATGCAACCAGCTTTTTTAAATTATCCTGCACCATGGCAATACAACTTGCGTAAATAATTCCAATGATAGAAAGTATCATTACTGCATTGGCAAACTTTGGAACTGCTAAAGGGAAAATGGGAATCAACCATTTAATAACCCCAAACAAACCCATCTTTACCATAATACCCGAAAGTACCATGGTTACAGGCGTTGGAGACTGGTCATACGCATCTGGCTGCCATGTATGAAATGGAAAAACAGGCATTTTAATAGCGAAGGCAATAAAGAAAAGCCAAAATAACCAACCTTGTTGGCCCGCAGTTAAGGTAGCATTGTAAAAAGATTGTAAGCCAAAAGAATGAAGTGCTTGCGTACCATCTTCAAACAAACGAGGAGATGTGTGCAGGTAAACGTATATAATACCTGTAAGCATTAACAACGAGCCTACAAACGTGTACACGAAAAATTTAAAGGTTGCTTGAATTCTTTTTTCTCCGCCCCATTGGCTACATAAAAAGTAAACAGGTATAAGTGCAAGCTCCCAAAAGAAATAAAATACCAACGCATCTTTTGCTACAAATACACCCATTAATCCACATTGTGCCAGCATCATTAATCCAAAAAAAGCACCTGCATTTTTATAAGAATTTTTATAAGTAGCAATAAATATAATGGGGAAAGAAACGGCAGTTAGTAAAGTCAATATTCTTCCTGCACCATCTAAAGAAATATAAAAACTGCTGCCTAAGTTGCGAAGCCAGATATAATTTACGGCATTGTAACTTGCATACTTTGCATCGGTATAACAAAGCGTAGTAAGTGCTACACCTAATACCAATAATGAACTAAGCAATGCAATGTTTTTTGCAAGCGTTTCGCTTTTTATAAAAAAACAAAAGATGCCTGCAAACATTGGCAGCCAAAGTAATAATTCAGGAAAAGTAATAAAAGTACCCAAAGCCTAATTTTTTATAAACAGTTGTATAATAAATAACAATAACATTCCGATGACCATCAGCAACACATAAGCGCCTACTTGCCCACTTTGTAACCAACGCAATTGACGGCTACCATAGTTTACAAATTTTCCGGTGCCGTTTACCAACCCATCAATTCCCTTCTTTTCAATAATATTATTAAAAAACAATGACAGCGATTTTAATGGCTGTGTAATTATTGTATTGTATAGTTCATCAAAATACCATTTATTTTCCAGCACTTTACCTAATCCACTTGCAGCAACATCATCTTCCTTTTTATAAGTACTAAATTTCTTCAATCCGAATAATAACGAAGCTAGAGCTGCCACTACTGAAACACCCATTATCAAAAATTCTGTACTGTGGCTCATTTCATGTTTAACAGCTATAGCATTACTTTGTGCAAATACAGGTTTTAAAAAGGCTTCTAATTGATGGCCGCCATGTAAAAATATTTCCGGTATTCCTATCCAACCACCTACAACAGCTAAAATAGCTAATACAATTAATGGAAAAGTAATGGCTTTTGGGCTTTCATGTAAATGATGTTCCTGCTCATGTGTGCCTCTGAATTTTCCAAGAAAAGTCATGGCATATAAACGGAACATATAAAAGGCAGTCATCATTGCACCTAAAACGCCCACACCCCAAAGTATAGGATTTTTTGAAAAAGCAGCAGCCAATATTTCATCTTTTGAAAAGAAACCCGAGAACGGCGGCATACCTGCAATGGCAATACAACCTAATAAGAAAGTTATGTTGGTAATGCTCATGTATTTTTTCAATCCCCCCATGTTACGCATATCTTGCTCGCCGCTCATAGCATGTATTACGCTACCAGCACCAAGAAATAACAGCGCTTTAAAAAATGCATGTGTCATTACATGAAAAACTGCGCCTGTGTATGCACCAACACCTAATCCTAAAAACATATAACCAAGTTGGCTTACGGTTGAATAAGCCAACACTTTTTTAATATCATTTTGTTTGATGGCAATAGTAGCAGCCACAATAGCTGTTGTTAAACCAACAATAGCAACTACGTTTTGTGTAGCCGGTGCCATCGTATATAAAATATTGCTTCGTGCAATCATGTAAATACCGGCAGTTACCATAGTAGCAGCATGTATCAATGCACTCACCGGTGTTGGTCCGGCCATTGCATCTGGCAACCAAGTGTATAAAGGTATCTGTGCACTTTTACCGCAGGCACCTACAAAAAACAATGCAGTTATACCGGTAATATCTGTAGTGGTTAATTTAGCAAGACTAGCTGCTGAAAATACTTCATCATAACTCACCGTTCCAACTTTTGAAATAAGCCAAAACAATCCCAATAAAAAACCAAGATCACCAATACGGTTCATGATGAATGCCTTCTTTGCTGCATTGGTATAATCGTTGTTTTTAAACCAATAGCCAATCAACAAATAAGAACAAAGTCCTACACCTTCCCATCCAAAAAACATGATCACATAATTGCCACCCATTACAAGTAGCAACATGGAGAAAACAAATAAATTTAAATAAGAAAAATACTTTGCAAAATCTTTTGAAGGCTCATCGTGCATGTAGGAGGTTGAGTAAACATGTATCAAAAAACCTACACCAGTAATAATTAATAAAAACAAAGTAGAGAGCTGGTCAATCTTAAAATCGAACCCAACTTTTAGTGAATCGATATTGAGCAAATTAAAATAGTGTGCAACATGAGTATTGCCACTTTTTACCTGAAGAAAAACAAATATGCTTAATGCAAACGAACCAAATATTGTTGCGCTTGCAATAAAGCCCGATAATGATTTTGATAAATTATTTCTAAACAAACCAGTGATAAGAAAACCTACCAACGGAAGAAAAGGAATAAGCCATACTATTTGTAAAACATTGTTCATAGTTTGTAAGAAAGACCACGGATGACAGACGACAGACCACGGTTGGTTTATAAAAATTTGTAGCTTCTGTTGAAAATCTTGTTGCCTATATTTTTATTATAATTATGTTTTTTATTGTTTTTCAAAATTTATCAAAGACTTTAAACATTACGAACGTTCTGTTGTCCGTTGTCTGTTGTCAGTCATTAAAATCAATTCTTCAACCTGTTTAAAAAGTTCACATCTATACTGTGCGTATTTCTGTAAAGCATTACAATTATTGCCAAGCCTACACTTACTTCTGCAGCTGCTACAATCATAATGAAGAAAACAAAAATTTGAGCATCGCTGGCAAAAGTTGGTAATGCTTTGGCGGCGGTACTTGCAGCATGCATATTTGAAAATGCTACCAATAATAAATTAACTGCGTTCAACATTAACTCAACACACATAAAAACTATAATGGCGTTTCTACGGGTAAGTACACCTACAATTCCTATACTGAAAAGGGTAAGTGATAATGCTATGTAATATTTAATATCCATTTATATTTTTTTGCTCAAAACTTTTAATTTTTTCTGTGTATGTAGAGTGTTTAAAGTTTTACATAAACGGCCATTCCAACTCCCTGCGATGCTGCCCCTACTCCAAAAATATCTTTTACTTTTTTCTTTACTACACCGTTAAAAATATCTACTGCTTTGTAAGATGCTTTTTTGGTTAATATTTTTGTAACTACACCAGTAAGTACAGAAGTTATTGCAGGTGCAAGTAATTGTTTTACGGTTTTGTTATCAAATTTTTCTGTACCTGCTATTCCTCTTATCGTGCTGTATGTGGTAATTACAGTTCCAGCACCTGCTAAAATTTTGTAAACTACTAATCCTGTTTTATATGTTTTATAAAGCTTGGTAATATCTTCTATTTTTTTACTCTGAAAAATATTACCCAAAACTTCAATTCCTTTTAATTTTTCTCCAAGAATACCTACTTTATTAATTTGCAAATTGCCTAATTTAAACACAGGACTAAATCCTTTTCTTACTTGTAGCAATTCTTTTTTGCCCAGCAATTCTGTTACTTTTCCAAAAACCTCCTCTATTTTAATTTGTGCATTAGCATTAGATGCAAAAACAAAATTTGTAATAAATATTATAACTAAAATCTTTTTCATGTTCGTTTATTCTTAGTCTTTTATTCCACAGTTTGCACCCGTGGCGACTAAAGGCAAACCACTTCGGGGTTAATTATACTACAGTTCAATTTAAAGTATTAAATACTAGTCAATGTCTAAAATCTATTATCTAAAATCTTTACTCTAATCTTTTTTCCCTATTACAACCGCACCAACCATTGCACTTAAAAACAATACACTGCTAATTTCAAACGGCAGCACATAATCTGTAAATAACACTTTACCCAGTGTTTTTATTAAACCCGCATTTCCGCCGGCTAGCATTACAGGGTGATCATTCTTTACTGTCATAAATGCTGATAATAAAACAAGCAATAAACTACCGCCAGATATTACTCCTATAAACTGTAAACGATGATTTTTTGCGGGCTCGCTTTCTGCATTTAAATTCATTAGCATTACCACAAATAAAAATAACACCATAATGGCTCCTGCATAAACAATGATATTTACAATGGCTAAAAATTGCGCATTCAATAAAATGTAGTGACCAGATATGGCAAAGAAAACTACGATAAGCCACAAGATACTATTAACAGGGCTCTTGCTGGTAATCATCATTACCGAACTTGCCACTGCCATCAGCGATAATAAAATAAATGAAATTGTAGTGATGCCCATCTTAATCTTAATTAATCGTTTCTTTTTTTGGTCTGTTACCTAATGCTTTTTCGTATGCTTCTTTATCTGTGATAGGATTAGGGATCAATAAATCTTGCTTATTGTAAACGAATTGTTTTCTTTGGTAATCTGCCGGCGTAAAAGTTTCACTAAGGTAAATGGCATCTTTTGGACAAGCCTCTTCACATAAACCACAAAAAATGCAGCGCAACATATTTATTTCGTATTTGGCTGCATACTTTTCTTCTCTGTATAAATGTTCTTCACCAGGTAAACGTTCTGCCGCTTCCATTGTAATAGCTTCAGCTGGACATGCTACTGCACATAAACCACAGGCAGTACAGTTTTCTCTTCCTTCTTCATCTCTATTTAATATTTGCAAACCACGAAACACCGGACTAAAAGCACGCTTTTGTTCAGGATAATGTATAGTGGGATTGCGAGTAAAAATATGCTTGAAGGTGATGAACATTCCTTTAAAAATAGCGGGCAGGTACAAACGCTCCATAAAACTCATTGGTTTTCTGGATACCTGTTCCGCTCTGTTGGTTAATGCCTGCATTTTATATTTCTGTTTTTATTTGCTCAATAATATGTGAGCAATAATTTTTTATTTTTTCGAAGTCAATTTCTTTTTTTACAGATAACCATATAAGAGGCCATTGTATTTTGAAGTATTCATGAATATAGAAATTTCTAGCTCTTATCATCTGCCTCCATTCAATTTCATCATACTTGGTTTTTGTTTGGACACTTATTTGTGTAGCTGCTTCCCCAATAATTTCTAAAGATTTCATAACCGCTAACTTCAAAACTTCATCTCTATAAAAATCATCTTCCTCAATATCTGTATGCTTTAAAATAAATTGGCATTGCTCAATAATATCTAACAATCTATCTAAATCTCTAGTTTGCCCTTTCATAAATAATTTTTTTCTGCTTATTTACAAATTGGGTAAAATATCTGTCAGGTCTTAATGCTCCAATAGGCACCACATCAATTTTTTTATTCATGATATGCTTTAATTCATCCATTTGCATATCAAATTTTAAAAATAAAAAATCATCTGTTGGCTCTATCAATAAATCTATATCACTTTCTTCAGTTGCATCACCGTCAGCATAGGAGCCAAATAAATATACTTTCTTTACAGGCTTGTCCTGAAAGAAGTTATTGATTTGTGCTAATTGTTGTTGACTTAAATACAATTTCCTTTTATTTTATTTGCGCAAAAATAATGGTTTAATATGCTTTGACCGAATGTTTAAAGTTTAATCTCAATATTATTCTCATCAATCTATTTTTTGGGTAAAAGTTGAAAAAAGATTTTCTGCTGATGGGCTGCTGGATAGAAGTGGATATCCTTTTTTTGCCCTGCATTTGAGGCAAAAAAAGATAGCAACGAATAGCCCATACAAATGATAAACAAAGAACTAATTTTTACAGCCCCAAAGAGACCTCACCCCCGCCTCCCGTGAACGGGACAAGTTACCCAAAGGAGAGGAGCTAGTCTCTAATAATTTAAAAACTTTTTACCCAACCTTAAATATTCCTCCACTCACCAAAGGTGAGCGGCTACCACCATAACATATGATTCTCCTTTGCTAAAATTAATGCTCCTGTAGCCAACATATTAAACAATGCCAATGGTATTAATATTCTCCAACCTAAATGCATGAGCTGGTCATAACGGAACCTTGGTATCGTCCAACGAACCCACATAAATATAAAAATGAAAATAACGATCTTAATAAGAAATGCACCAAGGCCGATTAATGCCAGCCAATTGCCCATATCGGCATGAGCAGCTTCGTTAAAGAAGGGTACATCATAACCGCCAAAATAAAGACTTGCCATTACTGCACTGCTGATGAACATATTTATATACTCTGCAAATAAATAAAAGCCCAATTTCATAGAAGAATACTCAGTATGATAACCGCCAATTAACTCACTCTCAGCTTCTGCCAAATCGAAAGGTGTACGGTTACACTCTGCAAATGCGCAAATAATAAATATTAAAAAGCCAAGCGGTTGGTAAATAATATTCCAATTACCTGCCTGCTGCTGCAAAACCATTTCCTTCAAACTCAAGGTGCCGGTAAACATTAATAATGCAATAATGGAAATACCCATTGCCAATTCGTAACTGATAATTTGAGATGCAGCACGCAAACCACCCATGAGAGAGTATTTATTATTACTAGCCCATGCGCCAATCATAATGCCATATACGCCTAAACTTACTACACCAAAAACATACAATATTCCAATGTTAATATCTGCAATTTGAAGAGATATTGTTCTGTCGAATAAAACAACCTTATCGCCCCATGGAATTACTGCGCTTGTCATAATAGCTGTCATCATAGCCAATGCCGGGCCCATTATAAATAATACTTTCGATGAGAAATTTGGAATAATTTCTTCTTTAAAAAAAAGTTTCATTCCATCTGCTAAAGGCTGAAACATACCGAAAGGTCCTGCTCTATTTGGGCCCGGACGATCTTGCAACCAACCGGCTACTTTGCGTTCAGCAAATGTGGTGTACATGGCTACCACCAATGAGCCCATTACTACTATAATAATGAGAACGAGTTTTTCGATGATGGTTGCGAGTTCGATTGATAGAAACATTAATTAATTTATTTCTTTTAAAAATTCTTCGATATTATTTTTTAATTCAGGTATAAAATCTTGGTGTAAAATCCATACCCTTTGTAAATCTATTCCAAAATATTCGTGAACAAGTACATGCCTTAATCCTTCTATTTTTTTCCACTCTACAATACTCTTCTCGATTTTAAATTCTTTAGTAAGCTTTGTGCTTGATTCGCCAATAATTTCAAACCATTTTACTACTGCAGTATTTAAAATAAAATTATTAAAAAAGCTTGCTTCCGTTTCATTTTCCAGTGCTTTTTGTATGTACAAAATTGCATCAAGTATATGATGGAGTCTTGCTTTGTTTCCTAATTCATTTTTCATAAATAAGTTTCATCTCTTTCTCCACTATTGGCCAAATATGTTTGTTAACCCAACCATAACTCAGTACATCTACATTCTTATTTAGTTCTTCTGCCAAATCTGTGTGCCAACCAAAATAATCTAATCCTACTTTTCCTTCCTTTGCAATGTCAACTAATACATCAATATCGCTTGACTCTTTCGCTTCACCTCTTGCATAACTTCCAAAAATCCATACACGGTTTACTGGCTTATTTTTAAAATAAGTAGCAATGGTATTTTTTATATGTTCGTTTGATAAAATCATTTATTATTTAAAATCACTCGAATGCGCCGGACCATTTATTTCACTCAACTCTAATCCTTCTTTGTTTACTTCACTTATTGAGTGAATATCCATCAATAATTTTGGTGCTCTACCGCTCATAACATTGGTCATTGTTTCCTGCGGTTTTTCCAACACTTTATATTTGTTGGCACCTATAACAGAATGACGACTGATCGTTGTTACTCCTTCTATTGTCCAATCTGATGTTTCTTTTTTATCGAACCTACATGTATTACAAATCCAGCCGGGCTTCCCATCAAAACTTTGTACTTCGCCCCACTCATCTTTACGTGCCGTTACTCTAAATACTTCATTGCCCCTGAGCCACAAGGTAGCTTTACCGCAGCATTTTGGGTTTTCGCAATTGCGATGTGCATCTACAGGTTTTGTAAACCATACCCTGTTTTTAAACCTAAAAGTTTTATCAGTTAATGCGCCAACAGGACAAACATCAATCATATTTCCGCTAAAATCATTATCAACTGCTTTCGCAATATATGTAGATATAGCTGCATGATCGCCTCTGTCAACAATACCATGCACACGCTTATCTGTAATTTGATCTGCCACATAAGTACAACGATAACAAAGTATGCACCTAGTCATGTGCAGTTGTATGTATGGACCAATATCTTCTCTTTTAAAAGTACGTCTTGCAAACTGATAACGTGTACCTGCTTTACCATGGTCGTAACCTAAATCCTGCAAATGGCACTCGCCGGCTTGGTCACATATAGGGCAATCCAATGGATGGTTTACCAATAAAAATTCCACCACACCTGCACGAGCATCCTGCACTTTTTCGCTGGTAATGTTTTTTACAATCATGCCATCCATAACGGTTGTACGGCAGCTTGCAACTAGTTTAGGCATTGGGCGTGGGTCAGCCGTTGAGCCAGCTGCTACTTCTACCAAACAGGTTCTGCATTTACCACCACTACCCTCAAGTTTGCTGTAGTAACACATTGCCGGTGGTGTAACATCGCCACCAATCATACGTGCAGCGTTGAGTACTGTTGTACCAGGTGCTACATCAATTGTGATGTTATCTATGGTTACTTTAAAAGCTGTTGGTGCTTCTTTTTTTATTTCTTCAGGCATAAAATAATTTCTTTCTTTTAAGCAATTACAGGCACATGTATCTCATCTGCATAATGCCTCAATCCATAATTTTCTGTCAAACACAATGCAGGGTTGTTTACATGCCACTCAAACTCATCTCTAAAATGCCGAATAGCAGCAGCCACCGGCCATGCCGCAGCATCACCCAACGGACAGATAGTATTCCCTTCAATTTTTCTTTGAATATCCCACAACAAATCTATATCCTTCATTTCTCCTTTGCCGGTTTCTATTTTTTGTAAAATCTTTTCCATCCAACCGGTACCTTCTCTGCATGGACTGCATTGCCCACAACTTTCGTGGCGATAAAAACGTGCAAGGGTATAAGTATTGCGAACCACACATTGGTCTTCATCCAACACAATAAACCCACCGCTACCCATCATACTTCCTGTAGCAAAACCACCATCACTCAGGCTTTCATAATTCATCAAACGCTTTTCACCTTTAGCTGTAGTGAGCAATAAATTTGCTGGTAAAATTGGTACGCTCGAACCACCAGGAATACACGCTTTTAATTTTTTTCCATTTGCAATACCGCTACAATATTCATCACTGTAAATAAACTCCTCTACAGAAATGGTCATATCTATTTCATAAATACCCGGCTTGTTTATATTACCACATGCCGAAATCAATTTTGTTCCGGTACTTTTTCCAATACCAATTTTTGCGTACGCTTCACCACCTTCATTAATAATTGGCACTACGGCAGCAATTGTTTCTACATTGTTCACCACTGTTGGTCTGTCCCACACGCCCTTTACCGCAGGAAAAGGTGGTTTAATTCTAGGATTGCCACGCTTGCCTTCCAAACTTTCTAGCAACGCTGTTTCTTCACCACATATATACGCACCTGCACCACGCTGTACGTAAATTTCACAATCAAACCCACTGCCCTGGATATTTTTTCCAAGCCAACCATTTTGTTTTGCTTCGTCAATGGCATGTTCCAAAATATTGGTGATCCATGCGTACTCGCCACGTATATATATGTAGCTCACATTGCTCCCAAGCGCATACGACGATACAATCATTCCTTCAATTAAAATATGCGGAATAAATTCCATTAAGTACCTGTCCTTAAAAGTACCGGGCTCACTCTCATCTGCATTCACTACCAAATGCCTAGGCACGCCTTCAGGCTTGGCGATAAAACTCCATTTTAATCCAGCAGGAAAACCTGCACCGCCTCTGCCACGCAAGCCACTCTTTTTTACTTCTTCCACAATATCTGCAGTTTGCATTTTCAGCGCCTTCTCCACACTTGCATAACCGCCCTCACGCCTATACACTTCATAGGTGCGTATGCCAGGTACATGTTGTTTTGCTAATAATAATTTTTTACTCATATTAATAATTCGCCAAGGCGAAATTTTTTATTTTTTTTAGCCAAACAAAGAAGCAGCTATGTTGAACTTCGGTGGCGTCGCACATTTCATCTTCACCTGTTTATTTAGCTTTTATTGATGGGTATTAATTATTTCTCACTACCGTATTCCTACACTCCTCAATAATTGCATCTACTTTTTCTTTTGTTAAATGCTCTCTATAATTTTGACCAAGTTGCATCATTGGTGCGTAACCACAAGCTCCTAAACATTCCACTGTTTTTAAAGTAAACATTTTATCTGATGTTGTTTCACCAACTTTAATGTTTAGTTTTTGTTTGATGTAATCTGTAATATCATCACTGCCATTAATCATGCATGGCCCTGTATGACAAACTTCAAAAACATATTTACCTATAGGCTTTAAATTGTACATGCTGTAAAAACTTGCTACTTCATATACTTCTATCGGCTCAATGCTTAGTAATGAAGCCACATAATCCATCACAGGCACATCCAACCATCCACCAAAAGTATCTTGTGCTATATGCAATACAGGCAGCAAGGCACTTTTCTGCTTTCCATCCGGATAACGGGAAATGATATTCGTTACCTCATTTAATTTCTCTTGTGAAAACTGAATCATTCAAATATTATTTACAAATTCTTTTAATTATCATCATTAACCTGAAAGTATTTTAAACTCCACCTTTTGCACATTTGCATATTGTCACATTTGCACATTTGTATTTACGCATCCAACTCTCCCGCTATCAAATTCAAACTACTCATTGTTATAATTGCATCGCTCAACATACTGTCTTTTATTAATTCAGGATATGCCTGGTAATAAATAAAACATGGTCTGCGAAAATGCAATCTGTACGGTGTTCTACCACCATCACTTATTAAATAAAAACCAAGTTCGCCATTTCCACCTTCTACGGAAGAATAAACTTCACCCACCGGCATTTCTGTTTCGCCCATTACTATTTTAAAATGGTAAATAAGCGCTTCCATTTTTGTATACACATCTTTCTTCTCAGGCAAATAATAAGACGGCGCATCAGCATGATACACATCTGCATCTGTCCCTTTAAACTCTTGTACTTTTTGGTAAGCCTGTTTTATTATTTCTATACTTTGCCACATTTCTTGGTTACGTACAAGGAAACGATCGTAACAATCGCCGGTTGTACCAACGGGTACAGTAAAATTAAAATCTTCGTAACTGCTGTATGGTGTATGAACCCTTACATCGTAATCTACGCCAGATGCACGTAAGTTTGGCCCTGTAAAACCATAGTTTAATGCACGCTCTGCAGATATGGGTCCTACACCAGTTGTTCTATCAATGAATATTCTATTCCTTGTTAAAAGGTTTTCAAACTCTTTTAATGTTTTTGGATATTCAGCTAAAAACTTCTCCAGTTTTTCAAATGCTTTGTTGGTAAAGTTTCTTTCAAAGCCACCAATACGACCAATATTTGTAGTAAGTCTGCTGCCACAAACTTCTTCATAAATTTCATAAATCAATTCTCGGTATTGCATTACATAAAGGAAACCTGTAAAAGCGCCGGTATCTACACCCATAATGGAACTGCAGATTAAATGATCGCTTATGCGGGCAAGTTCCATAATAATTACCCTTAAATAGTCTACTCGTTTTGGCAATTGCAGACCTAATAATTTTTCGCAGGTAATATGCCAACCCATATTATTAATAGGAGAGGAGCAATAATTTAAACGATCTGTAAGTGGAGTAATCTGGTATAATGGTCTACGCTCTGCAATTTTTTCAAATGCTCTGTGTATATAACCTACGGTAGATGTTGCATGCAAAATGCGCTCACCATCCATCTCCAAAATATTTTGAAACACGCCGTGTGTGGCCGGGTGGGTAGGACCTAAGTTAAGTGTGGTTGTTTGTTTTTCTAAACTTCCTTCCGGTAAAATGATGTGTTCACTCATAGAATGATTGCTCAAGGAGCATTTATTTTTGCTTAAATCTTTTCAACTAATTTTTCAAAATCTTCCAAATCTAATTTTAAATCTTCTCTTATTATTTTCCTCATCAACCCTTTTGGTAAATCATCATTTTTATGAACAGGGATTGTTGTTACTCTCCCATCTTCATGTTTTAATCTATGATGTGAACCATTAATTCTAACTATCACAAACCCCATTTTCTCTAAAAGCTTTATAAAATCTTTCCCTGAAAGTACAAGTTGTTTCTTACTCATAAAATTTCATTAAGCTACTTCTAATTCTAATTCTCTAAATCCTATAAATTCATTATTAGTTTCTAATTTTTCTTCTTCTAAACACATCACAATAACTTCTTCAATATTCTTCATAGCTTCATCTATAGTATTACCATAAGAATGACAACCTTTAAAAGTTGGACAAGAAACGATATAGACTTTATCTTCGTCTTGTTCAATTAAAATTGGCAAATGAATTTTGTGTTTCATATTTTATTTTTTTAACGTCCAAACATCTCATCATCTTTATCAATCCTTGTCTGGTCTTCTAATGGAAATTCTTTTCTCATTGGAAAATAATCCATCTCATCTACATTTAAAATTCGAATTAAATTTGGATGACCAACAAAATTTACCCCGTAGAAATCGTACGTTTCTCTCTCCATAAAATTAGCCGATTCGTACACACCAGTTGCCGTAAATACATCAGGCTTTGCAATATCTGTAAACACTTTAAAACGGATACGAACATTATCAACCAAGTTGTGCAAATGGTACACCACCGCCAGTTCAGCGCCCTTATTATCTGGATAATGCACGGCCTGCAAATCTGTAAGAAAACGGAACTGCAATGATGCATCATCAAATAAAAACTGTAATACTTTTATATTAATATCTTTTTCTGCTACAAATGTAAGCATGCCATAAGGCTGCTCCCAATGCGATAATTGTTCACCAAATTTTTCTGTAAGCTTTTGTTGTATGAGTTCGTTGGTTAAAGCCATTTTAATAGAAATATTATTTTCAATATTTATTGTATTCCGTAACTGTTCATTAAATCTTTGTATTGGTCACTTGTTCTTCTTCTTAATCCTTCCGCATGTACCAATTCCTGTATTTTCATAAAGCCATCTAGAATTGCTTCAGGCCGTGGAGGGCAACCCGGTACATATACATCTACCGGTATAACTTGGTCAATACCCTGCATTACAGAATAGGTATCAAAAATACCACCGCTGCTAGCACATGCTCCAACAGCTATTACCCAACGAGGTTCTGCCATTTGCAGATAAACCTGTTTTAAAATAGGCCCCATCTTTTTAGAAATAGTCCCCATTACCATTAATAGATCGCATTGGCGTGGACTAAAACTCATACGTTCACTACCAAAACGAGCAATATCGTAATGACTTGCAGCGGTTGCCATAAACTCAATGCCACAACAACTGGTTGCAAATGGTAATGGCCATATAGAATTCTTTCGGGCAAGTCCTACTACTTTTTCAAAATTGGTTGCCATAAAACCTTCACCCATAAACCCTTCAGGAATTCCGGCAAATTTTACTGTATTGTTATATTGTACTGGACGCATATCTTTTTAATGAGCTAATTTGCTGATTTGCTAATGTGCTAATTTCTTAACCTCAAAAGTTTCTGTGCAAATAGCATTTTATGATTATTTATTAATTCCAACTTTCGTACTCTTTAAAAACTCTTAAATTATTGTAAACCCAATTAGTATATTAGCACATGATCGAATTAGCTAATTTCTACTCCTCCCACTTCAACGCACCCTTCTTAAAAATATAAATAAACCCTGCAAGAAAAGAACCAACAAACATAATGACTGCCAAAAAAGTATTCCAACCCATTGCAGGATCTTTGGCAAAATCTCTAAAATTTACTGCGTAAGGATAAAAGAAGATCACCTCTACATCAAACAACACAAACAGAATAGCAATAAGAAAGTATTTAATGGCCATTGGCTGGCGGGCATTACCTTGAATTTCTATACCACTTTCAAAATTTACTAGTTTATCAGAAGTTTTTCTTTTAGGACCAAATTTAGAAGATGCAATGATCATAGTGGCCACAAATCCTATGGCGAAAATGATTTGCAATACAATGGGAAGATAATTTATAGTACCGTTTTCTGTTATTCTAAGAAAAAAAAATTGCATAGGATGTTCAATTATTAGGTACAAAAATAAGTTACACAGACCAATATACCATCTTAACCACAAAATTATATAAACGAAAAAAGTTCCGGAGCTAAATCCGGAACTTTTACATTATTTCTTCTTTTTAACGACTACTTTTTTTTTACTGGAGCTGGCTTAGGCTTTGTTGTTGTAGCCGGCTTTGTTGTGGCCGGTTTGGCAGGTGCTGCTTTGGCGTTAGGATCATTCTTAGAAACAAACTCTCTGTTTTTTACTAGCTGTGCATCTGTAGGATCTAAAGCCAAGGCTTTATCAGCATAACTTACTGCAGTAGCCTGATCTCTTTTTATATTATAATAATACTGCATCATAAAAGTGTATGCACCTGTAAGCTGGTCTTTAATTTTTGATTGATCAGCAGCTTTCTCTCCAATTTCTATAGCTTTTTGATATGAATTGAAAGCTAAACCTGTAGAAAGTGTAGTATCAATACCACCATTTGCTTTTGCTATCATATAATATCCAAAAATATCATCAGGATATTTTGCTGTGTATTTATTAAAAACTGCTACAGATGAATCAAATTTACCTCCACGGAAATAATCGTACCCGGCATTGTATAAATCTACATTTGAATAATTTTTCTTTACAGAAAGTACTTGGTTAAACCATTTTGCAGATTCACCAAAGTTTTTCTGTGTTCTATAGGCATTACCAAGTGCCTTTAAATAACTTACTCTATTGGCTTCTATACTATCTAAGGCAACTGCTTTTTCCACATAAGATGCTGCTTGTGCCTCATTACCCGGAAACTTCAACAAAATTAAAGCATAAGAAGAATAGTCACCTGGACCTATCTTATCAATGGTTTGTTTTTTGAAGAACTCTTCATAGCTAGTCTTAGCATTTAATGAATCTCCTAGTCTATTATAAGCTTGTGCTTTTACACCATATAAATTTGGATATACATTTGTACCACCTGCAGTGATACATTCATCAGATTTAGTTATTGCTTCTGAGAATTTCCCTTGAGCATATTGAATGCTTGCTCTATAATAACAAGCTTTGGGATCATCATCAGATGCAAGCAACCACTTTTCTAAATATTGTGCACTCTTAGGTACATCAGTTTCGTAATAATAGTTAAACTGAGTATTGTAAACAGGTGCATAATTTGCATCTTTTGCAATGGCTTCATTATAAAAACCATTATACAATGCTTCTTGTGCAGTGCCTTGAGACTGATACAAGCGACCTTTTCTATAAATAGCACGTGCATAGTTAGGATTTATTCTAAGTGCTGCATCGTAAGACTGAATGGCTTGTCCACCATCACTGTTTTTTCTATAAGCATCCCCAAGATTTGCCCATACTTCAGGGTCTTTAAAACCTTTTAAAGTAGTTGCTAATCTCAACTTATCAATAGCATAACCGGCATCACCATTTTTAATATCAGGATTACTGTTTGGTGCACCAACTGCATTTAATACATCTATTCTTTTGCCACCACTTAAGGAGATCGCAGTTTCAAACCTGTTACGAGCATCAGCTGTTTTACCTTCCAGCAATTCTACGTGGCCCATACCAGCCAATATAAGTGGACTATTTGGGTTAGCAGATAATTTCTGTTGATAAAAAGCTTTTGCACCAGCTAAGTCTTCCAAACCAATCATTGCCTGTCCTAAATAATATGCTGCTGTTTCATCACTAGGATTTGCTGTTGAAAGTTTTTGAAAAACATTCTTAGCACTTTTATATCTTTCATAATATAAAAATCGTTTTCCATCATCAACACTTTGCGCAAAAGATGCGCCTGTAAAAAGTATGGTCATTACAACCAATACAATAGTTTTCATTTTTGTCATTTTCTCAGTTTAATGTTAGAACTACAATTTTAAAGAATTTGTTTCATTTAATATGTAAGAATTTAATTATTTGGCAATTTCTCATTTAGATTAACATTTCTTACTTCAAACATCATGGATGGTCCGAGGTAGGCTCTTCTAAAAATTAATTGTCCTCTTTCATATTTTAAAAACGATACAAAACCAGATCCTAAACCTGTATAATTTTCTTTGATGGCATAATACAAACCACGTACCAAAGGGTACCTTCTATTAAGTATGCTTTCTTGTGTTGGCATTACATAAGGAGTATTAACACAAACCTCACATTTTATGAATGCTAATTTTACTTTGGTTAACATATTTACCTGTGCAGTATCCTCTGGGTTTCCTATTCTGTTTATGCCTACAAAGCCAATAGCATTTTCGTGCGTTGCTATATAATTTAATACTTCATTGCTATTGTTTACAGCTCGTACAACGGATGTGTCAAATCTTTTTCCTTTTAAAACAGAATCTTCTATAAACCTTACCGTACTGGTTTTATTAAGGCCATCAAATACGATGGTTTGTTCTCTGTTTATTTTTCCTGTAAGCTGCTGCTGCAAACGATCTAGCGTAAATAAAGTATCAATACTTTTTTTATTTACTACAATTGCAATTGCATCAGATGCCAATTCATTCCACCCAGGATTAAAAGTAAGTTTTTGTGTCATTACCTTCTCTTCATTGTCTGTAAGACCACGGGTTACAATGATCATTCTGGTTAAAGAATCATTAAAAAAATCTTTCAAACAATCTGCTTCCGTTTTATAATGCGCATTTATTTTTGTACCCGGAAAAGAGGTTTCATACATAGCAATTTGCTCCCTCATTACCGGCTCAAAAGATTCATCAACACTAATATCAATGCTACCTTTTACAGGTGAATCTGTTGGTTTTATTTCCTGTGTTTTTTGCTCGCATGAGGAAAGCAAAAATGTTACAAAAAAAATGGAAAAACTTATCTTTAAAATGTTCTTTATTTTCATATCAACTCTCCCTGAAATAATTCTTTTTATACCCTCTGTAAATTCTAAAAAGCCCATAAATAAAACAAACAATCGCAAAAAGATTGATCATGGTTGGCTCATATTTATTAATGAATGGTGCTGTTTTTTCTGTAGGAAATAAAAATACCAATCCTGCACCAATAAGAAACAAACCCATTACATAATTGGTAATGCTTTTCATACGAACCATTCCTTTATCTCTTTCACTCATTTCTTCTCTATCAAATTGATCAAGCGCCATAGCTGTTTTATTTTGGGGCAATTTACCAATAAAATAGTAATGAATTATTGTGCTGCTAGAAAGTTAACAGGTATAGTAAAATAAACCGACACATTTTCACCTTTTGTTTTGCCGGGTATCCATTGTGGCATTTTCTTTAAAACCCTTATCACTTCATTGTTAAAAGCTGTGCCGCCATCTTGTATGGTTTCAAAACCTTTTAGTGTACCATCGTAACCTACTATAAATCTTATTTTTACAACCACATTTTCCCCTTCGTCTATATCCTGCGGGTTTGTAAGGTTTCTTTCTAAAAACTTTCTAAGCGCTGCCATGCCGCCGGGGTAAAGTGGCATTACCTCTGCGTAATTATTAGGCGTTGTTTTATCAATTGCAGGTTTTACAGGGTCACCATCACCACCCCCGCTAACCGGTACTTCAGGGGTTTTTGGAATTACTTTAATGATTTCTCCGGGCACACCTGTTATATTTTCTGTACCAATGGCAACATTATCCTGTAAATCTTTAATGGGACCAGCTACATTATCAGGAGTAATTATAATATTGTTGGCATAAATTTGAGTAGCTGGTTTAATTTTTGGAGTTGCTGGTTTTTGTACAGCAGCTTGTTCTTTAGGTTTTTTAGGCTCAGGAATTTTATCTACTGGCGGAGCCAACAAGCAAATAGTATCAGAGATAATAGGATTTTTTATTTCTTTTTCTTTAACAATAAAACTTAGAGCTAACATCGAAGCAGCAAAAGTAAAAGTTAATCCCAAAGCCTTGTACAGCCTATTGTTATAAAATTTGCGCAGGGTGTATGCGCCGTATTGTTTATTGCGATTGTCAAAAATAATATCCAATACATCGGCATTTAAAATAGCATCTGTTTTCATGTTAAATAGTTTTAAAATGATGAATCATAATTTTAAAAACGGCCGTTTAGATATAAGATGATGATTTCATTTACATTCCATAATAGAGGAGATATAATTTTATTATCGAGGACTGAGTAGCAGGAAATTATTGGCTTAGACTAAGCTCAACAATCCTATATAACAGGTAGGATGAAGGGAATAAATTTTATGAGATATAGTTTTAATTTTCTTATTTCTTCCCCATACTTTCTAGCACTTCGATGCTTGCAAAATCAAGTGCTCTCTCGTGTGTAGCGTTTAATATAACGGGCGGCGCAACTCCATTGTCGTAAGCTTCCTTCCACCGGCTGGCACAAAGGCACCAACAATCGCCGGCTTTTAAACCAGGGAAATTATGTTGTGGTAATGCTGTGATAAGATCATTGCCTTTCGATTTAGAAAACTGTAAAAATTCATCGGTTAATGTTGCCGCTATTACGTGTACGCCTGTATCGTTATTGCCGGTAGAGCAAAAACCATCTCTGTAATAACCCGTAAGCGGATTGGTGCCAGCAATGACCAAATCGGTTCCCAACACATTTTTTTCACCCGTCTTTACTCTATTTTCCATGAAATTGAGGCGTTAAGTTAGCCTTGTAAGCTTTTGTAAAACATAAAGTTAAGCTAAGGACAATGAATTCTGTTTTAATCTATTGCATAATAAAAGTTGAAAAATGATTTATTGCTGACGAGCGGCGGGATTGGCAGTAGTAGCTGACGCCAAAACAAACATCAAAATATAAAAACTTTGCGGCGGCACTACTACCAAAAGCCCCCCGAATCAAGTTCGGGGCAGGCTAAACAAATGCTGAAAAAAAATTCTATGCTCACCGCACAAAAAAATCCCACAAACATTTTCATATTTATGGGTCAATTATTTTGAAAAATTATTTTACACCAACACTTTTTTCTCCACCAAACTCCTCAACATATTTGCAATACCGTTTGCATCTATACCAATTTCATCGTACAATTGTTTTGGGGTGCCATGCTCAACCAATCTATCTGGTATCCCCATAATTTTTACATCAGCTTTATAGCCATGCTCATTCATAAACTCCAACACCGCAGAGCCAATGCCACCAACGATAGTACCATCTTCAATGGTAATTATTTTATTAAATTTTGCAAACACTTCGTGCAGCATTTCTTCATCTAACGGCTTTGCAAAACGCATGTCATAATGCGCAGGGTTTATGCCTTCTTTCTTTACATCACGTATGGCTTCCGCAGCAAAATTACCTGGGTGACCAAAGCTTAAAATCGCTATCTGCTCACCATCTTTTCCAGGGGATCCTGCGGATAATTTGCGACCGGTACCTATTTTTATTTCTTTCATTTCGGTGCGCCACTCAGGCATTACACCTTCGCCACGAGGGTAGCGAATAGAAAATGGCAACTGGTTTTTTTCTAGTTGTGCAGTGTACATTAAATCTCTCAACTCGCCTTCGTTCATGGGCGCACTCACAATCATGTGCGGTACACAACGCATGTATGCAATATCGTAACAGCCGTGGTGTGTAGGGCCATCTTCGCCCACCAAACCTGCTCTATCCAAGCAGAAAATTACCGGCAGTTTTTGAATAGCCACATCGTGTATTACCATATCGTATGCACGCTGCATAAAACTGCTGTAAATATTGCAAAAAACCCGCAAGCCCTGTGTAGCCATACCTGCGCTAAGCGTTACCGCATGTTGCTCGCAAATGCCCACATCAAATGCACGGTTAGGCATAGCTTCCATCATAAATTTTAAGGAGCAACCGCTCGGCATTGCAGGTGTTACGCCCATTATCATTGGGTTCTTTTCTGCCAGTTCAATTATGGTATGGCCAAATACATCTTGGTATTTTGGTGCCTGTTTTACTTCAAAAACTTTCTTGGTTATTTCGCCTGTTACCTTATCAAACAAGCCGGGTGCATGCCATTTGGTTTGGTCTTTTTCAGCCAACTCATATCCCTTGCCTTTTACAGTTTTTATGTGCAATAATTTTGGTCCGGGAATGTCTTTTAAATCTTGTAATGTCTCTATAAGTTTGGCCACATTGTGCCCATCAATAGGGCCAAAGTAACGTAGCTTTAACGCCTCAAATAAATTGCTGCTGCTGCTTACCATTCCTTTTAAACCTTCGGTAAGTTTTGCTGCCATGCTTCGGCTGAAAGTTTTGCCTACAGGCAGTTTACCAAGCAAATTCCACACATCATCTTTTACTTTATTGTAAGTATGTGAAGTAGTAATATCAGTTAAATATTCTTTAAGCGCACCCACATTTGGGTCAATGCTCATACAATTATCATTGAGTATAATTATGACATTGCTTTTTTCAATTCCTGCATGGTTCATGGCTTCAAAAGCCATACCTGCCGTCATGGCGCCATCGCCAATTACTGCAATATGTTGGCGGTCTGTCTCGCCTTTATATTGGCTCGCCATTGCCATACCAAGCGCTGCCGAAATAGAGGTAGATGAATGCCCCACACCAAAAGTATCGTACTCACTTTCGCTGCGTTTAGGAAAGCCACTAAGGCCATGTTGTTTTCTGTTGGTTGGAAAATTATCTCGGCGACCGGTCAATATTTTATGCCCGTAAGATTGGTGGCCCACATCCCAAACTAACTGGTCGTAGGGTGTATTAAAAACATAATGCAATGCCACAGAAAGCTCCACTACGCCTAAGCTTGCGGCAAAATGCCCGCCATAAACACTCACCACATCTATAATGTATTGGCGTAACTCGTCGGTTACTTGTTGCATTTGCTCTTTGCTCAGTTTTTTCAGATCTGCTGGGCTGTCAATTTGCTGTAGAAGTGTGCCTGGGGTTATTTCCATTTGTAAAATTATAGCTGCAAAAATAAACCTTAAAAGGTTATGTTTTATTTAAATATACGGAATATTTGGGGCTGTGGGCGGCGGGACATATATTCAACTTTTGCTGCGGCTGTCCGTAGTACTCCTCAGTCCGCTTCGCTCCCTTGTGGGGTACTACTTCCCATCCGCCAGCCTTTCGGCGGAGAATCTTTTTTCATCTTTTATCGGAGCGGAGTGGGTTCTCACAAACCCATCAGCGGTTTTGAAGATTTTAAATTTTTAGGGGATTTTACCAAAGTTTTATTCATCAATCAATTCATCAAAGCCCGAAGGGTTGACATGATTATAGAAAAAGGAGATTATCCATGAACCAGAACCCCGTGAGGGGTGTTATGTCACCCCTCACGGGGTTTTGCAAAAACTAGAAATATTAATTGCTATAGTAATGTCATCCCTACGGAATTGGAAATGATAATGAAAATTGTCTTAAGATAAACTTTTTAAGACCCATAATTCAATAAACATATTGAGATAAAATCTTAAGACAGCCGGTAGCCAAGATCTCCAATTATTGAAAAATCACTTCAAAAATTCAACATCAAATTAGCATCAGGGCTATTTTTTAAAAACTTATCTGCATCATCCAAACTACAAACGCCCGGATAATCTCCTTCCCATAAACCAATATCTTCTATTATTTGAAAATGAAGATGTGGCGGCCAGTTGCCGTTTTCTTCTGCGTTGCCAAAATGAGCAATTACTTCGCCACGGGTTACAAATTTACCTACACGCATATCCGTTAAATCTGCCAAGGAAAGATGTCCATACAAAGTATAGAAAGCAGTTGTATCTAAATTGTGTTGTAGAATAATGGTAGCACCGTAATCACCAAAATTATTGTTGAAAGCAAAACTGTGCACCATGCCGCCCATGGGTGAATGAACGGGTGTGCCTGCGGGTCCCCAAATATCTACGCCTAGGTGTAAAGTGCGTGCCTGTGCAGCATCAAACAAATTACTGCGACTGTAAAGCGTACGGTTTTCGTTGTAGCCGCCAATACCGAAACTTGTTTTTTCGTTTGCAAGTTTAGTATTTACCCATTCGGTAAAAAGACTAGTGTTGCCAATTAATTCTTTTGTAATATCAGTATTGGTAGCTGTAAAATTGAAAGGAAAAAAACGGTCTTTTTCTGCATCAATTTTTATGATGGGGTGGTAGGTTGGTTTGTATTTTTGAAGCGTAAAAGCAAGGTCTTGGTTCATAGGTTGAAGGTAAGTGTTTTCAAGTTTTTAAGGTTGTCATTATAATTTTTATGACTATTTTAAAGATATATCCAAATATTAGAAAGACAATAATTACGTAACTTCGACTTAATAAAAAATGATGATATGGTAATTGAAAGAACAAATAACGAAGTAATAATAAGATTGCCAGGATATGTAAGCACTGAAGGATTGCAGCGTTTGGTTGATTACTTAACTTACAAAGAAGCAACTGCAAAATCGAAAGTAAAACAAATTGACATTGATAAATTAGTATCAGATGTGAAAGCAGGGTGGTGGAAAAAAAATAAAAGCCGACTTGTTAAATGAAAATTGTAGTTGACACCAACATCATCTTCAGCACGCTCTTAAATTCTAATAGTAATATCGGAGACCTTATTTTTAATTCAGATAAACAGTTTGAATTTTATAGTTGTAGCTACATGCGATATGAAATTAAAAAGCATTGGGGAAAACTAAAGAAAATTTCAAAATTATCAGAAGAGCAATTGCAAATATCTTACACGCAAGTACTCTTAAAAATAAAATTCATTAACGAAGAAATCATTCCTGTAGAAACATGGTTAGCCTCTGAAGAAATTACAAAAGACATTGATATTGACGATACTGATTTTGTTGCGCTATCCAAATTTTTGAAAGCCACATTATGGACGGGTGATAAAGTACTTTATGATGGGCTTAAGGAAATTAGCTTTAAAAAATTATTAAATACGAAAGAAATGCTGGCATTGCGAGCTAACAAAATCGAAAATTAATAAAAATATTTTTGGATCAATTTTGCAGTTTACTATTCATTTAGTTGGAAACACAAAGAACACAAAAAAATACAACACAAATGACATAAGATTGAAAAAAAACTATTTGTGTCCTTTGTGAAAACCTTTGTGCCCTTTGTGTTAAAAATTCTTAGTGGTTTAAAATCTATACCACAACATTTATCATTCTTCCCTTTACAAAAATAAATTTCTTTACTTCTTTTCCTTCCAACCATTTTGTAATTGCTTCTGTGGAAAGTACTGCCTGTCTTGCATCTTCTTCCGTTGTTTCTGTAGGTAGATTAATAGAGGAACGCATTTTACCATTTATTGAAACAGGATATTCTTTAGTGGCTTCCACCAAATATTTTTCATTTAATGCAGGATAAGTAGCATCAATTACCAAACCTTCATTCCCTAATAAATACCATAATTCTTCTGCAATATGCGGCGCATATGGCGATAATAAAATCAATACATTTTCAAGAATTTCTTTTTTGTAACACTTAGCATCTGCCAATTCATTTACACAAACCATAAAGGCACTTACGGCGGTGTTGTAAGAAAAGTTCTCTGTATCCTGTTCTATTTTTTTAATGGTTTTATGCAGAATTTTTTGCTCTGCATCTGTTGCGGTTTCAGTATTCCAGACTTGCTTACCCGGTGCATTTGTAGATGGATTAGCATCAGTATAAAATAACCTCCACAATTTTTTTAAGAAACGATGTACACCTTCGATGCCTTTTGTATCCCAAGGTTTACTTTGCTCCACCGATCCAAGAAACATTTCATACATACGGAAAGTGTCGGCGCCGTATTTGTCCACCAAAACATCAGGATTAACTGTGTTGTATTTTGATTTGGACATTTTTTCTACTTCGCTGCCGCAGATGTATTTTGCTTTAGAAAACCTCGCCCCCAATTCCTCTCCAAAGGAAAGGGGGTAATTTACTTCTCCGTTTTCACAAATAAAAATAGCATCAGCAAACTCACCATTTTTCCATTTTCTAAACTCTTCGATGTTTAATTCAACTCCATCAACTAAGCTTACATCAACGTGAAGAGCATTAGCACTTATAAATGAAGCTTCGCTGTCCTTAATTTTATTTAAGGTTGGGTTAAACGGTTCCAGAATTTTATGGAGAATTTCTTGACTTTCATTAATAGTTTTTCCAACAATGTAGCCAGAGGAAATAAAAATGGTTTTTTTAGTTTGTTCGTAGCCAATATTATCATGAGTGGCAACAATAGGTCTATAAACAAACCTACTACTACCCTGTATCATCCCCTGATTTACCAATTTTTTAAAAGGTTCATCAAAGCCAATATAACCTAAGTCGAATAATACTTTGGTCCACATACGACTGTACAATAAATGCCCAACTGCATGCTCGGTACCGCCCACATATACATCTACCTGGTTCCAGTAATCGCTGGCTTTGCGGTCGCAAAAAGTTTGGGTATTGTTGGGGTCCATGTATCGTAAAAAATACCAAGATGAACCTGCGTAACCGGGCATGGTGGAGGTTTCTCTACGAGCCACTTTCGCTCCCATCTTCTCGTCACCCTTCTCCACTCTGTGGAGAAGGGAAGGGGATGAGGTCCACTCCTCCATATTCGCCAATGGTCCTTCACCTTCTGGTCCCGGGCCATATTTTTCTGCATGAGGCAACTCTAACGGCAATTCATTTTCACTTAATGGAACAGCCATTTCATCTTCCCAGATTATTGGAAATGGTTCGCCCCAATAACGCTGGCGGCTAAAACCTGCATCTCTCATGCGGTAGTTAACTTTTCGTTTTCCAATGCCTAATTCTTCAATTTTATTGATGGCGACTGTAATGGCATCTTTCATTAACATCCCATCTAAAAAGCCTGAGTTTTGTAGATGGGCATCTTTGGTTGAATTGGCTTCTTCGCCATTAAAATAATCACCAATTATATTTGTGATAGGAATATTAAAATGTTTTGCAAATGCAAAGTCACGCTGGTCACCGCAAGGCACCGCCATGATGGCACCAGTGCCATAACCTGCTAATACATACTCAGCAATCCATACGGGTATTGGTTCTCCGTTGAATGGATTTGTTGCATACGCACCGGTAAAGCAACCTGTAATTTGTTTTACTTCACTCTGGCGCTCACGGTCGCTGCGGCTTTTTACGTAGGTGAGGTATTCATTGATGGCATGTTTTTGTTCTGCAGTTGTAATTGAAGAAACCAGCGTATGTTCTGGTGCGAGGACTAAAAAATCTACTCCGAAGATGGTATCGGGGCGGGTGGTGTAACACCTCAACCCCAGCCCCTCTCCACGGGGTGGAGAGGGGTGACTAAACTCGCTACCTTGCTCTTTTTCTTTAATCGTTTGGGTCTTTACATTATTTAAAGTTTCTCTAATTTTATTTAATACTAAAGAAGTGTTTCCTAAAATTTCCGAATTGCTGAATCTTAAAACAGTAAATCCTATTTCATTTAAAATTCTTGTACGGTTTTCATCATATAATTTTTGTTCTTCATTTTCATGATAACCGCCATCAGCCTCAATAATTAGCGCATCTTGCAAACTTACAAAGTCAACTATATACGCATCAATTGGATGCTGTCGTCTAAACTTTACATCCAACTTACTGCTGCGTAATTCCTGCCATAATTTATCTTCTGCATCCGTATAATCTTTTCTATTTTGTTTTGCAAGTTCATAACTCATAGGAGAGGAAACGGAATATTTGGGCACAAGCGCCGCACCTTTCAAGTCGGTCTTCGCTTCGATCTCGCCGTCCCCCTTCTCCCCCCGGGGAGAAGGGCCGGGGTTGAGGGGGAAAAGCATCTCACACCCCTCACTCTTCCCAATCCAGTTCCTTTGCATTTCTTTCATGGCATCGCTAAACTGCACCGTTTCTAAACCTTGTAATAAACGATCAGCATAAGCAGTAATGCGCAAATACCACTGGCGCATTTTCTTTTTTATAACAGGATGCCCACCACGTTCGCTTACACCATTTACCACTTCATCATTTGCTAAAACGGTTCCCAAGGCTTCGCACCAGTTTACTTCGCCAAAAGATGAAAATGCCAGGCGACGTTTCATTAAAATATCTGCCTGTTCTTTATCAGAAAATGCTTTCCATTGTTCAGCTGTAAAATTGCTGCCACCCCTGCTTTGGTATTTTTCAATAAGCTCGGTAATTGGTTTTGCCTGCTTGCAGGTGTTACAGAAATACGAGTTGAATAATTTTAAAAATATGGATTGAGTCCATTTATAATACGAGGGATCACTGGTGCGAATTTCTCTGCTCCAATCGTAACAGAAACCAATTTTATCGAGTTGTGCTTTGAAGGTTTCAATATTTTTTTCGGTAGTTACCGCAGGATGTTGACCAGTTTCCAAAGCATATTGTTCGGCAGGTAAACCAAAACTATCAAAGCCCATTGGATGCAGTACATTAAAGCCTTTCAACCTTTTGTACCGGCTAAAAATATCGCTGGCAATATAACCCAATGGATGCCCCACATGCAAACCTGCTCCACTTGGGTAAGGAAACATATCCAGCACATAAAACGATGGTTTGGGAGAATCGTTGCTTACTTTATAAGCGTTGGTATCTTTCCATTTTTGTTGCCACTTTTTTTCTATTTCTCTAAAGTTGTATTCCATTTTATTATTTAGTGCTCAGTTTTAGGCTGTATGTGTTTACTATTTATTATTTATCATTTGTTACTGAGAGATTTTCTATTTTTTTCGATGAGTTAAATATTTACTTATAAAATAATAGAATCTTTCCTATTTCGTGAGAGCGTGAGGGATAGCAGCGTAAATCCTTTTTTGTTGCCTTTGAACAAAAAAGATTGCAGCGAATAGCCCGACCATCCCGCCAAGATTTGTATGCTTTAAAAATTAAATTAACATTTACATTTTGTAGAATGCGGGAGGGCACGCCCAAATAAATCAAAAAACTTTTTTAACATTTTAATATGCAGCTATATTGGGCAGCATAAAATATATTTGAATATCAAACTACTGATTAGGCTCAAAAATAAACCAAACTATATAAAAACCTTTATTTTTGTGAGCACAGCTTCAATAAAAAAGTATTAAACCGAAAAATATGGCGCAATTTGGAAAAGGATCTAGTAAAAAAGGTAAATCTAGTTACATAGGGGCCATTATTGGTGTATCACTTGTGTTATTTTTATTTGGAATTGTAGGATGGTTCTTTTTAAATCTTAGAAAAACTGGTGATTATTTTAAAGAGAGTATCCAAGTACATACCTATTTAAACAGAGATGCTTCTAAAAAGAAAATTGATAGTCTTACCCAATATATTTCTGCTTTGCCATATGCAAACAGGGTTGAATATGTGACGAAAGAAAAGGCAATGGCTAAATGGAACCAAGAAAACGACAGCACTTGGAAGCAATTTTTAAGCAATAATCCTTTGCCGGAAAGTATAGATTTTTATGTGAAGGCGGACCATGTGGAAAAAGACAGTTTGAACTTGCTTGCCACTGATTTACAAACCACTTTTCCGGGAGTAATTTCTGAATTTCAATTTCCGACGGAAACGGTAACTAAAGTAAGTGAGTTTGTGAAAACGGTGGGGATTATTTTTTTAATTGCAGCTATCATACTTACAACGTTAGTGGTATTTTCAATTGATAATACCATAAGATTAGATATGTATAGCAATCGTTTTCTTATAAAAACCATGCAAATGGTGGGTGCTACCCGATGGTTTATTGCCAAACCCATTAACCGTCGTGCAATTATAAATGGTTTTATTGCATCGTTTATTGCTATTGCTGCGGTATATGGTTGTATTTTTTTGGTGGAAAAATACAGACCTGAGTTTAAAGTTTTACACGATAACAATGGGCTGATGATGCTATTTGGAATTATTTTGCTAATGGGAATTGCCATTACATTATTAAGCACTCATAGGGCTGTAATAAAATATTTAAAAATGAAATTGGATGATCTCTATTAAAAACAATCAGTAATATTGCAACTCTAATTAAATTTTATGCTTAAAGAAAAGAAAGAAAAAGTTATAGTAATAAATAACCTGTTTGGTAAAGAAAATTACATTTGGATGATAGCCGGGTTGGTGGTTATTGCGTTGGGTTTCTTATTGATGGCAGGCGGTAAAAGCGCTGACCCTACAAAATTTAATGCAGATGATGTGTATAGTGCAAGAAGAATTACTATTGCTCCTTTATTAATAATTATTGGTTTTATTTTGGAGATTGTGGGGATAATGAAGAAAAGCAAAGTTGTGAATGGTGAGTTGTGAATGGTGAATGAGTTAGTGATGAATGGGGAGATTACAAAATTTTAGATATTTTTAAACATAATTAAAAATGAGCGCAGGGGAAGTAAAATTCCTGCTGCGTTTTTTTATTACTGCTTTATAAGTTTTACAAACAAAAATTATCAATGACTTTATTTCAATCTATCGTAATTGCCATAGTAGAAGGGCTTACAGAATTTTTGCCAGTGTCCTCTACCGGGCATATGATTATTGCAGAACGATTATTGCACGTAACAGAAACTGATTTTGTAAAAGTTTTTACTGTAGCCATACAACTTGGTGCTATACTTTCAGTAATAGTTTTGTATTGGAAAAAGTTTTTTGATTTTAGCAAATGGCAGTTTTATTTAAAATTAATTATCGGTGTTATTCCAGCCTTGGTGCTTGGTTTTTTATTTTCTAAAAAAATTGATGCTATGCTGGATAGCGCTACAACGGTAGCTATTGCACTGTTGGTTGGCGGTATCATTTTATTATTTGTAGATAAACTTTTTACTCGCCCACGCATACACAGCGAAGCCGAAATAAAACCTTTGAATGCCTTTATTATTGGTATTTGGCAATGCCTTGCAATGATACCCGGCGTTAGCAGAAGTGCAGCATCCATCATTGGTGGTATGCAGCAAAAACTTACCCGCAGCGAAGCAGCAGAATTCTCCTTTTTTCTTGCAGTGCCTACCATGCTGGCGGCTACTGGTTACAAATTATTAAAGTATTATAAAGATGCTGGTGGGTTTAGTACCGAAGAAATAAAGTTATTAGCTGTAGGTAATATTGTTGCATTTGTAGTGGCTATTATTGCTATTAAATTCTTTATTAATTTTGTAAAAAAATATGGTTTTAAAGTGTGGGGTGTTTATAGGATTATTGTGGGTGTGGTATTGTTGATATTAATTTGGAAGGGAGTTATTGTGGGATAGGTTTGGTTGAATAGTTGATTGTAAGCTCTTTTAGTTGTGGAATTCTTATATAAAGCTCAGTTGTTAAATATTAATACGGCGGTTTCATTTAAAATTATTAATTTTTCATTCTTAATTTAAACCATGCAAACTGCTTCTAAAAAAATTGTGAATGGATGGGCCATGTACGATTGGGCCAATTCTGTTTACAACCTTGTTATTACCACTACTTTTTTTCCTGCGTATTATGCAGCCGTTACTGGGTTGGAAAAATTTCCAAACGGCATAACTTTCCTTGGGCGCACATTTGTAAATACAGAGTTGAAAGATTATGTATTGGCAACAGGTTTTTTAATTGTAGCTATCATGTCGCCCATACTTTCGTCGGTGGCAGATTATAAAGGAAATAAGAAAAATTTTATGCAGTTTTTTTGCTACCTCGGTGCGGCAAGTTGCTCCCTTATGTTTTTCTTTGATAGTAATAATATCGCCCTAGGGCTTATCTGCTTTATGTTAGCGGGTATTGGTTTTTATGGTAGTCAAGTTTTTTACAATTCTTATTTGCCTGAAATTTCTTCGGAAAAAGATATGGATCGCATCAGTGCAAAAGGCTATTCGCTCGGCTATATTGGTAGCGTAATTATGCAAATGGTTGGGTTTGGATTAGTAATGATGATGCCTGATAGTGCCATGCCACTTAAACTTACTTTTTTACTCGTTGGCATATGGTGGGTTTGTTTTGCACAAATAACTTTTAAAGCATTACCAACAACCGCAAAAGCAGAACGTAAAAGCAAAACGCATGTACTAGCCAATGGCTTTATAGAATTAAAAAAAGTATGGAACCAACTAAAGCACATGCCCGTGCTTAAACGCTTTTTATCTGCCTTCTTTTTTTACAGCATGGGTGTGCAAACAGTAATGTTGGTTGCAATTGATTTTGGTATAAAAGAATTAAAACTTGAAAACAGTAAACTCATTATAACCGCAGTTATCATTCAGTTAGTGGCTATTGTAGGCGCTATTTTAATGAGTAAATTGTCTGCTACATTCGGTAATATAAAGGTGTTGATTTTTACAGTCCTTCTGTGGATTGGCGTTTGTATTGCAGGATATTTTATAACTACTGAAACACATTTTTACATCATTGCATCATTGGTGGGATTGGTAATGGGTGGCATACAATCGCTCAGCAGATCTACCTACAGTAAAATGATGCCCGAAACAAAAGACACTGCATCATTTTTTAGTTTTTATGATATTACAGAAAAACTTGCCATCGTAATTGGGTTATTTACTTTCGGTATTATTGAAGGACTCTACAGCATTAGGCAATCAATACTTTCGTTGGTAGTATTTTTTGTGCTAGGATTTGTGTTTTTGTTGCTAACAGCAGTAAAACAAAAAGATTATAAATTAGTTGAAAATTAAAATCATTCTTTCCGTATGAAATTATACAGCATAAATGCAGGGCATTTTAAACTGGATGGTGGTGCCATGTTTGGTGTAGTACCAAAAAGTATTTGGAATAAAATAAACCCTGCGGATGAAAATAATATGTGCAGTTGGGCACTGCGTTGTTTGCTCATTGAAGATGAAGGCAGGTTAATTTTGGTTGATACCGGCATGGGAAATAAACAAGATGAAAAATTCTTTAGCCATTACTATATGCATGGCGATGATACATTGGAGAAATCATTATCAAAACATGGTTTTACAAAAGATGATATTACAGATGTTATTCTTACCCATCTGCATTTTGACCATTGTGGTGGCGCCATAGAAAAACTAAATGACACACTTGTTCCTGCTTTTAAAAACGCCATTTATTGGAGCAATGCAAGGCATTGGAAATGGGCAACAGAACCCAACGACAGAGAAAAAGCATCTTTCTTAAAAGAAAATATTTTACCCATACAACAAAGCGGTAAACTAAAATTTATTGAAGAATTTCCAAATGACTTTCCCACAAATATTATGATTCGGCAGGTGTTTGGCCATACCGAAGCCATGATGCTGCCGCAAATAAATTACAAAGGAAAAACGATTTTATACATGGCAGATTTGCTTCCATCTGCAGGGCATATTCCATTGCCGTATGTAATGGCTTACGATATGTTTCCCCTCACCACATTAAATGAAAAAAAATCATTTCTTACCGAGGCACAGCAAAATGATTATGTATTGTTTTTTGAGCATGATGCAACCATTGAATGCTGCACATTGCAAATGACGGAGAAGGGAGTGAGAATGAAAGAAAGTTTTAAGTTGGAGGAGTTGTAGTTGTGAATGGTGAATTGTGAATGGTGAATAAGTTTGTAAAAAGATGAACCACTTTAAATTATTTTAGCCTATTCACCATTGACTATTGACAATTCACCTTTCACATCAGCCATACAACTCCGAGTGCACCGCCTTTTTATCATATCCTAAATTTACAATTCGCAGTTTTGCTTCATCAATCATAGCTTTCCAACCACAAAGCATAAACGAAGCTGAAGGGTTATTATGAGCTTGTAAAATATTTTCATACACAGCATGTACATATCCATTTGCGCCTTCCCATTGCTCACGGCTAAGTGTGGGTATGTAATGAAAGCCCGGCATGCTATCGCTTAGTTCTGTTAGTTCTTGAAAATAAAGCAAGTCAGCTTTTGTACGACAACCAAAAACCAAATAAATATTTTTATGAGGGAGATTGTGGAGTTTAATGTAATGTGCCATACTTCTAAATGGCGCTATGCCCGTACCTGTGCAAATTAAAAACAAATCATTTTCCAGCGTATGTTCATGTAAAGTAAAAACACCAACTGGTCCACGCAAAACTATTTGTGAACCTTCTTTTATTTCATTGAATAAATAAGTGGTACCTGCACCGCCATCCAATTGCACAATGCATAATTCAAAAACATTACTACCATCTGGCCAACTCGCTATTGAGTAACTGCGTAATCTTCTTGCAGGTTTTTCATCAATGGGCAAATCCATGGTTACAAATTGCCCCGGCTTAAAATCAAATGCAGTTGCATCTGGCATTTGTATAAAAAAACGGCGGGTATTATATGTTTGCTGTTCTATTTTTAGTACGGTTGCAGTTTGCCAAGGTTGTAGCATGGTGTAAGTTTTCTGTAAGTTAAAAGAAATTAATTAATATGATAATTAGCGGGTGAGCTTATTTTAAAAATGATAATTTTCTAAAAAAATTAAAGTTTCCTTAAATGGGTATAACTAGCCATTTATCTCATTATCAAATTACCTCATTGTAATTACCTTTGCAGCAGAATATGAATGCAGATGTGTTGATGAGTATGTACAAGAATGATCCCCGCAGTTTTAAAATTGTGGATGGAATCACATTGTCTAAACCGCAGCAACTGCACTTAAAAGGGCTTAATGGAAGTGCTTCTCAATTCATATTAGCGGCAGTTCATTCCAACGATGCAGCTTCTCAATTAAACCATCTCGTTATTTTAAGAGATGCAGAAGAAGCTGCTTACTTTCACAATTCTTTAGAAAATATTACGGGTGCGCTGGATGTATTTTATTTCCCTTCTTCTTTTAAAAATAAAAAGAATTACCAGCTGCTGAATAGTAGCCATGTGATGCTTCGTACAGAAGCTTTGACAAAAATTACACAGGCAAAAAATTTATCGCAGGCTAAAAAGATCATAGTTACTTACCCGGAAGCAATTTTTGAAAAAGTTGTCTTATCAAAAACATTATCTGAAAATATCATCAGCATAAAACAGGCAGATGAGTTGGATGTAAACAAGATGCTGCAGCGGTTTATAGAGCATGGGTTTACTAAAACCGATTTTGTTTATGAACCCGGTCAATTTGCCATTCGTGGTGGTATATTAGATATTTATTCTTTTGGAAATGAAAAGCCTTATCGTATTGAATTGTTTGGAAACGAAGTAGACAGCATCCGAATTTTTGACCCTGAAACACAGTTAAGCGAAAGGAAATTGTTGCAGGTAAATATTATACCAAATGTAGAAACCCAATTTGAAACCGGAGAGAAAGTTTCGTTGATAGAATTTTTACCAGAAAATACTGTGGTATGGATGGAAGACTGGGAATTTATAAAAGAAAAAATTGAAGATGAAACGGATGGCGTTTCATTATTTACTTTTAAAGAAATAGATGAAAATGCAACTGATAATTTGTATGTAAAAGATTTAAATGCAAATGATTTTGTAAATGCGCTAACGCTGGAGGATGAAATTAGAGAAAGGCATATTGTGGAGATTGGGAAGAAGGCTTTCTTCAGAGACGACAGACGACAGACAACGGACCACAGCCAAAAATCTCCGCTTTCATCTTCTACTTTTCCTCCCCTTGCGGGGGAGATAGAGGGGGCTACTAGGCCCCAACCTTCCTTCAACCGCCAATTCGATTTACTCATAAAGAATTTGCAGGAGTTTGAAAAGAAGAATTACAACATTTTCATCTTTGCAGATAATGCCAAACAACTCGAAAGACTGCACAGCATTTTCACAGACCTGAAAGCAGAAATACAAATTACACCTATACCTTTTTCTATAAATGAAGGGTTTATAGATGATGATTTAAAATTGGTTTGTTACACCGATCACCAGATATTTCAACGGTACCATAAGTACAAAGTAAAACAGGCATTCAGTAAAAACAAAGCGCTTACTTTAAAAACGCTGCGTGAGTTGCAGCCCGGAGATTATGTGAGCCATATAGACCATGGAGTAGGCGTGTACAGTGGTTTACAGAAGATTGATGCCAACGGAAAAATGCAGGAAGCCGTGCGCATTCAATATAAAGATGGCGATTTGTTGTATGTAAATATATCATCGCTACACAAAATAAGTAAGTACAGCGGCAAAGAAGGAAGCATACCCAAAATGAATAAACTGGGCAGCGATGTGTGGGCAAAATTAAAAGACAAAACAAAGAAGCAGGTAAAAGATATTGCTACCGATCTTATAAAATTATACGCACAAAGAAAAAGCCTGGAAGGGTTTTCTCACAGTCCGGATAATTACATGCAAACAGAACTGGAAGCAAGTTTTATTTATGAAGACACGCCGGACCAAGCAAAGGCTAGTGAAGATGTAAAAAGAGACATGGAAAAACCGCAGCCAATGGATAGATTGGTTTGTGGTGATGTAGGTTTTGGTAAAACAGAAATAGCGATACGTGCAGCATTTAAAACAGTGTGCGATGGAAAACAGGCAGCCGTTTTAGTACCAACAACCATTTTAGCATACCAGCATTATAAAACTTTTAGCGATCGTTTAAAAGATTTTCCTGTAACAGTCGATTTTGTAAACAGGTTTAAAACTGCCAAGCAAAAAAAAGAAACATTTACCAAATTAAAAGAAGGTAAAATAGACATCATTATCGGTACCCATGGTTTGCTTGGTAAAGATGTTCAGTTTAAAAACCTCGGCATCATGATCATTGATGAAGAGCAAAAATTTGGTGTAGCTGCAAAAGAGAAATTAAAAACTCTAAGAACCACCGTTGATTCGCTCACGCTTACTGCAACGCCTATTCCACGTACGTTACAGTTTAGTTTAATGGGTGCCAGAGATTTGAGTATAATAAACACAGCGCCGCCAAACAGACAACCGATACAAACTGAAGTTGCCGTGTTTAATGAAGATGCTATCAGAGATATTATCTATTACGAAGTAGAAAGAGGAGGGCAAATTTTCTTTATACACAACCGTGTAAAAGACTTGGCTCAAATGAAAGGTTTAATACAAGGGCTTTGCCCAGATGTGAGCATTGCATTTGCTCATGGGCAAATGGACGGCGACCAGTTAGAGGATACGATTTTAGATTTCATGGATAAGAAATATGATGTACTCGTTTGTACAAATATTGTAGAAAGTGGGGTTGATATTCCGAATGTAAATACCATCATCGTAAACAATGCACACCAGTTTGGGCTAAGTGATTTACACCAGTTAAGAGGAAGGGTAGGGCGTAGTAATAAAAAAGCCTTCTGTTATTTATTGGCACCTCCAATGAGTACGTTGCCTACAGATAGCAGAAAAAGATTGAGCACATTAGAACAATACAGTGACCTTGGTAGCGGTTTTCAAATAGCCATGCGTGACCTTGATATACGTGGTGCAGGTAATATGCTTGGCGGTGAACAGAGTGGTTTTATTGCAGAAATTGGGTTTGAAATGTATCAGAAAATATTGGACGAAGCAGTAAAAGAATTGAAGCGAAATGAGTTTAGAGATTTGTTTAAAGAAGAGATACAACAGCAGGACGATTTTGTAAAAGATTGTTCCATTGATACCGATCTGGAAATTTTAATTCCGGATAGTTATGTAGAAAGTATAACTGAAAGATTATCGCTGTACAGCCGTTTAGATAATTGTGATACCGAAGAAGACTTGGTTGCTTTTCATGCAGAAATGCAGGATCGTTTTGGCCCTATCCCTGCACAAGTAGAAGATTTATTTACTACCGTGCGCTGCCGAAAAATGGCGGTTGAACTGGGTTTTGAGCGAATGTTTTTAAAGAACGAAGTGCTTAAATGTTTCTTTGTTTCCAATCCGGAGTCGCCATACTTTCAAAGTGAAACGTTTAATAAAGTATTATTGTTTTTACAAAAAGGTACCAATAAGGCTAAATTAAAACAGGTAGGTAAAAATGGTATTTTGGTGGTGGAAGATGTGAAGAGTATGAAAGATTTACATCGTTTCTTATCTAAAGCTTCTGCCTTTCAGAAAACTGAAGTGTAATTTGATATTTTTTTACATTTATTTAAACAAATCTATCATGACACAAGTACTAATAGATAAAAAAAATGTGTTATCATTCCTATAAAAGAATATGAAACTTTGCAAAAAAAAGCTGCTCTAAAATTAAAGCCAGAAAAACTGTTTTCTTTGGAAGAAGCACGAGCATACAGCAGAAAATAAATAAATAAATGGGCAGCAGAAAAATAACTGTAAAACAATCTGCCATTGAGCTTTTAAAGAAACTTTACTTTACAAAAGAAATTGGTTGCAATCTGTATGCGTTTAATTCTTTACCATTTTGATAAGCGGGTTTCCAATTAGGACATTTTTCAATAGCTTTTCTTACTTCTTCGTCAACTTTATATTCTACTGATCTTTTTAAAAAAATATTAAAACACTTTCCTGTTCTATCAATTGTAAATCCAATTAAAACAATGCCGCCTTTTGCTAAATTAAGTCCCACCTTTTCATTGATATTTCTCTTTAAATATTTTACCCAATCATTGTTACCTTTTCCAAAAACCGCATCCCTTTCATCGTCAAAAGATTCTTTTTTTACGGTATCTCCTTTTGATGTAAAATCAATTTTTGAATTTACTAATGTTCCATCTTCAAATTTTTCTTCTAAAATTAATTTGTTGCCATTATCAAAATGCTGCCATAATCCTTGTTTTAAATTATTTTTATAAACGCCGCTTTCTATTAATTCACCGTTCGCATTATAAAAATGATAACTTCCTTCTAATATTGATAAAGATGAATCGCTGTAGTTTCTTTCTTTTATGAGTGGTGCATTTATTTTATAATCCAATCTTTGAAACCGATCATTATACTTTTTTACAATTACAAAAGAGTGCGCTTCATTAACATCGGTTGTTACCCCTTTATCTCCTACAAATACATAATTTACTATTTGCTGTGCATATGTAGGTAAAGATGCAAACATTAAAAATACAAGTAAGAATTTCATGTGGGTACATTTAAAAAACGCCTTTATTTTTTGATAAAGGCGTGTATTTTTTAAAAATCTGTTTATACCAGCATCGTCACCGGATTCTCCACAAACTTTTTCAATGTTTGTAAAAATGCAGCACCAACTGCCCCGTCCACACTTCTATGGTCGCAGCTTAGGGTTACTTTCATCACATTGGCTGTTTCAAATTTCCCATCTTTGCTTACTACTGTTTCTTTAATTTTTCCTACTGCCAATATGCAACTATCCGGTGGATTTATGATAGCAGTAAACTCTTCAATATCCATCATACCAAGGTTAGAAATGGTAAATGTGTTGCCGCTAAATTCTGCAGGCTGCAATTTTTTATCTTTTGCTTTAGCATACAATTCTTTTGCATCTGCTGCTATTTGTGATAACGATTTTTGATCTGCAAATTTTATAACAGGTACTATTAAACCTTCTGGCAATGCCAATGCAGAACCAATATGTATGTGATTATTTTTTCTAATAAAATCGCCCATCCAACTGCTGTTTACATCTGGGTGTAAACGTAAAGCCGCTGCACATGCTTTAATGATCATGTCATTAAATGAAACTTTTACCAGGCTCACATCATTTATAGCTGTACGTGCCGCCATCGCATTATCCATATTCAACTCCATGGTTAAATAAAAATGCGGCGCACTAAACATACTCTCACCTAATCTGCGTGCTATCACTTTACGCATTTGTGTAAGTGGTACGTCGGTGTAAGACTCGGTTGATGGTTGCGAGTTATTAGTTACGGGTTGCGGTTTTGTTTTTTGTTGTCCATTGTCCGTGGTCTGTGGTCTATGGTCTGTCGTCTTTTCCACCTCTTTATATCCTTCAATATCACTTTTTACAATTCTACCACCATCTCCGGTGCCACTAACTTTACTTATATCCAACCCTTTTTCTGCAGCTATTTTTTTTGCAAGTGGGGAGGCTTTAATTCTACCATCAGCATTAGTTGCGGGTTGCGAGTTTGTAGTTGCGGGTTGTGCAATATTTGTCTGTTGTGCGTTGTCCGTCGTCTGTTTGGTTGTCTGTTGTGTGTTGCCCGTTTTTGGCTGCTCGCTATCTGTTGTCTGTGATCCGTTGTCTGTCGACTGTCCTGCTATATATGCACTCACATCTGTACCCGCCTTACCTACAATAGCAATAATTTGATTTATTTTTGCGGCTTGTCCTGCTTCTACGCCAATATATAATAGTGTTCCTTCTTCATAACCTACCACTTCCATGGTTGCCTTATCTGTTTCTACATCTGCCAATACATCATCAGCTTTTACAACATCACCCACTTTTTTATTCCATGTTACAATCTTTCCTTCGGTCATTGTATCGCTTAACAAAGGCATTCTTATATCTTTTGCACCATCGGGAAGGGGGACGGATTTTTGCTCAGGGGAAGAAGAAGGCGTTTCTCGTTTTTCGTTTGGTTCTTTTATATTTTCGACTTCCTTACTATTTTGGAGTGCTGCTTCTGTTGTCTGTTGTCCGTTGTCTGTGGTCTCCTCTTTGTCCGTGGTCGGCTTTACTGCCTCAACATCTAACAAAGCTTTATAATCCTCACCTTCTTTTCCAACAATAGCAATAATTTGATTGATTTTTGCTGCCTCACCTTCTGGTACTCCAATGTAAAGCAAGGTTCCATCTACATATCCATTTACTTCCATGGTGGCTTTATCTGTTTCCACATCGGCCAATACATCATCGGCTTTTACTTTATCGCCTACTTTTTTATTCCATGCCACTATCTTTCCTTCCGTCATGGTATCGCTCAGCAGCGGCATCCTAATTACTTCTGCCATAATTGTATTTTAAAATAATTTAGTTCGAAATTAATGCAAAAAAAATAAAGTTCTTTGCGTTATATCATGTTGGGTTTTTAATAATCAATTTCCATTCTCAGCCTATCTTTTAATTCTTTTATTAAAGGATATTTTTCAACTAATAACTGGTATTGTTGTTTGCTCGTAAGCCTTTTGGTTTCATCTTGTACGGCAACTTCACTCTCGTTTATTTCCATAGAATATTTCAACAATTTATTGCCAAAAAATTTATGCAAATATTCAATCAGTCCAGATCTTTCCGTTTCTATAAAACGCTGTTGCAACGAACCTTCTGTAATTACGGTAAAATTATTTTCACTATCTATTCTTAAAGTAGCTGCTTTAAATTGAGTAACGGAAGGATGTTTTTTTTCGTTCTCCAATCTTGCTGTGTAGTTAGCCCAAGCCTTGTTTAAATTTTCTTCATTTAGTTCTACCAAAGGTTTATCCTGCTTTGTTTCGCTTTTTAACCTAGCCCTAATTTTTTCCAAAGTGCCAAAGCCACCTTTTTTTAAATGAGTTTCATCAGCAATTTCTTTAGGTAAAACAATTGCAGGTTTTAAAGGTTCTTTTATAGTGAGCGTAGCCGAAGGAGGAACTTCTTTTTTTGAAACCATCTCATTCACAGGAACTGGTTTCATTTTTATAAATGATATTCCTTTAAATGCTACAGATTTTGCAGTGTCAACTAATTTTTTTTTTGAAACGGTATCGTTGCTTCCTTCCATTAATTCAACTGCTTGGTTTAAATAACACAATTTTATCAATGCCATTTCTACACACAATCTTTTATTGCGGGCAAGTTTGTAATTTAAGGCTGCTTCCTGCACTGTGTTTAATGCAGCAATCATCCAACCTGCAGAAATTTCTTTTGCGGCTTGTAAGTATTTATCCCTAAAATCTTCTGCTACTTCCAGCAAAATAGCTGCTCTTACATCTTTACTTACCAGCAGGTTTCTAATAAATTCTGTAAAGCCTTCCAGCAATGTATCTCCTTCAAAACCTTTTTGATTTATATCATCAAATAACAATAATGCATCTGTTAGTTTTTGTTCTGTTGCATATTGTAACAATTTGAAGAAATAATCTTCGTCCAAAATATTTAAATGTTCTAAAGTATTAGCGTAAGTAAGTTGCCCACCTGTAAAACTTACAATCTTATCTAAAATGCTTAATGCATCACGCATACAACCCTCACTCTTTTGGGCTATTACATGCAATGCTGCATTTTCTGCAGTAATATTTTCTTTGTCGGTTATTTCTCTAAGATGTTCAACTGTATCGTTTGTAGTTATTCTTTTAAAATCAAAAATCTGGCACCTACTTAGTATGGTAGGTAGTATTTTATGTTTTTCTGTAGTGGCTAAAATAAAAATAGCATAGGGTGGTGGCTCTTCCAACGTTTTTAAAAAGGCATTAAACGCTGATGCACTAAGCATATGAACCTCATCTACAATATACACTTTGTATTCGCCGGCTTGTGGGGCAAAGCGTACCTGGTCTACCAAACTGCGAATATCATCTACGGAGTTATTACTTGCCGCATCTAGCTCATGTATATTTAAAGAAGAACCGTTATCGAAAGATACACAACTGTTGCAGGTATTACAAGCTTCCCCATCAGTAGTTTTGTTTTCGCAATTAATGGTTTTGGCTAATATTCTTGCACAGGTAGTTTTGCCTACACCCCGTGGACCACAAAATAAAAATGCATGAGCTAGCTGGTTGTTATTGATGGCGTTTTTTAAAGTAGTGGTAATATGCGACTGCCCTACCACAGTACTAAAGTTTTGTGGTCTGTATTTTCTGGCAGAAACAATAAATTTTTCCATAATAATTCTTACCCTTTTTCCGGGTTTTCTATTTGTGCGAATTTAATTATTAGAGTTTGTAATAGCTAATTTGTTATAAGAACTGCTGCGTAGTTCTCACATAGGGTTGCACCTATCTTATTCTATAGATTGAGGTGCAGTTCCATGGGCTGCGCCCATGGTTACTAAAGGTTGAACCCCTTCGGGGTTCGCAGTTAAAAACAATTAACTCCTACAATATCGGATGCCGATTGAATTCTTTATTTCTATCAAATAAAAAACGGTAGGTACATAAATTTCTGCTGCGGTGCACATCTCCCAAGCCGGTTGCAATATTCAGCATTTTTGGGTTGAAATCTCCAATCCACTGCATTTCATATTCAGTATATGGACTGGCAGCAGATTGTACATATTTTGCTTGTTCGCCAATAATATAGGCATCTACACCTTTGCCATGCCACTCCGGTACCACGCCAAAAACCAACCCCGTAAATTTTTTATTTCTAGTGAATTGTTTCACCCATAAAAATTTAAGTTTTTGTATCAAGCCAAATTTGCCGTGTAAATATTTAAACCATTGGTTAAGATCTGGAATGTTTATAAAAATAGCAATAGGTTCATTTTTGTAATAAGCATATTGAAGTATTTTTTCATCCATAACCGGTTTCATTTTTTTAAACATAATGATCACCTGTTCTACCGCTAATTGTTTTAGCCCTCCATGCCCAGCCCATGCTTTGTTGTAAACGGTAGCAAAATCTTTAGCATATTTCTCTAGATCTTTTTTTTGTAAATGTGCCGAAGAAAAATTTTTATCAGATTCAATGGCATCGTGCCGCTCCCATATTTTTTTATCGAGGGGCGCTTTGGGGTGCATGCTTAAACATACTTGCTCAAAAAATAACTGGAAACCATAGTTTTCAAATAGTGCAACGTAATATGGGGGATTATAATTCATACAATAGAGTGGCTCCATAAAACCCTTTGTAACCATTCCCCAAAATCTATCTCTTTCCCCAAAATTTATTGGGCCATCCATTGCTTCCATGCCTTCTTGCTGTAACCATTCTTTGGCGGTATCCAGTAATTTATTTGCGGCAGTTTGGTCATTAATGCATTCAAAAAAACCTACTCCACCCACCGTTACATCATCACCCTTATTCTTATATTTTTTGTTTGTAAATGCTGCAATACGACCTATAATATGGTTGTCATCGTTTTTTAAAATCCATCGCTCCAGTTTTCCATGCCTAAAAGATTTGTTCTTTTTTACATCAAAAACCTCCTGTACATCTTTATTTAAAGGCTGTATCCAATTAGGATCATTTTTATAAATTGATAGTGGAAGTTTGTAAAACGCAGTTTCATCGTCTGATGAAGAAACAGGAAAAATTTGCATAGGGTAAATTTAAAACAAAAAGTGCTGTATGCTTACAGGTGTTTAAGTTCTTTTCTTAACTGGTTGGCAGTTTTAGATGAGCCATCATGGCTCCAGCCGGGTGGCATAAGCAGGTACTTTATTTTTGTAGTAAAAGGAATTTTTTTCTTTAAATCACTCGCCATTCCTTTCCATTCATGCATTACATGGTTAAATGGATTGTTAGGATTCTCCAAAGGTTTTGTCAGTCCATATTTTACAGGATCTTCTGGCAATTCATCTTGAAAAGTGCCAAACATTCTATCCCAAATAATTAAACACATACCCATGTTTTTATCCAGATATCTGATGTTGCTTGCATGATGTACTCTATGATGTGCAGGTGTTACAAAAATGGCTTCAAACCAGGCTGGCATTTTTTTGATGTATTGTGTATGTACCAAAATACCATAGGTCTGTGTAATGGAATACATAAAAACAATATCCAGCGGATGAAAACCCATTAATGCAATTGGAATAAAATAAACAAAACGATAAACCGGTTGCAATACCGAGGAACGAAATCCGGTAGTTAAATTAAATTCTTCAGAGGAGTGATGGGTAAGATGTACTGCCCAAAATAACCTGCAATAATGATCTACCCTGTGTTCAACATAAAAAGCAAAATCTTCCAGAATGAACAATAAAAACCAATATAGAAAAGCATTTTCTATTTTAAAAAAATGATGATGGTAGCTCCACATTAACACACTCACATAAAATGCCCAACGCAATAATAAATCGAGGGATGCATTCATAAGGGTTAAATAAACATTTTGCAAAACACCCTTAATGCTATAAAATTTTTTCTCTCCCCAATTGCTCATTAAAATTTCTGCAGCTATAAATATAATATAGATGGGTACAGAAAGTAATAAGAACCAGGTTTCACGGGATGATTGCATGGGAGAACATTTCTGGTTATTAATTACGGGTTACGAGTTGCGGGTTATGGGTTGCGAGTTTAAAATCTCTAAATAATTAAAATATAGTTTTTTAATACAAGTCTTATGTCTAACAATCTAATATCTAATTACACCGCCATTATTTCTACTTCTTTTGCAGCCAGGTGTTTTTCTACTAATACGATGTGTTTGTCTGTACTTACCTGTGCTGCAGCTTCTGCATCTTTACATTCATCTTCACTTGCACCATCTTTTTGCAATTTCTTTACCTGTTCTATGGCGTCTCTTCTTATATTTCTAATGGATACCTTGGCATTTTCACCTTCAGCATTACACTTTTTTACCAGTTCTTTACGTCTTTCCTCAGTAAGCGGTGGTAAAAACAACCTTATAATCACACCATCGTTTTGAGGATTAATTCCAATATTTGCTGCAATAATTGCTCTTTCTATTACTTGCAACATATTTTTTTCCCAAGGGGTAACAGAAATGGTACGAGCATCTAAAGTTGTAATGTTCGCAATTTGACTAATGGGCGTTGGGCTGCCATAATAATCAGCTACTATTCCATCTAACATTACTGGGTTAGCTTTTCCGGCTCTAATTTTTACCAGTTCTGATTCCAGATGGTTAATGGCTTTACCCATTGATGTTGTTGCTTCGTCTATTATAAGTTGTAAATCGTCTGACATATAAAAATGAATTGGGTGCAAAGCTAAAAAAATCTGATGTGTTATCATCAGATTTTTACTATTTAATAAAATTATGTGTTTTACAATTTAATCTGCTTCTACAGGCTCTTGAGCAAAACTGTAAATTTTATGAGAAGTTATTACTTTGGGTTCTTCCTGCTCCATCAAATAGGAATTTTTTACTTTTTGTCTAGCGAAGTAAATAATTCCTATCATTAAAAAAGCTAATGCAAGCAAAGCACCAATAACAATAGTACAATCAAAATCTCTTAATAAAAACGCAGTTGCAATAAAAACTCCTGTAGCGGCTACTAACGAAAAAGTAATTTTCTTATGAGAAAAACCTAGGTCAAGTAAATAATGATGTACATGTATTCTATCTGGGCTAAATGGAGAGCGCCTATCTAATATTCTTAATCCAAATACTCTTAAAGTATCAAATAAGGGAACCATTAAAACTGCAAAGCCTAATGCTGGAGATGCATGTAAACTGAAACTTTCACCTGTGGTACCAGCTACATTTATAAATTTAATCACCAATATGGAATTGATAAGACCTAATAACAATGATCCTGTATCGCCCATAAAAATCTTTGCCGGCGAAAAATTGTAAATTAAAAATCCCACTATAGCTCCTGATAGAGAAATTGCTATAACAGCATAAGTAAGTTCGTTAGCAAAGTAAAAATAAGTACCAAAAACCAAAGTAGTAATTAATCCCAAACTTCCTGCTAATCCATCAATCCCATCTATTAAGTTAAAAGCATTTGTTATTACTATAATGGTGAATATGGTTAAAAAAACACTAGCATAATATGGTATGGTTGTAATTCCCAAAAAACCATGCATATCGTTTATATATATGTTACCAAAATTCATTACTATAAATGCAGCTATAAGCTGACCAATAAATTTTTTGTTCGCTGAAAGTACTAGTATATCATCCTTTAAACCCAGAAAAAATATAACTATTGATGCTGCAGCAAAATACTGTAATTCATTAGAATCTGGTGCTCCCATTAGTGTAGCTACAATAAATCCAGCAAATATGCCCAAACCACCCAAAGTAGGTATTACTTCTTTGTGAACTTTTCTTTCGTCAGGCTCATCAAAAAGTTTTTTGCTTTTTGCTATTTGAATAATAACTGGTATTGCAAAAAACGTAATGATAAATGCTAAAACAGAACTAAGTATTATATGTTGCATAAGATAAAAAAACAGTACGGTACAAAAGTATAAAATATGTTGTTATTAAGATGTTTTTAACATTCTAAATGTTGCCTGTTTACAAAAATATAATAATTAACGCCAAGTTTATTGTAAAACGCACCTTAATGTTTGTTATTACATTAAATAAATTCTTTAAAATGCTTTTAAAATGCACGCTTTAAAGTACGTTTGCAGTACAAAAATTTAACCATAGTTATAAAAAATAGAAATGAGCAACTTAAAAGAGACAGCAACTCAAATTAGAAGGGATATTGTAAGAATGGTTCATGGTGTACAAAGTGGTCATCCTGGAGGATCTTTAGGTTGCACAGAGTATTTTACGGCCCTTTATTTCAGTGTTTTACAACATAATCCAGATTTTAAAATGGATGGTAAAGGAGAGGATTTATTCTTTCTGAGTAATGGACATATTTCCCCAGTTTGGTACAGTACATTGGCAAGGAGTGGGTATTTCCCCATTTCGGAATTGGGCACTTTTAGGAAATTAAATAGCCGATTACAAGGTCACCCTACTACCCAAGAACATTTACCTGGTATAAGAATAGCAAGTGGCTCGCTTGGGCAAGGCATGAGTGTGGCAATCGGAGCTGCAATATCTAAAAAATTAAATGATGATGATCATTTAGTATATTCTTTACATGGCGATGGTGAATTGGAAGAGGGCCAAAACTGGGAAGCAATTATGTTTGCAGGTAGCAAAAAGGTAGATAATTTAATTGCAACTATTGATTTAAATGGTCAGCAAATTGATGGTTCTACAGATAAAGTAATGGATCTTGGAAATTTGAATGCAAAATTTGAAGCATTTGGATGGGATGTAATGGAAATGGATGGCAATGATGTAGATGCTGTAGTAGCAGGATTGAATGAAGCAAAAACAAGAACTGGAAAAGGAAAGCCGGTAATAATATTAATGAAAACTGTCATGGGAAAAGGTGTTTCATTTATGGAGGGCACACATGAATGGCACGGGATAGCTCCAAATGATGAGCAGCTTGCTAAAGCATTAGCAGAATTACCAAGTACGTTGGCTGATTATTAAAACATATTATTAAACCGTTTCTAAAAAGGAAACGGTTTTTTACTTTAATTGAATACGTTGTTTCGCTGCCTTATTTGCAGGAAACCATGATGCTAAAAAAGCAATAGAAACCGCAGTAGCTGCTACCATTAAAAAATCGGTACCTATCAATTTTACAGGAAAATAATCTATTAAAAAAGACCCGCCACTAATTTTAATAAGGTGAAATTTTATTTGTAAAAGGCATATTATTAAAGCCAACACAATGCCTGAAGCTGCGCCAATAATACCAAGCAATAACCCTTCGGTTAAAAAGATTTTTCGGATGCCAGCCTTGCTGGTACCCATACTTTGTAAAATACTTATATCCTTTCTTTTTTCCAGCACCAGCATGGTAAGCGCACTTACCATATTAAATGCAGCAATAATTAAGATGAGTGTAAGAACCGCATAAATTGCCCACTTTTCTAGCCGCATGGTACTATACAAATTGGCGTTTTGTTCATAACGGGTTTGAACTTTAAATGTAGGGCCAAGGTATTGCTGAAGCATTTTCTGAGCAGTTTCTTCTTCCTTTTTTGCCGCAAATTTTATTTCTGCTGCAGAAAATTCATCTGCACCAAAACCCATTTGTTGTTTTACAAAATCAATATTGGTTAAAGCATATTGATTATCTATTTCTTGTTGAATGGTAAACACGCCCGCAGCTGTTGCAAATCCTTCGCTCATGGCATCTGCAGCCATGGCATTAAGATTTTTTTTAGGTAAAATAAGTGTTACGATGGAAGCAGGGTAAGCATCGCTCATATTGATAGATGCTGCATTTTGTACACCATAGCCCACAACTAATTTTGGGGTATCAATAGAACCTATATCAAAATTACCTGCAGAAATATTTAATGATACTCCACTTATGTTTTCATAGTTTTTATCTACCCCTTTTAAAGAAACCACTGTTTGTTGTTCGCCATTTTGCAGCAATGCTTTTTCTTCTGCAATCAGCGCCATGCCTCCATTAAAAGGCATTCTGCCAATACTATCTAACTGTGCATTTGTAAGTTTAAAAGTTTTTCCTGCAGCCGGAATAATTCTCATATCACTATAAAAAGAAGAATATAGAGATTTTACCAATCCTTCAAAACCATTAAAAACACTTAAAACCAATAATTGGCAACAGGTGGCAAAAGCTATAACTACAGTAGTAACCCACGCAATAATATTTATAGCGTTGGCAGATTTTTTTGCCTTAAAATATCGCCATGCAAAACGGAAGTACAATGTGGAAAGTTAATAGTTATAGGTTCATGGTTGAAAGTTTGTGCTTCAACCATCCACCAAAATTATTTTAGAAATGATGTTTATTCATTGTTGCTTTTATCTTTCTGGTTAGCTTCTGTATTTTCTCCTTCAACAGTAGAGACAGAATTAGTGGGTGCTTCAGTGTTAATAGAGTCCGCTTTCTTTATCTCTTTAAATAACACTTCCATTTTATCAACATAATCTAATGTATCATCTATATAAAAGGTTAGTTGTGGCATACTTCTCAATTGATGGCGTACCCTTGCAGTTAATTCTTTTTTTATTTCCCAGTTACGCTCCTGTATTTTGTTTAAAGTTTCAATAGGATCTTTTACCTGAAAAAAACTTAAATATATTCTTGCATCAAAAAGATCGGGTGTAATTTTTACTGCTGCTATGGAAACCATTCCACCATCTATCATAGAAAGCCCTAAACGTTGAAAAATTTCATTTAAGTCTTTTTCAATTACTGCCGCTACTTGCTTTTGTCTTTTACCTTCTAACATATTCTTACGCTTTTAATAGTTGTAAAATTAGTTACTTTGTAGCTTTTACAACTTTTAATATACATGAAAAAATATTCGCTGATTTTTAAATACCTCAAAGATTATAAATTGGCCATGGCCTCTTACATTTTTTGTACAATACTTTCTATATTTTTTGGTATAGCTTCTCTTGGGATGTTTCTTCCTTTTTTGCAGGTATTATTTAAAGTAGATATGGGTGGAGTTCCGGTAACGACTGGTACAAATAAACTTTCTCTTTTTCAGATAATAAAAGAAAAAATTGCAGAACTGGTTAATAACAGTACTCCTGTACAATCTTTAGGTATCATATGTTTATTAATAGTAGTAAGCATTATTTTGAAAAACATATTTTTGTATTTAGCATCTCGATCTTTACAACCTGCAAAAAATAAAGTATCAACCAGGTTTAGGATAGATATTTTTAATAAAGTATTGAGTTTACCAATTGGTTATTTTACAGAGCAACGTAAGGGAGATTTAATGAGCCGCATGACCAATGATGTTGGCCAGGTGGAAGGTTCTGTTTTATCTGCATTGGAAGGATGGGTGAAGGATCCTTTACAAATAATATTTTACCTTATAGTGTTGTTTTCTGTGAGCGCTGAACTTACTTTTATTATTTTATTTTTTATCCCTATCATGGGGTTTTTTATAGGAAGACTAGGTCGTTCATTAAAAAAACCATCAGGTGAAATTGCTCAAAAAAGCGGAGAGTCCATTTCTATATTAGATGAAACACTCAGTGGCTTGAGGGTTATAAAAGCATTCAATGTAGAAAGAGTAATCAGAAAAAAATTTTCTGATACTAGTTATAAATTACTAGACATTTCTAACAAAATAGGATACAGGCAAAGTTTTGCTTCGCCTATGAGTGAAATGCTTGGTGTTACCATGTTTACAAGCATTCTATACTATGGTGGTAGTAAAGTTTTGGGTAATGAAATGTCAACACTTAGCGGCGCAGATTTTTTAACCTATATGGCCATGTTTTGGGGAATAATAGACCCTGCAAAAAGTATATCCGGTGCATTTTCCAATTTGCAAAGAGGCTCTGCAGCTATAGAAAGAATACAACAGGTTTTAGATGCCCCAATTACCGTTGATGAAAACCCGAACGGAAAACAAATAACTACTTTTAAAGAAAGCATCGAATTTAAAAATGTAAGTTTTTATTATGAAGATGTAATGATATTAAAAGATATAAGTTTTAAAGTAGAAAAAGGAAAAACCATTGCTTTAGTTGGCAGCAGTGGTGCAGGAAAAAGTACGTTGGCAGATCTGATACCACGCTTTCATGATGCAAGTGGTGGAGAAATATTGGTAGATGGTGTAAATATAAAAGACTACTCGCTTTTTAGTTTGCGTAGCCTAATGAGTATTGTAACACAGGAACCAATTTTGTTTAATGATACTATTGCAAACAACATTGCACTGGGCATGGAAAATTGCAACAGTGATGAAATTGTGAATGCTGCTAAAATTGCAAATGCACACTTGTTTATTGAGAAAAAAGAATTTGGTTACGAAACCAATATTGGTGACAGAGGTATGAAATTAAGTGGCGGCGAAAGACAAAGACTTACCATTGCAAGAGCAGTTTTAAAAAACCCTCCCATTCTTATTTTAGATGAAGCCACTTCATCATTAGATACAGAAAGTGAAAGACTGGTACAAGATGCCATAAACAACTTAATGGAAAACAGAACATCAGTGGTAATAGCCCACAGGCTAAGCACCATACGCCATGCAGATGAAATTATTGTATTAAAAAAGGGAGAAATTGTAGAGCGTGGTACACACAATGGTTTAATAGCACAAGATGGTTTTTATAAAAGATTGGTAGATATGCAAGAGGTGAAATAAAGTATAAAAAATAATATCATTAAAAAAGTGGTGCGTCCAAATGTGGTTAAAAAAACTCGATTTGGACGCACCAGATTTTAATATAAAATTATAAACTCAACAATATAAAGGGTTTCAGCGTATTGGGAAATCTTCTTTAAAATAAAATTACTACAAAAATTTGCCGGTATAACTCTCCTTCACTTTTTTCATATCCTGGGGCTTGCCCGCAAAAACCAAATTACCACCCATGTCTCCTGCTTCTGGGCCAAGGTCAATAACCCAATCGCAACTTTTTATCACATCGGTATTGTGTTCTATAACCAATATTGAATGACCTTGCTCTACCAATGCATTAAAGGAAGCAAGTAATTTTTTTATATCGTGAAAATGAAGCCCTGTTGTAGGCTCGTCAAAAATAAATAGTATATGCCCCTGGGCTTTTCCTTTACCAAGAAATGATGCAAGTTTTACCCGCTGTGCTTCGCCTCCACTTAATGTATTGGAACTCTGGCCAAGCTTTACATAACCCAATCCCACATCGGTTAAGGGTTGAATTTTTTTTGCCACATCCTCTCCATCGGTTGTAGCTTTTCCTTTTGTTTTTTCTGTGCTTTCTCCAAAAAAAGCAATGGCTTCATCTACACTCATTTCCAGTACATCATGAATACTTTTTTCTTTGTAAGTAACTTCCAGTACTTCTTCTTTAAAACGTTTTCCATTACATACATCGCATACCAAATGTACATCAGCTAAAAACTGCATTTCCACTAATTGTTCTCCTTCTCCTTTGCATGCATCGCACCTGCCGGCATCTACATTAAAAGAAAAATGCTTGGGCATAAAACCACGAATTTTGGAGAGTGGTTGTTTTGAAAAAAGTTCTCTTATTTCATCATAAGCTTTTATGTAAGTAACCGGGTTGCTTCTACTGCTTTTACCAATGGGGTTTTGATCCACCATTTCAAGCCTGCTGATGTAATCAATGTCGCCAGTTATTTTTCTATATAAACCGGGCTTTTCAGAAACCTCGCCTTTTATTTTTTGAATTGCAGGATATAATATTTGTTTAACCAAAGTAGTTTTTCCGCTACCACTTACACCTGTAACTGCACATAAAATATTTAAGGGAAACTCAACTGAAATATCTTTTAAATTATTTTGTTTTGCTCCTTCTATTTTTATACTTCTGTTCCATTTGCGAAGTAATTTTGGAACTTCTATTTTTAATTTGCCTGATAAATATTTTCCTGTTAAACTATTTTCATTTGCTATGAGCTCGTCATAATTTCCTTCTGCAATTACTTCTCCACCAAGGTGACTAGCCAATGGCCCCATATCAATAATATGATCAGCTTCCCGCATCATCATCTCATCATGCTCCACTACCACTACTGTGTTTCCAAGGTCTCGTAACTCTTTTAAAACCAAAATTAATTTTTCGGTATCACGACTGTGTAAGCCAATTGAAGGTTCATCTAAAATGTATAATGAATTTGTAAGGTTACTGCCGAGGCTTCTTGTAAGTTGTATCCGCTGGCTTTCGCCACCGCTTAATGAATTGGCTAATCGGTTTAAAGTAAGATAACCCAGCCCTACATCTATCAAAGTTTTTAAACGGTGTTTCACTTCTATCAGAATTCGCTTTGCAACCTGCTCATCATATTCACTGAGTTTTAATTTTTCTATCCATTTTTGTAAATCTTTTACCGGTAGTTCGCATAACTGTCCGATGTGTTTACCACCCACCTGCACATACAATGCTTCCTTGCGAAGCCTGTAGCCATGGCATTCTCCGCACATTGTTCTTCCCCTAAATCTGCTCAATAAAACTCTGTATTGTACTTTGTATAAATTCTGTTCTACCTCTTTAAAAAAATCGTTTATACCTTCTGCATAGTTATTCCCTTCCCATAATTGTTTTACTTGCTCGTCCGTTAAATCCATTATTGGAGTATGTACAGGAAAATTAAATTGCTTAGCTGCACGAATAAAATTCTCTTTCCACAACGATAATTTTTCGCCTTTCCATGGAGCCACAGCACCTTCATATAAACTCAATCTTTTATCTGGTATCACAAGGTCATGGTCAAGACCAAGTACCATTGAAAAACCTTCACAAACAGGACAAGCGCCAAAGGGATTATTAAAAGAAAATAGATTAGGAACTGGTTCTTCAAACACAATTCCATCCAACTCAAATTTATTGCTAAATTTTAATGGTTTGTTTTCATTTATTTGTACAAACATGGTTCCTTCCCCTTCATAGAATGCAGTGCCTGCACTATCTGCAATGCGATGAAAATCATCTTCATCAAAATCTTTTTTAAGCAATCTGTCTATCAAAATAAATTTTTCTCCTTTGTATTTTTTCGGAGAAGTTGCTTCCAATAAATCTTCGATGCCTACAATTTCATTGTTGATGTAAAGTCTGGAAAAACCTTTTTGTAGTAATATATTCAGTTCCTCTTTTTCATCTCTGTTTGCATGACTTTTAAAAATGGAAAGAAGCATTATCTTATCTCCCTCATTGGTTTTTTGTACAGCAGCTACCACATCTGGTACATCATCTTTTTTTACTTCTCTTCCACTTACCGGAGATATTGTTTTTCCTGTACGTGCATACAACAAACGGAGGTAATCATAAATCTCCGTCATGCTACCTACAGTGCTTCTTGGCGTACGAGTAATAACTTTTTGCTCTATGGCAATTGCCGGACAAAGACCTTTAATAAAATCTACATCTGGTTTATTCATACGTTGCATAAACTGGCGTGCATAGGCGCTTAAGCTTTCTGCATAGCGGCGTTGTCCTTCGGCAAAAAGTGTATCAATAGTTAGAGATGATTTACCAGAGCCTGAAACACCAGTAACAACAACTAACTTATTTCGAGGGATGGAAACTGTTACATTTTTTAAATTATGTACACGTGCTCCCTGAATATGTATATTATTTTGAATGTTTGTTTGTGCGTTTATTTTTATAGAAACTGTAGAACTCTTGAGCATATATTATGTTTGATGTTCAAACTTAGAAAAACGAAATGTAAATGAGGAAATTATTTTAAAATGCGTAATTCAACACATAGAATTAAGTAAAAATACGAGTAGTAAAATGGTGGGAAACGGTAATTTTCCTACATTTTTTTAGAAAGCTAAAAAAACTATAAAATTAGATTGGAATTAAAAAATTTGTATTTATGTTTACAGTCCAATATCCAATTGATTGAAAAACGGCATGACTCTCCTTACAAAGACTTCGCAGTTTATTCCTTCTATTGGCAATATTAACCAATTGTCCATCATTTCTAAAAACTGTAGAAAGTCATGAAAAACCAAACCTATTTGTCCGATCAGCAGATCGTTCACATGTACATGAATGGAGATTCTAATGCTCTATCAACCCTAGTAAACCGTTACAAAGACAAAATCTTTACATCGATCTATCTTTTGGTAAAAGACAAATACCTTGCCGAAGATATTTTTCAAGATGTATTTATTAGAGTAATTGACACTTTAAAAGGTGGCAAGTACACAGACGAAGGTAAATTTTTACCTTGGGCTATGCGCATTGCTCATAACCTTTGTGTAGATCATTTTAGAAAAGTAAAGCGCAACCCTACCATTAAAACGAGTGATGACAGGGATATTTTTGAAGTGCTTAATTTTTCTGAAGCAGGTGTAGATACTCGTATTATGCACGAGCAAACATCTGACAAGGTTCGCAGAATGATTGATTTATTACCGGAAGATCAAAGAGAGGTAATCATTCTTCGCCACTATGCAGACCTTAGTTTTAAAGAAATAGCACAGCTTACAAATTGTAGTATTAATACAGCTCTTGGCAGAATGCGTTATGGTTTATTAAATATGCGCAAAATGATGACCGAGAAACAAATAGCTCTATAGTATGTTGATTGATTGATTATGAAAATCCCTATTCTCAAAAGAATGGGGATTTTTATTTTAGAAAGATTTTTTTTGCTTTAAAATGTCCAAGTTTTTATGCAGTATTTTGTTGAAGCATCAACAAGAAAATTAATTAAACATTATTCTCCAGCTATCCACTATTAGTTTTTTTTGTCTCAAAGGCAGGCAAAAAAAAACTAACCGTTTCTATCTGGGCTAGGTTCAGTCTTAGTTCATTATCTAACTTTGTTCACAATATAAAACGATTAAAGGCATTAAAATTCCAACTATCCTTAAAAAAGAAGAACAGAATGAATAAAATATTTTATTGAGATTTAAGTTACACATTTTGTACAAAAACATACATCGAAAAATTTTACATTTGGGAAAAATTGGCCACAAATAAATTAAAATGAGTATTAGAGAATCGTATAACAAATGGGCTATACAATATGATAGCAACATAAATAAAACAAGAGACCTTGAAGGAAAAATACTTAGGACTTTTTTGAAAGAATATAAAGCAAAAAATATTTTAGAAATAGGATGCGGTACAGGAAAAAATACAGAATGGTTTGTAAAAAACTTTAACCATGTAACGTCTGTAGATTTTTCTGAAGAAATGCTTGCAGTAGCTAAAGCAAAAGTTATTGAAGCCAATGTAAAATTTATACAAGCAGATATAACTGCCGCTTGGACTTTTGGAAAAAGTTTTTATAATTTGATAAGTTTTAGCTTAGTGCTTGAACACATAGAAAATTTAGACCAAATTTTTAAGGAAGCAAACCGTGCATTAAAAGATGATGGATATATTTATATTGCAGAGTTACATCCGTTTAAACAATATAGTGGAAGTAAGGCTAGGTTTGAAACTGATGAAGGAGAGGAAACAGTCACTTGCTTTACACATCATATTTCAGAATTTGTAAATGCTGCAAAAAGATATAATTTAAATCTTGTACAATTAGAAGAGCATTTTGATAATGATGATAAAACAGGTTTACCCAGAATTCTAACTTTGTTGTTTCAAAAATAAAGAGCACATCGACAATGAAATTTTACAAACTTTCCCCAAAAGTGAGTAAATTATTATCGGGGTCGAGCAATGAAAATTCTTTTTGCCCCCAAGGTTTTGTTTGTAAGTTTCCTGCAGGGTGTATTTCCACTTTATTTGTTAACATGGTTTGGTACAATGCATCTATATCGTTTGTACGAATATATACTTGCCCATAATTTTCCTTCGGATCAATTGCTTTAAACTCAAAAAAATGAATTTGAATGTTGTCTTTTTGCAGCATTAAATAGTCAGCATATTCTGCGCTACCAAATATTTGAAAACCTAATTTGTTTACATAAAATTCTTTTGTGATTGCTTTATTACGCATGGGTAACTTTGGGTGAATATCTGTAAGCATGTTGTTTAATTTTATTTATGCAAGTTATAAATAGATTGATATTATTTGTTGAGCGGTGTATCAAACACGCTTGGTTTAACCTACCATCACATAATAAGTTTAGTTTTTATTATAATCTTCAAATTATTGTGCAGCAAAGAACCAATGCCCAAAGGCGCAAGGATGGGCAGTAGTAGCTGCCGCAATAATAAACTTTAAAGTACTAAGAATTTTGCAGCGGCACTACTACATACAGCCTGTTACCAATGCTCATTATTGTATGCTTTTAACCGCCCCAAAACGTTTTTAAAATGCTGTATTATTTATTTAAATAAAAAGCAGCCTCCAATAATAAGAGGCTGCTTTTTTAAAATGTATTGTTTATTTTTTTACCAAATACGAATTCTGTCTTCTGGTTTTTTATACAATTTATCTCCTTCTGTTACATTAAATGCTTTGTACCATGCATCCATATTTACGGGTGTGCCAATGGTACGGAAAGGGCCAGGTGAATGTGTATCGGTTATAATTAACTGTGCAGCAGATTGTGGTAAAATATTGCCACGCCACACCTGCGCCCACGCAAGAAAAAAACGTTGGTCAGGAGTAAAGCCGTCAATCATTTTTTCGGATTTACCTTGGGGCGTCATTTTAAAAGCTTCGTAGGCTACGTTTAAACCGCCGAGGTCACCAATGTTTTCGCCAAGGGTAAGTTTGCCGTTTACATGTATGGTATCCAGCACGGTGTAATCGTCAAATTGTTTTACAAGTGTTTTTGTTTTTGCCTCAAATTTTGTCTGGTCTTCGGTGGTCCACCAGTTTCTTAAAGTACCATCTGCATCGTACTTACTGCCGTTGTCATCAAAGCCATGCGACATCTCATGTCCAATAACGGCGCCTATTCCACCATAGTTTAGTGCATCATCTGCCTTTGCATCAAAAAAAGGAAACTGCAAAATACCTGCAGGAAAAACGATTTCATTTAGTGTAGCACTGTAATATGCATTTACAGTTGGCGGTGTCATTCCAAAACGTTCTCTATCTACAGGTTTACCCAACTGGTTTATCATAAAATTATAATTCCACTTACCTACATTTTGTACATTTTCAAAATAGGTATTCTTATTAATGCTGAGTCCTTCATATTGTCTCCATTTATCTGGATAGCCAATTTTTGGTCGGAATGCAGCTAATTTTTGCAACGCTTTTACTTTGGTAGCATCGCCCATCCAATCTAAATTTTTAATTCTGTTAGCAAAAGCTTTGCGCAGGTTTGCCACCAGTTCTGCCATACGTGCTTTTGCTTCCGGCTTAAAATATTCTTTTACATATAACTGTCCGAGCAACTCACCAATAGAATTATCTGTAAGCGATGAAATACGCTGCCAGCGTGGGGTTTGTATGCGTTGTCCGGTTAGTACTTGGTTGTATGCAAAGTTAGCTTCTACAAATGGGCTGCTTAAATACGGTGCTGCCGCTTTTAAAATATTCCATTGTAAATATGTTTTCCAGTTTTGCAACGGTACCGTTTTTAGCATGCCTGCTACATCTTTAAAAAAGGCTGGGTTGTTTACTAAAATACTGTCTTCTTTTTTTATTTTAAGATCTGTAAGAATTTCTGTCCAATTAAGCCCAGGTGTAGATTTAGTTAAATCTGCCAGCAAAAATTTATTGTAAGTTTTGTAAGGATCACGCATTTCTACACGGCTCATTTGTGCGGTTGCTAATTGCTTTTCTAATGCAAAAATTATTTCACCGTTTTTATCAGCCGAGGTTTGTGGTATGCCGCTAAGTGCAAATAACGTAGCAATATATTTTTTATATGCAGTTTGTATTTCTGTATTTCGCCCATCTTGTTTTAAATAATAATCTCTATCGGGTAGGGTAGTACCACCTTGGCTAAGCTGCGGCATCATTACTTCTACATTCTTACGATCTTGCCCCACAGAAAAACCGTATAGAGGAGCGGCTACACCATTCACCCTTAATGTAGCCATCATTTTTTGCAACTCACCAATCGTTTTTATATTATTTATTTGTTGCAAAGTTTTTGCGATAGGTGTTGCCCCTCTTTTTTCGATGGTAGCGCTATCCATACCTGCAGTATAAAAATCGGCCACTCGTTTTGTAACAGAACCAGGTGCTGCTTTTTTATCAGCTACTGCTTTTTCTAAAATTAGTTTTACAGCATTTATATTAAAATCTCTTAGCTGGTTAAAGCTGCCCCAACGGGTTTCTTTTGCCGGAACAGGATTGTTTTTAAGCCATGTACCATTGGCGTATGTATAAAAATCATCGCCGGGTTTTACGGTTAGATCCATATTGGCAGGATCAATAAATTTTGTAGTGGTTTGTGCAAATGAGGAATGAAAAGCCAATATTGTAATCGCACCAACCATTATTTTTTTTATGGGTGTAATCATGATGTAATTTTTGCAATGAAGATATTAGAAAATGATGAATTTTTAAGTAATTGACTAATTCATGACTACACAATTTTATACGTTATAGCTAATAATGAATTACAAAATATTTATATAATTATGCATATGTCATTCTATTTAATTTTTTTTGCCATACTATTAGTTTAGTTATTGCGTTTTAAATAAACGTGTTAAGGTCGAAAAAGCTTCATAAATAGTAATTCTATTACAAGAATATGCAGCTTAAAAAAGCAATTTTGTAAAATTTAAAATACCAATTTCCTTTAAAAATTCAATTAATGAAAAACCAGTTTTTACTTTTCTGTTTACTTCTAAGTATTCTTATAGGTTCATGCAGATTATCTGATAGCACAACCACCTTAAATGAAACCAAAAAAATTCCTTTAAAAGATAGAATGGATCTTGCCTGGGCACAAGAAAAAGAAATGACCAAAGATTTATCGCTAGGTTATGTACCTACTGAACGTTTAATAAATGGATGGGAATTTTCTAAATCAAATTTGGCTAGCAAAGCAGCGGCCATAAACAATGTAAATTGGTTTGAACTGGGTCCAAAAAACTGTGGTGGTAGAACAAGAGCCTTGTGTGTAGATTTAAATGATGTTACCAATAAAACTGTTTTTGCAGGAAGTGTTGGTGGAGGTTTATGGAAAACGACCGACATTACTGCCTCAGCACCCGCCTGGTTACCTGTAAATGATTTCTTTGGAAACATTGCCATTACATCCATTGCACAAGATCCGTTAAATAAGCAAAATATTTATTTTTCTACCGGAGAAGGCTATGGTAATATAGATGCCATTCGTGGCCTAGGTATTTGGAAAAGTGCAGATGGTGGAACAACCTGGAATCAGCTTGCTTCTACTAACAACAGCACTTTTCATTACAACCAAAAAGTTTTAGTAACTGCTTCAGGGGTTTTATTTGTGAGCAGTTCAACAGGTTTGTATAGGAGTGCTAATGGCGGAACTAGCTTTACAAAAGTGTTGGGAACAGGTTTGAGTATTACGGGTGCTACAAGTAATTTTTGTTATGATGTAGAACTGGCAGCCAATGGAGATATGTATGCATCGCTTAATTCCTCTTTACATAAATCAACTGATGGTGGATTAACATGGGGCGCTGCATTGCCTATTGGAGTTACGGGCTCCCGTATTGAAATTGCATTAGCGCCAAACGATGCTAATTATGTATATGTGTTATGCGAATCTGCAAGTATGGTTTCAGGCATTGCATTAAGTATAAATGCCGGAGTTAGTTTTACAGCAAAAACAGAACCTGCAGATGCAGAAGCTGCAATACCTGCTACAGATTTTTCAAGAGGGCAAGCTTGGTATAATCTTACCATTGCTGTAGATCCCAATAACAGAGACGTTGTTTTTGTAGGAGGAATTGATTATTTTAAATCAGTAAACGGCGGTTCCACTTGGCAACAAATAAGCCACTGGTACGGTGGTTTTGGTTTTCAAGAAGTTCATTCGGATATGCACAATATTGTATTTAGCCCTGGCAGTTCATCTATTGCATATTTCTTAAACGATGGAGGCATTTATCGAACGGCAAATGCAGAAGCAGCCATTCCAACCATAATTTCTAAAGAAGGTAATTATAACACTACACAATTTTATGCAGCTGCCATGGATCCTACTGCTGGTTCTTACAATTTTCTTGCAGGTTCACAAGATAATGGGTCTCATAAATTTTCTACGGCCACTGTTCAAAATAGTATAGAGGTTACCGGGGGCGATGGAATGTTTTGCCATATAGATCAAAACGAAGCACAATACTGGTTTACAAGTTATGTGTACAATAACTATTATAGAAGCAGTAATAATGGTGGAAGTTTTACACAGGCAAACAGTGGTAATACTGGTCGTTTCATAAATCCTACAGATTATGATGATGTGGCCAATATGATGTATTGCGCAAAAGGAAACAATGAATATTTGAGATGGGATAATCCACAGACGGGGAATACTTTTACTACCGTTCCTTTGTTAAGTTTAGGCGGCCAAATTTCGGCCGTGAAGGTTTCTCCCAATACAGCCAACAGGGTTTATTTTGCAACCAATGCAGGGAAGTTAGTAATGGCAGATAATGCAAATACTTTAACCCCTACCGCTACAGTAATTTCTACCGGTTTGCCGGCTGCGTATATTGCTTGCATAGAAGTACAAACCGGAAATGATAATCATATTATTGTTACTTATACAAATTATGGTACAAACAGTATTTGGGAAACTATCAATGGCGGTACCACTTGGACAAGTGTAGAAGGAAACTTACCGGATATGCCTGTACGTTGGGCTTTGTTTAACCCAAACAATACTGACCAATTAATGATTGCTACTGAACTGGGCGTATGGAGTACAGATGATTTGAATGGTACTAGCACTATTTGGGGATCGAGCAATACCGGCCTTGCAAATGTAAGAGTAGACATGCTGCAACTTAGACAAAGCGATAAATTGGTAATAGCCGCTACCCATGGCAGAGGTTTATATTACACCGGTGTGTTTGCACCTGCAGCGGCTAATTTTAATGCCTCGGATGATATTATTTATCCTGGTAGATATGTGCAGTTTAGCAACACTTCTTTTAATGCTACAGATTATGCATGGAATTTTGGAGACGGCACTACTTCTACTGTTGCAAACCCTGCAAAACAATACAATGTACCTGGTGTATATAACGTAACGCTCGGTATAAATAGTGGTGCATTATCTATTGTAAAAACCATCAGTGTTTTGCCTAAAAGAAATATTCCGTATGCTCTAGCAAATGGAGGAAATTTTGAAACAAACCCAAATGACTTTATTGCAAAAACTATTAGTGGTACAGGATGGGAAAGAGGCTCATCTGCCATTGCTGGTAAAAACGGAACCAACAGTGGCAGCAATGCATGGGTAACCGGATTAACAGGAAATTATGTAGATAACTCAGAGTCATATTTGTATGGACCTGAATTTATATTTAGTGCCGCAGGTACTTATAATTTTAGTTTTTATACAAAATATGTAGCGGAAACTAATTATGATGGATTAAGGGTGGAGTACAGTTTAGATACCGGAAAAATATGGACGCCACTAGGTACAACTGTGGTGACCAACTGGTACAATTTTGCCAATACTGTGGGAGATGGAGCTTTTCCTGTAAACCAAGCTTTTTTTACAGGAAGTTTTGGAGGAGCATTTGTAAGAAAAAATTATGATGCCTCTTTTTTAGCTGGGAATGCAAAAGTTGCTTTTAGAATTGCATTTAAAAGTGATTTCACGGTGAATGCTGCAGGTATAGCCATTGATGATATTGAAGTTACAGGACCGTTGAATATACTGCCATCAAGGTTAATAAGTTTTGATGCCGTTAAACAAAATAAAGATGCTTTATTAAAATGGACTACCGCTAATGAAACCAATGTTTCTCATCATAATGTGGAAAGAAGCTGGGACGGAATTACATTTACAACTTTGCAAAATGTAACCGCTCAAAACTATGCCAGTAACAATTATATTTTTACTGATTTATTAAGTGCTTTAAACAGAGCGCCAGGTGATATTGTTTATTACAGACTAAAATCTACTGACATAAATGGAAGTGTAAGCAGAAGTAATATTGTACAATTAAAATGGCTGAGCAATCAAACTATTGCTTTAAAAATTTCGCCTAACCCGTTTAAAGATTTTGTACTGATAAATGCAGATGCTGCAATAAAATCGGTTCAATTAGTTGGCTTAAAAGGAGAAGTAATATTTACAACTTCCAGCATAAATAACGGCAGAATAAATTTGCCGCCACATCTTACTGGAGGAGTTTACTTCTTAAAAATAAATTCGGAGAAGGGCGTGTTTGTTGAAAAATTAATGAAGGAATAAAATATATTTAAAGAAACTATAAACGGTTATTTGCACATAAGCAAATAACCGTTTTTGTTTATAATTATGCTGCTTACTTATTGTTTTTTACATTAACAATATCAATATTTATTTTTCTAAAGATATCATGTATGCAATTTGCTCGGGCGACAAATCCTGCCCCAAAATAATACCGTTTTTATCTAATAAAAAATTAGAAGGAATAGAATACACATTTAAAAACCGGGCGGTTTTATCTTGTGGCCATCCTTTGAATTCGCAAAATTGTATCCACTTTTGTTTGTCTTTTTCAATGGCAGTTAGCCATGCAGTTATATCTTTATCTAAAGAGATTCCAATTATTTCAAACCCTTTGCTTTTGTATTTTTTATAAATTTCTTTTAATGCAGGTATTTGTTGCCTGCATGGTGCACACCAAGAGCTCCACATATCTATCAATACAATTTTACCTTTATATTCTTCAATAAAAGTTTGTTTCCCCAATGTGTCTGTTAATGCCAATGTAGGAAATGGTTTTCCAGTTTCTGTTAGGGTTAATCTTCTTCGGGTAACAAGTGCATTGGTTTTATAAGGCGATTTATTTAGGGAGGTATCCATTAACATTAATAAAGTATCTATTTGTAATGCAGATAAATTAAGAGCGTCCCTGATAATAGAAAAATTCATTTCTTCTTTTGGGTGCGTTGTAATAAAATTGGAAATGGTAGAGTATTGTTTTTCTCGTTTAATTTGTTGCGATAAGCTGGCTTGCTGTATTTGATAAAGGGCATTTTGTAATTGAGAATAGTGATAATAAAAAGTAGTGTCTTTTACATTGCTTTGTGCAAAAGATAATGCGGAGATTAAATTAAAAAGTATGAAAATGAGGTGGCGCATTTTTTTAAATTTTAATGAAGTTAATGAGTTTGTTTTGATGATAGGTAAGGTTAAGTGTTTGAAGGATTATAAAAAGAAACTTCGTTTCTTTTGAGGAACCACCCCGCCCTGCGGGCAGAGAAACCACCCCGCCCTGCGGGCACCCCTCCGGAGGAGGGGAATTGAACCTCGCAATTATTTATAACTTTAGTTAATGGGTAAGCGCTCTAAATTAGTGTTGAAAAAAGTTTTTATGCCGAAAGGCGCAGGGATGGGCAGTAGTAGCTTATGCACAAATGAACTTTAAATTATAATGATACTTTCGTGCATAACTACTACCAACAGCCCATTACAAATGCTCAATTATTGTGTATCCTCCACCGCCCCCAAACCTTTCTATATATAACAATCCTTTTAAAATATACCGCCTATAAAAACTTCTGTTGCTTTTTAAAACATCGTATTACCTTTATTACACAAATAAACAAATGACTAACAAAGATTCGCTGGCGCTTTCGTGGAAAAATGTAAAGGGTAATAAACTACGTACTGCTATTACCATCATTATAATGGCGCTGGGTATTTTTGCATTAATACTGATAATAACTGCTATTAAAGCAGCAAGCATGGGGCTTACCAATAGTTTTTCAACCATGGGGGCCAATGCTTTTGGTATTAGGTATAAAGACAGAAATATAAATTTTGGCGGGGGAAAGAAAAACAGTACCAAAAAAACAAAGGCAGGTTTAAAAGAAAAAAAATCCAACAACGGTATTCCTATAAGTTATGATGAGGCCAGAGAATTTAAGGAGCGATTTGTTTTTCCCGGTACAAAAGTGGGCATTGCATTGCGTGGTGCAAACAATATTGTAGTAAATACGCCCACCCGCAAAACAAACCCCGATGTAAACTTAACAGGTGGAGATGAAAATTATTTGGAACTGAACGGTTTTAAAATTGCGTATGGAAGAAACTTCACGCCTTTAGAAGTAGAAGCAGGAAGAAATGTTTGCATGATTGGTAGCGGTGTGGCCCAAAAATTATTTCCTGATAATAATGCAAAGGCAGTAGATGCTGTTATAAGTGTAGACCATATTCCATATAGAATTATAGCAGTATTAGAAGAAAAAACGAGCAGCGCATTTTTTAATACAAGTCGTGTTGTAATTACTACGGTAAATAATATTAGGCGGCAATATGCTACCCAACAGTCATCGTACACGCTTGCAGTAATGGTAAGCGATTTAAAATTGATGGATATGGCGGTAGGTGAGGCTACGGCTACGTTTAGGCCCGTACGTAAATTGGCAGTAACAGACGATGAAAATTTTTTTATAGATAAAAGTGACAGTATTGCACAATCATTATTAACCAACCTTGGCTTTTTAGAAAAGGGTACTATTGGTATTGCATTTATTACATTAATAGGTGCTGCTATTGGGCTAATGAATATTATGCTGGTGGCAGTAAATGAGCGTACAAAAGAAATTGGTCTTACCAAAGCACTGGGCGCCACCCGAAAAGATATACGTTCCCAATTTTTATACGAAAGTGTTTTAATAAGTTTAATGGGCGCATTTGCAGGAATAATAATGGGTATTTTAGTAGGTAATATTGTAGCAGTATTATTAAAGACAGGTTTTGTGGTGCCATGGATGTGGGTTGGCATTGCTGTAGTAGTGTGTACTGCTGTTGGATTACTGGCAGGATTAATACCCGCAATTAAAGCAAGTAAACTTGACCCAATTGTGGCATTGCGATACGAGTAATACTATATGTAGTTGAATAATAAAATGTTCAATTAAAAATGTTCAATAAAAAATGTTCAATGCTCAATTTTCAAATGAGACCTTCAAACATTGAATTTTCAACCTTCAACCGTTAACTTCCCGCCTACAACTTTCCACTTTGGCACAATTCTTAAATGTTGATAATTAATTAAGAAATAAAATATTTTTATTTACAATAAAATAAAATATTTTTAGAGCGTAGAAATACTTTCAATTATTTTATTAACTTGTGCGTTCCGAATGAAAACGGAAAGCATTTTTTTAAAATGTTTTGGATTGCTTTTTAACAACACAACTTTATTTTAAACTTCACTTACTAAAAATTGAATTTTATGGCAGACGTTAGACCAACTGCAACAGTAAAACCGGTAACATCCGTACAAGTAAAAAAATCAAACAACTCTATTTCGTGGTTAGCTCCATTGCTATGCATTATTGCAGGCTATGTAATTTGGAGGTTTGGCCTGGGTGCGTCATCTAACTTTACAAAACCCGCATCTGGATTGTTTTGGCCAAGTCACGAAGGTCCAACATCTAACTTAGCAAAAATGTATGAAGGTGGTATTATTGTACCATTGCTTATAGGATGTTTGTTAACTGTATTGGCTTTTGTAATTGAAAGATTTCTTACAATTGCTAAAGCAGGAGGTACAGCTAGTAATGCTGATTTTATCCGTAAAGTACAATATCATTTAGCCAACAAAAATGTAGATGCAGCTTTAGCAGAGTGCGATAAGCAAAAAGGAAGTGTTGGTAATGTAATGAAGGCAGGTCTTCATCGTTACAAAGACATGATAAATAATAATGAGCTAAGTACTGACCAAAAAGTAATGGCTATACAAAAAGAAGTAGAAGAAGCTACCTCTTTGGAACTTCCAATGTTGGAGAAAAACTTGGTATTCTTATCTACCATTGCATCTGTAGCTACTTTGCTTGGATTGCTAGGTACGGTAATGGGTATGATACGTTCATTCTCTGCTTTAGGTGAAGACAGTGGCGGTGGTGCTGCTGCGGGTAAATTATCTCAAGGTATATCTGAGGCATTGTACAATACTGCATTGGGTATTGGTACATCTGCATTGGCTATTATTTTCTATAATATGTTTACCACTAAAATAGATGGTATTACTTATGGTATAGATGAGTCTGGCTTTACTTTAACACAGTCTTTTGCATCTCTTTACAAGTAATTGTATGGAAAATTTGAGCTGTTGCATCTCATAAATATGTAAATAATTTAGAAAAATACTTTGGTATTACTTTAAATTATTTTAGTTGAAAATATGTAATGGTTAAAAGTTATAAGTAGAACCTTTAAAAAAATTATAAATGCCAAAAGTTAAAATACCAAGAAAAAGCACTGCAGTAGATATGACTGCCATGTGCGATGTGGCGTTTCTTTTGTTGTCATTTTTTATATTGGCAACAAAACAAAAACCGCCTGAAGTATTAGCGGTACAAATTCCTAATTCCGTATCGAGTAAAGTAGCACCAGATAAGGCTATATTGGTTACCCTTACAAAAGACGGTCGTACTTTTTTAATGCTTGGAGATGATACTAAGAAGAATGATATTCTTGCAAACGTAAATCTTACAAAAGGTTTGGGTTTATCTCCTGCTGAATTACAAAAGTGGGGTAAGCAGGGTTTTATTGGGCAACCATTAGGACAAATAAAAAGCAGTTTAGCTCAAAGCGTGGAAACACCTGCTGATAAAATGCCTGGCATACCAACAGACAGTACCAACAACGAAATGGTTGACTGGATAAGAAGTGTGACCAACGTATATGCAGGTGGTGACCAAAGAGAATTACAGGAGATGCTATTGGTAAAAGGTGACAATGATGCTTTGTATCCTAAATTTAAAAACATAAAAGATGCTTTTAAAAAGAATGAGATATATAAGTTTAGAATTGTAACCAATGGCGCTGCGCCTCCAGTAGGATCAGAACTGGCTAATGCCCCAAAAACAGAAGCCAAATAATATTTAAAAAATTAAAAAATAACTGACATGGCAGAAATGGATACCTCGTCGGGTGGCTCGCATAAAAAAGGACCCGGCGTAAAAAAAGCAGTAAAAAAATCAACAAGGGTAGATCTTACACCCATGGTTGACCTTGGTTTTTTGCTCATCACATTTTTTGTATTTACTACAACAATGAGTCAGGCTACGGCTATGAATATGAATGAGCCGAAAGACAGTGAAGATGAGCAAGTAAAGGTGAAAGAATCTGGAGCTATGACCATTTTATTGGGTAGAGCAGATCAGGTGTATTATTATTTTGGACAACTAGATCCCCTAAAAATATCTGAGCAATTTAAGAGTACTACTTTTAAAGCCATAAGAGACGTTATCGTAGATAAAAAGAAATCTACACCGGAAGGAGATTTAATGTACGTTATAAAATCTGATGATAAATCTACCTTTAAAAATGCCATAAATATATTAGATGAGATGACGATAAGCGGAGTAAAACCCGGGCATTATGCAGAAGATAAAATTTCGGAAACAGAAAAAATGCTTATTCAGAAAACAGAAGAGGCAAACGGAATTAAATAATTTATGGAATTCGTTTTTTTTAGAATCTAATTATTAAACAAGTTCGAAAATGGAATCAAATAAAATTTTAAACGCAGATATCCTCGATATAATCTTTGATGGTAAAAACAAAGCTTATGGCGCATATCAATTAAGGAAAACCTACAATTCACGTATGGTTAAAGCATTGATAGCTGTAGGTATTATTTTACTGTTTGTTGTAGGAGGTATGGTATTGGCAAATATCATAAATAACAGAACTGCAAAAGATGAGTTGGAAGTAGTGGATACACAAATGGCTGAGGTAAAAAAAGATGACCCACCGCCACCACCACCGCCGCCACCACCACCAACTCCTCCACCACCGCCGGAGATTAAGCAAATCCAGTTTACACCTCCTAAGATTGTAAAAGATGAAGAGGTAAAAAAGGATGAGGTTATCAAAGAGATTGAAGAGGATGCCGTGATAAGTACAAAAACGGTAGAGTCGGAAAATACAAAACAGGTTATACAAGCCCCGGTAGAAGATAAAGGAACACAGGTAGTGGAAGTGCCAACAAAAGTGGTAGAAGAAGATAAGGTTTTTACCAAGGTGGAAATTGAAGCTGAATACCCAGGTGGACAAGGTGCATGGGGAAATTATTTAAGAAAAAACCTAAATGCTAACGTAGCATCTGATGGCGGTGCAGCACCAGGTTCTTATACAGTAATTGTTCGTTTTATTGTGGCAAAAGATGGTACTATAAGTGAAGTAACACCAGAAACGAGCATTGGAAATGGTATGGAGCAAGAAGCAGTAAGGGTAATTAAAAAAGGACCAAAATGGACACCTGCTCAGCAGAACGGTAATGTGGTAAAAGCATACAGAAGACAACCGATAACTTTTGTAGTAGCAGAAGAATAAAAAATGAAGAATTTACAAATATGGCCCTCGATTTTTCGAGGGCTTTTTTTATGCAATAATTTTTTTATGATGGCCACTGGAAAATTAAAAATTAGGTAATTATCGGTGATCATATTGATAAGATCAGAAATAATAAAAAAAAATCTGCTGAGTATTTTAATTAAATTTTTATGGAAACAAAGGGCGAAAACATCTTCTTTAAAACTATATTTTATGTCAGAAATAATCTCCTCCGAAAAAAAGAAAAACGGTAATAAACTCATCAGAAAAAGTACTAGGGTAGATTTAACCCCCATGGTTGACCTTGGCTTTTTATTAATTACTTTTTTTGTATTTACTACAACCATGAGTACCATAACAGCCATAGGAATGGTGGCACCTAAAGATGTAGATAGTACAGCCAATGATCCTATTTGCGAAAGTTGTGTAATTACGGTGATACCCACAGCCAATAACAAATTGTATTATTATGAAGGGTCAGATAAGAATGCAAAATATAAGACCACCGATTATTCGGCGGCAGGATTAAGAACATTATTAATGAAAAAGAAAACAGCGGCTAAAGCAACAGACAGAGAAGCAATTTTGATTATCAAACCTGATGCTACCTCATCTTTTAAAAATTTAATAAACATTATTGATGAAAGTAATATTTGTATGTATAAAAGATATTATTTAGATAAAATATCTGCCGATGACGAAAAAAACATGAAAGCTGCCTTATGATTTTGGTAATTTGTTGCAATTGCTATCATCAACTATCACTCTAAAAGAGACAGCAATATTTTAATGTTTAATTTTGTAAAACTTTTAAATACAAAGTTTAAATACAAAACATAATACGATGAAAGTATTGCTGGTAGAGGATGAACCCCATGTAGCTAGTATTATAAACAAAGGGCTTAGTGAAAATGGATACAATATTTCTGTTGCTTTAGATGGAATTACCGGTTTGGAAATGGCTGCTTCCAATAATTTTGATGTGATCATTTTAGATATCATGCTGCCCGGATTAAGCGGAATGGAATTGTGCAAGCAATTAAGAAATCAAAAAAACAATACCCCCATTTTATTTTTAACTGCACTAGGCACTACCGAAAATATTGTAGCCGGATTAAATGCTGGCGGGGATGATTACTTATTAAAACCTTTTAAATTTATTGAATTAGAAGCCAGATTAAATACACTTAACAGGCGGAAACAAATGCATATCAATGAAGAGGAAGATATACAGGAAATAGATACGCTGCGCATAAATTTTAAAAGCAAACTGGTGCATGTAGATGAATTAGAAATTGCCCTTACCTCTACAGAATTTAGATTACTCGAATTTTTTGTAAGAAATAAAAACAGGGTAATCTCCAGAATGGAAATATTAGAAAAAGTTTGGGGAATAGATTTTAATATGGGTACAAATGTGGTAGACGTATATGTAAATTATTTACGAAAAAAAATAAGCAACAGTAAATCTAATAAGCTTATACAAACGGTAGTGGGTATGGGTTATATTTTTAAATGTTAATTGTTGATGGTATGAAAATTCAAACAAAAACCACCATACTTTTCACTGTTTTAACAGCTACTATTTTTTTAATTCTCAATATTACAGTTTATTATTTTGTAAAATATTTTGCCAATAACGATTTTGAAAAAAGGCTCGAACTTCGTTCTAAAATTTCTGCTAAACTTAAATTTGAAGAGGGCGAATTATCTACCGAAGCTTTTAAAGCAATACAAAAACAATATTTGGAGAGATTGCCAGAAGAACAATCTTTTATTTTTGAATTAAAAAATAATAGACTGAAGAATGTTGAGGCAGTTCCAAAAGAAATTCCCTTAAAATTAATAGATCAAATAATACAAAACCCAGGAGGTACCACTTTTTATGAAAATGGATTCAGACACTTTGCAGGATTGTTGTATGTAGATGAACGGGGAAGTTTTGTAGTAATAGAATCTGCCACAAATGAGTATGGCAGAAAAATGATGCAATATTTGTTGTTTATAAAATTATTTACACTGGTAATAGCTACGCTTATTATTTACAGTGTGGGTTTGTATTTTTCAAAAAAAACTTTTAAGCCCATAAGAGATGTAATAAACAGCGTAAAAAAAATTAGTGAAGGTAACTTACACATCAGGTTAAAAAAAGTAGATAGTTCAGATGAGATAGCAGAATTAACCAGCACATTTAACCAGATGCTGAATAGGCTTGAAACTGCATTTGAAATTCAAAATAATTTTATCAGCAACGCATCTCATGAATTAAGAACGCCTCTTACAGCCATCATTGGCGAAGCAGATTTTGCATTGGCTAAGCCTCGCAGCATAGAAGAATACCAGCAAAGCTTACAACAAATAGTACAGCAATCTGAAAAACTGCAACAGCTTACAAAAGGGCTTTTAGCCTTGGCACAAACAGGTTTTGATGGCAAGCAACAACTATGGGAAATGATAAGAATTGACCAGTTGATTTTTGATGTAAAAGATAACTGTGACGCTATTTTACCCCAAAATAATATAAAGATTACATTTAATAATTTACCTACCAATGAAGAAGCCATTTCTATAAAAGGGAATGCCGCACTCTTAAAAATTGCCCTCACCAATATTGTATTAAACGCCTGTAAATATTCTGACAATAAAGAAGTAAAAATAATATTAGATATAAATACTCATGTTGTTTTAATAACAATAGAAGATGTGGGGATCGGAATACCTGAAGAAGAATTGAAGAATATTTATGATCCGTTTTTTAGAGCATCTAATACAAAAAAATATGATGGCTTTGGTATAGGCATGCCATTATCAAACAATATTATACAATTGCATAGAGGAGTTATTACCGTTAAATCTACCATGAATATAGGTACTACTGTAGAAATTATGCTTCCGCTCACCACTGGCAATAAATGATTTTAATGCTATTCTAATGTAAGTCTAATGATATTTTAATTCATTATTTATGTAACCTTAATACCGACATCGCAATTTTGATAAAACAAAAAATTTATCAATTATGCAAAACGTATTAATACCAACCGACTTTAATCCTGCCAATGTAAAACTTATTGAACAGGCTGTAAAAAATTGCGAAAAAAAAGTAAACATCGTCTTATTTCATGCCTTCGCCTTACCAGACTCAGCATTTGACTTACTTACAAGCGATTATAAAAAAGCTGAGATTGCATTTATGACGGAACCCTTTAGGCTTGCTTGTAAGCAACTTAAAGATGCGAACCCACAAATTGTAAATAAAGTTACGGTTAAGTGCATGCAGGGTAATACAGCTGCATTGTTTAGAAATTTTGTGGAAGCAAATGACATTGATATTATATGCTGCCCTGTAAGTTTTAATTATGCATCTATTCATGCAAGAAGTATTAATCCTATACCATTATTTAAAAAAGCAAGAATACCTCAGGTAAAAGAATTGGTGAAAAGCAAGGAATATGTTTTTAATAACAAAATGATTTTTAACAATGAAATGTCGGCAGCATAAATACAGCAGTTAACGAAGAGGCATGTAGTTTTTACATTTAAAATTTGATACCATGTTATTACAAAAAAATATTCCTTTTAAATATGTGTTTGGGAAAATAAAATATGAAATCTTCTTCATTTCACTTTATGCTGTATTCATTACCATCATTTATAAAGAATATGAACTTACCCACATCAATATTCCATTTGCTGTGCCTTCCATTTTAGGAACAGTTATTTCATTGTTGTTAGGATTTCGCAGTAACCAGGCTTATGACAGATGGTGGGAGGCAAGACATATTTGGGGAGCTATTGTAAATGATTCCAGAACTTTTGCACGACAAATTGTTTCATTTACACCAAGCAATTATGTAGATAAAAATTTGGAAGATTTTAAACAACGTGTAATAAACAGGCAAATTGGATGGTGCTATTGTTTAGGAAAACATTTGCGTAAGCAGAGAACATTATCTGGATTAGAAAAATATTTTAACAAAAATGAATTCGCTTACTTAAAGCAGACCGACAATAAGCCCGCTGCAATTGTTGATTTGATGGCAAGAGACCTTCAGCTTGCTTTAGATGAAGGATGGATAAACAGATTTCAACAAATTGAATTAGACAGAACCCTTACCAGACTTTGTGATGCGATGGGTAAATGTGAACGAATAAAAAACACTGTTTTTCCAAGTACTTATAGTTTGTACATCCATTTAGCCATGATGTTATTTATTATTCTGTTACCATTTAGTATTATACAGTTTGTAGGTGTTTTTGAAGTGCCATTGGTGATAGCTATTTCTGCATGTTTTTTATTGATAGAAAAAATGGCAATACACCTTCAAGATCCATTTGAGAATAAGCCCACAGATACTCCTATGACGGCTATTGCACAAAATATTGAAAACAACTTAACCCAATTGTACTTGCTAAGTTCAGAAAAGAAAGAAAGCCAGGCATTGTCAATTTTTGAAAATTATATTGAAAATAGTATTGCGTTTGACACACTGAATAAATCTGGAAAGAACAGGCTAAGCAATGGTGGAAACAAAAAGAAAGAAGATTATTATTTACTGTAAAAGCATTTTGTATGTGTAAAAAAAATGTAAATAATTAGCTTTTAGCATTACGTAACTTTACAGCCATATGAATAAATTATCTGGCTGGGACGATACAATTATAGCATTGGCAACTGCACCCGGCGTGGGTGCAATTGCAGTTTTAAGAATATCTGGCAGTAAATCATTTAAAATAATTGATGAATTATTTCCTTCAAAAAATATCCATAATCAACCAACGCATACAGCAGTGGTTGGTATGTTAAAAGATGGAGAGCGGCTATTAGATGAAGTAGTACTCACTTTATTTAAAGGCCCCAAAAGTTTTACAGGAGAAGATACAATAGAGATAAGTTGCCACGGCAGTACATTTATACAACAACAAATTATTGAAGCTTGTATAAGTAAAGGTGCTCGGCTTGCACGAGCAGGAGAATTTACACAACGGGCATTTTTAAATGGTAAGATGGATCTTACACAAGCCGAAGCCGTAGCAGATATTATTGCTGCAAATACTACTGCCTCACAAAAAGCGGCACTACATAATATACGTGGTGGCTTCTCTCACGAACTATCTCATATGCGTGAGCAACTCATCAGTTTTTCTGCACTCATAGAACTGGAATTGGATTTTGCAACGGAAGATGTGGAGTTTGCAGACAGGGAAAAATTTTATCATCTCATAAATGAATTGAGTACCTCTGTAAACAAATTAATAGCATCTTTTGCACTGGGAAATGTTATAAAAAATGGTGTAAGTGTGGCTATTATTGGTAAACCAAATGCCGGAAAATCTACCCTGCTTAATATTTTACTAAATGAAGAACGGGCCATTGTAAGCGATATTGCCGGCACTACCAGAGATACCATTGAAGAAATTATAAATATAGAAGGCATATTATTTAGGTTAATAGATACAGCGGGTATCAGAGAAAATTCAACCGATATTATAGAAAACTTTGGTATTGAAAAAAGCCTTGGTAAAATGCGAAGCGCAGATATTGTATTGTATATTTTTGATGTAAATACCGAAAGGGAAGCAGAATTACAAACACAAATAGATATTTTCGAAAAGGAAAATATCAGATACCTTTTGGTAGGAAACAAATTTGATAAAGGGTTAGATGAAAATAAATTTACCCAGAAAGATATTCAATATATTTCTGCAAAGAAAAATGAAGGAATAGATATACTTAAAAAAAACTTGTTCTATGCAACTGTACATGCCGATACAAATGCAGAAAATAATATAGTTACCAATGCAAGGCATCTCTCTTCTCTTAAAGATATTTCCAAATCTCTTGAAGAAATAAAAAATGGATTGGATGCAAATATTCCAGGGGATTTACTTTCATCCGATATACGTGCAGCATTGTATCATTTAGGAGAAATAACCGGAGAGGTAACCAATGAAGATAAACTGGATTTTATTTTTAGTAAATTTTGTATCGGAAAATAATTAAACTATTTATGAAAAATCTGCAATCAATCTTTCCAACCTTTAATCCACTATTGGTAAAAGAGATAGAAGAAAATGCTACCATACAAAATTTTAAAGTAGGCGATATTTTAATGCGCACCGGGCAGTATATAAAAAATACGGCTTTGGTTATAAAAGGAAAAATAAAAATTTATAGAGAGGGTGAAGATGGGGGCGAATTTTTTATGTATTATTTGCAGCCCGGGCAAGCCTGCGCCATCAGCATGATATGCGCTACCAAAAGTGAGCAGAGCAAAATAACTGCTAAAGTGGTGGAAGATGCCGAAATAATTATGGTGCCATTGGCATTGATGGATCAATGGATGATGGAGCATAAAAGCTGGTACGAATTTGTATTAGATACTTATAGAAGCAGGTTTGAAGAAGTATTGGAGGTGGTAGATAGTATAGCATTTAGGGCAATGGACGAGCGTTTACAATTTTATCTAAAAAAACAACAGGTAGCTTGTAACTGTAAAGATTTAAAATTATCACACCAGGAAATTGCAAATGATTTAAATACATCGAGAGAAGTAATATCTCGTTTACTTAAAAAAATGGAACAGCGTGGCTTAATTAAATTACATAGAAGTTATATTACCGTTTTGTAATTTTTGAATGTGATAAATGTTACTGAAATTTTATTTTATTAATTGCAAATTTGCTGCACAAATAAATTAGATGGAATATTTTGGTTATTTAGCTGCAGTGTTTATTGGAATTGCATTAGGTCTTATTGGTGGTGGCGGTAGTATTCTCACTATTCCTATTTTAGTTTATCTTTTTAATATAGAGGCAGCACTTGCTACAAGTTATTCTCTTTTCATTGTGGGCATCACTGCATTGATGGGATCATTGGCTCATTATAAAATGGGCAACCTGCGTATAAAATCAGCACTATATTTTGCATTACCTTCTTTGGTTTCCTTACTGTTTGTTCGTAGCATTATTTTACCTAAAATTCCTGAATCACTTTTTTGGATAGGTGAAATAGAAGTAACAAAAAACAGGTTGATACTGGTAATTTTTGCATTGCTAATGATGGCTGCATCGGTAGCTATGATCAAAAAATCTATTGAAAGGAAAGAAGCAAATACCACAAATTATGTACGCCTTGCTTTAATAGGTTTCTCGGTGGGGTTACTTATAGGAATGATGGGTGCAGGTGGAGGATTTCTTATCATTCCTGCACTAATTTTTTTTGCAGGCCTAACCATGAAAGAAGCAGTAGGTACTTCTTTGCTTATTATCAGCATCAATTCATTATTGGGTTTTGCAGGAGATGTGGTGAATGATGTGGCTATTAATTATGCCCTACTTTTTAAAATTTCTGTTATTGCAATTATAGGAATGTTTGTGGGCGCATTTTTATCAAAAAAAGTAAACGCTGCAAAACTAAAACCTGCTTTTGGATATTTTATTTTGCTGATGGGAGTGTATATAATTGTTAAAGAAATCTTTTTATAATTAAATAATAATGTTCTTCAATCCCCCTGTTAAACATAAATCCCCTTCAATTATTGAAGGGTATTTTGTTATGTAACAATAGTCACTATTCATACCTTTTGTAAAATATAAATTTGTGCAGTAAAATTAATAAAACATGACAATAGAACAAATATATACAGGCTGCCTGGCTCAAGGTGCATACTACATTACATCTAATGGCGAAGCTGCAATAATAGACCCACTGAGAGAAACACAACCTTACTTAGATCGTTTAAAAAGAGACCATGTAAAATTGAAATATATTTTTGAAACGCACTTTCATGCAGACTTTGTAAGTGGACATGTTGACTTAAGTAAACAAACAAATGCAGCTATTGTTTATGGGCCAAATGCAAACCCTACTTTTAAATTTATAAGTGCCCAGGATGAACAAATTTTTGAAGTTGGAAATGTAAAAATAAAAGTATTACACACCCTTGGTCATACCATGGAAAGTACTTGTTATTTATTGATAGATGAAAACGGAATAGAACATTGTTTGTTTAGTGGTGATACTTTATTTATTGGCGATGTAGGCCGCCCTGACCTTGCACAAAAAGCTGCTAGCATGACGCAGGAGCAATTGGCTGCTCTACTATACCATTCGTTGCGTACAAAAATTATGACATTGCCAGATGATGTAATTGTTTATCCTGCACATGGTGCAGGAAGCGCATGCGGCAAAAACATGAGTAAAGAAACTACCTCTACCATTGGCACACAAAAGCAATTAAATTATGCATTAAGGGCTAACATGACGGAAGTTGAATTTGTAAAAGAAGTTACTGATGGGTTGTTGCCGCCACCAGCTTATTTTGGAGCTAATGTAGCCATGAATAAAAATGGATCTGAAAGTTTTGATGCTGTTTTAAACAATGGTATGAAGGCGTTGAGCGTGGAAGAATTTGAAGCTGCTGCAGAAAATGCTGATGCTTTGATTTTGGAAACAAGAAACAATATTGATTTTTCAAAAGGCTTCGTGCCGCAATCTATAAACATTGGTATCAATGGAGATTTTGCTCCATGGGTAGGTGCAATGATTGGCGATGTAAAACAATCTATTTTATTGATAACAGAACCGGGGCAGGAAGAGGAAACGGTTACACGTTTAGCAAGAGTTGGTTTTGATAATATTGTAGGGCATTTGCAAAATGGTTTTGCGGCTTGGAAAAATGCAGGTAAAGAAATTGATACTGTAAATAGAATTACTGCAGAAGAATTTGCAAATACAGTAAAAATTGGTGAAAGTAAAGTAATAGATGTGCGTAAGCAAACAGAGTATAGTGCAGAGCATGTAGAAGATTCATTCAACAAACCTTTGGCCGATATTAACACCTGGATAAAAGATATAATCCCTACCGAGCATTTTTATTTGCACTGCCAAAGTGGATATAGAAGCATGATTGCATCCAGCATTTTACAAGCCAGAGGTTATAGAAATTTTACAGAAGTGCAGGGTGGTTTTAAAGCCATTGCAGAAACAACCATTCCAACAACAGACTTTGTTTGCCAAAGCAAATTATCCACCATAAATTAAATTAAAATGATAGCGTTTTTCAAAAATATATTTGCAATTAAAGAAAACAAAATAGAGGATATAATAAACAGTGCATTTTTAGTAGATGTAAGAACAGCAAAGGAATTTGCTACTGGTAATGTAAAAGCCTCTGTTAATATTCCTTTAGATATATTACCAAATCAATTATCAAAATTTAAAAATAAAACTAATATTCTAGTTTTTTGTAGAAGTGGAAATAGAAGTGGGCAGGCTAAAACTATACTAGAACAAAATGGTTTTAAAAATGTGGTAAATGGTGGAACATGGAAAAATATTAATTCATTATTAAATAAATAAAATGACAGATGAACAATGTTGTGTAGTGCAATGTGAGCGCCCACTCGATGATAAATATTGGGATGCGCAGTATATTGCAAATACTACGGGGTGGGATTTAGGTGAAGTATCGCTACCAATAAAAAGTTATTTTAAAAATGTAACGAATAAAAGCGCAGCCATTTTAATACCTGGTTGTGGTAATACATATGAAGCGCAGTTTCTTTTAGAGGAAGGTTTTACCAACATTACTGTAATTGATATTGCACCCACCTTGGTAAAAAAACTACAACAAAAATTTGCCGGTAATGTAAATGTAAAAGTAGTGTTAGGAGATTTTTTTAAACATGAAGGGAAATATGATTACATAATTGAGCAGACCTTTTTTTGTGCTTTGCCACCAACTATGCGTCAGCAATATGTTTTTAAAATGCACCAACTTTTAAAAGAAAATGGCTTGCTGGTGGGTTTGTTATTTAATAGAACATTTGAAGTAGGGCCACCATTTGGCGGAACAAAAAATGAATATGAATTATTATTTAAAAGTTCATTTCACTTTTTGCAAAATGACAATGCTCTAAATTCTATTACACCTAGAGCCAATACAGAACTTTTTATTGAGTGGCAAAAAAATAAAGAAGTAACTGTCTTACTATATAATTTTGAGGGGGTTACTTGTAGTGGGTGTGTGGCAACAGTAAGTGATAAACTTTATCACATAGAGGGAGTATTAAACGTAAGTGTGAGTAATAATTTTAGTGAGATATTGATAGTAAGTAATAGTGAAATCCCTTTGGAGCAATTGCAAAATGCCGTTGCGTATGATGCAAAATATAAAATTAAAACAATAGTGTAAACTTATAAGGTTTTAAAAACCTTATAAGTTTATGTCATCTTTAAAACTCAAACAATAAATAATGACTTTTATAGAATTAATAAAACAACCATGGCATTGGGCAGTTGCGGGTGCTGTAATTGCGGCGGTAAAATTCACACTAATTTTTTTCGGACAATCTTTTGGTTTCTCATCCAACCTGCGCACCATTTGCGCTGCATGTGGTGCTGGCAACCAATCAGATTTTTTTAAATTTGAATGGAAAGCACAAATTTGGAATTTGGTATTTTTGGTAGGAGCTATTATTGGAGGTTTTATTACCTACAAATTTTTATCCACGGGTGCACCGGTGGCCATCTCTGAAAATACAATAGCAGATTTGCAAACGCTACATTTTGCAGCACCAACAGGCTTACAACCTACTGAACTTTTTAGTATAGAAAAACTATTTACACTAAAAGGATTTTCAATTTTAGCTATTGGAGGTTTGCTTATTGGTTTTGGTACACGCTACGCAGGTGGTTGTACATCTGGCCACGCCATTAGTGGTTTAAGCAATTTGCAATGGCCATCTCTTATTGCAGTTATTGGTTTTTTTATCGGCGGCTTAATAATGACTTTTTTAATTTTCCCTTTAATATTTTAAAATATGAAACTTATAAAATTTTTAATTGCCGGAATATTCTTTGGTATTGTAATGGCAAAATCTGAAGCCATTTCTTGGTATAGAATACAAGAAATGTTTCGCTTTCAATCATTTCACATGTTTGGTATAATTGGTGTTGCTGTGATGTTGGGTGCTATTGGCGTAGCACTTATTAAAAAATTTAATGCAAAAGATATTTATGGACAGCCAATAAAGTTCACGCCTAAAGAAAAATCAATAATGAGGTACCTTTTTGGAGGAATTATTTTTGGGTTGGGTTGGGCACTAACAGGAGCATGCCCAGGACCAATTGTTGTAAATATTGGTTATGGTTTTTTATCACTCATTGTAGTATTTCTATTTGCGCTGCTTGGTACTTTTTTGTACGGTATAGTTAAGGAAAAGTTGCCGCATTAAGAAAACTTGTTTCATTCATTGTGGTATAATATTTTTTTGGAAATAATTAATTTTTGCATGGAAGGAATTTTTTGCTAATCGATTAACAAAGAAAAGGTCACTTCTCCCATCTATTTGGAATAAATTGAAATACAAGACTACGTAAATTGTAAGGGATTGTAACGGAAAAAATAAATAGTATTTTGTTGTACATATATAGATTATCTGCCACGTTAGATACATATTTTTATATTATACAACCTATAAAATATACTCAATTCTACGCTAGTCATATTGCCTAAATAATCACAACCCATCATTTAATTTGTAGAATTACTTCTAAAAACTTTTCCGAATTTTAAATCTGGGAAATGTTTTTCCACGCATTTATAAAAGTATATTTACTCACTTTTTTTCCTTTTAGCAAAAGCATTTGCATTATTTATTTATACAGCATTTTTTTAATCTAACATTTGAAATAAGTGTGACTGAATTGTAATTAAAGTATTTCTACAAATGGCAAGTATAAAAAAAAATAGTAATAAAATAATCAGAAAAACCGATATTAAAGTAGTCAATTTAACTACGGAAAATGATGCAAAGAAATCTCAATTAGAACAAAATTCTCCTTTACCCAATAGTTCTAACATCAATATTTATAAATTTCTTATACAGAACTCAACTTCTGCTTTTTTTTTAACCAATTCCACCGGTCAAATTCTTGAAGTAAACAATGCTTCAGAATTATTGTTTGGCTTTACAAAAAGTAGTTTTTTGCAAATAAATATTAGTCAAATTATAGATCATGCAGATGAAACACTTCACATACTCTTTACGCCTAAAGCAAAAACTACAAAAGCAAAAGCTGAACTTTGTGGCATAAAAAATAATGGCAAAAGGTTCTTTTTAGAAGCTATTTCTACTTTTTTTATAGATGATTCAGGAGAAACATTTACCTGTACCATGATGCAGGATATAACAAAACGAAAAAAAGCAGAGCAGGAAATGCGCTTAATGCTTAAGTACACAGACGAAGGTTTTATTCTTTTAAATAATAAACTGATCATCTTAAATTTTAATACCCAGTTTAAAGAGGTGTACCAAAAATACTTTAAGCTACCAGTTGAAAAAGGGCTATCAATCTTAAATTTTGTAAAACCTGAAAGGGTAAATGTTGCAAAAGAAATTTATGCCCGGGTTTTAAAAGGGGAAATAATTTATAAAGATTTAGGAGCCAAAGATGAAAATGGAATTAAGCATTTTTTTAAAATTAAATATGCACCTTCAAAAAATAAATCTAATAAAATAATCGGTGTTTTTATAACTATTCGGGATATAACAGACGAAAGAAAGTTTAATACTGAAATTGAAAAAAAACAAACATTATTAGAGCAAGCAGAAATTAACTATCGTGAAATTTTTGAAAAAGCCAATGATGCTATTCTCATTCATGAAATAGATACAGGAAGACTTATCGATATTAATAGCAAGGGTTGCGAATTGTTTGGAGATAATAAAGAGAACCTTATTGCAACTAATCCTGCTATATATGCTATTAACTTTACTGGTTTTGCCTACGATATTGCAGTAGCAAATCTTAAACAAACTACCGCAGGTGAGCCGCAGGTATATGAATGGTTATGCCGCCATAGCAATGGAACATTAAACTGGGTAGAGGTAAGTGTACAAAAAGCCACCATTGCAGGCTCCGCAAAAATATTAGCTTACTACAAATTAATAAATGACAGAAAGGATGCAGAAGCTCAAGCATCATTGGAACGCCAAAATAAGGAGGCGCTCATAAATACTACCGATGATTTAATATGGAGTATTGATGGAAATTTAAACTTAATTGCTGCTAATAAAGGATTTTTAAACATGCTGGAAAAAGTTACCGGCACACAAAACCATTTTAACCAATTAGTACTTGTACCCGAGTTTGGGGAGGAAGTAAACAACAAATGGAAAACGTATTATCACAGAGCATTGTCAGGCGAAAAATACAACATTGAAGATGAATATATAGATCCGATAACAAATTTGCCAGGTTATGAATTGGTTTCTTTTAATCCAATTTACAGTGAAGATGTAATTACAGGTGTAGCATGCTATTCAAAAAATATAACGGAGCTTACAATAAACCAACTGGAAGTAAAAACTACCAACGCAGAATTGGATAATGTAATGGCAAATTCGCTTGATATGATTTGTACAATTACAGAAAATAACCTAATAAAAAGAATTAGTGCGGCTTCAGAGATAGTTTTAGGATATAAGCCTGAGGAATTGATTGGTAAAAATCTGTTTGATTTTATTTACCCTGAAGATAAGGAGCGAACATTGAAAACAGTGGAAGACGTAATGGGAGGTAAAATGAATGCTAATTTTTATAACCGTTATGTGCGCAAAGATGGCTCGTTGGTTTATTTAGAATGGACCTCGAGATGGAATGAACAAGCACATATGCGCTACGGAATTGGGAGAGATGTAACAGCCAAGGTAGAAGCAGAAAATAATTTAAAACAAAGCGAAAAAAGATTTAGGAGTTTGGTACAGGATGGCGCTGATATGATTGCCATAATTGATGAAAGTGGAAATTACAAATATGTAAGTCCAACCTCTTTGGCTATACTTGGTTACCTGCCGGAAGAATTTATTTGTAAAAATGCCTTTGAGTTTATACATCCAGATGATGTGGAAATGGTGCAGCAACATTTTAGTTTGTTAGAACATGATAAGAAATTAATTTTACCTCATTTTAGATTTAAAAATAAAAACAATGAATGGCGATGGATTGAAACTACCCTCACTAATTTAATTGCTGAAACTTCCATACAAGGTATTGTTGCTAATTCAAGAGACATAACAGAAAGAAAAAATATTGAAGAAGCATTGCTGGTTACTAAAGAAAATTATAAAATTCTTTTTGAAAACAGCCCTGCACCCATGTTCATTTTCGATTTTGAAACATTGCAAATAATAGATTGTAACCACGAAACGCTCTTAAAATACGATTATACAAAAGAGGAATTTTTACAACTTTCTATTAGAGACTTAAGGCCAAAAGAAGACATAGCAAAACTTGAAGCAGTTGTGCAAAATGAAGCATCGTATGCTGATGTACGTAAACATGTATGGCGGCATTTAAAAAAGAATGGCGAAATAATGTACATGGATGTAAGTGGTCATTTAATTAATTACAACGGTAAAAGAGTATCTGTAGTAATGTTGATTGATATAACTGAAAAACTGAAAATAGAGGAACAAAATGAATTTGAAAAAAGGGATAAAGAAGTTTTAATAAATAATACGGTTGATTTAATTTGGAGTGTAAGTAAGGATTATAAACTGATTGTGGCTAATACATCATTTATAAAAAGTTTGGAAACCTACACTAATAAAGTTTTAAAACCTGGAGATGCCATTTTATTAGATGAACTATACAGCAATGAAGCTTTACTTTTTTGGAAAAAAGCTTACAAGTTAGCTTTATCAGGTAGGGCTTTAAACAAAGTATTTTATAGCCCAGCTTCTCAACATTTTCCCGAGTTTTGGATGGATGTAAAATTTAATCCTTTTTACAAAGATGGTAAAGTGGAAGGGGTGGCTTGTTATGGAAGAAATATAACCGAATCAAAAAAAGCAGCAGAAGAGCTAAAGTTATCTGAAGAAAAATATCGTTTTTTATTTTATAAAACTCCGATGCCTAAACTAATATATGATATTGAAACACTCAATATTGTTGAAGTAAATGAAAAGTCTATTTCTCATTATGGATATTCAAGAGAAGAATTCCTTACAAAAAGTATAAAAGACCTCCAGCCTATTGAAGATTTTGAAAGCTTTGATAAGATAATTAGAAGTGTTTTAAAAAGTGAAAATTCTATCAACGATTTTGGTACGCATGTTAAAAAAAATGGAGAACTAATTAAGGTGGAGGTATCTGGTCATAAAATTATTTATGAAAATAAAAAATGTAGAATATTAGTAGTACATGATGTAACGGAAAGAGAAACGGCATTGCAGATTTTAAAAGATAAGGATGCTAAATTGGAATACGCCCAGCAAATTGCAAAACTTGGTTATTGGCAGTTAAATGTAATCTCTCAATCTTTATATTGGTCAAAGCAAACATTTGATATATGGGAATTAAATGAAGATTTTGAAACAAGTTATGATTATTTTGTCTCCACCATTCATCCTGATGATAAGATTCATTTTTTAAAAACACAGAATGCTGCTATTCGTAGAAAAAAAGATTTTGAAATTGAGCATAGAATTATAACACAGAACGGAAATATAAAATGGATTCATGAAAAAGCTCGCATAGAAAAGAATGAAAATGGTAAAATAATTTTTTTAACGGGAACGACTCAAGATATAACCGAGAGAAAGAAGGTAGAAGAAATAATAAAACAATCTAACCAACGATACGAGCATGTAATTAAAGCCACCTACGATGCAATTTGGGAATGGGATGTATTAAATGATACTAGTTATAGAGGGGCAGGCTTTGAAAGAACTTTTGGGTTTGATTTAAAAAAATTAAATGCAAAAGAAACAGATTGGCAGCATTACATACACATTGAAGATAGAGACATAGCTAGTAAAAGTATTAATGACGCAATAGCTAGTAAAAATGATTATTGGAGCCATGAGTATAGAATAATAAAACCAAATGGTGAACAGGCATATGTAGAAGATCGTGCTTACATCATTAGAAATGAAGAAGGTAAGGCACAGAAAATTGTAGGTGCCTTAAGAGATATTACCCAAAGAAAATATTATAATGATCTTGAAATGCTGGAGAGAGAGATTTTGGAAATGAATGCGAGAAGTGAACATAACATTGAACAAATTACTGAAAAATATATTGTCGGTATTCAAAAACTACACCCTGGTATGATTGGATCTGTATTACGGGTAAAAAATAACCAGTTATACAATCTATCCTCACCAGATATACATAAAGATTATTTAAAGGCCATTGAGGGTTTGCAAATAGGCGAAGATGTTGGTTCTTGCGGTACAGCAGCGTATTTAAAAAAGAAAATAATAGTTGACGATATTGCCAATGATAGTAGATGGGTACATGGAAAAGAATTCGCTTTTAAGGAAGGATTTAAAGCCTGTTGGTCTCACCCCATTTTCGATAGTAAAAATAATGTAGTCGCCACTTTTGCTATCTATTATAAAGTAGTAAAAATGCCTACTTTATTGGAAGAAAATACCATAGAAAGGGGCGTAAATATTTTACAAACTATTTTGGAGAGTTACCAACGAGAGGCTGCTTTGCAAGAAAGCAACCAACGTTATTCCAATGTTACAAAAGCCACTTTTGATGCCATTTGGGATTGGGATATAACCAGCAGTTCTATTTTTTGGGGAGAATCTTACTGGGAAATATTTGGAAAAATAGATGCTGAAAATTTAACGGCAATAGAGCAGGTGGCGATGAGGCTACATCCAGATGAAATAAACTTGGTGGTGGAAAGTGCCAAGTTTTCCCTAAAGGGTTTATCACTTAACTGGTCAATGGAACACCGTTATTTAAAATCGGATAACACTTATGCTTATGTTTATAACAAGGCATTAATTGTAAGAGATGATAATGGAAGAGCCGTAAGAGTTTATGGAGCCATGCAGGATATAACCAAACAAAAACAAGAAGAACAACGGTTAAAATTAATGAGCTCGGTTGTTACAAGTACAAATGATGCAGTAGTAATTACTGAAGCAGACCCTTTTAATGAAGAAGGGCCTCGAATTATTTTTGTAAATGAGGCTTACACTAAAATGACGGGATATTCAAAAGAGGAACTTATTGGAAATTCTCCAGGAATATGTGTAGGACCTAATACAAAAAAAGAAGATTTAAAACGTCTCTATAATGCCATGTTAAACAGGGAGACTTGCGAACTTACTGTGATTGCTTATAGAAAAAACGGAGAAGAATTTTGGAATAATTTTACTGTGAGCCCTGTTGCAAATGAAAAGGGTGACTATACCCATTGGATTTCGGTGGAGAAAGATGTAACAGAAAGAAAAAACGATGAGTTACAAAAAGAACTGTTACGAAAAATTAGAATCATTTTTAATGAACCCATCGGCATAAAAGTAACCTTGTACAAAGTATTAAAGGAGGTTACAATCTTTGGCCAGTTTTATTTTGCTGAATCTTGGTTAATAAGCGCAGATAAAAAAGAAATAAAAAGAGCTACCTATTATGTATCTGATCCATCATTACGCTATACATTAAATGAAACATCTAAAATTAATATTCAAAAAAAAGGAGAAGGTTTAGTAGGTACAGCCTGGGAAAAACTTGAGCTACAGGTATGGGATGCAAACATTGAATCAAAAAATATTTTAGATAAAAGTGTTCTAAAAAATGCAGGGGTAAAAAAATTGTATGCTTTGCCTTTTTTAAACAATGCAGAAATTATTGGTGTACTAGTTTTTGCTTTGGATAAGCCTGAGAAAGAGATTTTTAGATTTGACAATTTGTTTAATAGTCTTAAAATGTATTTGGGAGCAGAAATTAAAAGAAAGCAACTGGAGCAGGAACTTAACCAGATATTTAATTTTGCCCCTGATATTATAGCTATAGTAGGTAAAGATGGCTATTTCAAAAAAATTAATCCAGCAGCATCTGATTTATTAGAATATTCTTTAGATGAATTAAAAGCAGTACCATTTAATGATTTTGTACATGAGGAAGATAAGCAAAAAACTTCCGAACAGTTAGTGGATTTAAATGAGGGTAAAACCATTTATTATTTTGAAAACCGATACATAACAAAATCGGGCAAAATAAAATGGCTTGCCTGGACCTGTACACCCTCTCTGGAGGAAGACCTAATATTTGCGGTTGCAAAAAATATTACAGAAAAACAAGATTTACAGGTTGTATTAGATAAAGCAAACCAGCTTGCAAGAATTGGAAACTGGGAATTCGATATTGCAAATAATACATTTTATTGGAGTGAGATGGTAAAGGAAATACATGAAACTCCTCCGGACTTTATACCCACTTTAGAAAATATTAGGGCTGCATATAAAGAGGGTAGAACAAGAGTGGAAATGGTTCGATTGGTTAAAGAAGCAATTGAAAAGGGGATTGGCTGGGATATGGAGGTACAAATTGTTTCCCAAAAGGGAAATGAAAAATGGATACGCTCTATTGGCGCAGCAGAATTTTTACAGGGAAAATGTGTAAAGTTATATGGTAGTACACAGGATATAAATCAACGAAAGCAAGCAGAAGAATCTATAAGAAGTAGTGAGGAAAGAAGAGAGTTAATAATGAATAATGCGCTGGATGCTATTATTTGTATAGATAAAAAGGGAGACATTACTTTTTGGAACCCACAAGCAGAATTTATTTTTGGGTGGAAAGAAAAGGAAGTAATGGGAAAAAATTTAACCGAACTCATTATTCCCAATCAATATAATGATAGGCACGAGAGTGGTATGAATAATTATTCTACATCGGGTATTGGCCAGGCTTTAAATGTATTGGTACAATTTTCTGCTATCAGAAAAAATGGAGAAGAATTTCCTATAGAACTTACAATGTTGCCCATTGAACAAAATGATGAGGAGTATTTTTGCGCATTTGTAAGGGATATAACCGAGCGTAAGTTTAATGAAACTCGTTTATTAGACTTAAACCAGAGCCTACAACAAAAAGCATTAGAACTGGTAGGTATAAATAAAGATCTCGAACAATTTGCTTATGTAGCATCGCACGATTTGCAAGAGCCTTTAAGAATGATAACAAGTTTTATTACCCAACTGGAAAAAAGGTATGGGCATCTATTAGATGAAAAGGGTAAAAAGTATATTCATTTTGTGGTGGATGGTGCACGGAGAATGCGGCATATCATACTAGATCTTTTAGAATATTCTAAAATTGGAAGAATTGAAGAACTAAAAGAAAGTATTGATTTAAATGAAATAGTAGATGAAATAAAAATATTGTACGCACGAAAAATTGAAGAACAGGAGGCACTTATTTACACACACAATCTGCCGGTGTTACAATCTTACAAATCACCATTGAGGCAGGTTTTTCAAAACATTATCAGCAATTCTCTTAAATATTGCAAACCTAAAGTACCATGCATAATAGAGATTTTTGCTGAGGATAAAATTACATATTGGGAGTTTTCGATTAAGGACAATGGCATTGGAATTAATGAAGAATATTATGAAAAAATATTTATTATTTTTCAACGGTTGCATACAAAAGATGCTTACACCGGTACAGGAATGGGTTTAGCCGTTACTAAAAAAATTATAGAAAATTTAAATGGAAAAATATGGGTAGTTTCTGTAGAAGATGAAGGAAGTGTATTTTATTTTACACTCCCCAAATTTTGACGATTAACTATTATTATAACTCACTTAACAGGTAAAAATTTTATTAGAATAATAACGAATATTTAAAAATGCTATTTTAAAAATTGAATTATAAAAAATAGTATTGGTACAGAGAAAAGTTTAAAAAAAAAGACATTTAAAAAAGATTTATCTAACTCACTTTCCTCCTTATTGCAAATTTTAAGATGAAAGCGAAATGGTAAATTATTTATTTACACAGTATTAAATTGAAGAGCATGACACCTATTCACATATTATTAGTAGAAGATAATGAAGGCGATATTTTTTTAGTAACAGAGGCATTGGAAGAAAGAAAAATTGTAAATAAAATAAGTATTGCAAGAGATGGTAGTGAGGCAATGGACTTTCTTAACAAAAAGGGAAAATATAAAGATGAACTTTTTCCAGATCTAATTTTGTTAGATATAAATCTGCCAAAAAAAAATGGACACGAAGTACTTGAGTATATAAAAGGAAATGATCTATTAAAAACAATACCTGTAATTATGTTAACTACATCTTCTTCGGAAAGCGATATTTCAAGATCATATAAAAACCATGCTAATTGTTTTATAACAAAACCTGTAGATGTAGATAATTTCATAAAAGTTATATACAACATTGAAAACTTTTGGATAAATATTGTGAAACTTCCAAATAATAATTAGTAAAATGATTAAAGATGAAAAGCCATATAACATTTTAGTTATTGAAGATAACCCAGGAGATTATTTATTGGTAGAGGAGTTTATTTTGGAACAAATGTACCAGCCTACAATATGCCATGCAAAAACTTTTAAAGAAGCTTTGCTGGAACTTACAAATGCAAACAATAAACTAGATGTTGTATTAATGGATTTATCATTGCCTGATAAACGAGGAGAAGAACTGCTAACTGAAATAGCCCCATTTTTGCCACAATTTCCTGTTTTAATTTTAACAGGATATGCTGATATTAATTTTAGTATTCAATCAATTTCCAAAGGTATTTCTGATTATATTTTAAAAGATGATCTTACTGCATCTATGCTTTATAAGAGTATTATTTATGCTATTGAAAGAAAAAAAACAGCTACAGTAATACATAATTCAGAAAAAAGATACAGTGATTTATTCCATTTAAGTCCACAGCCTATGTGGTTATACGATACCAATACGCTATTATTTATACAGGTTAATAATGCAGCCATTAAACAATATGGATACTCGGAAGAAGAATTTTTACGCATGAGTATTTTCGAGATACGTCCCGCAGATCAATATACTAAAACACAAGAAGCAATTAATAGATTAGAAGTAGAGCAAGATTCAACAAATTTGCCGGGTCGTTTTAAGCATTTAAAAAAGAATGGTGATGTAATTTCCGTAGAAGTATACAGTACAAAAATTATAGTAAATGATAAACACTGCCGTTCAGTAATTGCTATTGATATTACAGAAAGAAATGAGTACGAACATAAAATAACCAAAGCTATTATTAAAACACAAGAAGAGGAACGTTATGAAATTGGCAGCGAATTACATGACAATGTTTGCCAGATACTTGCTACAAGTTTGATAAACTTAAGCATGGTAAAGAAATTTATTGAGCCCCCCGCCGAGCAATGGTTTAACAATACCAAACAATACATTAATATGGCCTCTGATGAAATTAGAAATTTATCTCACCGGTTGGCACCTGCCTTTTTTGATGAGTCCAGTTTTGAAATAGCGATTGAAGGATTGTTGAAATCATTTAACGTTAATGCAGAATATGAAATAGACATGCAATTTGACAATAAAGTAAATGACATAAAACTATGTACTGACTTGCAATTAAACATTTATCGAATAGTACAGGAGCAGTTACGGAATATTATGAAGTATGCAAAAGCTACAAAAATTTCATTGGATTTTTATCAAGAAGAAGATTTTCTTATTTTAAAATTAACCGACAATGGTGTTGGATTTATAACCAATAAAACAAAATTAGGCATTGGGATATCCAATATGAAAAGAAGAACCGAATTGTTTTCTGGCAATTTTTTGGTGGACAGTTCTCCAGGTAATGGTTGTACTATAACAGTTAGGATTCCTGTCAGTCAAAATAATCTACTTTTAAATTAATGTTTGGGCACAATCATTTTTACCGCACCTTTATTTATTTCTGCAGTCAGGTGTTTTGTTCTTCCTTGGTACTCCCCATCAATTTGAAAATGCACTTTATTTCTTGTATTTATTTCAACAGATGTGCAGGATACAATTTCAATTTTAGTGCTGTTAAATAAACCTGGTTTTAAAAGCATTTTTAATAACGGGCCAATAGCCAGTCTCTTCACAATAATCACTTCAAACAAACCGTCATCTAATTTTCCTTCGGGGTTTATAACAGCTCCAGTTCCATACTTACTAGCATTTGCAAGGGCTACCATAAATGCGCTTCTTCTTATTTTTGTTTCATTGGTACGAATGATAACTTCCAATTTTTCTTTGTGCCAAAGTGTTTTTAGTAATACCAAAGCATATCCAAGTTTGCCTCGCACTTTTCCTTCATCAAAATGTTTTATTAAATGTGCATTTAAACCTAGGTCGCTCAGGTGAAGACAATAATTTTTGTTATTAATTTTAATAAGATCAATTTCCTGTACAAACCCATCTTCAATTATTTTTAATGCCTCCAGTGGTTGTTCAGCTATACCAAGTTCTTTGGCCATGCCATTGGCTGAGCCACCAGGTAAAATTCCCAATGGTAAATTGGTTCCCGCTAATATGTTTGCAAGCATGGTAACGGTTCCATCTCCACCTACTGCAACAACATAAGTTGCTTTTGCTTTTAAAATATGGTCTTTAATTTGTTTTGTATCAAACTTATCGGGAAGGTTATATATTTGAAAAGTATCTTCTTTGCCTTTAAAAAAATCATTAATGGTGTCTTTCCAGGAAAGCGTTGAACTTCTGCCTGAACCATTATTGATAACAAAAAGATACTTTATTAATTCTTGCATTAGTGTATAATATTATGACGGAGGAAGCAACATACATACCAGAAAAATTAACCTTTCTCCAAAAAATACAATTTAGGTTGTTTAAAATATTCAGGCTACGGAAAGCTGCAAGTATAAAGTTATACAAGGGTTTTTCTAATGGTACATCTTGTTATATGTATGGACATGCCCTTTCACTTTCTCCTTTAGATAAAAAGCATTACAGAACCTTTTTTTTATACAATGCTATTGCTTTATTAAGATTGTTTATGGTGAGGCCTATAAAAAATGCCACCGTAAAATTAGTATGGAATAATAAAATTTATGAAACTACTACAGCCAAAGATGGTTTTTTTAAATTTGAGTGGGAAAACGGTGGAATATTACAACCCGGTATTTATACAGTGAAAGTAATGCTCATAAAAAAGAACCATCAAAACACCATAAAAGCCCAAGCAGATTCTTCTATCATTGTGCCATCAACTACCACCTATTCATTTATCTCAGATATAGATGACACATTCCTAATATCTCATTCATCTAACTTAAGAAAAAGGTTATACGTATTGCTAACTGAAAATGCCCGCAGCCGCAGACCCTTTGATGGCGCAGTACAACATTACAGAATGCTGCATGGTATAGATGATGAAGTAGCTACCGATAATACTTTTTTTTATGTATCCAGCAGCGAGTGGAATTTGTATGATTACATCAAAGAATTTGTGCAGGAATATAAATTACCGGATGGTATTTTTCTTTTAAATCAAATTAAAACGTTTTCAAAACTTTTTTCAACAGGTCAAAATAATCATGGAGGAAAATTTACCCGAATAGTTAAAATTATAGAAGCCTTTCCAAATCAAAAATTTGTTTTGTTGGGAGATGATTCGCAAAAAGATATTGACATTTATACTTCTATTGTAGAACACTTTCCGCAAAGCGTGTATTGTGTGTATATTAGGCGAGTAGGCACACCTGAAAAAGATAATGTACTTATAAAACAAAAACTAATTGAAAGTAAAGGGGTGCTGTTCTTTTATTTTGCACACAGCGAAGAAGCTATTTTGCATTCCAAAAAAATACGGCTTATTAAATAGTTTACAGATTTTGTTGAAGTTGGGTTTTTTCAGTTTTTACCAAAAACCATTTTGCAAGCAATAACCAAATTAGCCCTAAACAAAAACCTGCAATTACATCACTCGCATAGTGTAATCTTAAATAAACCCTGCTAAATCCTACCATAAATATGAATAGGTAGGTTAATACAATCAATGTCCATTTTAAGGCAGGAGCATTTATATTTTTATAAATTAAATAGCCAATAATGCCATAAAATGTTACTGAGCTAAAAGTGTGGCCACTGGGAAAACTATAACCATGCACTTTGGCTATTAGCGGTACCAATGGTCTTTGGCGTTGCAATAAAAATTTAATGGTGAACATTACCACTACACTCGTTAAAGAAATGGTGGTTATTTTAAATGCAGTAGCACGGTTTACTTTCCAAAAAAGGTAATAACCTATTAGCAGTAAGTTGGCAGGTAATAAAAAATTTTGTGATCCTAAAAATGTAACCACCAGCATAATGGCAGTATTGGTATTATTTACATAAGGTTTTATTGCATCAAAAACTTTTTCATCAAAGCTTAAATCTTTGGCTGAAAAAATCATGTCTGCAACTATAAACAATCCCCATAGGCATAATACAAACAAAATTATCATCAGTAATACTGACAACGATAATTTTTTTAAAAAAGAAAAATGAAAATTTTTAATCATAAAGCAATTCACGAAAAATTAGAAAAATTATTCTGCTATCAATTTTATGCCCGTTTTTTCCAAGCTTATTTTTCTTTCTCTATATAAATTTCCTACTGTCATTTTAAAAGTTTTTTTACTCATTCCAAAAAACAAATAAATTTCTTCAGGGTCACTTTTATCATAATAAGGCAAGTACCCATCGTTCTCTTTTAGCAAGCGCAAAACTTTTTCTGCTTCACCTTCAATCCTGTTGTAGCCCATCTTTCCGGCCACCACATCTATTCTATTATCAGGATAAACTTTTTTTATAAAGCCTCTAAATTTATCTCCAACGCCAATGGTTCTATACACTTCATTAAAATGCAAAACGCCTGTATGCACATTATTAATGATCATTAAATATCCAATATCAGTTCTGCGCAGCACTATCAAATCTACCTCTTCCGCTTCAGCTACGGTAAGGTTATCATTGCTTAAAAATTGTTCAACCCTTTCCGTTGCAGCAGCCCTGTCCGTTTGCTCATCTCGGTATATTTTTACCAGGTATTCACCCATAGGCCTCATGCCTGTTATTTGTTGACTTTTTGGTACAAATAAATCTTTCATTAATCCCCAATCCATAAATGCACCCTGCTCCGTTACCGAAACTGTTTTTAGTTTTACAAAATCTCCCACCACACCAAAAGGCTTTTGCGTGGTAGCTATCAGCCTATCTTCACCATCATGGTAAACAAATACTTTTAATTCATCACCTTCATTCAAACTTTCGGGCACAAATCTTTTAGGCAATAAAATTCCTTCTGCGCCATCATCTAAATACACTCCAAAATCAACCTTGCGCAACACTTTTAAAATATTGTAATCACCAGTTTTTATCATATTCATTTTTATTAATCTGGTTAAAGGTAAAAAACAAAAATCATCTGTTTGTATTATTGTAAGCCAGTTATTAATAAAAATGGAAGCGTGAGCATTTGTTTGTAATTGAGCATTTGTATCCGTCTATCCGCTGCAAGTCCGCACTCGTTCCTCGCTTGCGGGCTTTCCGCTCCTATACGGGCTATCCTCATCAAAATATCATTCTTCAACTTCTTTTTGCACCCATTAATATTTAATATTTTTCAATTATATCAAAGGTTTTATTTTTAAAATATAAAATCATTTGTGCTATTATTTCCATCTATTTCAAATTCGTTAATTTCACTTTATAAATAAGTTTAATAAATATTTTAAAAATGTAATTTGATCTAATTAAATTCTATTTATAATTACCATAAAATTAAAAGGAAAGATCATTAATGAAAGCTATCATCCCCGTAGCAGGCGCAGGCACCAAACTTCGTCCACACACATACACACAACCCAAAGCTCTTATTCCGCTTGCGGGTAAAACAATACTAAGCATTATTATAGATCAGTTAAAAGAAGCAGGTATAACTGATTTTATTTTCATTATCGGCTATTTAGGTGAAAAAATTAAAGATTATGTTGAGTTAAATTATCCTGAATTAAATACGCATTTTATTACTCAAAATGAAAGACAAGGTACCGGGCACGCAATAGATATCACAAAAGAACTGGTAGGCAATGAGGAATTGCTGATTGTATTGGGAGATACTATTGCCGAATATGACCTTGCAGGAATGATTAATTCACCCAATTCAGTTTTGGCAGTAAAAAAAGTGGATGATCCACGTAATTTTGGTGTGGCAGAAATTGGAGATGATGGTATTATTACTAAAGTTGTAGAAAAACCTGCTATCCCTAAAAGTAATATGGCACTAGTGGGTATTTATAAAATAAAAGAAACCAATATTCTTTTTGAGTGTTTAAACAAAATACAGGATAAAAAGTTGCGCAGTTACGATGAATCGAACCTTACAGATGCCCTCGATTGTATGATACAAAATGGTACAATCTTTCATTCAATGAAAGTAGCTAACTGGTTTGATTGTGGTAAAAAAGAATCTTTAATAGCATCGAACGCTATCTTATTACAAAAATTTGGGAACACGGTTTCCGAAACAAGTCATCATAAAAACACCATTATCATTCCACCGGTAAGTATAGGAGCAGGTTGCATTATTAGTAATTCAGTTATTGGTCCAAATGTTACCATTGGTGAAAATACCACTATCAAGCATGCAATAATTAAAGACTCAATTATTGGTGCATACTCTAATTTGTACGAAATAGTTTTAAATAATTCACTCATAGGTAGCGATGCAGAAGTAAAAGGAGTAAGCAGAAACTTAAATATTGGCGACAATACTGCCATTGACCTTGGAGGCAGCAGTAGATAAGATTTATAATTGTATGAGTATTTTTTCCAACGAAATAACCCGGCTTTTTAATATAGAAAAACCAATTGTACAGGCAGGCATGATATGGACAAGTGGTTGGCGGCTTGCAAGTGCGGTAAGTAATGCCGGTGGTTTGGGTATGATAGGCAGCGGCAGTATGTACCCTGAAGTTTTAAAAGAACATATTATAAAATGCAAAGCGGCTACCGACAAACCTTTTGCTGTAAATATCCCATTACTATACCCAGATATTAATAAACATATTAATATTATTATTGAGCAAAAAGTGCCCATTGTTTTTTCCAGTGCTGGTAATCCAAAAACTTTTACTGCCATCTTAAAAGCAGAAGGTATAAAAGTAGTACATGTTGTAAGCAGCAGCAAGTTTGCCCAAAAAGCAGAAGATGCAGGTTGCGATGCTGTTGTTGCAGAAGGTTTTGAAGCCGGTGGGCATAACGGTAGAGAAGAAACCACCTCTTTTGTACTCATACCTGCGGTAAAAGAAAAAGTATCTATCCCTGTAATAGCTGCGGGTGGTATTGCTACCGGGCGACAAATGTTTGCAGCTATGGTACTTGGCGCAAGTGCTGTGCAGGTAGGCAGTAGGTTTGTAGCAAGTAACGAAGCTTCTTGCCATGATAATTTTAAAAAGGCCATAATAAACACAAATGAAGGTGATACCGAACTGTCATTAAAACAACTTACACCGGTAAGGTTGTTAAAAAATGATTTTTATAAGCAGGTTAAAAATGCAGAGGCTAACCATGCAACTATTGAGGAATTAAAAGAGTTGCTTGGTCGTGCAAGAGCGAAGCATGGCATGTTTGAAGGGGATTTAATTAAGGGTGAACTCGAAATTGGACAAGTAAGTAGTCTAATAAAAAACATACTTCCAGCAGCGGATATTGTTAAGGAACTATGGGCTGATTACAACGATATTTTGAACCACTTTCGCAAATAATCCTATATTTGCCAATTAAAAAAAACAGTCACTTAATCCCTACAGTAATGCATAGAGGATCACCGGGTTTTATTCTTAGGTTCATCGTATCTTTTGTTTTAATATTTACCACCCTTTTTAGTAATAGCCAACCTCCACCAACAAATAATGGTGGTGTTCCTACAACTCCTACATTACCACCAGGTGTAACTCCTCCCGTTAATATGACAAACCCTCAGCTTCAAACACTGCTGAGCGATCAGAATAAAGGGGCAGGAGAAGACATGAATTCAAAATTGCAAAACAACCGTATCATTAAGGATAGTTTGACGCAAAACGGCGGTATAAATATGGCATATAGTCCAAAAAATACTTACGGCGCTAATGTATTTGCCAATGCTGGACAATACAGTACTACAGAATTATCAACCCCTCCATTAGATTATCCTTTGGGTGTAGGGGATCGTGTAGTAGTTTCCTTGTATGGTGGGGCTGAGTTGCAAAGAGATTTTGTGGTAGGAAAAGATGGTTCTATTTTCCCCAGTGGTATGGGTAAAATTTATGTAGGAGGGTTAACTTTTGAAAATGTTAGACGTATGCTTTATTCCCGGTTTGAAGCAGTAGTACCTGCAGGCACCAACATTGATATCAGTTTAGGCCAACCACGTACAATTAATATAAATGTGGTGAATGAAGTAATGAATCCTGGTATAATAACAGTATCTGCTTTTAGTAATGCATTTAATGTAATAGCAAGAGCGGGTGGTGTAACACCAACAGGTAACCTTCGTAATATTCAAATAAAAAGAAACGGTAGAGTTATTGAAGAATTGGACGTATATAAATATTTACAGACGGGAGATTTTGGTAGGCATATTTATTTACAAAATAATGATTTCATCATTGTGCCATTTTACGATAAAAAGGTTTTAGCTACAGGGCAATTTAGACGACCGATGTATTACCAGTTAAGAAAAGATGAGGGGGTAAAAGCTTTATTAAGATACAGTGGAGGTTTAAATTCTGATGCACTTGCATCAAATCTTACAATATTAAGATCGCAAAATGAAAGCCAAAACTTAAAAAATGTAAATGCTAATGCAATCCTTAAGCTGGATGGACAAGATGTTTTATTACAAGATGGTGATATAGTAAAAGCAGATTTAATAAGAGCAGGTTTAACAAACAGAATTGAAATAAGAGGAGAAATAAAATATCCTGATCAATATGAATTTAGAGAGGGTGATAGATTATTCGACCTTATAAATAGGGCAGGAGGTGTTACAAGAAATACTTATTTGCAAAGAGCTTATGTGTTTCGTGGGGCAGGAGATTCTACCAATTTGCAATCGGCAGATAGGTTAGAAATTGACCTTACTGATATTAACAACAATAATCAAGATAGTAAGAACAATGTAATTCTTATGCCGAACGATATTGTGCAATTATTTAGCTCTGCAGAATTTTCTGATGATGTATTTGTAGAAATTTTTGGGGAGGTAAGAAAAGAACAAAAGATTAGAAAGTATGGTGGAATGACATTACAGGATCTTTTGTATTTATCAGGAGGATTAAAACCTTCTGCTGAATTTGGGAGATTAGAAATTTCAAGTATTGTGGATTTAGATTCTGCCAGAAAAGGGTTGAAACCTACCCGAACAATTGTAAAAAGTTATGCAATAGATCAAAATTTACAATTAGATTCAGCATCAGCCAATATCATCTTAAAGCCATTTGATCAAATTTTTGCCAGAAAAAATCCAACGTTTGAATTACAACAAAATATAGAATTAAAAGGATTAGTAAGATATCCTGGTTTGTATCCCCGTTTAGATAAATACGAAAAGCTATCTTCTTACATTGCCAGAGCGGGTGGTTTTAAAGACAATGCCAATCTTGCAGGGGCAGTCTTATTCAGGCGAAAAACAGAAAATTTTAGAGAGAAGGTGATACCAACAGCAACATATGATAGTATTGGAAATCTCATCCCATTTGTAGCAGATGTAAAATCTTTAGACGAACCAGTAAGCATAGATTTATATAGAGCGCTAAAATATAAAAACTCTAAATACGATATTGTATTACAGGAAAAAGATATGGTATTTGTACCTGAAATAAATCCTTTTGTAAGTGTACAAGGAAGAGTACAATCTCCATTAAAAATATCATATGATAAAGAACATACGAACGTAGGTTATTATATAGATAAAGCAGGTGGTTTTGGAATACGCCCTTGGAGAAGAAGAATATTCGTTACCTATGCAAATGGGAAAAGTAGAAGAACCAAAAACTTCTTATTCTTCCATTTTTATCCACGAGTGGAAGAGGGGTCATTTATTACTGTACCAGATAGACCACAAGGACAAGAGGTTACTGACATTTTAAAAACCACTCTTGGTACTGTAGTGCCATTGATTCTTACAGCAATAGTTTTAAAAAATGTAAACTAGTATTATTGTGACAACACAGGAACTTTTACGAAATATTATTAGAAGATTAAGCCGCCTTAAATTGTTGATATTTTTTGGAGGATTATTATTTGCATTTTTACTGTACATGTATGCTCGTACAATTCCTACTATTTATTCTGTAAAATCTACTGTTTATCCACTTACTGCGGGACCTGATGATAAATCTGCATCTTCTAAAATTAGTGAACTTTTAGGGGGAAGTACAAATTCAAAAACTTTGAGTGATGAAGCGAATGTAAATATTGAAGAAGTAGGTAGAAGTAGAAGAACCAGAGAGGCAGTGGTGTCTGAAAAATTACCAATCTTTGGTAACAAAACAATTGCTCTTGTGCTTATTGAAGATTACAATAAGTATAAATCTTATTTTAAACCATTAATAAAAATACCTTCTACCGATCCCGAATTAATATCTACAGGAGCTTCGTTATTGAAGGATTATTACACGGTAAAATTTAATAAAAACAGTTTGTTGGAAATGACTTTTGTCAGTAAAAATGAAAAACTACTTACACCTACTAGTTTAATTTTAATTGATAAAATATCTCAATTTTACAAAGAATTAAAAATTAAAAAAGCACAGTTTGATTTTGATTTTACGCAAAAAAAAGTAGATTCGTTAGAAAGGGTTCTTAGAAAATTTGATAATCAAAGGATTCAATTGAATAATACAACACTATTTGTACAGCCAGGCAAGCTTCAGTATATTGTTCCAAAAGAAAATTTAGAAAATAATAAATTATTGGTGTTAGCACAAAGGAATGGCGCCGCTTCAAACAGAGAAGAAGCTTTGTGGCGTAAACAAAAAGTTACACCTATCATTGAAATCTTAGATAGGCCTGTAGCACCTTTTGATGAAATAAAACCTTCCAAAATATTATATGGAGGAGGCGGTTTTATTTTTGGATGTTTATTTTTTTCGCTGTTGCTTATTGCTGATATATTGTATAAGTTCCTTAATAAAACCGTTCAAAATAAATTGGCTGTTACGCTGTACGATTCTACCGTTACAACGAGTGCATAATTATAACGCTTCAGCAATAGCATTTGCTATTCTTTCACCATCCATAGCTGCACTTACAATGCCGCCTGCATAACCAGCACCTTCCCCACAAGGGTACAAATTAGTCATTTGAGGGTGTTGTAAATTGTCTGTATTTCGTGGAATACGAACTGGGCTTGAGGTACGGCTTTCTACAGCTACAACCACCGCCTCATTGGTGTAATATCCTTTTAATTTTTTACCAAACATTTTAAAACCTTCTGCTAAGGAAGTATAAATAAATAAGGGTAAAACTGAAGTAAGCTTTGAGGAAATTAATCCGGGTAAATAAGAATTTTTTGGAAGTGTTTCGGATAATTTATTATTTACAAAGTCAACCATTCGTTGAGCAGGTGCTCCAAAATTTCCACCACCTGCGGTAAATGCTTTTTGTTCTATTAACTGTTGAAATTTCATAAACAAGAGGGGGTCATTTTCATCAATACTTATTCCTTCTTCATTTAAACTTTTAAACGCATCTTCTTTTTCTACCTGTACCACCATACCACTATTTGCATAAGGATTGTTTCTTTTAGATGGACTCCAGCCATTTACTACAAGTTCTCCCGCATCTGTAGCCGCAGGTGCAATGATACCTCCAGGGCACATGCAAAAAGAAAATACTCCTCTTCCATTTACCTGTTGTACCAAACTATAAGATGCTGGTGGCAAATATTCATCTCTTTCCGCATTGCAATGGTATTGAATTTTATCAATTAAGCTTTGTGGATGTTCTATGCGTACTCCCATAGCAAAAGGCTTCGCCTCTATTAAAATGTTTTTACGATGTAGCAATTCAAATATATCTCTGGCAGAGTGGCCAGTGGCTAAAATATAAGCATCAGCAGAAAGTAAATCTCCATTGGCTATTTTTACCGCTTTAATTTTCTCTTTATCCGTTATAAGATCTATTACTTTATGTTCAAATAAAACAGCACCACCGCAATCCTTTATTTGCTCATGCATGGCAGTAATTATTTGAGGAAGTTTATTGGTGCCAATATGCGGGTGTGCATCAAAAGCAATGTTTTCAGGCGCTCCAAAATGAATAAACAATTGTAGAATACGATCTATATCTCCTCTTTTATTACTTCGTGTGTATAATTTTCCATCGCTATAAGTTCCTGCACCTCCTTCGCCAAAACAATAATTACTTTCAGGATTTACAATGCCTTCTTTATTTAAAATAGCAAGATCTCTCCTCCGTGCACGTACATCTTTTCCTCTTTCTAATATAATTGGTTTAATTCCTTTCTCCAACAACATCAGCGCAGCAAAAATACCTGCAGGCCCGGAGCCAATAATGATAACTGACTTTGTTGCATTGCTCACATTTGCAAATTGCCAACTACCTTTTTCTTTTTGCCAACTGCTCCCGCAATTTAGCGGGACCCACTGCTCCACAGGTTCATCAATAAAAGCATTTACCGTTAAATTTATGAAGATGGTTTTGCCCCTTGCATCTATAGATTTTTTGAGGATTTTATAACCCGTAATAGAACTTAATTTATTAAGAGTAATGGAGGCAATATGTTTTTTAATAATTGCATCATCGGCTGCCTCCGCTGGCAAGAGTTTAAGGGAAATTTTTTGTTGCATATAGTTTTTGCCAAGTATTTATCCTGGAAAGTATTTTAATTATTTGCTTATCATTAAAAAGGCAAATCATCGTTTGGTTCTTGTGCTGTAAAATTATCCATTGGTTCCATTTTACTTGTATCAGTAGCAGCATTCCCTGGCTGATTTGTATTTAATATCTGTTCAATACGCCATGCATCAAGATTGGTAATGTAATTTGTTTTACCATCTTTTTCCCACTTACTGCCTTTTATGTTAAAGTAAACCTTTACAGTATCACCAATATTAACTTTATCTATTATTTCTGTTTTATCTTGAACAGACTGAAACTTCGCATAGTTTACAATTGTTCTTCCACCAATATCATCGGTTTTTTCAATGGCAAATTCTCTTGTTTTAAATGTTTCTGTGCGTTGCACGGTATCGTATTTTGCAATAAGTTTGCCTGTTAATTCGTAGCTCATAGTAGTTATATTTTAGCTTCAAAAATAGCGGTTATTTATTTATATTTAATTTGATTCTCGTACAAATGAAAACAAGCAAAAAAAAATTGAAAAAACATCCATATTTTATAGTTTATACACATGATTTTTAAAAATAATTTGATATTTTTAAAATATTTTTCCTTTTCGAAATTTATGGAGAAATCATTTTAAAAATTCTATGAAACACTTACTGAGTAAGGGTTTATTCAAAACTAATAGGTGTTATTTTTTATATTAGGGTTCACATATAATGGTAGATGGGTAAAACAGAAAGAATAAAAAGTTTTTTTTATCAACAATTTATTTTGATATTCGCTGTCCCCCTAAAAAAACAAGATTATTTCTTTTTAGTGGTACCCTTAAACTAACAAAATAACGCAAGAAAAAACTGTCGTAGCACTAATGGATAAATCTTTTGATAAAATATGGGCCTCTTGTTTGGATATTATCAAAGACATTGTAGAATGGCAACATTTTAAAACATGGTTTGAACCAATAAAACCGATTAGCCTTAAAGAAAAAATTCTTACTATACAAGTACCAAGTCAGTTTTTTTATGAGTATCTTGAAGAGCATTATGTATCCCTTCTTGCAAAAACATTAAAAAGAGAATTAGGAAAAGAAGCAAGACTGGAATACAGGATAATGGTTGATAGTGGAAATAGTAAAAACAAGCCATTAACAACAGATATTCCTGGGCATGGTTACCGATCATATTCAAACAATGAAATGGATTTTCCGTTAGTTATAAATAACCCTGTTAAGAACCCGTTTGTTATACCGGGTCTTAAAAAGATGCAGATAGATCCGCAGCTTAACCCTGCCTATACATTTGATACATTTATAGAAGGAGATTGTAACAGGGTTGCTCGCCGTGCAGGTAAAACTGTTGCTGAAAAACCAGGTGGTACTAGTTTTAATCCACTCGTAGTGTATGGTGGTGTAGGCTTAGGTAAAACTCACCTGGCACAGGCAATAGGTAACGAAGTAAAAAACCTTAATCCAAATAAGGTTGTATTATATGTAAGTTCAGAAAAGTTTATTAACCAGTTTATTGATCATGGTCGTAACAATGCCATCAATGATTTTATACATTTTTACCAGTTGATAGATGTATTAATTATTGATGATATTCAGTTTTTTAATCGTGCAGAAAAATCGCAGGATGCATTCTTCTCTATTTTCAATCACCTACACCAAAGTGGAAAACAATTAATTCTTACCAGCGATAAATCGCCTAAAGATTTAGAAGGTGTACAGGAAAGATTGTTAAGTAGATTTCGTTGGGGACTAAGTGCAGATTTGCAGGTGCCTGATTATGAAACAAAAATTGATATTCTTGATATAAAAATGAAGAATGATGGGTTAGAAATGCCCCGTGAAGTGGTAAAGTATATTGCCTATAACATAAACAGCAACGTAAGAGAACTGGAAGGAGCCTTAATATCTCTGTTGGCACAGTCTTCGCTAAATAAACGGGAAATAGACCTCGAATTGGCAAAGAAAGTATTAAGAAATTTTGTAAAATCATCCACTAAGGAAATCACCATAGATGCTATCCAGAAAATGGTATGCGAATATTTTGATGTGGCTTACGATAAACTTTTGCAAAAAACCCGCAAGCGAGAAATTGTTCAGGCTCGTCAAATAACTATGTTCCTTTCAAAAGCATTCACAAAAAATTCATTAAAAACTATTGGAGAACATTTTGGCGGTAGAGATCATACAACTGTAATACACAGTTGCCAAACAGTAAAAGATTTAATGGATACAGATAATTTATTCAAAGAAAGTGTATTGGAACTGCAGCAGAAAGTACAACTTGCTGCTATGTAATTTAGATTAAAAAAAAGTTTAAAAACCGTTTCATTTATGTGAAGCGGTTTTTTTGTACCCGAATGTTTCACATTTCGGAATAATTAAAAAGACTATAGGGAAGTATTTTTTTTGAAACCATTTAACTTTGCTACTTATATAAAAAAATGACCTCAGCATATAACTTTATTGCCTCATGGCAACTATTTCCTGAAAAAGGAACGTACGAAAAAGGCAACCGTCCCAAAACTGGATACTTTCAAATTACAGCTACCGATAATAAAAACGATTTAACAATAAACAACAGTTGGGTTACCTTAGAAAATATTTCTTTCGGTGCTAAATATGATATTGTTATAGACGGAACACTACAGCCTTTTTATGATAAAGAATTTGCTACCCATGTAAAAGGAAAAGCATTAAGTTCTATTTCAATGGAAATTATTTTTGAGAAGGATGAGCAAATTGTATTGGAGGTTTTGCACGAAATAGAACCAAACGGTTATTTAAAAATTACACAGCACGGTTTAAATGAAGATGGTACTGAATATACCAATGTAGAATTTTTTCATAAGCAAATGAGTGTATTGCCTTATAGCGCTAGTGTAAGCGGTGCTGTAATAAAACCTACGCAAGAAGGTATGATACGCCATAAGGTACTAACAGCAATGGAGGAGCAAACCAACATGCAGTTAGACCAGATTCGGAAGCAGGTAGAATTACTAGCCTTGCAGGCTCAAGAAATACAATCACGCAAAGAATTATCAATGATTGTGTATAGCGCTAAATTAAATTTTCAACCTGTTATTGGTCATATATATCATTTATATGAAAACCATGATGGTTCTTACATGATAAGCATGGTAAGCCCTAATGAATGGGGTAGAGGTTCAAAATCTTTTAAACAACATGCTGCAAAAGTGCAATTGTTGGCAGATCATACCTGGAAAGAATTGATTTGATAAATTTAGATGGCTCCGTTAATTTATATTATTCTATAGTTCAAAAAATCTACTCTGCGTAAACTCAATTTACTTATTTCTCTGGGGTAAATCTCTTAGTAAAAAGGTAAAAACTTTTCTTGCTGAACGGTGATTAATTGGGGTGCAGTTTTGTTCAAAGTTTCGCCATTTAGAACCTGTTCATATTTAGAAAGATATTTTACAGCCATTGTTTTTGAATTAAAAATATCTGTTGCATACTGATGGCAACGTTGTTTTGAAAACTGTTCACTGTTTTCTATTTTCATTGCCAAATCTTTAGAATCATTTGATAAAAATCCTACATCCGATTGTACAATTTCGGGCAAAGAACCATAAGGCGTACCAAAAACCGGGCACCCAAAATATAAACTTTCTGTAAGTGCAAGCCCAAACGGTTCGTTCCAAAGTACAGGAAAAACTAACCCTTTCGATTCATTTAAAAGAGAAAGTTTTTTCTCTCCGCCTACCATACCACAAAAAGTTATTCGTGGGCTAACAGTGAACCTAAAACCCATATTAAAGTTGAGCCTATTGCCACCAAGCACTTTCAATTTTTCTTTATTTGTTTGCTGTATTATTTTTATAGCCCCTCTTACATTTTTTATTCGCCATGCTGCGTTTCCTAAAAAATGATAATAATTTCTTTTAATATCAACATCGGGCTTTTTATAATCATCCCAGTCTAGGCCATTGTAAACAAAACTTTTGCTCCCAAATCTTTCAGCATGGTTTGCAGATACAAAAATGGTATTAAAATCAAACATCCTTTTATCATTGCAATTGCCATGCATGGTAATTACATAAGGTTTGGTAATAGTAGACCATGGTTGAAAATTAAAATGAACCAAATCTATATGATCAGGTATCTGTGCGTTAAGATCTTTTTTTACATCTAGCACTAAAACTTTTGCAAAATCGCAATTAGAACCATTACTCACCAAATAGGTAATGCTGTGCCCCATTTTTACCAGCTCTTTTCCCAAGTACCAAATTACTCTTTCTGTACCGCCATAATTGGTTACCGGAATAATGCCTGCGTTTGCAATGAGGATATTCATTAAACTTAAAATTATGTTTTACAACTTCCCCACCATTTCAGCTGGCACCACCCAATTATCAAAATCTTCTGCGGTTACGTAGCCTAATTTTATAGCCATTTCTTTTAAGGTGGTTCCTTCTTTATGCGCTGTTTGCGCTATTTCTGCAGCTTTATAATATCCAATTTTTGTATTTAAAGATGTAACCAGCATCAATGAATTATCAACATGCTTTTTAATATTAGCTTCAATAGGAGCAAGCCCTACAGCACATTTATCATTAAAAGAAACGCAACCATCTCCTATCAAACGAGCACTGTGTAAAAAATTAAAAATCATTACCGGTTTAAAAACGTTCAACTCAAAATGTCCGTTGCTACCGCCAATGCCAATGGTAACATCGTTGCCCATCACTTGTGCTGCAATCATCGTCAATGCTTCGCATTGGGTAGGGTTTACTTTGCCCGGCATAATAGACGATCCTGGTTCATTATCCGGTATAAAAATTTCACCAATACCACTTCTTGGTCCACTGCTAAGCATTCTTATATCGTTGGCTATTTTCATTAAACTTACCGCCACCATTTTCAATGCACCATGCATTTCTACAATGGCATCGTGTGCAGCCAATGCTTCAAATTTATTTTCGGCAGTTACAAAAGGCAACCCTGTAAGTGTTGCAATATGTGCAGCTACTTTTTCTGAATAACCATCAGGCGTATTAATGCCTGTACCCACTGCTGTACCGCCCAATGCTAATTCGCAGAGGTGAGGCAATGCGTTGTTTATAGCTCTTAGGCCATGATCTAATTGAGACACATATCCACTAAATTCTTGCCCTACTGTTAGTGGCGTAGCATCCATAAAATGCGTACGACCAATTTTTACAACATGCATATATTCCTGCGATTTTGCATGAAGTGTATCTCTGAGTTTTTTTATACCCGGTATGGTTACATCATTTAATATTTTGTAAGCGGCTATGTGCATTGCTGTGGGGAAAGTATCATTGCTGCTCTGGCTTTTATTTACATCATCATTAGGGTGAAGAAACTTTTCTTTATCTGCCAGGTTGCCACCATTTAGTACATGCCCACGGTAAGCTACCACTTCGTTTACATTCATGTTGCTTTGGGTACCGCTACCTGTTTGCCAAACTACCAATGGAAAAAAATCATCCAACTTACCCTCTAAGATTTCATCACAAACTTTTCCTATTAAGTCAGATTTTTCGGGAACCAGAACACCAGCATCTTTATTAGTAAGTGCTGCTGCTTTTTTTAAATACGCAAATGCCTTAATGATTTCTTTAGGCATTTTATTAATATCCTGGGCTATTTTAAAATTATCAATGCTGCGTTGGGTTTGTGCGCCAAAATATGCATCTACCGGCACTTTTACTTCGCCCATGGTATCTTTTTCTATTCTGTATTCCATTGTATAAAAATATTGAGTTTTTTAAAAGATGCGCAAAGATAGCAAAAGGATAATAAGGGGAATATCCGAATGACTTTTAGTTAATCATTTAATAATTGAAATGGACTACATTCAAGATATCAGCTTTCTTAATTATGTTGCATTTAAAATAACCAGATGATAAAATATTTACCCTCAATTATATTCTTTTCTGTTTTAATTACATCTTGTAATGCTACTAAAAAAACCACTACAAGCAATTCAGCAGAAACCATTTCTAATGGTAAAAATGCACCTGTAAGATCAGCCACCAAAAGAGCAAAAACCTTTACCACTTTATTAAAAATTGATAGAAAAGAATTTGTTTCCTATGCAAAATCATTTTTGGGAACTCCTTATAAATATGGGTCTGCCATACCTTCAAATGGCTTAGATTGCTCAGGGTTTATAACAGTGGTGTTTAATCATTTCAATGTAAAAGCGCCAAGGTCGTCGGTAAATTTTACAGATGAAGGAACGGAGATTAATTTAAAAAATTCAAAGCCCGGAGACATTATTTTATTTACTGGCTCTGATCATTCTACAGGAGTTGTAGGACATATGGGTATTATTACTAAAGGTGGGGAAACACCACAATTTATTCACTCAGCATCTGGTAAAAATGTAGGCGTAATAATCAATACTTTTACGGGCTACTATAAAACACATTTTGTAAAAGTTATAAGAATATTGGAATGAGAAAAAAAAATAATCTATATATCAAATGGATGGTATTATTATTTTCCTCTTCATTTTTTTATGGCAACGTATTATCGCAGCATAAGCCTGCATGGGGGTTATACTTCATCTTTTTATGGTAAACCCATTGCACCTGTAAATGATATTTTAATTTTATATAGACGTGAATATTACACGCAAAAATCTTTTGAAGTTTTGAAAAAGGGGCTTCAACACGCAGCTATTCCTTATAATGTTTTATTCAGATTTGCAGTTACAGGTAGTGCTGAAGCTGATAGCCTTCAAAAAATTGCTTCTTTTACTTGTCGAGTTAATGTAACAGAAGTAATGCAAAATTATGCGTATGCTTTAAGTAAAAATCCGGGTGAATTTAGAAAATCCTATGCAAGAGGTAAGGGGTTTCGAAAATTTTCTATACTGGGTTTTTTAAATAATGCTGAAATACCTGTATGGAAATGCTTTTGTGATGTAGAAGTTTTTTCAAGAAAAATACCCGAAGAAAGAGCAGTAGAATGTTTGTTCTCCAAATTATTATCAGATGGCATTATTAAATAGTGTTTTATCTCCCCACAAATACTGCCTTCCTTTTTTCTAAAAATGCAGTAGTTCCTTCCTTCATATCTTCTGTGCCAAAGCATTCGCCAAAAGCTTCCACTTCTTTATCGTAGCCACTTTTGCCGTTTGTGTAAGCGCTATCGCTTAATACAGCAATATTTACACACTCAATTACTTTACTTACTGCAATGGGCGCTTTTGTTTGTATTAGCTGTAAAATTTCGGTGGTTTTTCCTATTAGATTTTCTGTAGTAGTTACATAATTTACAAGTCCTAATTTCAATGCTTCCGCAGCATCAATTAGAGAGCCCGTCATTTGCAGCTCCATACTTTTTCCTTTACCTACCAATTGTGTAAGCCGTTGTGTACCGCCGTAACCTGGTATTAAACCAAGGTTTACTTCAGGCTGACCAAACTTTGCATTTTCGCTGCAAAGCCTGAAGTGGCAAGCCATGGCAAGTTCACATCCGCCACCCAATGCAAAACCATTTACTGCTGCTACAATTGGTTTGGGACTGTTTTCAATTTTCAAAAACACATCCTGTCCACGTTTAGAAAGCGCCATTGCTTCCGCTAAATTTAACCCACCAAACTCACTTATATCTGCGCCGGCTACAAATGCTTTGGGTCCTGCACCTGTAATGATGGCTGTTTTTATTTCATCGTTGTTAAACACTTCACTCATGGCATCATCAAGGTCAGTAAAAACATCTTTGTTCAATGCATTCAATTTTTCAGGACGATTAATGGTAATAGTAGCTGTACCATTTTCAATTGTAAAAAGCAACGTATCAAAAGTCATGTTTGTATATTTTATATTTCGAAGATAAGACATTCTATAACTTTACAACATGACCTTGCTCAACATTATAACCTACACCGGCACATTTGTGTTTGCACTTACCGGTGCATTAAAAGCCAGAAAATTTAAGATGGATATTTTCGGTGGGCTTGTTGTAGCTTTTGCTACAGCCTATGGTGGTGGTACTATCAGAGATTTATTGATTGGCATAAAACCCGTAAACTGGATAAACGATTACTTTGCACTTGGGTTAGTTTTTGCAGGAGCCGTCATTACTTTTTTAATTAAAGAAGGCGTAAATAAATTTAGCAAAACCATTTTTTTTACAGATGCACTCGGTATCGGTTTGTTTACCGCAGCAGGTATTGAAGTGGCACAACGAAACGGAGTAAACGATGCGTACGCACTTATTATGGGCGTAATTTCTGCAACTTTTGGTGGATTGATTGCAGATATTTTTTGCAACGATGTACCCAATCTTTTTAAAAAAGGAGAACTATATGCAACAGCGTGCGCTATTGGTGGCGGCATTTATTTATTACTTCAAAACACCAATATCGATAAAAATTTAAACCTGCTTATTTGTGTGTTACTTGTGTTGGTAATCAGAATTTATTCTAAAAGGAATAGGTTGCAGTTACCGAATATATGAGGATGGTTGCGGGTTAGGAGTTACTGGTGGCGGGTTGATGGCTTCGATTTTATTGCAATTTATCTAATGTCTCGAAATGGGATATCTAAAATCTGATATCTAAAATTTAAAATCTGATTTGGGGCTATGAAGTTTATATAATAATTAAACAGTTGCTCCTGCTGTCTGTAGTAGTTATGCACGCAAGCAATATTATAAATTAAAGTTTATTTGTGCATAAGCTACTACTGCCCATCAGGCAGCCTTTCAGCATTTTGTCTTTAATCAACAATACTTTGAACAATTTTTATTTGCCAAATTCTTTTATAAAGATGTTAGTCCTAAATGCAAATAATTTATAAGCGTTGCCATTAATAAAAATACAATTGCAAAAACCTTAACTCGATAAATATATAACCAGAAAGAAATTAAAGTCAATATTAAAACATTTAGTGGGTATCCGAGAATGTCTTCATTGATCCCCGGCAAAATAAGATTTATAGAAAAAAAAATTTTGAAAGTCCAGTCAATAATTTTGTTATCATAAAAGAAAAACTTGCTCATACTTATAATTTTCTTAGTTTTTCCAAGTGTGAAATATCTAATAAATCTTTTGTTCTAAGCGATTTTAATTTTATTTCTTTTAAGAAATCATAAGAAACTAATTTCAATTGTAAATTTTCATTTATATTTTCTACAATCATATTTTTTTCGGCATCATCAAAATTTATGTTATGATGCACAATAGTAAGAATGTCTATAACATTGGGTCTTGCGCCTAATGTACACATGAAATAAGTTGTAAAATCTTCATTTCGTATATCATCAATTTCAGTTTCTGAATATCCCATACAAAGCATTGTATTTAAAAATTTCTTTTTATTCTCAACTGTGGGTGCTATCCAGACATCTAAATCTTCAGTACTTCTATGATACCCAAAATAATTTACTGCATAGCCACCAATACATAAATACCTCAGTTCATTTATTTGCGCACACTTTAAAAAATTTATAAATTCAGGATGTTCAATGTCCATAAACAAAATGTTTTCTTATGGTTATTTTCTTAGGAGAAGGTTTTAAAAAGTTTTTATTATTCTTTTTTTGCAAAGCTGATAAAGCTTTAAGCCTATCTAATGGAGTAAGTGAAAAAAAGTACTCCAGAAAATAATTTTCCTGCTCTTCAAAAGAATTAAATTTTTTTATTACTCTTTCCATAAAAAACTTTTAACGTTCAATTTTCCAATTAAACTTTTTGCAGATCTCCCAGTTGTCCCTCCCCTCCGGGGAGGATAGGAGGGGCTTTTGCTGGGCTTTTAAAACTCCCTATTCTCCACCACCCATCCTTTTATATAATCTGATATTTCACCAAAAGTTGTACCCGGGGGGAATAATTTACCTGTACCCATTTCATTCAATGTTTTCATATCATCTTCAGGGATAATTCCGCCACCTGTAAGCAATACATCGTTCATCCCTTTCTCTTTTAGCAGTGCCATTATTTTAGGAAAAACCGTCATGTGTGCACCGCTTAATATACTCACACCAATTGCATCAACATCTTCCTGCAAGGCTGCATTTACCACCATCTCGGGTGATTGTCTAAGGCCGGTATATATTACTTCCATGCCTGCATCTCTCAATGCAGTAGCTATTACTTTTGCGCCACGGTCGTGCCCATCCAATCCAACTTTAGCTACCAAAATTCTTACAGGTCTATTTAATGTTTTGCTCACTCCAAAATATTTATGTGCTGTAAAAGTAATTCAAATTATGTTTTCTGTTTTAACAAATAAGATTTTTAAGGGAGGGTTACTTTTTTGCGGTTTGTTGTATTGTAATTTGCAAGGCGCCTACATTTTCTTCACCTTATTTAATTTATAAAAAAACATGAGAAATTATATATTGCTCGCAGGCGTGCTATGCATTTTTTTTAGTTGTAATGAAGCTCAAAATGCTGAAAAGGAAATTATGGCACAATCCGATTCTGCATCAAATGCATTTACATCATCATCTGCCGCTGTTGAAAAAAATAAAGACAGCACCCGAAAATTTATACGCACTGCTGATATAAAATTTAAAGTAAAAAGTGTAATAAACAGCACCTACAATATTGAAAAAATTTGTAACGATCAAGGTGGTTTTGTTACTTACACAAACCTTGCAAGTACAATTGAAAACCAAAGCGAAACGCCCATTAGTGCTGACTCTACACTCGAAACAATTAACTATGCAGTAACTAACAGTATTATTTTGCGAGTACCAAATACAAAGCTTGATACCACTTTAAAAGACATTGCAAAAAATATTGATTACCTCGATTATAGAATTATTAAAGCAGATGATGTAAGCCTGCACATGCTCGCCAATAAATTTACCCAAAGCAGGGCAGTAAAAAATGAAAACCGACTTGCAAAAGATATTGACAACAATACAAAAAAACTAAACGAAACCTTAACGGCAAAAGAAGTATTGTTTAATAAACAAGAACAGGCAGACAATGCAAAAATCAGTAATCTATCTATGGCGGACCAAGTAAGTTTTAGCACCGTTAATTTATTGATTTACCAGCGGCAAACGGTTAAGAGAACGGTTATAGCAAATGATAAAAATATTACTGCGTACCAACCCAGCTTTTGGAGCAGAGTGTGGGATGCATTTCAATTTGGTTGGAATATGATTATAGAATTATTTCTTTTTGTTTCAAAATTGTGGGCTTTATTGTTAGGTGGTATTTTATTGTATTGGGTGTATAAATGGTATAAAAGAAGGTAGATATAATATGAACATACAAGGTTTAAAAAAGCCTTAGAGTATTTCTGTATTGCATCTGTAAGAAACTAAATAACGGTTACTGAATGTATTTTTCTATTTCTTTTAATTGAATATTATTTTTGATAATATTATTTGTTGAGTCTAGCAATATAATAAAAGGTATGGAACTGATATTAAAATACTTGTAAATTTTAGAACTATTAGGACTTCCTGAAAAAAGCTGTATACAATTGGTTTTATATTTTGAAGAATAAACTTTCCATTTTTCTTCCGTGTTATCAACATTAATAGCTAATATTCCTAAGCCTTTTTTTTGAAAGTTGGTATTTAGGGAATCGATATCTTTTATTTCATTTATACAAGGAGCACACCAGCTGGCACCAAATACCAGCAACTTGTATTTATACTTTAAACTATACAAATCTGTTATATTTTTATTTTCTGTTTGAAAAATAAAGTTGGGAATTCTTTTACCAATTTTTACATTTTCTTTTTCAAAATAGAGTCTATAATAAATATCTTCTAATGGTTCTGAATTTTGAGCATAAAGGGGTAACATATTGAATTTCGTACTAATAAAACTATCCGAATATCTGTTTAAATTTATATTTCTTAGAAGATAAAACGAAGCAAAAGGATATTGTTTAACATTAAAATTATAAAATTCAATTGTTTTATTTTTATAATCATCCATACTCATTAGTACCGTGTCTAAAATTTTTCTGTTTGCTACTGAATCTTTCTCTGAGTTTAGCCTAGATAGAATTTTTTGATGGATGTTATTCCAGTTGTAATACAGGCCTTTGTAGTATTCAATCATTAATTCATTATTTTTCGAACCTTTAACTTTCGAATTGTAAACACTATCAACTGTTCCATTCACAGAAATTATTCCACTATCTATAAAAAAAGATCTCCAGCCCTTACAATTTTCGAAGTCTAAGCTGTAATAAGCTGGTGATTGAAATTTTATATTTTTAAACTGAAAGCTATCATTGTAAGAAACAGTTGAATCATATTTTACAAAAATAAATCCTGGATTTATGCCATTTGGTTTGTTGCCAAGTATTATCTTTTTACCACTACCTAATCCTTTAATAACACCATTTATAGTGGTAAAATTCTGAGAAAAAGAATTTGCAAACAACGAGAGAAAAATTAAAGTGCTAAAATATTTTTTATTCATTTATAGAGATTTGATGACCATTAAACATTAATTACTAAACTTAAAATAAAACTTTTTTAAATGCAATTAATTATATGTTAAGAAATATTTTTATAATAAACTCCAAATTATTGCCAGATTGAAAAACAAAAGTTGACGGGCTCCCGACAAAAATGTACGGGACACGGTGCGCCTGCTTAAACGGATATCCTTTTTTTGTTGCCCCTGCCTTTGCCGGCAGGCAGGTTTGAACAAAAAAAGATAGTAGGCGGGCAACGAACAAATGATCAGCTATGGTATTTGTACAAAGCCCAACGCTTTTTAAAAATTAATAGCATAATTTGTATGATAAATAAAAAACTATGAATGCTTCTTTTGTTGCCGACATTGAATCTTATTTAAAGCATGATGATGTACAGCTTGCTGTGAGGCGAACGCTCGATATGACGCTTGATACAGGCGATGCAGCGCTTATGCGGCGCACGATTGAGTGGAGCAAACATTACCGAACAGAAGAAGCCAAAGGATTAACGGTAAAGATGCCTGCTTCTTTTTTTGAGGAAGCAAAAATTATTTTGCAGACTGCAGCCAATTTAAACACTGGTAAAAATTATGTAGCATCTGATTTGTTGGAGGTGAAAAACATTTCGAAAAAATATAGCAATAGTCCATTTAGTTTAAAGCCCATCAGTTTAAAATTGCGCACAGGCAATGTATTGGGTGTGGTGGGCGAAAATGGAAATGGTAAAACAACATTGCTTCGTATGCTTGGTGGGCAACTTGCATTGGATGATGGAGAAATTGATTATACTTTGTTGCATAACCCAGATAATTATGCGATCAAAAACCATGTAGCTTTTATACCGCAGCGTATTCCAAAATGGTATGGTTTGCTAAAAGATAATCTACATTTTTCTGCTGCAATTGCAGGCACTCATGGCGCTGAAAATGAATTGATGGTTCATTATATGTTGGAGCGTTTAAACCTTAGGGCTTACGCTCATTTAAATTGGGATCGTATTAGTAGCGGTTACCGTACCAGGTTTGAAATTGCAAGAATTTTATTGCAAAAACCCCAGTTGCTTATTTTAGATGAACCGCTTGCAAATCTTGATATAAAAGCTCAGCAAACAATTCTTACTGATCTTATTTACATGGCAAAAGGAGCCCATAATCCGATGGGCATTATATTGAGTTCGCAGCAATTGCATGAGGTAGAAAAAGTGGCCGATACCGTCTTGTTTATTAAGCAAGGACAATGCATGTATAGTAGCAGTGACGCTACATTAGCAGTAAAAAGTACTGCGGTGGAATTTGAAACAAAAGCTACCCGTGAAGAAATTGCAAATGTGTTTGCGAATGAAACAATTGACCTGCATTTTAATGGTGGTTTTTATACCGTTATTGCCACTAATTTATCTGCTGATGATGTAATGAGAAAATTGGTAAACAGTCAAATAAGTATTTCTTATTGCAGAGATATAACCAATAGTACCAAACGTTTTTTTAATTAAGATTTTAATTTTTGTTATGGATAATTCACGCCCGTTAGTGCCTGCATTTTTAAAAAATATTGATCGGAAATTGTTATTAAATAATCCATCTGTATGGAGTGCAAGAACACATTTGGTTTTGTATTTTTCTTTTTTATTTGCAGCCATACTTGTTTTGTTTTGTATGCTTATTTATACGGATGCCAGGCAAAACAGCAATGTAGAAATACTTACTGGCTTTGTTGTGGTAATTGCAATTATTAGTTTTATATTTTGGCTAATTTATTTGCTTCGTTTTAATGTATTTAAACGTTTTGGTAAATGGGAAGCAGGAGATGGGTTGAGAACTTTTGGTTTATTTTTCATAAATATTTTAGTGTTTGTAGCCATACCATTTATACCAACTACTATAGAAACCTTTATGGCCAACAGGCAATTTAGTGATGAAGAACTTGTAAGGGATGTAAATGAATTAAATATTAATGCAAACTTATTGGAGCATGACAGATTACCATTGGAATGGAAAGCAGATACATTTAATATTTTTAAGAGCACTTATGAATTAGGAAAAATGGGTGATACAATTTGGAATTCGAATGTGCCTATGAAGGAAAATTTTGAACCAAATAATTTTAATATTAGTGATAGGGAGTTAATTACAAAACTTGATTTTGCAGATAGTTTAATAAAAGTTAATGATGCTTTGTATATTTTTTTTACAGTGCCTGATTACATATATGTGACTGCATATAATGTAGATGATACAAACAACGCAAAAAAATTGGGTAAGAAAGAAATTTATGATGCTGCAATAAAAAATTACAAAAAACCTGATGTAGCAAAACTCACTTCAAGAATGGATGAGCTAAAGAAAAAATACGCATATTATGGTGGAACTTATTATTATGGTACGGAATACAGTGCACCAGATGGGCAAAGCAATTATGAAACTTTTATAAAGAAAAAATACAGTCTGAATAAAATAAATAGCACTATAGAAACTGTGGCGCAAAAAAAGTTTAGATGGGACAACGCTTGGAGTTTTCTTGCGCATTTAATGTATTATTTCACGCTTATTTTATCACTATTGGTTTTCATTTTTCGGCATTCAACCAAAAAAACTTTCTTTCTTTCAATATTAGCCGGAGTGGTTTTAGCAATAATTACTTCTCTCTTCGCAGTAATGCTTGGTGGGAACGAACAATCTTTTTTTGTATTAATGATTTTATATTTTATAGCATTTGCTGTACTTGGTTTTTCTGTAAGTGCAGCTAAAACAAGAACTTTATTTCAAGGTATTGGGCTAAATTTCTTTTTGTTTGCTTTACCATTTATGCCATTATTGCTAACTGGTTTTTATTTTGAATGTTTAACAGTTGATAAATACCAAAATGGTATTTATGATCATAGAATGCTCTATTATTTTTATGCAGAAGTTATTGGATTTGTTTTGCTGGTTGCGCTTATAGAACCTGTGTTTAAAAGGCTTTACAGAAACTGGTATTCTTTGCCAGAAGAATAATAGCATTTAAAATCTGAAATAAAAAATGCAGCCTACAAATTACAGGCTGCATTTTCTTTACCATTAAATATGTTATTTAAAAACCTCCAACGCTCTCTCAATCCTACTGATTGTTTCTTCTTTGCCAATGGTAGTTGCTATTTCAAACACACCAGGGCCAAGCTTTGCACCTACCAACATTACACGCATGGGTAGTTGCAATTCGCCGGGTTTTATATTTTTTTCTGTAGCCAGTTCTTTAAAAATTATTTCTATTGTTTCAGCATTAAATGAAGTAGAAGCTTTTATTTTTTCTATAAATGCTATAAAAAAATCATTTTTACCTTCGTTCCATTTTGGTTTTACTGCTGCCTCATCCCAGGTTGTAGGGGCTGTAAAAAAGTAACCCGCCTGCTCGTAGAAATCACATAATAATGTGCATCTTTCTTTTACTAGATTCAATACTTTTTCAAAATAAATATCATTAACAATATTAATTCCTTTCTCTGCAAACAACTCTTTAACTTCTAGCCCGTAACTCGCAACTTCTTTCTTTTGTATCCACTGGTGGTTAAACCATTTTGCTTTTTCAAAATCAAATTTTGCTCCACCTTTATGTACCCTTTCAATACTAAAGGCTTCAATTAATTCTTCTATTGTAAAAACTTCTTGTTCTGTGCCGGGGTTCCACCCAAGCATAGCAAGCATGTTTAAAAAAGCTTCGGGTAAAAAACCAAGTTCTTTAAAACCTTTTGTTTTGTCGCTGGTTTTCGGGTCGGTCCAATCCATGGCATATACGGGAAAACCAAGTCGGTCGCCATCTCGCTTGCTTAACTTGCCATTGCCATCGGGTTTTAAAATTAATGGTAAATGCGCCCACTGCGGCATGTTTTCTATGCCAAATAAATATTGCCAAAGCAGCACATGTACCGGTGCACTTGGCATCCATTCTTCGCCACGAAAAGCATGGGTAATTTTCATTAAATAATCATCTACCACTACTGCTAAATGATAGGTAGGCATTCCATCTGCTTTCAACAATACTTTATCATCTACATTGTTTGTGTCAAAATGCAGTTCGCCCCGAATCATATCGGTAAAATTAACCACTGCATTTTCTTCTACTTTAATACGAATTACATACGGTTTTCCAGAGGTGATTAATGCAGCTGTTTCTTCGGGCAATAAACGCAATGAGTTGTTCATTTTCATACGCACACCTGCATCGTATTGAAGGCTGCCACTGCCTTCCGCTTTGCGTTTTTCACGCATGGCTTCTATTTCTTCGGGAGTATCAAAAGCATAATATGCATGTCCTGCTGTTATTAATTGCTCGGCATATTGTCGGTACATTGCTTTGCGTTCGCTTTGGCGGTAGGGTGCATAAGGCCCACCTTTTACCACACTTTCATCCGCCTCAATACCACACCATTTGAGGCAATCAAAAATATATTCCTCTGCACCTTCTACAAAACGGGTTTGGTCAGTATCTTCTATTCTTACAATAAAATCGCCATCATGTTTTTTTGCAAATAAATAATTAAACAAAACGGTGCGTACACCTCCAAGGTGCAATCCCCCGGTAGGGCTGGGTGCAAAACGAACTCTTACTTTACTCATAGTTGCAAAGATACTATTTCAAAAAAAATATGTTTTAATAAGTTACTGCAGGCAATTTCAATTTGTTTACCTCGCCTTTAATCATACTTTTTTAAATTTTCTTTTAAAGTATTCTTTTACATTCAACAATATGTTATATCATTGAGTTATAAACTAACCTTAATAATTGCCACATGAAGAAATTACTAATGATTTCCCTCTCTTTATTGTTGATGAACTGCTTAACGGCACAAACACCAACCACTACTTGGGGAGACGAATTTAAAATGAAAAAAGGCAGTACCGACCTTGAAGTTGTATATGCCGATAAAACTGGAGTTTTTGTGAGAGAAGGTCACAAGGCACTTAAAAGTTATTTTGTAATAGGGGCTACAACAAGAGAATCTGCCACGCTTATTAAATTAGACAAGGCATTTGCAGAAGAATTTCGAAATGATTACAACAAAGAATTAAAGGGAAAAGAGTTTGAAGATTTTTTCTTTATTAAAGAAAAATTATACATACTTGCTTCTGATTATAATAAAAAAGACAGAACGCTGCAGGTATTTGCAGCCGAAATAAATAAAAAGGATGGCGAAATAACTGGTGACTGGAAAGAAGTAACAAGTTGGCAAAAAGAAGAAAAGAAAGACTTATTGAATTACAATTTTAGTTACAACAGTGACAGTACAAAAATGATTGCTGTAAGTTCAGATGAAGGGAGAGAAAAAAGCAAATTTGAGGTAAAACAATTTGATGTAAAAATGAATAAAGTTGGTTCTGCAATTACAATTAATAATGAGTATGATCCTAAAACTTTTCAATTGGAAGATGTAATTTATACCATTGACGGTAATGTTTTATTGGTAGGACGTGTGTATGAATATGAAGAGGGCAAAAAGAAAAAAACTAAAAATCTTCAGTTTAAGAATTATGTAATAAGATTATACAACAGCACAGGAGCTTTATTAAAAGAAATTAATACAGAAATAGATGCAAAATGGCTGGTGAGTACCAAAGTAGCACAAATACCTAACAAAGAAATTGTGTTGGCTGCATTTTACAGTAATACAAAAAAAGGTAAAGAAATTAATGGTATGCTTGTACAACGTATTAATGCAATGAGTGGAGATATAATAAGTACGAACCAAAAAGATTTGAATACATCTTTAATTAGTGCAATTGACGAAACCCAAGATGATACAGATGATAAGGATGATGAAAGCAGACAAGAAAGAAAAGAAAGAGAAAAACTTGAAAAAATTAAAGATGAAGAAGATGGTTTCTCAAAATATTTAAGGTTTAGAAATTTTGTATATACAGATGGAAATGGCATTGTAATATTGGCTGAAAAATACCATCATTACACATATAGTACTACCACATATTCTGGTGGTAGCTTTGGTGGAATGAGTGGCGGTTCTCGCACTACTTATTACGATGTATATGAGTGCGGAGATATGATGATGAGTAAAATGGATGCCTCAGGAAAAATTGCCTGGTTACATGTGTTACCAAAAAACCAGAAAGAAATTATTCGCACAGGCAGCAGCAGTGCAGGCCCCGGGTTAAGTTTTAATATTGGTGTTAATTATTTTGGAGGCTATAATTTTCCTTTTTATGCAGGATTAGGAACATTGGTTATTCCTGAAAAAAATAGTTTGGCTATTTTATTTAACGACAATACTAAAAATGATAATGTAACTCAACTGGGGCAAAAAGTAAAGATGGCTACAAGATTTGGAAAAACGGATTGTTATGCCGTTTACTTGGATGCAGGTACAGGAAAATACACAAGGAAATCCATTTTCAGCAACAAAGATCAACCTACTGCCATGCCAAGGTTAGGTATTCCAATTGGTAAAGATTTTTACTTAATTGGAAAAGATGATAAGCTTTTTGGTAAAACAAAAATTGCAGTTGGAAAAATTAGTTTTAAATAAATAATTTTAATTTATAAAAATGCCCTCAAAATTTTGAGGGCATTTTTGTTATTTGTTAGATAAATTATCTTAAAATAAAAGTTCTTTCAGGTCGGCCATCTATCGAAATAGTTGCTCTGTTATCGCAATTACCATTGCCGTAATTAATAACAGCAACATGGTTTGGTCCTTGAATTTGATATATGCCTTGGTCAATATTATCGCAGGCAGTTTTCTTTTGCAAGGCAGTAATAATGGTACCTACTCTTACTCTGCCTGCAGCATTGGTTACTGTTCTGTTTCCTGTAATAGAAAACACATCATCCATTAAAAAGAGCGGAGTGTTTTTACCTGCAGTTTGTACAATATTTTGGGTGCCTTCATGTAACCAATAATTGCCGGTTGGAGTAGTAATTTTTCCACCAACACAAACCCTACTCCAGCTTCTGATGCCTGGTGTACTTGTGTTTGTCCAGGTAATAGTTCCTTCTTTTTTTAATCCACCTACATAATAATTATTAAACGTCATAATGGCAACGCTGCCAGGTCTGCGCAAAGAATCAGTTATGTTTACATTAATAATTCCTCGTCTGGTTATTCCATTTGGGGCAGTGCAACCTGTGGTACCAAAATCAATAACAACGTTTTTTGGAAACCCATTTGCGGGTGTTACTGTTACTGTAGCACAAGCTAGTATTGCATTGTTTTGTGTGGGGTCTGCTACAAAACCTGAGCCTTGAAGATTGTTATCAAAAGCAGCTTCATTTAAAATTTCATTTGCGTCTTGGGTTAAGTTTTCTGCAATTCCTCCATTTGCACTTAATTCAAAGGTTGTTTCAATTTCGCTTTCATCAATTGTATTGTTGTCTTTTTTACAACTTGTAAAAGCTAATACAGCAAAGGCTGTAAAAGGTAAAAGAAATTTGATTTTCATAATTATAAATTTTAAAAGTTTGTATAAATCCAATTTAAATTGTTAAACATAGACGAGTGGTTAAAAGAAAATTTTAATGTGTTTTTAAACTTTATTTTTGTGGAATGTTATACTTTGTAAGAACGCCCACATGGTTGCAAAAATTGTTTCCTGATAGAATATGGGAAATGAACAAACTTGAAAAGAAAATTTATTTAACTTTTGATGATGGGCCACATCCCATACACACGGCTTTTGTATTGGATGAATTAAAAAAATACAATGCTAAGGCAACTTTTTTTTGCATTGGTAATAATGTACAGCAATACCCAGATACTTTTAAAAGAATTATTGATGAAGGTCATGCCATTGGGAACCATACACAGCAACATTTGAACGGGAAAAAAACAGCTGATGATATTTATATAAAAGATGTACAGGACGCATCTAAATATATAGACAGTAATTTATTTAGACCACCCTACGGGAGAATAAAATCTTTTCAGGCAAAAATACTTTCTACATTAAATAGACCCTACAAACTTATTATGTGGACGGTGTTGAGCGGAGATTTTGATCCAGACATTTCCGTAAAGAGATGTTTGGAAAATGTATTATTTAAAACAAATAATGGATCCATTGTAGTATTTCATGATAGTGAAAAAGCTGCAGAAAAAATGATGTCTACACTACCTGCAGTATTAAGCAATTTTTCAGAGAAAGGTTTTTCTTTTGAAAAAATAATTGAATAGAAGTGTGAAGTTTTAAAATAAAAAAAATGGGCCTGGGTAGAAACCCTGGCCCTTTTTTAATCCGTACCCTATGAAAACTGTTGCCAAATTACAATAGATATTTTTAATAGCAATATATATTATGAACTTTTTTTAACCATTCATCAATTTTATTGCATTTTGCACAATAAATTAAAACATCATGATTGATACCCATTGCCATTTATATTCTCCAGAATTTGAAAAAGATATAGACCAAGTAATGGAAAGGGCAAATTTTGAAGGGATAAACAGGTTTTACATGCCAGCAATCGATTCAGGTTTTACGCCTAGAATGGATGCATTGGAACAAAAATATCCGAACCAGTGTTTTGCTATGGCGGGGCTGCACCCATGTTCTGTAAAAGAAAATTATGAAGAAGAACTGGATAAAATAAAGGAATTGCTGCAAAAACGAAGATTTTGGGGTATTGGAGAAACCGGTTTAGATTTTTATTGGGATAAAACATTTGTTACGCAACAGTACAAAGCTTTAGAGCAACAAATAGAACTTGCTTTACAATACGATTTACCACTCATTTTGCATACTCGCAATGCAACCCAGGAAACAATTGATGTTATAAAAAAATACGCTGGTACTTCATTAAGGGGAATTTTTCATTGCTTTGGTGGGAGCTTGAATGAGGCGCAACAAATTATTGAACTACATTTTTATTTGGGTATTGGTGGTGTAGTAACCTATAAAAATGCAGGCTTGGCAGAAGTATTGGCACAAGTAGATATGAAATATATAGTGCTTGAAACTGATGCCCCATATCTATCTCCAGTACCCATGCGAGGCAAAAGAAATGAAAGTAGTTATTTAAAATATATTGTTGAAAAACTTGCTTTAGTAAAAGATATAAGTGTAGAAGAAGTGAAAAATATCACTACAATTAATGCTCAAAAAATATTCCGAGTATAAATTTTGAAAGTGTATTTTTGCCAACCTAAAATTGGAGACGTGTCCGAGTGGCTGAAGGAGCACGCCTGGAAAGTGTGTATATGGGTAACTGTATCGAGAGTTCGAATCTCTCCGTCTCCGCATGAAAGAAGAAAAATTCTTTGTTTATATTCTTCAAAGTAAGAAGGATTTTTCATATTATATTGGTCAAACAAATGATTTAGATAGTCGTTTGAGTAAACATAATGATGGCTTCAGCAAATATTCATCTTCTAAAATACCCTGGCGTTTAGTTTATTTTGAAATGTTTGAAACAAGAACAGAGGTTATCAAAAGAGAGAAAGAAATTAAATCAAAAAAATCTCGCAAGTATATAGAGATATTAATTTCAAAAAGGGTTAGTAGGTTCTGAGTGGCTGAATGAGTCCCGAATGCCTTCGGGAGAAAGTGTGTATATGGGTAACTGTATCGTTCCGACCGCTAAGCGGAACGGAACGAATCTCTCCGTCTCCGCAATTTTTTAGAAATATTCCACCAAACTATTTCTCACTCTTTATTTTAATTAAGTAATCAAACAAACTCATCTCTTTTTCTAACTGTAGTTTTTTTCTCAATCTGTATCTCCCAATTTCAACGCCACGGGCAGATATATTCATTAACTGAGCTATTTCTTTGGTAGATAAATTCATTCTTAAATAAGCACATAATTTCATTTCATTGCCTGTAATATTAGTGTGTGTATTTTTTAAAGCTGTAAGAAAATCGCTGTGTACCGTATCAAAATGTTTTGAAAATGTTTCCCATTCTTTATCCATCTTATCATCTTCGCTCAAATTTTTTATCATCTTTTTTACTTCCGTAATTGCCTGTGGGTTATCCATACCTTTCATTACATGGGCAAGTTCTGTTTTGCTTTTGCTCAATAATTCTCCTTTTTTTACAAGGTGCATGGCCGATGATGCCAACTCGGCATTTTTAAAATTTATTTCGGCTTCTAATTTTTCATTTTTAAGAATAATCAATTCTCCTTCCGTTTTATTTAATTCTAATTCTTTTATATACAATATTTTCTTTTGTTCTTCCTCTAATTTTAGTTGTTCTACTTCAAACTTTAATTGTTGTGTTTTAAACTTTTTTTGTTGCCATTTATATAATCCCCAAAGTATAAACCCAAACAACATGATATATAATAACTTAGCCACATTTGTTTGATACCAAAGCGGTAAAACTTTAAAAGAATAAGTAGCTATTGGAGATTCTTTCCCTAAATTATTCCTCACTTTTACGTCGAAGCTAAATGAGCCGGCAGGTAGGTTGGTGTATTCTTTCTCTGTTTTTTCTGACCATTGCGACCATGTTTCGTCGAAGCCTTTAAGCCTGTAACTGTATTGTAAATTTGACATGTTCCCAAAAAGTGCTGTTGAAAATTGAAATTGTATTGTTTTCCAACCGTTGCTTAATGCAGCAATGTTTTTTGAAAGCTCATCAGCATATCCACCAAATAAAATTGCTTCTGTTTTACCTACCGTTTTAACTTTTCGTATTTGTACTTGTAGGTTTGTGGTTGTTTGTTTATATTTCTCGTAGTTTAAATGATAAAACCCTTTTTCACCACCAATAAAAATATTATTATTGTTTACTGGATAAATAAATTCAAATCCACTCAGCATTTTATTATTTAATTCAGGTAATGTTATTACCATTGGTTCTTTGCCACCAAAGTCAATTACTCCAAGCATTTTTTCATGCATAAACCAAATATTGCCCTGTGCATCTTCCTTTAAATAACGAATGCTTTGATCTCCCAATATTTTTTTATAAAAAACAGAGGGTTCAAAAATATTTTTATCTTCTCTAAATGTATAGACTCCTTTTTCAGTTGCTACAACAATTTCATTCTTTAGTTTATAAACATGGTTGTTTAAAGTAGATGGTAAGCCCTGTTTATCCGTATAATTTTCAGTTGTATAATTCCCTGCATTATTTTTAGTTATTTTAAATACGCCATGATAAGGGTGCGATACCCAAATATTTTCATTTTTATCTATAGCAATAAATCTTGCAGATTCCTCAAAGCCATCAATCTTTTTAGTCAAAATAAAACGACCACTTAAAAAATCAAAGATTTCTATTCCTTTATAAGTACCCGCTATCATTTTTGATGCAGGAAACGTGTTTGATAATGGTACAAAATTCCAATAACCAATATTGGGTGATATGCTAATGGGTTGTTTATTCTCAATGATTGAACCGCCATCGTGCTGGCCTAAGAAGAGTTGATTATTAATACTTGATAAACCCCAGGTTTGACCTTTAGTATTTGTAACAGGAGTAAAAGAAGCCTTGGCAAAACTAAGATCAGTAATTGCTGGTAATGGCGCACAAAATAAACCATTGGTAGTACCTAAATACAAATCGTTTTTATAAATGATAGCGGTGTAACCTGACCCATCTAACTGCGATGGATTAATTTGTTTTATAGCACTGTTATAGGCGATGAGATCAATTCCATTATCTAGCCCTAACCATAAATTTTGTTGCTTGTCCAATAAAATGCTGAGAACATTATTATTTTGTAATCCTTCTTTTTTTGAAAAGCTTTGAATAATGCTTCCTGCATGATCAATAATATAAATGCCGCTGTTGTTTGTAGCTATAGCTAGCCAATCTTTATTTATTTTTAATGCAGCAAAAATTCTATCACTTTCAAATAATGGATTATTTAGGGAGTTTATTTTTGTAATAGCCGTATTGGTTAATAAAAAAAGCCCGTGTTTTAAGGTAGTAACAATGGCAGAATCATTTTCTAAACCAATTATTGCCGTTACAGGTTCATTAGCAGGCAACTCATTTTTTATGGGGATTGTAGCCCAAACATCATTTTCAAAACTTAGTAAACCTGTTTTAAAATCGTGGGCCAGTAGTTTTCCATTGCAAATTCCTAAATATCCCCATTCAGATGTAGCATTAAAGCTCACCATTTTATTATTGGAGTATCTAAATATTTTAGATGTTGAACGTATAAAAATACTATTGCCAAATGAAACAATATCCCAAGCATCACCAAAAGCTTTTTCTTTGGAAGAAAGAAGAGAAGTAAGAGATTGATAAATTAACTGACCATTTTCGGATGGTGCAAAATACCCAAGTTCATCCTGGCCTCCCACATAAATTCTATTATCAAACCCAATTTCAACTGAACGTACTATGGTTTTATTAGGCAAAGGATATAAGTTCCAGTTTTTACCATCAAAAGAGAGCAAACCTTCATTATTAGCTGCGTAAATAATGCCGTTTCTATCTTGTTTAATATCCCAGTTTTGCAAACCTGCACTGTATTGTTGCTTGGTATAATTTGTAACATCGGGTAAACCAATCGTATTTTGGCTAAACAAGTGCAGAGGAAATATAAACAGTACTAAGAAATACTTCATTATTTTGTTATTGGTAAAGGAAAGGTATCAATTTTTATTGATGTAGTGAAGATGTAGGAATGATGTAGTGATTTTAGCATATTTTATACGTAAAGTAGGTTGATGATGTAGTATTGACGTGCTATAAAATTAGTAAATAGATAGCATTGAATGTACATTTGTCTTACGATTGTTTTTCTCATTTCTAAATTATTCGAATATGATAAGTAAATTTTACATGAGTAATCTTATCCCGTTAATTTTTAATACCAGAAGGCTTGTTCCTCCATTAATATTTCGATATACCCATTAGTTACTACATATATAGTTATCAAATTGAAATATCCGTACTCCTTGCAAAGTTGATTATTCATTTTCTTTTCAGAATTATAAACTTAATATGCCTTATAAGAGTATTAGTTTAAAAAAATAAAAACCAAAATATGCTAAGCAAAAATTTATTATTCATTTTAATATTTACTGCATTTTGCCATGTAGCCAATGCACAAAATATGGGTGTAACAGGTAAAGTAACAGCCAAATCTACCGGAGATGCTTTGGTTAGTGCCACCATTGCTGTGGAAGGCGGTACTTCAAGTACTGTGAGTGATGCAAGTGGAAATTTTTCTATCTCCTTAACCAAACCATCTACATTAGTTATTACTTACACCGGCTTTAAACTTTTAAAATATAAAGTAAACAAAGGGGGCGCAATTAATATTGTGATGGAAGATGAATCGAAATATTTAGAAGATGTGGTTGTGGTAGGATATGGTAGTAAAGTGAGAAAATCAATTTCCACTTCCATCTCCTCTATATCTGATAAAGATATCCGCACTGCTCCAGTTGCTGATGCAGCCCAGGCTTTGCAAGGAAAAGTATCTGGTGTAACAATTGTACAAGGGAGTGGTGCACCAGGTGGAACAGGTGGTACCGGAATAAGAATTAGAGGGATAACTTCTATAACCGGAACAAATAATCCATTAATAGTTTTAGATGGTTATCCCTTGCCTGATCAAGCGGCTGATAATATATTAAACTCATTTGGAACAGGAGATATTGAAAGAATTGATGTGTTAAAAGATGCTGGAGCAGCTTCAATATATGGCGTTAGAGCATCTAATGGCGTAATAATTATAACAACAAAAAGAGGTAAAGCTGGAAGAACAAATTTTTCATTAGATGTTTACCGTGGTATTCAACAAGCATGGCAATTACCAACCATGCTTAATGCCAAAGAATATGCTATCATAAATAGTGAAGCGGCTATTGCTAGTGGTAAAACCATTTTGCCAAAATTGGCTGATTTTAATGCCATCGAACAGCAGTATGGTAAGGGTACTGATTGGTTAGGTGAAATTTTTAGAAAAGCAGCTATACAAAGCGTTAATTTAAATGCCTCGGGTGGATCGGATAAGTCACAGTATTCATTTTCTGCAGGATATCTAAAGCAAGATGGTATTATTTACAATACGGATTTTGAACGCTTTACCCTTAGATTTAATGGAGATATAAAAGTTAGTAATAAAATAAAAATAGGTAATTCTATCTCAATGAATAAAATTATTGAACATGGAACTGACACCTACAGCCCTTTTAATAGTGTTGTATTACTAGCACTAACTGCACCGCCTACTGTGAAAGCCCGAAATGAAGATGGCACTTATGCTGGTGGAAATGGAAATACAGATGGTTTTAACGAACCTAACCCTGTATACCAATTGGAAGTTCCTAAAAATACAAATACAAAATATCGTGCAACTGGAAACGTTTTTGCTGAAATCAACATTTTAAAAGATTTAAAATTTAAAGCTCTTTTTGGGGGAGATTTTGTTTATCAGGAAAACAATAATTTTAGACCAATCACGCCATCGAGTGGGGGAAGGCCATTTGATAGAACTTCATTCTCAGCGTTTAAAGGTTTATTTTCTGATAATTTAGCAGAGTACACGCTAACCTATGATAAAACGTTTTTACAAAAGCATAAACTTAATGCTGTAGCTGGTTATACTTTTCAAGAAAATAGGTATTCAAATTTATCTGCTAGCAGAAGTGGAACCTTTTTACAACCTATACCGGTTTTAAATAATCAAATTTTAACCGTAACAGATCCTTCTCAAATCGATAATTATGCAGAAGATGGAATTAATGGAAGATTAATATCCTACATCGGTCGATTAAATTATGATTACGACAACCGTGGTTATCTTGGGTTTTCAATAAGGCGTGATGGAAGTTCTAATTTTGCACCTAAAAATAAATGGGCTGTATTTCCATCAGTTTCCGCAGCATGGCGATTAACACAAGAGCCTTTTTTGCAAAATGTAAAATGGCTAGATGAACTAAAATTAAGAGCAAGCTTTGGTTATTTAGGAAACCCGAATGTTGTTCCCAATGCCTTTATTCAAAGTATTAATCAATCCTTTCAATACACTTTTGGCAATTCAAGTGGCTCTGGTGGAGTTGTAAACGGAGCAGGGCTTAGCAAAACTTCTAATCCGGATATTAAATGGGAAAAAAATGAACAAATAAACATAGGAATAGATGCCAGTCTTTTTAAGAGGAAATTGGATGTGGTGCTGGATGTTTATCAAAGAAGATCAATTAACCTGATTTTATATGTAGCCCCCCCGCTTTTATCAGGAACTTTTGAAGCAGTCCCGTTCAATACTGGAACTTTACAAAACAGAGGTATCGATTTAACTTTATCAGGTACAATAGCTACCTCAAAAGCTTTTAACTGGAATGCAAATGCTGTTGTAAGTTCCTATAAAAATGAAGTTATTTCGTTAGGGCTTTCTGCCCCAATTGATAATGGTTTTTCTAGAATAACAGGAGGAAGTTTAAGAACAACTCAAGGTGCTCCCGCAAATTTTTTCTATGGCTTTGTAACTGAAGGTATTTTTCAGAATTACAAAGAAATAGCTGATCATGCTGTGCAAACTGCTGGTAACAATCCTACAACCAGTACAGCTCCTGGTGATATAAAATTTAAAGATTTAAATAACGATGGAATTATAAATGATTTAGATCGTACAAACATTGGTAATTCCAACCCCACCTTTACTTATGGTTTAACAAATACTTTCAGTTATAAAAATATTGAATTAACTGTTTTTATACAAGGTTCTCAAGGTAATAAAGTATTGAATTTTACAAGATGGTATACAGAAGGAGGAGTAAGTAATGGAAATTATTCTAATGATGTTTTAAAAAGATGGGTTGGAGAAGGAACCAGCAATACAATGCCTAGAGTAACATTGGAAGATCCAAATAAAAATAATCGTGTATCAGATAGATTTGTTGAAGACGCATCTTATTTAAGAATTAAAAATCTTCGTATAGCTTATAATATTCCAACCAGTTGGTCAAAGTTACTTAACCTAAAGAAGGCACAGTTCTATGTGAGTTCTCAAAATCTTTTAACTGTAACAAATTACTCGGGTTTAGACCCTGAAGTTGGAGGTGGAGTAGACTTAGGATTTTATCCACAAGCAAGAACTTTTATTGGAGGTGTAACAGTTGATTTTTAACTTAAAAAATTATCAGAATGAAACATATGTTATTAAAAATATCGGGATTATTATTTTTTGTAAGTATACTTTTTGCACAGTGTAAAAAAAGTTCACTTACAATAGAACCCACTATTCCCTTAAACACAGTAGATAATTATTATAAAACCGAAACAGAAATTGTAACTGCAGTAAATGCAATATATACCCCCCTTTCAGCAATTTATAGTGGATGTGCATGGCATTTAGGCGATATTATGAGCGATGATGCAGACCTTGGCGGAGGTGGAGGCGGAGATGGCGCTGAAACTGCCGAACTGGATAATTTTAGCATGTCTTCTTTTAATCCCATCATTCAAATTATGTGGGCACAATGTTATTTTGGAATATTAAGAGCAAACTTGGTGGTAGAAAGAACACCACTTGTGGCTGTGATGACGCCTGCAATAAGAAACAGGAGTATAGGTGAGGCTAAATTTTTAAGAGCACTTTATTACTTTCATTTGGTTCGCTTGTTTGGTGATGTCCCATTATACACCAATGCTATTACCGCACAAGAATCTTCTGTTATTGCCCGGTCGCCAAAAGCCAGCGTGTACACTCAAATAATAAACGATTTAAAAAGCGCAGAAACATTGTTACCAAATACAACTTCTGGCGATGATAAGGGAAGAGCAACTGCCGGGGCTGCAAAAGGATTATTGGCCAGTGTTTATTTAACGCTTGGCGATAAAGTAAATGCTGCTGCAAAAGCAAAAGAAATTATTGACAATGCATCTTTGTATGGTTATAGTTTGTGGACAGACTATGCGGACAACTTTAAACTTGCCACCGAAAACGGAAAAGAATCATTGTTTGAAGTGCAGTATAGAAGCGGTGGCGGTACATTTTCCATTTACGGTGCTGGTACCGGTATCAATACTTTTTATGGTCCACGTGCGCAGGGAATTGTTCCGGAAGGTGGATATGGTTTTACTGTACCTACCAGAAATTTTGTAGACCAGTACGAAAAAACCGGAACTGCTTATAGTACCATAATTGATAAAAGAAGAAACAGAACAATTTGGATACCTGGAGATACCTATGGTGCCTATACTCAACCTGCTTCTTTAGTAGGTTCTCCCAATGGTTTTAATACAAAAAAATATTTTATATCTGTAGATGATCCATTAGGCGATGCAGGCCAATGGCGCAGTGCATTAAATGTTCCCATTATGCGCTATGCAGAAGTTTTATTAATATACGCAGAAGCTGCGGGGCCTGTATTAGGTAAACCATCAGCAGACGCAGTAAGAGCTAGAGCAGGCCTTGCACCCATGGCTGCAGGTTTATCAGATGCTGCATGGTTAGATGCTATGTATAAAGAAAGAAGAATTGAACTTGGTTTTGAAATGCATCGTTGGTACGATTTATTGCGCCATCCTAATCCCACCTATTTTGTTACAGTAATGACGGCAGCAGGCAAAACCAACGTAAATGCAAAACATAGATTTATGCCAATACCCCAAGGGGAAAGAGATAAAAATGCCAACCTTACTCAAAACACAGGCTACTAAAAACAATTAAACTTTAAGTATGAAAAAAACGATCACCATAACATCCCTTTTTTTAATAGCAATGAGCATGTTATTTGTTCAATGTAAAAAAGATACGCTGAGTTTAAATGGTTCTGCATCTACAGCAGATTTTACTTTTCAAATACAACCATTGCCAGATACATTACCCTTTGCTTATATTGTAAAATTTACAAATGTGAGCCAGGAAGCTACACAGTACCAATGGAATTTTGGAGACAATTCTCCATTATCAGCAGAAAAAAATCCTTCTCATCAATATGTTGATGGTGGTGAATACAATGTAAGCTTAACAACAGTTGGTACCAATGGAAACAATACAATCAGTAAAAGAATATTTGTATTAGATGCCTGCCAAAACGATTTTTATAACACACTCACTGGTTGTAATAATAATACCGTGTGGACGTGGACTTCGGATGCAGATGCTATAAAAGTTTTATCTCCGGATGGTAGCCAGGTATATTTTAGCGGTTCTGCTGCTCCTTGCCAATTAGATGATCTGTATAAATTTAAAAAAGATGGTGGTTTTGAATACGATGCAGTTGGGCAGACTTTCGATGCACAGGCAGGCTTTAGTTGCCAGGCTCCAAAACCAAATGCAGTTAAATTTAAAGTAGTTGCCAAACCAGGCCAGTTACCAAAAATAATATTAGATCCATTGCCATCAGGCACAGGCAAACCGTTTATAGGAACAACAGATGTGGTGGATAATAATTTATATACCGTACAAAGTTATACATCAAACAGAATGACTTTAAGAGCCACCATTTCTGGTACCGGTGGAAACTTAATTGAAATAAAATTTAAAAAAGTTGAAGCACTTACCCTTGCCAATATAAAAGCATTGCTAACAGGAACGGTAAGTAAAACCTGGAGATTAGATCCCACTCCAGGGGCAAATCCAATTATTGTAGGTACAGAATCTAACCCTTCTCAGTATTTTGGAGGCGGGCCTTTAGATGGTAATTGCCAGAGTGATGATACGTACACTTTTGCAGCATCTAACAATATTTCTTACAATGCAAATGGTTCTACATTTAATGGAGGCAACATAGCCCCCAATTATAATTGTGGTAGTGACAGATCGTTTAATGTGGCTTTCACATTTGCAGCTACAACAGGTGGAGTTGCAGGCTTAGGTACTATACAACTACCAGGTGTAACACCCACTACTTTCATAGGTACCACTGATGTGCCTGCAGAAAATATGTACCGCATCATAGATATTTCAGCTACTAAAATGACACTTAGAGCTGGTAATGGAATAGGAACAAACACTGTTTTTCAATTTAAATTTATTGCCCTTTAAAAATATAATTATGAAAATGTTTAATAAATACCTGCTCATATTTTCAATTGTACCCACCGCATTTTTTTCTTGCACTCAAGAAAAAGATATTCCTGAATTAATAGCCCCGCAGCAGATAATAGAAAAAAATTGGAAGTTTGAAACAACGCCTGTTTGGCAAGATGAATTTAATACCGGATCTGCTGCCGATGCTACCAAATGGACTTATGAAACAGGCGGCAATGGTTGGGGAAATAATGAAATGCAATATTATACCAGCGGTGCAAACACTACCATTACAGGTGGCAATTTAAACATCACTGCAAAAAAAGAAACCTTTTCTGGAAGAGATTTTACCTCTTCTCGTATGATAACAAAGGGTAAAGGAGATTGGTTATATGGCAGATTTGAAGTAAAAGCAAAAATACCAAGAGGAAGAGGCACCTGGCCTGCTATATGGATGCTGAGCAGTGACAATGCCTATGGCAACTGGCCTGCATCTGGCGAAATTGATATTATGGAACACGTAGGTTATGATGTAAATAAAATTCATTGTAGCATTCATACATCTGCTTATAACCATACAAGAGGTACGCAAAAAACTGCTACCAAAATTGTACCTGATGCTACAGATTCTTTTCATGTTTATAGAATAGATTGGACACCTTACGCAGTACGTGGATTCATTGATGGTGTTTCCTATTTTGAGTTTGTAAATAACAATACAGGTTTTACAGCTTGGCCTTTTAATAAGCCATTTCATTTAATATTGAATGTAGCTGTTGGTGGTAACTGGGGTGGCGTGCAAGGTGTAGATAACACTATTTTTCCCGCAACCATGCAGGTAGATTATGTGAGAGTTTATAAAATGATTCCATAAAATTTTAATAAAAAATTTATTTAAATATCTTCTTGCTAAAAATTTCAACATGAAAAAATTATATATTTTATTTTCTGTTTTATTTTCCTCTTTTATTTCTTTTGCCCAAACCCAAATGAATGTACCGGTTACATTTGATGATGTAACAGTAAATTATGGCTTGGTAGGTTTTGGCGGAGCAGAGCAATCAACCGTTGTTATTGACCCAACGCTTGCCACTAATAAAGTAGGAAAAGTTATTAAAGTAAATACAGCAGAACTTTGGGCCGGAACAAGTATCACTGCATTAGCAGGAACGGTACAAACAAGTTTTGCAAATGCCATTCCATTTACAGCTACAGAAAGAAGAATGAATGTAAGAGTATGGAGTCCGCATACAAATATTTCTATCAAATTAAAAGTAGAAGATAAGAACGATCCAACAAGATCATGTGAGACTGACGCCATGTTTACCGGCGCAGCCAATACATGGCAGACGTTGGAATTTAATTTTAATAACCAGTCAGGAGGCACAGCTGCTTTCAACCCAACCTTTACGTACAATAAAGCTTCTATCTTTTTCAACTTTGGTGTAACCGGAGCTACAGCAGGAGAAAGAACTTATTATTTTGACGATGTAAAATTTGGCCCGGCAACCGTAACGCCACCAACACTTACACAAATGAACGTACCTGTTACATTTGATGATGTAACAGTAAACTACGGCCTAGTAGGATTTGGCGGAGCAGAGCAATCAACCGTTGTAATTGACCCAACGCTTGCTACCAACAAAGTAGGAAAAGTTATTAAAGTAAATACTGCAGAATTGTGGGCAGGTACAAGTATTACTGCACTAGCAGGAACGGTACAAACAAGTTTTGCAAATGCCATTCCATTTACGGCAACAGAAAGAAGAATGAATGTAAGAGTGTGGAGTCCGCATACAAATATACAGGTGCGTTTAAAAGTAGAAGATAAAACAGACCCAACAAAAAGTTGTGAGACTGACGCCATGTTTACCGGCGCAGCAAATACATGGCAGACATTGGAATTTAATTTTAATAACCAGTCATCAGGTACGGCTGCGTTCAATCCAACCTTTACGTACAACAAAGCTTCCATCTTTTTCAACTTTGGTGTAACAGGTGCAACAGCAGGAGAGCGTACCTATTATTTTGATGATGTAAAATTTGGCCCTGCCACCGTAACGCCACCAACACTTACACAAATGAACGTACCGGTTACATTTGATGATGTAACCGTAAACTATGGCTTAGTAGGTTTTGGCGGTGCAGAACAATCAACCGTTGTAATTGACCCAACGCTTGCTACCAATAAAGTAGGAAAAGTTATTAAAGTAAATACTGCAGAATTGTGGGCCGGAACAAGTATCACTGCATTAGCAGGAACGGTACAAACAAGTTTTGCAAATGCCATTCCATTTACAGCTACAGAAAGAAGAATGAATGTAAGAGTGTGGAGTCCGCATACAAACATTTCCATCAAATTAAAAGTAGAAGATAAAACAGATCCAACGAAAAGTTGTGAGACAGATGCAATGTTTACCGGCGCAGCCAATACATGGCAGACATTGGAATTTAATTTTAATAACCAGTCAGGAGGCACGGCTGCTTTCAACCCAACCTTTACGTACAACAAAGCTTCTATCTTTTTCAACTTTGGTGTAACCGGAGCTACAGCAGGAGAAAGAACTTATTATTTTGACGATGTAAAATTTGGCCCGGCAACCGTAACGCCACCAACACTTACACAAATGAATGTACCTGTTACATTTGATGATGTAACAGTAAATTATGGCTTAGTAGGTTTTGGCGGAGCAGAACAATCAACAGTGGTTATTGACCCAACGCTTGCTACCAATAAAGTAGGAAAAGTTATTAAAGTAAATACTGCAGAATTGTGGGCAGGAACAACCCTAACAGCATTAGCAGGAACGGTACAAACAAGTTTTGCAAACAATATTCCTTTTGCTGCGGGCGCTACAAAAATGAATGTGAGAGTATGGAGTCCGCACACAAACATACAGGTACGATTAAAAGTAGAAGATAAAACAGACCCAACAAAATCGTGCGAAACTGAAGCTACTTTTACAGGTGCAGCAAACACATGGCAAACATTAGAATTTAATTTCGCCAACCAGGCAGCAGGAACAGCAGCTTTAAACCTTGGATATAATTTTAATAAAGCTTCTATCTTTTTCAACTTTGGTATAACAGGAGCAACAGCAGGAGAAAGAACTTATTACTTTGATGATGTAAACTTTGGCGGAGTGGTAGCACCTGCAACACCTCCGGCACCAACAGTAGTATCACCTGTAAATAATTGTCAAAATGTTTCTTCAACTTTAACGGCAACCGCTTCTGCAGGCAATATATTGTTGTGGTATACTGTTCCAGCAGGTGGTGTAGGTTCAACTACAGCTCCAGTTTTAACCAATGCTGTATTGGGTACAACTACCTATTATGTTAGTCAAAGAAATACTGCTTTGGTAGAAGGGCCACGTGCTGCAATTGTAGTAAATGTAAACCCTACACCAGTAGCACCTACTGCCACTACATCATTTACTTATTGTCAAAATGCAACAGCAGCAGTATTAACAGCTACAGCTATTGCAGGCAATACATTAAAATGGTACAGTAGTTTAACAGGAACAGGAAGTACAACCGCAATAACTCCAAGTACCACTACAGCCGGCACCTTTACATATTATGTAAGCCAAACAAATGGTTTTGGTTGCGAAAGTCCTAAAACAAATATTACAGTTGTGATAAATGCGGTAGCAGCAGCACCGGTTACCACTACAGTTAATTATTGTCAAAATGTAGTAGCAACTCCTTTAACTGCAACGACAGCGGCGGGCAATACATTAAAATGGTACACTGTTGCCACAGGAGGCGCAGCACTTGCATCAGCACCTACACCTTCAACAGCAACTGTGGGTACTACCACTTATTATGTAAGTCAGATAAACACCAATGGTTGCGAAAGCCCTAGAGCATCTTTAAATGTAATTGTAAGAATTGCTCCATTGGCACCAAGTGTAATGTCACCAGTTAACTATTGTGTAAATGCAACATCAGCATTATTAACAGCCACAGCAGATGCAGGTAATAATCTAGTATGGTACACAGTTGCAACAGGTGGTACAGGTTCTGTGAATACACCTACAACAATTACTTCAGTAAGTGGCTCCACAACTTATTATGTAAGCCAATCAAATGCTGGAGGTTGCGAAAGTCCGAGAGCAGCAATAATAGTAAATATCATTGCTCCACCTACAGTGGCTAATATCAGTGCTGCACCTTATACAAAACTGTTTCCGGGTCTTACTACCACCATTTCTGCAGCCACTGCTCCTGCTGCAGGCACTACTTACTTATGGTATAAGAATGGAATAGCTTTAACCGGTCAAACAGGAAATTCTATATCTGTTAATATGAGTGGTGTAGGAAATTATACCTTAAAAGCGAATAATTTAAATGGGTGTATTGGCTCTTCTAATACATTGGCCATTTTAGATTCAGTGAAGCAAAATATGTTTATTTATCCTAACCCTTCCACCGGTAGATTTCAAGTAAGGTATTTTAGCGATAACAATAATCTGAAGCCTAGAAAAATAAGTATTTACAATGCAGCAGGCGCATTGGTACTTAATGCAACTTTTGTAATGTTTGATTCATACACGCCGATGAATATCGATTTATCTAAAAATGGTACCGGTACTTATTATATTCATTTGATGGATAATGATGGAAAAAATTTAGTTACCGAAAAAATATTTATTCATAATAAATAACGAAAGATTTTAAAAAAGTGGTTCTCCTAATTGTAACCACTTTTTTAATTTTTTTAAAAGTTTAAAAAATAAATATCCTTCTTAATTGATAATAATGAATAAGATAATTTTTTTGCAGGCTTTTTTATTTTTAATAGTTGGTATTTCATTTTCTGAATGTGCCAGTAAAAATTATGCTTCAAAAACGGAAGTTCTTGGTGATGGAAATTCACAAAACAAACTTGCAAAAAAAACAAGTAAGGCAAAGGCTAAGAAAATGACATTAATTTGGTCAGATGAGTTTGATGTGGCCGGCGCACCTAATCCATCAAAATGGGGTAATGACATAGGCACCGGAGAGTGGGGTTGGGGCAACAACGAAAAAGAATATTATACTAACCGTAAAGAAAATGTGGTAATTGAAAAAGGCATTTTAAAAATAAAAGCTATTAAAGAAGATTACAAAGGCAGTGCTTATACTTCAGCAAAACTATTAACAAAAGAAAAATTTTCATTTAAATATGGTAAGATTGAAGTGAGAGCAAAACTGAGTACAGGTGTGGGTACTTGGCCTGCAATATGGATGCTGGGTAATAATATTTCAACAGCAGGATGGCCTGCATGTGGCGAAATAGATATTATGGAGCACAAAGGCAGTGAGGTAAACAAAATTTATTCAACCCTACATTACCCTACCCGTTTTGGCGATAATGGAGATGGAAACACAATAAACATTTTAAACGCCCATACTGCATTTCATGTTTATTCAGCAGAATGGTCTGCAACAGAAATTAAATTTTATGTAGATAATGTTTTATTTAAAACCTTTGTAAACACAAATACTTCACCCTTTCATCAAAACTTTTATATCATTTTAAATCTTGCAATGGGAGGAAATTTTGCTGGCCCTATAGATCCTGCAATTACAAATGCTAGTATGGAAGTTGATTATGTAAGAGTTTATCAATAAGACCTGTTTTAAAATATATCCAATTAGTTTGTCAGTTTTAATACCCTTGCCTCTAATAAACCCTTATTCTTCCTAATGTTGCTACCATTTTTTTGGAGCAGCATCTTTCTGAAAATTAAAATAGATGTTTAAACAAATTGCTACAGTAATATTTTTATTTATTAGTAGCACATTATTCTCGCAAAGAAGTATTAATACTTTTCAAAAACCTTTTTTAACCAAAGGAAAAAGCATAACTGTTTATACAACTGCTGACAGTAGTAATTTTAGAATATCTCTTACAGATAAATTAAGTTTTAAAGAACTTACTCAACCAAAAGAAGGAGAAATAAGTGTATTTGTAGAACCAAACAAATCGTTTCAAACCTTTATTGGTATTGGTGCAGCCATTACAGATGCAAGTGCAGAAGTGTTTGCAAAATTACCTTTAAATAAACAGCAGGAATTATTACAAGCTTATTACAGCAAAGAAAAAGGGATAGGCTATACGCTTGCACGAACCAATATTCACAGTTGCGATTTTAGCAGTGGTTCTTATACTTATGTTACAGAAGGTGATGCTGCATTAAACTCTTTTAATATAGCCCACGATAAACATTATCGCATACCATTTATTAAGCAAGCCATAGCAGCAGCAAATGGTAAACTTACCTTATTTGCAAGCCCTTGGAGTCCACCGGCATTTATGAAAACCAATAATAGTATGCTTCATGGCGGAAAATTAAAAACTGCTTTTGCAAACAGTTGGGCAATGTATTATACAAAATTTATTAAGGCTTACGAAAAGGAGGGAATACCCATTTGGGGAATAAGCATACAAAATGAACCAATGGCAACACAGCGATGGGAAAGTTGCATTTACACAGCAGAAGAAGAAAGAGATTTCCTCAAAAATCATCTAGGCCCTACCATGAAAAAAGAAGGGTTAGGCAATAAAAAAATTATTGTTTGGGATCATAATAGAGATTTAATGACGCAGCGGGCAGATGTAATTTTCAATGACCCGGAGGCTGCAAAATATGCATGGGGCATGGGTTTTCATTGGTACGAAACCTGGAGTGGTGGGCAGCCAATGTTTGAAAATGTGGCGGTAGTAAACAAAACATATCCCACAAAAAATTTATTGTTTACAGAAGGCTGTGCAGAAAGTTTTAAGCAAGATGAATACCAAAAATGGGCAAATGGAGAACGGTATGGAAAATCGATGATAAATGATTTTAACAATGGTACGGTTGGATGGACAGACTGGAATATTTTATTGGATGAAACCGGTGGCCCAAACCATGTAGGTAATTTTTGTTTTGCACCTGTGCATGCCAATACATTAACCGGAGAAATTATTTACACTCCTTCGTATTATTATATTGGCCATTTTTCAAAGTTTGTAAGACCAGGAGCAAAGAGAGTTAATAGTGCATCGAGCAGAAGCCACCTGATAACAACAGCTTTTTTAAATGAAGACGGTAAATTGGCTGTCATTGTAATGAATCACACCGATAAAAAAGTAACCTACAATTTATGTATAGAAAAAAATGCAGCAGTAGTTAGCATTTTACCACACGCTATACAAACATTGGTATTATAAATCTTTCATTTATTCAATCACCTTTTCCATAGCCATTCCCCTCGATCCTTTTATTAATATGGTGGAGTTTTTAAAATTTTGAGTTTTAAACCAATCTGCAACTTCTGAGGATGTATTAAAATGATCCATGTTTTCGGGCAGATATTCATAATCTTTTCCAGCCAATACAACTTTATGCCACTCATATTTTTGAAGTAGTTCAACAACTGCTTTGTGTTCAGCAATGCTGTCTTCACCTAGCTCCATCATGCCGCCTAATATCACTATCTTATTATCTCCAGACATAGCGGCAAAATTTTCTATTGCCGCTTTCATGCTGCTTGGGTTAGCATTATAAGCATCCAATAAAATTGTATTGCTTTCTTTTGTTATTATTTGTGATCTACTGTTTGATGGAACATAGTTTTCCAATGCAGTTTTTATTGCCTCATCTGCTACGCCAAATGTTTTTCCAATACAAACAGCACTCATTACATTTGGTAAATTATAATTGCCCGCAAGTTGTGTTTTAATGCTATTAATTGTAGCTCCATTGGTAATGGTAATTTCTAGAAAATGATTGTCTGCTTTCACAATGCCGGTGTAAGCAGCATTTGATGAACCATAAGTTATTTTATTTTCTACCGCTTCACTCATTATTTTTAAATAATCATAGTCTGTATTTATAAAAATAGTACCACCGGTTTTTGCTAAATAATCGTACAATTCGCCTTTACCTTTTTTTACACCTTCTTCCCCGCCAAATCCTTCTAAATGAGCCTTACCACAATTTGTTATTAAACCATGGGTAGGTTTTGTATAGTTGCAATAACTTTCAATTTCATGTAAATGATTTGCGCCCATTTCTATCACTACTATTTCTGCATCTTTTTTTACAGATAAAAGTGTGAGTGGAATACCAATATGGTTGTTTAAATTACCCTTTGTTGTATAACATTTGTAAGTAGTGCTTAGTACTTCATGCACCAGTTCTTTTGTAGTGGTTTTCCCATTACTTCCGGTAATGGCTATGAAGGGTATTTGTTTGCCTTCCCCCAAGTTTTCAAATTGCTCTCTATGGTGCTTAGCAAGCATTTGAAGTGTGCTTAGCACATTATCAGTATAAATAATGTTTTCATTTTCTATACCAGTTTGTTCGTCGCAAACACAATAAGATGCCCCAGCGTCAAAAGCCTGTTTTACATAAAGATTTCCATTAAAATTAGGTCCTTTTAATGCAAAGAAAATATCTCCTCTTTTTACTTTTCTGGTATCTGTTTCTACTAATGGAAATTGCAGAAATATTTTATACAAATCTTCTATACTCATGCTACAAAAATAAAGAGCAATTTTTTAAATTAACACAAATAAAGAACCCTTCAGAGTATGAAGGGCTTTTACAATTTTATTTTCCTTTTCTTGAATTTTGTTTTCTCGATGGGAAGTTGTTACCATCTTTAAAGCCTGGGCCTTCCGGCGGACCAAGATATGTTTGTGCACATCTAAAACCAACGGTGCTCGCAGCTTGAGATTCCTGCATAAAGCGACGAGTACCCGGAGATAACCAATAAGCTCTGTCATTCCAGCTACCACCTTTAATAACACGAGATTGATCGTTTATTAAAGAAGTAATTCCATAACCATAATTCACCTGGCTAGATGAATCACCATCCAAATAATTTATTACATTATTCTTTTGATAGTTTGCCCTGTTTTTTACATCATCATCAGATATATCTTGTCTCTTTAAATAACCTGAGCTATCTCTCTCGTATTCTCCTGAACTGTTCTTAAACAATTTTGTAAATTTATTTCCACGGAAATAGTTAAAATCCTGTGCATCTAATGAAGTCATTGGTCTGTACACATCTCCAACCCACTCACTCACATTACCACTCATGTTATACAATCCAAAAGCATTAGGATAAAACGATTTAATGTTACCGGTAATGGCAGCTCTATCATTTAAACCACCTGCAATACCCATGTTATCTCCACTTCCTCTTTTAAAGTTTGCAAGAAACTTACCTTGCCAGCTTCCACGACGATTATCACGCAAACCATTTGGATTTTTAGACCATGAATAAACCTGTTGGTTAGAACGATTTTCTTCCCCGCTTTGTTTTTCTTTTTTACGAATATTAGGGTTTTGATCCAGCAAACCATATGCAGCATATTCCCACTCAGCTTCTGTTGGTAAGCGGTAACCCATATTTAAAATACCATCTTCCATTTTTACATTTGCACGAGGCTTACCATTTACATCTCTTAAATCGGTTTTCTTAGGTTTGCCTTTCGCCATTTGAACCAGCTCAGGGTTTACCAAATAGGCTTCTGTATTAAATGAACCTTCTGCGCCACCACCTTTCATTTCTTTTTTAATGGCGTCTTTTTTCAAATAACCTTTCTCCATCAATTTTAATTCATTCACTCTATCTGTTCTCCAGATACAGAAATCGTGCGCCTGTTGCCAGTTTACACCTACTACAGGATAATAGTTGTAAGATGGATACCTAAAATAATACTCAACATAAGGCTCATTATAAGCAAGTTCTTCTCTCCATACCAATGTATCTGGCAATGCTTTAGAAATGATAGATGTGTCGCTGCTAAAAGTGTTATCTAACCAGTATAGGTATTCACGATAATGCACGTTTGCTACTTCTGTTTCATCTATAAAAAATGAAGGAACTGTAACACGACGTGGTACATTATTCCAGTCACCCATCACATCTTCATCTTTTGCTCCCATTACAAATGAACCACCCTGTACAAAAACAAGCCCTGGCCCTGCTTTAGGATATTTTACTTTTGCAACATTAAAGTTGCCCATATTTTTATCGTTGTAACTCCAGCCGGTAGCCGAAGACTTTGTAGATTTTTTACCGAAAATGCCACCATTTTTACAAGCTCCTAATGAGAGCGTTGCAAGAGCAGCCAGAAAAAAATATCTGCTTGAAAAAGTTTTTAACATGGTTATTGTCGTTTTACAGATTATTAAACGAAGAAAATTCTTGGTTATTGTTGATTAATAAATATACAGGTTGCGAATATAAATGTTTTCAGTTAAAACATTACACGCTATCATTTATTTAGCTTTTTATTGACGGTAAAACAATTTTTATAGTTTGTGCAACGTTTTACAAAAAAACATTGTCTGAACCAATATTAAATAATAGCATATACAACTTACTTATTATTCAGTAAGTTCTAATTTTTATGTAGTTTGTTTTTCAAAAAAATTGTACACGTAAAAAGAAAATGTAAAATATTTAATAATTAATTTGGTTTTCTTTAACAAGAATTTATAACTTAGCGTTAAGAAACACAAAATCAATAAAAATAGATAAACCGTTAATCAATTAAATTAAACGCTTATAGAGGTTAAGTCTACCTAACCAAGACAAAAAAATCGCATGAAACAAGCAACTTTTAAGCTAGCTGCCTTAGCAATATTAATAGGTGGTACAAGTACAATAGCAAGTGCACAGACTAATGTAAAACAAGAAAACGTAATTACAACAGCAGTTCCAATGTTACGCATATCTCCAGATGCTCGCAGCACAGGTATGGGAGAAACAGGAATTGCTACAGCAGGAGATGCATATTCAAATTTTTGGAATTTAGGTAAAACTCCTTTTGCAAAGCAAAAATCTTCAATAGGTGTTACATACACTCCATGGTTAAATGATTTAGATTTAAAAGATGTTTATTTAGCTTCATTGGCTGGATATTATAAATTAGATGAGACAAATGCTTTGTCTCTTGGTTTAAGGTATTTCAGTTTAGGAGATATTCAGTTTACTGATCAATCTGGTAACAACGTCGGTAGCAATCGTCCTCGTGAATTTGCTGTTGAAGGAGGTTACTCAAGAAAATTAAGTGCTAAATCTGGTTTGGGTATTGGAATTCGTTACATCAGCTCTAACTTAGCTGTAGGTAACTACAATGGTACCAACTATAAAAAAGGAAGTTCAGTAGCTGCTGATTTGCATTATTTTCACAGTGGTGCTAAAGAAAGTGGAGAAGGTTTTAACTACGGAGTTACTTTGAGTAATTTAGGATCTAAAATTTCTTATACTGACGATAACAACCAAAGAGATTTTATTCCTGCCAACTTAGGTTTGGGTGGTGCTTATACAAAAGTATTTGATGCAGATAGCAAATTAACTTTTGCGTTAGATTTAAATAAATTATTGGTTCCAACTCCTCCAAACGATTCAGCAGGAATAGCTAACTATCGTAAAGATGGTGTAGTAAGCAGCTGGTTTAGTTCATTTGGTGATGCTGCCGGTGGCGGTTCTGAAGAATTAAAAGAGATTTCTACTTCTATAGGAGCAGAATACTGGTACAAAGAGCAATTTGCTTTTAGAGCTGGTTATTTTTACGAAGGCAATACAAAAGGTAACCGTCGTTATGCTACAGTAGGTGCAGGTTTAAATTACAATGTTATAGGTTTAAACCTTGCATATATTTTCCCTTCAGGTTCTGGTATCAGTCGTAACCCACTATCAAATACTATACGTTTCAGTTTGTTATTCAACATGGATAAAAACTAAGTATATAAAAATATTTAAAAAAGACGCTCTGCTATGGTAGAGCGTCTTTTTTTTACAGCAAGTTTTATGCATCTTTGCCGCAAATAAAAAATATGTCATATAGAATTGGGACCGGTATAGATTTTCACCAAATGGTTACTGGGAGAGATTTGTGGATTGGTGGTGTGAAAATACCTCATACAAAAGGCGCATTAGGGCATAGCGATGCAGATGTGTTGTTACATGCTATTTGCGATGCATTGTTAGGTGCACTTAGCCTTGGAGATATTGGCAAACATTTTCCTGATACAGATGCTTCCTTAAAAAATATTGACAGTAAAATTTTATTATCTAAAACCTTCGAATTAATTGCAGCAAAAGGATATTGTGTTATTAATGTTGACTGTACCGTTTGTTTGGAACTTCCGAAGATTATGCCCTATGCTGATGAAATGAGACAAATTATTGCAGGTATTTTAGAACTGGAAATGGAAGATGTTTCTATTAAAGCTACCACTACAGAAAAAATGGGTTTTGCAGGTAGAGAAGAAGGGTTATTTGCTAACGCAACTGTTTTACTAAAGAAAATAAAAATATGAGCAATACGATCGTAATAAACACTGTAAATATTTCAGGTAATGATTTGCCTCATTACGCTACAGAAGGTGCAGCGGGTATGGATATTAGAGCGCACCTTCCTGAACCGATTACTTTAGCTCCATTGCAAAGAATGCTGATACCATCCGGCATATTTATGGAAATACCTGCGGGGTATGAAGTGCAAATACGACCAAGAAGCGGTCTTGCATTTAAAAACGGTATTACATGTTTAAATACACCGGGTACTATTGACAGCGACTACAGAGGTGAGTTAAAAATATTATTGATTAATTTAAGCAACGAAAATCAAACCATTAACAACAACGACCGCATAGCACAATTAATAGTAGCCAAAGTAGAAAAGGCTGAACTAATATTGGTACAACAATTGGATGAAACGGAGAGAGCCGCCGGCGGATTTGGTCATACAGGCGTTTAAATCTTTTATATGAAAATAGTTGGATTGTTTTTTTTAGTGGTGAGTATATTCTTTTTGCCTCAATGTAAATCAGGTAAAATAATAACCAAGGCCATTGCACCACGAGATACAACTAATAATGTGAAAATAAAATCAATGGAAGATTCTATATTGCTTGTAAATAATACAAGGAATATAATCAATAAAAACATCATTGATTTTAAAACTTTTTCTGCAAAAATTAAAATGGATATTGAAGATAGTAAAGGCAAAAAGCCTGACCTGTTGGCTAATGTGAGAATGATTAAAGACAGTGCAATTTGGTTATCTATCTCTGCTTCTATTTTAAATATAGAAGTATTTAGAGTACTTGTTACAAAAGATAGTGTGATACTTTTAAACAAACAGGAAAAGGAAGTTCAATACAGATCTATCAACTACCTACAAGAAATTACTGATATACCTTTTGATTTTAATACACTGCAAAATTTAATAATAGGTAATCCAATATTTTATAATGACAGCAATATTGTAGTTAGAAAATTTGAGGAGTTTTTATTGGTATCTTCTAACGGAGCAGAGTTTAAAAACCTGTTAACCGTATCTACAAAAGACAATACGCTTGTGCATAGTAAACTGGATGATTTAAATTTAACCCGCAACCGTACCGCTGATTTTACTTATGATAGTTATACTAATACGAATGGAATACTGTTTTCAACAAACAGGCAAGTTATTGCTACTGAGAAAAATAAATTAGATGTGAGGATGAACATTAAACAATTTGAGTTTAACAAAGAATTATCTGTGTATTTCCCTATTCCAAAAAACTATAAAAAGAATTAATCCTTATTTTTATTGCGGAAGGATAATTGCATATTTTGAAATGATGAATTTCTTATCATTTCTCTTCAAAAAAAACCAGACTATGATGAGAGTAACAATATTTTTTGTAATAATATCTTTTTTAGCAAATAATGCAGCGGCACAAACCAGAGATGAATTGGAAAAACAGCGCCAGCAATTAAAAAGAGAAATAGATGAAACACAAAAATTATTGAACAGTAATAAACAGGTTACCAAACAAAGTCTCACCACACTTTCTCTCTACATAAATAAAGTAAACCTACAAGATAGAGTTATTGAAAACATAGGCAAAGATTTGCGTATACTCGACAATAACATTTACAGCATACAAAAAGATGTAAATAAATTTGACCGGTTATTAGATACGCTTAAACAGGAATATGCAAAGAGCATGGTGTATTCGTACAAAAACCGTGGTAACTACGAATTTTTAAATTTTATTTTTTCTGCTGATAATTTTAATGATGCCATTAAAAGAATTTCCTACTTAAAAAGCTACAGAACATACAGAGAAATGCAGGGCCAAAATATTTTGCGTACACAGGAACTTCGTAGGAAGAGATTGGAAGATTTAGGAGTATCTAAAAAAACGAAAAGTGTAACCTTGGATGTGCAAAGTAAAGAGATGACTGAATTGGAAAAGCAAAAGGCCGAACAGGATAAAGTAGTAGTGCAATTAAAAAAAGAAGGCAATGGTTTAAATGCAAGAATTGCAGCCAAGCAAAAACAAATGGCTAAAGTAAATGGTGCAATTAAAAATGCCATTGCTAAAGCAATAAAAGAAGCGAATGATAAAAGGCTTGCAGAAGAAAAAATTGCTAAAAAAAGAAGAGATGATTTGGCAGCTGAAGCCAAAAGAGTAAAAGCGGAGAATGATAAAATTGCAAAAGCAAATGCTGCTGCTACTGCAACTGGTAAGCCTACTACCGCTGTTGCTGAACCCGTAAAAGCTAGACCTTTAAAAGAACCTGTTGCAGTTGTAGCACCAGCATCTACCACTTTTAATGCAGATAACATTGCACTTAACAATAGTTTTGAAAGAAACAAAGGTAGCCTACCTTGGCCTGTTGATAATGGAGCAGTATTAAACCATTATGGTCCATACAAATTACCAAGTGGTGCTACGCTGGATAATGTTGCTGTAACAATATCTGCTTCAATAGGAACTCCTGTAAAAGCTGTTTTTGATGGCATGGTAATACTTGTTACAGAAGTAGATGATGGAAAATTTACAGTAACCATAAAGCATGGTAATTATTTCACATCTTACAGTAACATTAACGGAGTGGGTGTAAGACTTAATCAGGAAGTTAAAACTGGTCAGGTTCTGGGAAAGGTTGCATCTAACCTTGATGGAATAGGCTCTATAGATTTTTACACTGCTAATCCAAAAACAGATCTTGATCCTGAAAAATGGCTTAGACGCCGATAATTTATTGTAAAACTCTTTTATATAGTGCTTCATATTGAGGCACTATACTTTCTATATCAAAACGCTCTGCTTGCTTTAAGGCATTTGCTTTAAAGGTTGCATACACTTCATCTTTTTTCAAAATTTTTATGGCATTTTTTGCCATGTCCTCCACATCGCCAACATTGCTCATATAGCCACAATTGCCATCAATAATTATTTCAGGCAAACCACCTGCATTGGTAGATATTACCGGAACCTCTGCCGCCATTGCTTCCAGTGCTGCAAGCCCAAAACTTTCGTATTCGCTAGGCAATAAAAATAAATCTGCAATGGGTAATAGATCCTCCATTTGTTCTTGCTTTCCTAAAAATTTAATATCATCTTTATTTACACAATCACGGGTCATCGATTCCAGTTCCGGTCTTTCAGGCCCATCACCAATTAGTAACAATTTTGCTGGTATTTCTTTTGCAATTAGCTGAAATATTTTTATTACATCTCCCACACGTTTTACTTTTCTAAAATTAGATGCGTGTACAATAATTCTTTCTCCGTTTGGCGCAATTAATTTTTTAAAAGCATCAATTGGTTTTTTATGAAAACGTTTTACATCCACAAAATTGTACACTACTTCTATAGGTTTATCTATTTTAAAATTACGGTAGGTTTCTGCTTTTAAGTTTTCTGAAACCGCTGTAAGCATATCACTTTCTTCCATGGAAAATGTTACAACCGGGCTGTAGGTTTTATCTTTTCCTACCAAGGTTATATCTGTACCATGGAGCGTTGTTATAAAAGGTATTTTTTTATTTTCTTTAGCCAGAATTTGTTTGGCCATATAAGCTGCTGCTGCATGCGGTATGGCATAATGTACGTGCAGTAAATCTATATTCTGATTTTTTACCACATCTACCATGGCACTTGCCAATGCTGTTTCATATGGGGGAAAATCAAACAGCGGATAAGTAGGTACTCTTACTTCGTGGTAAAAAATATTTGCATGAAAACCACCAAGCCTTACAGGTTGCTGGTAAGTTATAAAGTGAATGTTGTGCCCTTTTTCTGCAAGCGCTTTTCCAAGTTCGGTAGCTAAAACGCCGCTACCGCCAAATGTGGGATAACATACAATTGCTATGTTCATAAAATAAAAACTTTGTGCTTAAAATTGATGCTGCAATGTAATGATTATATAAACAGTTCGTTTTTATTGATGCGGTTTTAGTGTAAATGGTTATGTTTGTTAGCGTAAAATTAATGTATGAAGAAATTGATACTGTTGTGTGTTTTTGTAAGTGGCTCATTTTTATTGTTTGCACAAAATGAAAATTTTAAAGCCGATAGTATTGTTATTAAAAAAATAGCTGATGAGGTAATGAGAAACAGTACGGCTTACAAAAATCTGCGTTTTTTATGTAAGGATATTGGACCAAGATTAAGTGGATCTGCCAATGCAGAAAAAGCAGTGTATGCCACAAAAAAAATGTTGATGGATGCCGGAGCAGATACTGTTTACCTGCAACCATGCAAAGTACCGCATTGGGTAAGGGGCGAAAAAGAAGAAGGATCTATTTTGGTAAATGGAAAGAAAGAAAAACTGAACCTTACCTCACTTGGTAACAGTGAAGGTACGGGTGGTAAAACAATATCAGCAGATGTAGTGGAAGTAAAAAGTATGGATGAAATAAAAACCATGAATGTAAAAGGTAAAATTGTTTTTATAAATATAGAAATGAACCCAACCTACATAAAAACTTTTCGTGCTTATGGCGAAAGTGGAATTGGCAGAAGGGCAGGAGCGGCCGTAGCTGCAAAATATGGTGCTGTAGCAGTAATGGTAAGATCATTGGCTAGCAATGAAGATAACCATCCACACACCGGTACAACTATTTACAACGATTCGTTTCCAAAAATACCGGCAGTTGCTATTAGCACCAAAAATGCAAATGAAATCAGTAAACAAATTAAAGCAGGAAAAAAAATAAAGGCATTTATACAATCCAATTGCCGCATGCTGGGCGAAGCAAATTCATTTAATGTAATTGGAGAAATTCGTGGAAATAAATTGCCTGAACAAATAATAACTGTGGGTGGCCATTTAGATAGTTGGGACCTTGCAGAAGGTGCACAGGATGATGGTACTGGTGTTGTACAAAGCATAGAAATTATTAGAACATTAAAGCAACTCGGTATTACCCCTGCTAGAACAATACGTGCTGTATTATTTATGAATGAAGAAAACGGAGGTGGCGGCGCAAAGGCATATTTACAAAATGCTAAGCAAAAAAAGGAAGCACATATATTTGCATTGGAGAGCGATGCCGGCGGTTTTACCCCAAGGGGATTTAGTATGGATATGAATATAGAAAAAAAGGAAAAAATAAAAACGTGGGCGCAGCTTTTTTATAATTATGGCGTTTATGATTTTAAAGAAACAGGAAGTGGATCTGATATTTCTCCACTAAAAGAAATTGGTACAGCCCTAGCAGGATTGAGCACAGATAGCCAGCGGTATTTTGATTTGCACCATGCAGCTACAGATGTGTTTGAAGCTGTAAGTAAAAGAGAATTAGATTTGGGTACAGTAAATATGGCTGCTTTAATTTGGTTGGTAAGCGAATATGGTTTGTAGGTAGCCCCTACATCTCCGCCGAAAGGCGGCGGACTTTTATCGAAATGTAAATTGAATTGTTTTTTATTTTTTGAAATAAGCATATATTTTTTGACACCATAATAAATAAAAAAATAAAATGAACGATATAAAATTTGCTGAACAAAATCAGCCACAAGTGCAAGTAAAACCAAAAAGTAAATTTAAAAGTTTTATGAAAAAATTTTTTCTGATTATCATATTGTTGTTGGGAGTTATTATTTGGTGGCAATATTTTTATGTATTTGGGGTAGGAGTAAAATCTGGCTCGCTTAATTATGTGGTAAAAAAAGGTAACATTTTTAAAACCTATGAAGGCAAATTAATACAGGATGGTCTTCGTTCAAAACTACCAGGTAGCATAGGTTCTGAAACATTTGAGTTTTCTATAGTGAGCGATAGTATTGCAAATATTTTAATGAACAACAGCGGAAAATCTTTTGACCTGCATTACAAAGAATACAAAAATGCTGTACCATGGAGAGGTTATACAAATTATGTGGTGGATCAAATTATTAGTATGAAAGATGTAGATGCTAGAATACCTTAATTGCCTGCATACAATAAAAATATTGCCGGTAGCTTATGTAGCTCCGGTTTTTTTATTTTCCATTGGTTGATAGGCATTGTTTTCACAGTTTCATTTGCAGCAGTTAAATTGGCTGCAATGCAGAGCATGGTTTTATTATCGCATGTTTTTAGCAATGATTCTACCAACGCATTATTTCTGTAAGGGGTTTCAATAAAAATTTTTGTGCTGTTGTTTTTTTGAGAAGCATTTTCCAGTTCTTTTATTTTTTTTGTACGTTCTGCATTATCAATAGGCAGGTAACCTACAAATTCAAACTGTTGCCCATTCATACCGCTTGCCATAAGCGCCAGTAATATAGAACTTGGTCCTACCAACGGTTTAATAATACAATTCATTTTTTGCGCAGCAGCAATTAATATTTGCCCTGGGTCAGCAATGCCAGGGCAACCAGCTTCGCTTATGATGGCAATATTTTTTTCTTCTTTTATTTTTTGGGAAAAGTTTTTTAGTTCTTCTTCTTCAGCTTTGTGTATGGCAAACCATTCGTAGTTATCAATTACAATTTGTTTGTCCATCATTTTTAAAAAACGCCTGGCTGTTCTTTCGTTTTCTGCAAAAATTACCTGGCATTTTTTTACTGCTTCTATAACGTAGGGAGGTATTGTTTCTGCAGCTTCATCTGCCAATACACATGGAATTAAATATATGGTGGGCATTGGATTTTAGAGAATTTAAAATTATTAAGTAATAGTGGGGTTAATTATAGATATCTTTTCTATGCCCTAAATCTATTATTTCTATGATAAGTACATCGTCAAATATATTGTAAATGATGCGGTAGTCAGCTACCCTAATCCTATACGCATCTATACCCTTAAGTTTTTTATAACCTTATGGTCGGGAATTTTTGCAAGGTTTAAAATTGCTGATTTTATTTTTGAATAGTATGGGTCACTAATTTTTTCAAGAGCCTTTACCACAGACTTCTCAATTCTTATACTATACATTTTTCTTTCTTTTGGCTTCAATTTTCTTAAAAGCAGTTTCTGCATCTACAAAGCGTTGTTCCTTTTTTTTAGATGCTTTATAGTTTTCAATATCAATGAAATCTTCCAATTTTTCCATGATGTTGTCAAATTCTTTTGCAGGCAAAACAACCAAACTATTTTGACCATTTATATCTTTTATAAATTGAGGATGTATCGTAATCATCATTTCTAATTTTAATAAATAAAGATAAGAATTAAAATATTTATTGTTTTCTACAGCATTTTTATTTTAATAAATAACTTGTTTCTCTCTTGCTTTATGTAAACTTAAAGTAGCCGCAACTACTGCGTATGTAGGTGCCACTAGCCATCCAATAATGGGGAGTAAATGCATTGCATAGAAAACGAGTCCATTGCCAATGGCAAGCCCTTTATGCCTTCCAATAAATTCAACGCTTTGAGTGGGAGAAAGTTTATTGCGTTCACTGCTATAATCCAACATGGAGAAACCAAAATAATAGCATTCTGTAAGAAGAGCCACCAGCGGTGCTATCCATCCTATAACAGGTATAAACGAAAGTATTAAAATGGTGAGTACATAAACCGTTTGCCATAATAAATTTCGCAAGGCAATTTTTATTCCCCTCCATATATCTTTAAACAATTGCGGAAAACTAAAAGGAAATTCTCTGCCCTCTAAAATACTTTCAGTGCGTTCACTTAAATAAGCAAAAACAGGTGAGCCAATTATTAAGAAAAGAAATTTGAACAATGAAAAATAGAAAAGAAAAAGCACCACTACAATAATGCCCTGCCCCACAATTACCAAAAGGTTTAACCAGCTTTCCTGCATACTTTCCAGCCATGCTTTTAAACCGCTTTGCTGCAAAATAAAATCAATAGCTTTTACACTGCTTATACCAAAAAGGTACAACCCACCCATAAACAACAAGCAATAAATTATACCAGGAATCATTATCCATTTCCATAAACGGTGCTTATTTATAAACTGGTGTGCCGCAAAATATGATTGTATAGATATAATGATTTCTCTAAGCATTGTATGTAATCAGGAATTTTTAATTGGGTTTAAAGTTACATATCTCAAATGGAAAAACCTTTACCGTTACCGTATGATATATACTGAATTTTAATAATTGGTACGTTACAATGCATATTTGGTGTAATGTAAAGAATAGGAAATATTGTGTAGCATACTTTCACATCATCAAAATTAATACATGCAAAAAATGAAAAGAGTAATTATTTTAACCTTCATTTTCTTTATTTTTTTTATATCTAAAGCACAGATTATGAAAATTACAGGTGCAGTTTTAGATAGTGTTACAAAGCAGGGATTACCAAATGCAACGATTATAATTTCCCAAAATAATATTTATACGGTTACCATTACAACAAACAAAAAAGCTGGCTTTACTACTTCTTTACCACAAAAAGGGTTTTATACAATTGAAACAAATTATATAGGTTACAAAAATCAAACTATTGATTCTTTTTTTGTAGATGAAAACCATACAACTATACCCACGATATTTTTAGTAGTAGAAAAAAAATATTTAGATGCAGTTACCGTAAATGCAAAAAAGCCATTTATTGTAATGGGTACCAATAAAATTATTTTAAACGTAGCGCAAAGCCCGATAGCAGCCGGAAGCAATGCTTACGAAGTAATACTTAGAGCGCCAGGTATAGCAGAACAAAATAATGTTTTAAATTTTAGAGGCAAATCAGTAAATATTTTGGTTAATGGTAGACCATCAAATCTTACGGGAGAAGATTTAAAAACAATGCTTACTAATATGCAGGCGAATAATATTGATAGAGTCGAAATTTTGCCCAACCCGTCTGCACGGTATGATGCGCAGGGAGGAAGCGTTATAAATATAGTGCTTAATAAAAATAAATCGTATGGTACAAACTATGTATTAACAACAACTGTTGGTACAGGAATATTTTTGAGAGGCAGCACAGGCGTAGATTTTAACAGCAGAAATAAAAAAACAAATATTTATGGTGGATACACTTTTGCTAATAACCGCCAGTATTTTATTAATGCAAGTACAAGGTATTTAAGTAATGCAAACCTTACATCTTATGAGTACGACCAACGTGTAAGAAATAACTATAGCTTAAAGTTGGGATTAGACTATGATATAAATAAAAAAAGTACCATTGGATTTTTGATAAATGGTTATAAAAATTATAGAGACAGAACAGTCGAAAATACTGCAACATTACATTTTAATGGAAGTAATAAAGATTCAGTTGCTACAGTAAATACTGCAGGAAAAGCAGTAGTTACAAACCCGAGTTTAAATATTTTCTATAAAACTATACTTGATACTACAGGTAAAGAACTAACTATTAATGCAGATTTTATAGATTACAACAAAGCATGGAGCGACAATTTTGTTAATAATTTTTACGATGAAAATGGGAAGGCTTATTTGCTTCCAACATTGCTGAGAGATAATTCTCCCGCAAAAATAAATGTGTATTCATTCACCATAGATTATATACTGCCTACAAAAAAAGCCAAGTGGGAAATAGGTGTAAAAACAAACTATACCACTACAGATAATAATGTACTATGGGAAAATAATAATGGTACAAATTGGTTAACAGATAAAAACAAAACCAATCACTTTATATATAAAGAAAATGTAAACTCTGGCTATGTAAATTATTTAAGAACAATAAAAAAATTAAATATTGAAGCAGGCTTGCGGGTAGAGCAAACAAATAACATTGGAAACTCTATTACTGCAAAGCAAATAAATAAAAATAATTACTCGAGTTGGTTTCCTAGTGTAGGAGTAGAATACACGAAAAATGCAAAAAATGTTATTGGGTTTAATTACCGTAAAAGTATTGTGCGGTTTGGGTTTGATTATGTAAACCCTTTTATTATTTACCAAAACCAATATGCGTATAGCCAAGGCAACCCTGCTATTTTACCTCAAATAAATCATTCTTTTGAGCTAAGCTATTTATATAAACAAACTTACTCTCTTTCATTTTCTTATGTGCATGGCATAAAATCTCTTGGTGAAGTTTATTTGCAGGCACCCAATAATGTTACAGTATCTACCTATGGTAATTTTAGCGGTAATGATGTGTTTTATCTGTCAGGATATGGCAGTAAGAAAATATTAAAAAAATGGACTGTTATTTTAAACCCATCTGTTGGGTACATATCTCAAAACAGTGCATCAAACAATATTGTTATAGGAAAAAATAAAAAAATATTTATTACTCAGTTAAACTGGCAAAATAGTTTTTCGTTTAAAAAAGGAATAACAGCAGAATTAAATTTTATGTACTTGGGGCCATACCAATATGGAAGCTATACTACAAAGAATTTTTTTAACAGCAGTGCAGGTATAAGCAAACCCATATTTAAAAATAAAGTAACTGCAAAACTCGGCATAACAGATATATTTAATACACTTAACAGTAACAGAAATTTAGATTATGATGGTATAAAAACAACCATGCAATACAAAGCAGAATCACGGTTTGTGAACTTAACACTGCGATACAAATTTGGAAATAAAAATGTGAAAACAAAAGCAAGAAACCAATCTAAAACAAACGATGTACAAAACAGAATAAAGTAAAAATATTTCTTTGGCCAAAAGAAAAAGGGGAAACCGAAAACCTTTATAAAAGAGTAGGGTATTATTAACTGTAAAAAAATAGTCATGAAACCAACCCAAACTAAGAAAGCTACTTTAAAACTAAACAAGAAGGCGATTTCAAATTTGACAGCAGCACAAATGAGTAACATTAATGGTGGAGCAGTTACATTTCCTACACCAAAAAATACACTTTTAGAAACTGCTATTGACTGCCCTTGTACTCATTTTTGTAGCCCAAATCCGTTGACTTATTAACCAAAGGAAAATTTAAAATTATTCATTAAAAGGGATGTCCGAAAACCTTTATAAAAGAGTAGGGTTATTATTGAAACTAAATTTTATAATCATGAAACCAATTGAGAAAATGTACGGTAATGAGTATTAAATAAGCTAAAATTATTGCCAACTAAAGGCTTCAATTATTTCTGACGGCTTTGCCTTTAAAATAGCTAGGTAAGACGCAGTGTTGGACTGCGAAAAAAATCAATAAAAAATAATAAAACACTATAAAATGAAAAAATTAATATTAGGATTATTCAGTTTGTTAACTATTACATGTTTTGCACAAACTTCAATTCAAGCAACTGATAATTCAAGTTTAACAAGAGAGCAAGCAAAAGAAATAGTAGTAAAAACCATGGCTAGTTTTACACAAAGTGTTTCATTTGCATACACGAAAGGAGTAAGTTTTAAGCAATTTAAATACACTTTATGTGGGACAGCAAAGCCGAATGTAGAAGGTGATGCATTGTTATTATCTGCAAACAATTATCTTTCTACAGGCGTTTCTAAAGATGATATTATAAAATATGATAACGGTAATGCAGTAATAGATGCTATGCAATTTTCTTCAAGGTTAAATGCAAAAGGCGGTATTATACAGACTGATGGGTCTGAATTATTTGGAGGTGAAAGCCTTAAAAGTAACACAGAAAATGCTAAAGCTGCAGCTGGTTGTAAGTGGTATCAATTGTGGTGCCATGTTCAAGCTTTTGTAGGGTACGTAGTTGACCATTGGGATACAATACAAGTAATTATTTGTTTATTTACAAATCTTTGTTAACTATTTAAAGAAATTATGAGGCTACACTGTTTTCAAGCTTTGTAGCCTCTTTAAAAACAAAATCATGAAAAAAACAATTCCCATTTTAGTATTCATTACTATTTTTTTATCATCTTGCTTAGCAAAATTTGCACTTAATCGCTTAGGCGTTTTTGAAAAATCTGTTTCATTAAGATATATATCGAATGAAAAAATGCAAATTGTTTTTTTGCCCATGCATCATATAGGCACAGAGGCTTTTTACAAAGATGAAGTGAGAATTGTTGATTCTCTTTTGAAAAAAGGTTATACAGTTTTTTATGAAGGCGTTAACCAAGGTAACATTACTGATGAAGTTATGCTTGATACCATGAAGCTTCAATTCAGAAAAATTACAGGGTTGCCTACCAAATCAAAAGGTAAAGCAGGGACCAGAGTGGATACTATAAATAATACCATTTTAGGTAGGAAATCAAATTTAGTAAGTAAATATAAATTGCGAAATCAAGATGTAGCTTATTTTAAAAATCTTGATGGTTCATTAGTTAAAAATGTGGATGCTTCTTTAGCTGAAATGATTCAATTGTATGAAAAAAAATACGGTAAAATATTATTGGATAAATACGATTTTGAAACAACATTAGGCGATGAATACAAATTTAAAATAAGTAAAGAAAAGCGTAATTATTTCATGCTTGAATCTAGAAATATTATTATTACTAATGCTATTGTGAAAAGTACTGCTAATAAAATTGCACTTATTTATGGTGAAGCTCATTATGATGGTATTTTAGAAAATCTTAGAATTAACGACCGTAACTATAAAGAAATACCAAATTTTTAAACTATGCAATCATGAAAAAGATAATACTAATTACCCTTTAAATTTTAGCAATATTTTCTTTGTTATATTTTAGTAATCCGTCAAAGTTTATTCATTATTTGCTAGCATTTATTGCATGTATTAACATCATTAAATTACTGTATGGCATATCTAAAAAAAAGGTATAATTATTTTTTAAAAAAAAATTAAACTATGAAACAAATAATTTTCATTGGTATTACTATTCTTATGTCTTGTTTAGAAGTATCAAATATTTTTGGGCAAGCCATAGTATATAATAAAAGCAATGCTATTGGTAGCTTTGGCCGGTATGGCGATTGTACAACAGGACGTGGCATTTGTGGTATTGATGCTGAAAATCTTAACGCTAAATCTGCAACTGCAAAATTTTGTATAGAAAAAGAAAATGATAGCACCCTTATTTTAAAAATTTTCAATAGCAGAATTTCTCAAACAGACGAGACAAATCTATTTGGCAAAACAACAGATGGTTTTGGCAAAACAGAACAAATGTTTTTTAAAATGGATGTTGATTTACCCATTTCAAGCGCATCAAAAACAATACTTAATTTATCTAATGAATATTCAAAAATATTAAATGGCATGTATCCTGTAGCAAAATTTGATTCATACTATTTAATAGAATTAAAACTACATTAAAATGAAAAAAAAATTATTGTACATCATATGGCTATTAATTAGTTGTAATACTTTATTTGCTAATGTAGCAAATGAAGACCCTAATGTTGTACTAATAGAACTTGCAATAGCATGTAAAAGTATTAAAGAAAAATATGCAATAAGATTGTATATATTAACTGATAGTGTGCAAAATATTAGGCAAAAATTGCAAAATGAAAAAGGCTTGGAGCAAAAGCTTGATTTACTTATACGTAAAGATTTTTTACTTGAGCAATCATTAAAAGTTAAAAACGACTTTAATACTGATATTACTAAAACTCGGTATTTAAAAGGCTTGGAGCTAATAAAAATTTTGTACGATAAAGTACTTGGACTTGATCATCATTTTGCTTCGGTACGCACTTTTTCAGAAATAAATAAAATTTCTAACCCCAACAACTATCCTGAATTTGGTAAACTAAAAGATATCTTAAAAGAAAAAAAGATAAAAAGGGGTTTGATCTTACAAATTTACTTGGTACTAATATTATAGCTTCTGTGGTTAATGTTTTTTCTAGTTTACAAAATAGTGGACTAAGTAAAGAAGAAAAAGAAAAGGAGATGCAATCTGTAGAATGTATTTTAGATTTTACACTACGAATGCACAATGATTTAAATCTTATTTATTTTGAAACTTCTTATTTACAAGCTGCCAACGACGAAATAAAAAAAGATATTGAGTTGATGTTTAAAGATTACACAAAACCTATTGAGTACATTGCCACATTGCCAGATTGCAGATCCAACGACGACTGGGATAACTTGAAAGAAAAATTAGATAAGTACAATAAGGAATTAGCATTAACTACTGATAAAGATAAAGTAAATAAGATGCAAATAAATTTGGAATTTTCAATAGACAGGCTTTTACAATTTATAGCTAAGTACAATAATTTTATAGACGATGGCGTAAAGTTTTATCAAAAATTTAAAACCATACTAAACAGTTATGAGCATGAAAAGCAATGCGAAAGCAAATTGCCGGTTGAGTATAAAAAATTGAAAACTGATATTGATATAGCTATTGACAAGTTTAATATAGCTTATAAACCTGTTGAGATTAATGGATCTAAAATGAAGGAAGTATTATATGGAATAAATGAATACAAATAGAAATTGTAATAATCTAAAAAAATCCCCCACTCTCGAAAGAGCAGGGGCACGACTATAAAATGAATTTATAATCATGAAACCGAAGCAAATATAATAAACATATTCTCTTTTATTTGTTTTTATAATTTCAACATATCAATTGTTTACCAAACTAATTGCAACAAATGAATGTACCTTATACATTTCATAATAAACTTGTTTTGCGTACCCCCGTAAAAGAACTTACTAAAAACTTATCTCAAATTTTTGAGTTACAAAAAATCCTGCACGATAAAGAATTTATGGAGGCTGTATTTGTAGCTTCTCCCGTATTGTATAATGCATGGCTTAAATATGCAGCAGGTGATATGGTAGAACAAAAGGAAATAAAAAAACTAACATTATCATTAGCAAAATATTACCTGCGTATGGGTAGCCGTTGTACACCGTTCGGATTGTTTTCTGGATGTGGTGTAGCTGAATGGTCGGTTGGTGCTACTGCTATAAAAATGAACAACAATTATAGACATACCCGTTTTGATATGCATTATTTATGTGCACTTGCCCGGCATCTCTCAACACTTCCTTTTATAAAAAATAAATTATTGCATTTTCCTAACAGCTCATTTTACAAATTGGGTAATGAAATACGCTATGTAGAATACAAATACAATAATGGTAAAAGACATCATTTAATAACCGCTGTTTTAGCATCAAATTATCTGTTGGATATTTTAAAACATGCAAAAAATGGAACTACAACGAATGCCATTATACATTTATTAGTGAGCGATGATATAGATGTAAGTGAAGCTACAGATTTTGTAACAGAGCTTATAGATAGCCAATTATTGGTAAATGAATTGGAGCCCGCTGTAACAGGAGATGAATTTTTGTACCAGATAATAGCTACACTAAAAAAACTAAAAGGCGGAGATGAATTAAATAAAATTATTGAATTATTAGAATCCATTGAAAATCTATTATCAAATATTGATACAGGAAAAAATCATTTTATCGAAAATTATAGTGCTATAAATAGCCTTGTAAAACAATTTAATATCCCGTTTGATGAGAGTAAGTTATTTCAAACAGATTTATCTTTTTCATTATCAAAAAATAGTATTAATGCTGTTCATCAAAATGAGATAATACAAACACTTAGTATAATTAACAAACTAAATAATATTCCTGAAAATACAATCCTCTCGGCTTTTGCTAAAAGGTTTTATGAAAGATACGAAGATGCAGAAATGCCATTACTAGAAGTGTTGGATACAGAAAACGGTATAGGTTATTTAGAAAAAAAGGAAGGTTCTGTTATGCCATTAATAGATGATGTAATGGTTATGGGTAAAGTAAGTGACGATCACAAAATTACGTGGAGTAAAAAAGATAAATTTCTCTTACAAAAACTTACTGCTACACTCGTTAAAAATAATTATTCTGTAGAGCTTAATGAAGATGAATTAAAAGATTTTAAAAATGATTGGTCTTTGTTTCCACCATCTATGGGAGTAATGTTTAGGCTTTTAAACGATGATAAAATTTTTATAGAAAATGTGGGAGGCTCTAGCGCAGCCAATTTACTGGGAAGATTTGCGCATGGCAATAAAGAGATCGCAGGTATAGTAAATGATATTGTTGCAGAAGAAGAAAAGCAAAACCCCGATATTATTTTTGCAGAAATTGCTCATTTACCCGAAAGCCGTACAGGTAATATTTTATTGCACCCGGCCTTTAGAAAATATGAAATTCCTTTTCTTTCAAAATCATCTGTAGCCAACGAATGTCAAATACCACTACAAGATTTATTTATTAGTGTAAAAAAAAATTCAATAATACTGCGTTCAAAAAAATTGAATAAACAAATTATACCACGGCTCAGTACTGCTCATAATTACAGCGCTAAAGCACTTCCTGTTTATCAATTTTTATGCGATTTGCAATTGCAGGGTAAACAAATCGGTATTCATTTTAACTGGGGTGCATTAGAGGGTTTGTATAAATTTTTGCCAAGGGTTACCTACAAAAACTGTATTGTATTTTCCGCTACCTGGTATTTTGAAAAAAAAGATATTGAGAATATAATAAAAGCAAAAGATGATGAAATAATAAACGCTATCACCGAATTTAAAGCCAAATGGAAAATGCCATCGCTCACTGTTTTAGCGGATAGTGACAATGAGTTGCTCATTAATTTAGATGATACTTTAATGTTGCAAATATGGTTTGATGCTGTTAAGAATAGGAATGGATTTACCATAAAAGAATTTTTAGGAGCTACAGAAAATACATCTACACAAAATAAAAATGGGGCTATACGTTCAAATCAGTTTATAGCAAGCCTTTTACGAAATACTGTTGCTCATATACCCGTAACGCTACCAATACATAAAAATGCAAACAACAAATTGCAGCAAAGTTTTTCTATTGGCTCTGAGTGGCTTTATTTTAAAATTTATTGCGGTACAAAATCCGCTGATACAATTTTAACCCACGCTATTTTGCATTTGGTAAATAAATTACTTGCTCAAAAAAACATTCATTCATTTTTCTTTATAAGGTTTAACGATCCCAATTTTCATTTGAGACTTAGGTTTAAAATATCAGATATAAAATATGTGGGAGAAGTAATTAAATTATTGCACAACTTTATAAAGCCTTTTGAAGATGAAAAACTTATATGGAAAATACAGGCAGATACATATAAGCGTGAGTTGGATAGATACGGAAATACTGCCATATTACAATCTGAAGAATTATTTTTTTACGATAGTATGTCAGCACTGTATTTATTAAAGCAGGCAGATGGAGATGAAAGAGAACAATTAAGGTGGCTTTGCTGTATAAAAGGTATTGATGATTTATTAAATGATTTTGAATTGCATACAAACGAAAAATATTTATTATTAGAACAAATAAAAAATTCGTTTCATGCTGAATATAATACTGATAAATTTTTAAAAGACCAGCTTACTAATAAGTACAGAACATATAGAATAAAAGTAGAGGATATTTTGAATAACAAAAATAGCTTTTTAGAAAACATGGATGCTATTGAAGAAATTTTCAGCAATAAATCTGCAACCATAAAAAAAATAGCATCAGCAATTCAAGAACTTCATAATGAAGGAAAGTTAGAAATAACCATTGCCGCATTGCTTACAAGTTATATTCACATGCTTGTAAATAGATTGATAGCTGCAAACCCTCGCCTGCACGAATTGGTTATGTATGATATGCTATACACTTATTACAAATCCTTAATAGCAAAAGAAAAGTACAGTACGGTTAATGGCGCATTTAAAAATAAAGTAGAAATAGTATGCTAAAATTTCCTCATTATAAGCAGTACGATGAAATGGATTGCGGTGCAGCATGTATGCGTATTATATGTAAGTATTATGGTAAAGATTTTTCGCTGGATTTTTTGCGTACCGTTACTCATACCAATCGCACAGGCACAAGCATGCTATCGCTAAGCAATGCAGCAGAAAAAATAGGCTTTAGAACAATTGCTGCAAAATTATCTTTTACAGATTTGGTTGATGCTGCACCATACCCTTGTATTGCTTATTGGAATCAGTTGCATTACATTGTTATTTACAAAATAAAAAAAGATAAAATTTATGTATCAGACCCTGCGCATGGGCTTATTATATTTACCAAAGAGGAGTTTTTAAAAAGTTGGGCTACCGCAGGCGAAACAGGTATTATTTTATCGCTTGAGCCCACAGCGGATTTTAATATAGAGCATGACGCTATGGCGAAAGCTACAGAAAAAGGCTTTGGCAATATTTTTAAATACCTTACCCCTTATAAAAAACAATTGGTACAAATTGTTGCAGGTTTGGTGGTTGTTTCTTTATTACAAATGTTATTACCTTTTCTTACGCAGCGTATTGTAGATGTTGGTATAGCCCAAAAAGATATTGGTTTTATATACATGGTATTGCTTGCGCAGCTAATGGTTTTTTTGGGTAAAACTACTTTAGAAATTATGCGGAGCTACATTATTTTGCATGTAAGCACCCGCATTAATATAAACCTGCTAACAGATTTTTTTATAAAATTAATGAGGCTACCACTTGGTTATTTCGATGCCAAAATGGTAGGCGATACTTTGCAAAGAATAAATGACCACAAGCGGGTGGAAAGTTTTCTTACATCTGGTGCACTTAATACCATTTTCTCTTTGCTTAACCTTATAATATTCGGAATTATTTTGGCAATATACAACCCTATTATTTTTATGGTATTTATAGCAGGCAGTATTTTATATGTATTATGGATACTGGCATTTATGAAAAAACGTGCAGCATTAGATTATAAAATGTTTCACCAGATAGCTGCAAACCAAGAAAAAAATTATGAACTCATTACAGGAATGCAAGAAATAAAACTGCACAATGCCGAGCAAAAAAAACGTTGGCAATGGGAAGAATTACAAAATAAATTATTTAAAATAAATATAAAAACACTCTCGCTGCGGCAATTGCAAACAGGCGGTGCGATGGTTATAAACGAACTTAAAAATATCATCATTTCATTTTTGGCAGCAAAGCTTGTAGTGCAGGGCGATATTACACTCGGCGTAATGCTTTCTATTTCTTACATCATTGGTCAGTTAAATGGACCAATTTCGCAAATAATAGATTTTCTACAATCTTACCAAGACACTAAATTGAGCCTTGCACGCATAAACGAAATACACCTAAAAAAGGAAGAGGAAAGTATTTTTGAAGAAAAAATAGAAGATATAAAAACTGCAGATATTGTATTGGAAAACTTGTGTTTTAAATATGACACTAACCCGGCAGCAAAAAATATTTTACAAAATATAAACCTTGTTATTCCTGCAAATAAAACAACTGCTATAGTAGGTAGCAGTGGAAGTGGTAAAACAACATTGCTAAAATTACTATTAAAATTTTATGACCCTACGCTCGGTAATATTAATATTGGTAACTTAAACTTTAATAATGTAAGCAACAATAAATGGCGAAGTAAATGTGGGGTAGTAATGCAAGAAGGTTTTATTTTTAATGATAACATTGCCAATAATATTGCAGTAAGAGATGAGTTTGCAGATAATGAACGATTGATTAATGCAGCAAAGGCAGCTAATATTTACGAGTTTATACAATCATTGCCACTTGGGTTTAATACAAAAATAGGTGGCAATGGCATGGGCATAAGTACCGGGCAAAAGCAACGAATACTCATTGCACGGGCAGTATATAAAAACCCTAATATACTTTTTTTTGACGAAGCTACCAGTGCTTTAGATGCGCAAAATGAAAAGATAATAACAGAAAATTTACAGCGGATATTTAAGAATAAAACAGTCATTATTATAGCACATAGATTAAGCACGGTGAAAAATGCTGATAAAATTGTGGTATTAAATGAAGGCAGCATTACTGAAGTAGGAAACCATATTGACTTAGTAAAAGAGAGAGGATTTTATTTTAATTTGGTAAGTAACCAATTGGAGTTGGAAGGGAATTTGTAAAATAATATTAGGGCAATTAAAATAAAAAAAAGTTGCAATAATATCGGAACTTCAACATCATTTTTTAAAACTATAACCAAATCCATTGCTGAGCTATTTCGGATTTGTAAAACTTTTTTTATAGTGTATGCTAACAATTTATGTCAATACATTTTTACTATGTCACAATAACTATTTTATACATTTAAAACGCATATTCATACTTTACAAAATGAATTTGATGTATTTAAAAAATATTTAATAATATTAAAACATAATTTCATAATATTCTTTTAAACTTAAAAACTAACAAACATGAAAAGTATTGTAACAACAAAGAAAAAACTAGAACTAAAAAAAACAGCCATTGCTAATTTAAGTATGAGTGAAGCACAAATGAGGATGGTGGTAGGAGGGGCAGGACAAGGAGGTGCTAAGGCAGGAGATTCTAACGGAATATTTGATGGCGATACAAATTGTACTGGACATCTTGAAACAGCTAAGAGGTGTCCAAATGATAATCTTCAAACTCTATAACTGTAAAAGTATTTTGAGAACTTAATTATATTTTAATTGAGAAAATTATTCTGAAATTTATGTTTAAAATTATTTTGATATTATTCGCTTTTGTATTTTCATCTCAAGTGCAGTATGCTCAAGTCACAAAAGAAAATGATTTAGATTTTTTAATTCATAAAATAAGAAAAGTTTATGCAGGATACTCTGATAAAGTAAATGGCAATAATTTTGAAAAACTAATCGAAGAAGTTAGAAATTCAAAAAGTAAAGATACTTTTGCATTGCTATCAAAAATAAGCTTATTTTTCAAAGATTGCCATCTTACTTTATTTCAAACTAAGCCTCTAAAAAATATAGACTCAAACATTTGTAAATTAAATGTTGATTTAATAAATAAATTGAGTTCTAAAAAACCATTTAAAAGCGAAAAAGAAGGTTACTGGATAAATGATTTAAACTCTACGGTTATTTATTTACGAAAATTAAAAAATTCAAATCTTGAAGGATATGTTATTGCGTCAAAAAGAAATGTAATGATTGGTGCTCCCATTATTAAATTAAGCAACGTTTCAAAAAATAAATTCTTAGCCGATTTCATTGATGTTGACGAAGGAACAAGAGTTTTTTCAAATGCATCTTTTAAGTTTAAAAATATCTTAGTTATTGGTGCGTATTCAAAGTGGAGAAAAGTTACAAACTACTCACACGGTTTTTTAAAAAATTTAGAAGAATTTGAATATAGCCCTTCTATAAATTTCCCCGATTCAAATAGCGTTGTTATTAAAATGCCAGATTTTAGTGGAGATTTTGTAAAAGTTTATGATAGTATATTTGAGAGTAATAGTCTTATGATAAATAAATCAAAAAATTTAATTCTTGATATTAGAAATAATTTAGGGGGGACTACAAAAAGTTTTAAAGGGATAATTCCATTTGTATGCACTAAAAATACAATTACTGTGGGTACATATAAACTTTGTAGCCAAGAATTAATTGCTAATGCTCAAAAGAATTTAGATAGTTATAAAAAGCAAAATGATAGTGTCAAAATTTTTTCTTCAATTGAATACCTAAATAAATTAGTTGCAAGTAAAGATAAATTTATGTATTCGCCTCCTGATACTTTTAACTGCACTTCAAAAAATTATATAAAAAATGTAGCAATTATAATGAATAATTGTACGAGAAGTGCCGCTGAGTTAATGGTTCTATATTTAAGTCAGAGTAATAAAGTGAAATTATTTGGTCAACCTTCAGGTGGTGCTGTTGATTATTTAGATATATTGACATTTAAATTACCCGTTTCAAACTTTTATTTATGGGTAGCATCGGCTAAGCGACATATATCGAAAGGTCAACCTAGTTATGATAATATTGGAATAAAGCCAGATATTTTTATAGATGATAGTGTAATGGATTGGGTAAGTTTTGTGAAAAAATATTATGAAAATAAATAAAATTAAATGTCATATAGCAGCATGGGGTTGTTATATCATACTTTTCTTAATTGTTGATTTTTTGTTTGAGCAAAAAGGATTTAACATTGTGAAAGAAGCAATTGTTTTCATTATTGAAATATGGATTTTCTACTCTTTTGTAGCTGCATTTTTGATTAGTAGAAAATTTAAAAATAAGTTTATTTTCCTCATATTATTTTTAATAGTTTCCTTCATTATAACAATTTTTTTGAATTATTTCCGAAATAGGATTGCTATATATTATGGTAGTAAGTGGATTTACAGTTATTTGGAATTATTTATGGATACGTTTAGTTTTTATTTGCAATTTGCTATTTATGCGATAGGGTATTTGTTTTTTACTTTTTCTTATCAACGTTTGATAAAAATAAAAATTCTAGAGACAGAAAAATTAAATACGGAAAAACAATTACTTGAATTAATAAGTAAAAATGCACTGCTTCAAAAAAACTTATTTCAATCCGAAAACGATTTTCTCCGTGCGCAAATAAATCCTCACTTTTTACACAACTGCCTTAATTATTTTTATGCAGAAACCATGGAAGTGGCACCAAGGGTAGGAGATGGAATTGTTTTGCTTTCAGAAATAATGCGCTACTCCATTACAGATTTTACTGCAACTAATGGTTTAGCAAGGCTTGAAAATGAATTAGAGAATATTGAGAACGTAATACAGTTAAATAATTTTCGTTTTGAAAATGCTTTGTACATAAAATTTGATGTAGTGGGAGATGCTGCTAATAAATATATCACCCCTATGATATTAATATCGTTGGTAGAAAATATGTTTAAGCATGGCGATTTACAAGATGAAACAAACCCCGCATTAATACATTGCACCATAGAAGAAACTACTGAAAAAATAATTTTTACAACATCAAATAAATGCAATAAATCTAAAGTTGTAATACCCGGTGGGCTCGGTACCGGTAACATTATTAAAAGATTGGATTTGCTTTACGAAAATAATTATACCCTTGCTTTTGAAGAACAGGTTTCAATATATACATCAAAATTGGTGATTCCTTATTACGATACATACATTAAAAAAATTGGCGCATGATAAATTGTTTGGTAATTGATGATGAACAACCAGCTATAAATATATTGGCCTCCTATATTCAAAAAGTGCCTTACTTGCATTTGGTTACTACCACTACCGATCCACTACAAGGTTTAAAAATTATAGAAGAGTACGATATAGATCTTATTTTTTTAGATATACAAATGCCCAATATAACCGGGCTTGAGTTTGTTGAAGCTATTAATGGAAAATGTAAAATAATTTTTACAACTGCCTACAGCCAGTACGCTATGGATGGGTTTGATTTAAATGTAATAGATTACTTATTAAAACCCGTACCCTTCACTCGGTTTTTAAAAGCTTCGCAAAAAGCAAGCGACATAATTGGGGCTAAAAATAAAGCGACTGTTGATATGTCGCACCTCGACTTTATAATTGTACAGGGCGATGCTAAAGGCAAACTCCAAAAAATTGAAATAAATGATATTGATTTTATTGAAGGTTTAAAAAATTACATTGGCATTAATTGTGGCAACAAAAAAATTCTTTCATTAATGAATATGAAAGACCTCGAAAATAATTTGCCCAATCAAAAGTTTATAAGAGTACATAAATCTTTTATAATACCTATTTCAAATATTCATTCGGTAGATGGAAATTTAATAAAATTAAAAAGGAACCCTACAGCAGAAATTATTATTGGCAACTCATACAAACCTGCGTTTTTAGATATGATGAAAGCAAAAATGATTAATTAGTTTTTCATAAGTATGCATCAAATTTTATTTCATACGCTATAAATGCACTTTCGTTTATCTTTTCTTTCAGCTTTTTAATTTTTCTTCAACTTGTATTAAATTCAAGCTATGTCGCAGGTAATTGCAAAAGAGAAATTAAAAATTATAAATGAATTATTACTACAATCTACGCCTCAGTCAAGTGGTTTTTTAGGCGGCAGCCTTGGGTTATTATTTTATTATTTCAACGTTTCTAAAACATTAAACGATAATATACTTTACAACGAAGCCCAGCAATTATTACACAACATTTTTGATGATGTAAACAACGGTGCCGGCAATTTGCATGGCTCATTCTTTAGCAATGGTGCTGCAGGTCTTGGTTATACTGTAAATTATCTTCATCAAAATAAATTCATACAATTTAATGTTGATGATGAATTTGTACAACTGGATAATTTTTTATACGATGATGCGATACAGCAACTTCAAAAAGGAAACACTGATTACTTGCACGGAGCCATGGGCATTCTTCATTATTTTACTACAAGAGTACAAACCCCTGTAATAAACAAGTATCTCCATTCCTTGATTACACTATTTTGTAAGAAAGCCGAAATAAATAAAGATGGTATTTGGTTTGCCAATCTTGGTTTAGAAAGGTTATCTAATAACACAGTCGATTTTGGATTGGCCCATGGTCTCTCAGGTTTTATACTAATATTAATGAATGCTTGGTATCATGTAAACAATAAAGATGAAATAGAAAATACCATTAGGCTGGCAATAGAATTTATTTTGAAACACGAACTTCCGGTCATGTATGCCGAAAATGAATACTCCTCCTTTCCATTTAATTTTGAAAAAGACGCTACAGAACTCTCTAGAAATAACAGATTGGCCTGGTGCTATGGAGACCTAAGCATTGTATTACTCTTGTACAGAGCCGGCAATATGTTAGGCGATAGCAAATACACAGCCAATGCAGATAGACTAGGTTTGCAAATAGTAACCAGAAAAACAGTACAAGCCACTTGTAGCACCGACTCACATTTTTGCCATGGCAGCGCAGGCTTGGCTCAAATGTACAAAGCACTCTACAACGACACTTTTAATTATACTTATTATGCTGCCTATGAGTATTGGGTTAAAGAAACAATCTCTTTAGTTGATAATGAAATTGCTAATAAAAAGTATGCAATTAATCCAGTTGGTTTGTTAGAAGGTTGGTCAGGCGTAGGATGTGTTTTATCTGAATATATTTCTAAAGAACCTACAACATGGGCAAAAGCTTTTTTGCTATAATTCCCGTCCATCGGAGGAGTGACAATCAAATGTTAACAGGGTGGATTTTTAATGTGGCAATTAAAATTTGAAACAATACTTAAATTTGATTTTATACATTCGCTCTACATGAATAATCTCCCACTATTATTTTACAAAAGAAAAGATGTTGTTGCTATTGCAAAAGATTTAATAGGAAAAATTATAGTCACAAATATTGAAGGCGTTGGAACAAGCGGGCGTATAGTAGAAACAGAAGCTTACGTAGCATATATTGACAAAGCCTCGCACGCATACAAAGGCAAACGTACACAGCGCAATGAATATATGTATGCGGAAGCAGGTACCGTGTACGTTTACATTTGTTATGGCATGCACCACATGTTGAACGTAGTAACGAATGATATTGATGTGCCAGATGCTGTTTTGATAAGAGCCATAGAACCATTGGAAGGAATGGAGAAGATGCTCATAAGAACAGGGAAAAAAAACATGGATAATACATTAACTAAAGGACCCGGCAATGTTGCAAAAGCATTAGGAATTACCAAATCATTTTCAGGATTATTTTTTGGCGATGATAAAATTGATATCTACCATGATGGATATATTTTAAACGATTCAGAAATAGGAATAAGCAAACGTATTGGAATAGCTAGTGCTGGAGATGATGCATTACTACCATACCGCTTTTTTGTAAAAGGAAATAAGTTTGTTAGTGGAAGTCCTGTGAGGTGAAGGTGGAAGGTTCAAGGTTCAAGGTTCAAGGTTCAAGGTTCAAAAAAGCTTTCAACATATAAAGATAAATGTACGTTCGTATTTCGCTAAGTTCTTCGCTTATTCCCCTCCACTGGAGGGGTGGCAACCGTAGGTTGACGGGGTGGTTGTCTTACATCAACCGCAGGTTGATCGGATAATTTTCTTACAAATAAAAAAAAAATGATCCCAAAAAAAAATCACCGCCCAAAAGCGATGATCTTTACAAAATATATTGAAGTAAATTTTAAAACTTCGGACAAGGAATACCCTTCGTTTCTGCTTTACGCTTTATATAAATTAAAGAAAATTCAGAACCCCCTCTGCTTGCTGTTGCAGTTTTTAAACTACTAATATTTACATCATAGCTTGCTCCAATTCTCAATCCACCCACTTCTAATCCAATATATGGTATGAGTGCATCGTTCAAACGAATCCACGAGCCTACAAAAATACTGGACGGGGTAACTTCATCGCCATTTAAGTTATAAGCCAATGCACCACCAAGAGTAGTTTCGCTAGCCTTGGCTTGTACTTGATGTATAATAGAAGCATTTAAAGTTAAGGCATCTGCAACTGGTAAAGAGCCACCACCATGTACGGTAAGCCTATTAGCCAAAAAATAATTTTGATCTTTAAAACCAACCTTTGGCCTGTTTACATGATAAACTGAAACACCTGCATAATAATTATTATCTCCATTGCTGGAACCTGAAAATAAGATTCCCGCATTAACATCAAAATAATTTTGGCTGTTGCCATTTGTTAAAAAATCTGTACGTGCACCTGTAAATCCATTGGCTCGTAGCATATCTTCAAAAGTAAGTTTGCCTTCATCTAAACTAAGGCTGCTATAAGTTCCCTGAAAACCTGCACCTATTGTATTGTAACCATCTTCATCTAAGGCTTTGTGGTACGAAACTGAAACGGAACCATAATTTAATTTCAACTGATCATTTGCACTAGCATCTGATAAGCCTGCTATACCAATACCAAATACATCACCGGCAGGTAATTTATCTTTCATTATACCAAAATCAAACGAACCACTGGTGGTTACATAAGCTTTTGGTATAGATGGCCATTGGTCACGGTGGTTTACTGCCAATCGCCATTGCCCATCAAACTTGCCGGTAAAGGCGGGGTTTAAGGTAAGCGGCGATGCAAAAAACTGTGAAAAGTGCGGATCTTGAGCATTAGCTGAAGCAGAAAATGCAACAATAAATAATGCTATTAAAATTTTTCTCATTTGCTAAACTATTCTGTCCTTTAAAGATAAGTATTTCAAACAAAATGCTGCCTCATAATTACGATTATTATTTAAGGCATACTTTGTTATATAAAAAATGCTATTGCTGCATTTTTGAACCATATGCCAAATCGCCTGCATCGCCCAAGCCAGGTAAAATATATCCCTTAGCAGATAAATCATTATCTATGGCACCACACCAAATGTTGGCAGTAGGTTCAGCTTTTAATAGGGTAACAATACCTTGGGTGGCTGCAATAGCGCACACTACATGAAGCTCTTTTATATTACCGGCATCTCTTATATATTGTATAGCTTTTACCAACGATGCGCCGGTAGCAAGCATAGGGTCACTCACAATAACCACCCTGCCATCTATAGGAGGGCAACTCATATATTCCAACGCTATTTCAAAACTACCATCAGCATGGTGCTTTCTGTAAGCACTTAAAAAAGCATTATCGGCTCTGTCAAAATAGCTAAGTAAACCATTGTGCATGGCCAAACCTGCCCTTAAAATAGTAGCAAGCACCGGTTGGTCTTTTAAAACTTTGCAGGTAGCAGTACCCATTGGTGTCACAATTTGCTTCTCCTCCGTTTCCATTCCTTTACTAATTTCATAGCCTATTACTTCTGCAATTCGTTCCAGGTTTCTCCTAAAACGCATTCTGTCTTTCTGCACATCCACACACCTAAGTTCGCTTACCCAGTTGCTTATTAAAGAATGTTCACTGCTAAAATTGTGTACCATCAGCTCTTAAATATTTATTTTTAAACTACATTTCGTTAAAATAATTTTAACTTCCATCAAATCTAAAAAAAAATCGGCGGCTAAACTTACATTTGATAATTCTTTTTTACTTTAATATTTATAACATGAAAAATTTACGCATCATTATTGTTTCTTTTTTATGTTTTACAGCATGCGAAAGCAAACAAGATTATGAAATAAACAGCAATAGAAATTACGAAAAAAATAAAATAAGCTTGCAGGAAACAGAACAAAGAAGTCCTTCGAGTTTTATACTAGCAGCAGGTGAGCAGACAAAAAATTTAATAGGCCAAACAGTTATTAAAGGCACCGTAACCAACAATGCTAAAGTTGTAACATTTAAAGATATAGATGTAAAAATTTCTTTCTACAGCAAAACCGGAATGTTATTGGAAGAAGACCACGAAACCATTTACGAAATGGTACCGCCAGGCACCACCAAAAAATTTAAATCAAAATTTTTTACACCCAAAGGTGCAGACAGTGTAGGTTTTAAAGTAATGACTGCAAAATTTTAAAATAGATTTGGGGCTGTAAACAAATACCTTTCATCAACAGTTGACCGGGCTATCCGTTACAATCTTTTGTTCGTGCCTCACAAAAGGATTTCCACTACTATCCCGCAGCCGTTCATCAATATATCTTTTTTCAACTTTTATCATCGGGTAGATGATGCAATAATTTTTTTCAAAATGGCAATTTGCCCAACATGGTAATGAGTATGTTCAATTATACCATGCAGGTTTCTATAATAGTTACCATATTTTTCATCTGAAAAATTCTCCAACAATTTTTCTTCAGGCAATTGCTCAATAAGCCGGGCAAATATTTCTGCATCGGCTAAAGTTTTATCAACCAAATTTTTCCATTCAGTTTCCGTCGTTATTGCAGGCAAACTAAAACTAAATTTATCAGATGCATTTAAAGGCTCACCCTGCAAAACTTTTAGCACTGCACTCACATAATAATTTACATGAAATACCAACTCGGCTATGCTATTGAGATGGTGAACTTTTGTATTAGCTTGTTGCACATTTATCCCTGCCAAATTATCTTTCAAATTGGAAGCTGTCCAATTTCCACCAACATGAACTTCTCTAAAATGTTTTGCTATTTGATGAACTAATGTTGAATCCATTTTGTTTAAAATAAGTTTATATTTTTTCAACAAGCTTTGCATAAAACACCTGGTATCTTTTAGGATCACCTCCATCGCCATCTTTGCCCGATGTTATCATAGCAGCAATGGCTTTTTTAAGCTTTTCGGGTAAGTTTTTATATATTGCTATAAATGCATTAATAATGATGGTTACATTATCTGCAATGTTAGATGCGTACTCAACAAATGTGCTGAAGCGACTTTTTATGGCATCTTCTGTAGTTGCTTTTTGTGCACCTAACCATTCCAATGTTTTAAGATGTGCAACGGCCTCATTGAACAAAGTACCGGTAGTGTTAAAATGATCTTCTTCAATGATTGCCAAATCAACCGCATGTTTTTTATTGGCTAGTGTTTCTCTTACCCAGGTTAAAAAACCCTTTGGCTTTTTCGATTTTTTAAACTTGTCTTTCCATTGTTTAAAATATTTAATGTAGAGTTGGCGGTGGTCATCATGTTTGGCTTCATGATAATAAGCAGCATGAAATCTTTGGGGATGATCTCTATCAATATCATTTAAAAATATTCTTCTGCAAAGTATTTCCGGCAATGCGATGGTATTTACATCTTTGGTTTTACCTAAATCTACGCCCCTGCGTTTTATTCGTGCAGCTTCCTCTTTTTCTACATCGGGTGGGGCATAATCTGCCAGCTTGCCATCACCAATTTCAAGCATAAGGGTAAGGTGTGCGGGGTTGCAGTTTGGATCTCCTTTTAGCAACACATCTACCACTTCTGTTTTACCAAATACCGTTACTATTTCCTGCTCCAGCAAATCTTTGTAAAACACTTTTATTTCATCAGTAGTACTTTTTGCATGATCAAATGCAGTCAATTTATCTTTCCAGGTTTTTTTTGCAGCAGTAGATGTTTTGCCGGCAGTAGGTTTTTTTTGTACTTGTAAGTGAGGGGAATTAAAAAATGCTGGTTGATTTTTTTTGTAAGAAAAAAAATTGTTTGCATTAAAATTACCATTGGTTGTTGCACGTTGTAAAAATTCTTTTGCCATAATGCTGAATTTTTAAATTAAACATATACAGAATTACCATTTTAAATGACAGAAGCAAATTTTCTTTACTCACACTTTCTTTGTAGCTCAATCTATATTATTCACTTCCAGCCATTCAATAAATTTTACCTGTAATCTTTCTCTTTTATTAGAAAATCTTTTACTCTTGTCCATTGCATATTTTGATATCGGTCGTTATCATATTTTGTAAAAATTACCCTGCCTTCCATCATATCTCTCATATACTGCATTCCCTGCCATGCAGGGTACAATTCATTTTTTGATGGAGAAAAAAACCTGGTTAATTTAATTACAGTATTTAATAGCCCAATACCTCCCGGTCTAAAAAGTTTATATTTTTTACCAGTGAGTTGAGAAAGTAATTTTACAAAATCGTTACACGATAAAGTATCACCAGCTATTCTTAAATATCTAGGGGTATCGTCATCCATAGCAGCATTAGCAGTAAATGTTGCAATGTTTTCTGTGGTTGTAAATTCCATCAATTGATTTGGATTACCCCAACAAAGAATGCGATTCTGCTTAAACATAATTAAGGGCATGTCAGTAGTAAGCAAATCCATAAATGCGCCATTAAAAATAGTGGTGGCTTTTATGGGAGCTTTATCAAGGTATTGATGAAACGATCTGCGAAAATCTAAATTTCTATTTTTACCTGCTACTAAATTTGTAAAATCGGTTGAGAAATCGCTTGGTATAAATCTTTTTACTTTGGCTTCAATGGCAGCATCCAAAAAAATCTTTTGGGCATCAATTATTGTTTCGCTCAAACCTGCCAATGCTGAAACTGCACAATCTGCACCCATACAATATTTTGAAATTTCAGCTGAACTACTTGTATTTACTTGAAAAACCTTTACGCCAATTTGTTCTAATTGCATTATTTTTTCTGCCTTGGTTTCCAATCTTACAATGGCCCTTACTTCTGCCCCTTTCTCTATCAATGCATTTACAATTTTTCTCCCTAAATTTCCTGTAGCGCCTATTACTACTATTACTTTATTCATTTGTAAATGTATTTTCTTTTATGTTACTGTGGTTAAAAATATAGGCATAAGTCACTAACAATTTTATTTGTTGGCATTTTCTATTTCTTTTAATTCTGTTTCTTTTAGCCCGGCAGATCTTAAAACGGAAATGATAAACTCAGTTTTTTTTCTTGAATAATTTTCTCTTGTAATTGTTGAATTACTCAGTAAGCTATTTTTTAATTGTGCATATTGTTGTACAAGGTTCAGATCTGCCAACAATGCATCCCTAAATAATAGATGATTTTTTAAAGCTACACTATCTGAAAAACACAGGTAAAGATGATGCTCCATCCATTTTTTAGAATTAACTGTGATAGGCGTAAATGGAGATGTTTGTCTACATGCAAATCTTCCTGTAATACCTTGCTCGCCTTTATTTCTATATCCGACCAATTGAAGCTTTGTAGATATATCTTTAAGGTCAGCTTTGTTATGGAGAACTATATCAATATCTAGAATTGGTTTTGCAATAAGGTCGGGTATTGCAGTACTGCCTACATGTTCAATGTTTATTTCAAAGCCCTGTAATAGTTCGAGTAAATATTTTTTTAACCGGTCAAATTCTTCTATCCACTCTTTTTTATTTAGCTCAATTAACATGGCTTAGTGGAATTAATTTATAAAATAAATGACTTATCAAACATCCATAGATATTTTCAAATATAACTTATTTGCAAATTTTTAAAATACTATTTAGCTAGATTATTAAAGAAATTTTTTGCCATTTACGCACAAATAAAATTTGTGGTATAATCTACATCGCTATAAAATTCTATTGGTGTAGTATAACATGGACGGTTATGAAAATTCCATTATAAATTTCTCCGCATCGTTTGGCGACAATACAATTTTATTATTATTAATGGTAGTAACCAATACCATATTTTCTTTTCTTTTGGTAGCATACCATGTCATACTACCTAGTTTGTAATTTGAAAACTTACCAAAATATCCAAACAATCCTCCAACCCCAAACGTTCTTACAGTCCATGATAACTCGTCTTTGGTTAAAATAGTAACCATTTTAATTTCATCTTTTGGTATGGTAACATTTACTAGCGGTCTATGAATTGTAAGGCCTTTTTCTGACAACGTATAGCTAATTGGTCTAAATGAAAAAGTACCGAAATATATTATTAATAAAGCTACCATTGTAAAAATGGGTGAACGATTTGCACCATCAGAAATAAGTGTAATTTGTAAAATGATAATTGTTGCAAAAATGAGTGTAATAGACAGGGTAACTATTTTTGCTAAATTATCGAGTGATGCTTTATATTTCATGCGTTTTTATATTAAGTGGAAATTATTTTTTTACTTCAGTCTATTAAATATACCACTCATTCTCTACTATTTCATAATATAAAAAAAAGATAGTTTGATTATGATGTAGCTATATGAATTAGGTAAAAATAATTTATTTCTGTCTACCAATAATCGATCATAAAACTGTGTATAACGCTATTAAAAGAAAGGTCCATTAGAAATACTTACTACCTGCAATTCTTTATTGCTTAGTTTTATTTATGAGATTTTTTACTAAAAAGAAAATCGCAATACTAAAAGTGATGATGTAAACAACTGCCAAAGCAGGTTTTTCAAATTTTAAAGTTTCAAAATCAAATTTTCTGTACAATGTCCATCCAAGAATGATGGCTATAATACTCCAAAAAAATATTCCGCCTTTTTTTTTTTCCATATTTTTTAATTAGCAATATAAAATATTATGCTGTAAAATAATAAGTGGTAAAAAATTATTTTCTCTTTTTGCTAATAATTTCTTCGAAACCAGGTTTGCAGGTTAATAAATGCCAACCTCCAAAAACTATAAATATTTTGTTGTTGCTGTCTAATAATTTGTCAACGGTTTTTAGTAAAAATTGATCTCTTATTTCTTTTGATGTTCTTCCAATTTTTTGGAATTTTCCCGCAGGTTCAAATGGATTTGTAGGCTCAAGTTCTAAAATATCAAAAGGTCGGTGTAATAGTTGTTCATAATTTAGTTTGTAAAAATTAAGCGTCTGCTCTGTTTTGGTTAATGAAACTTTACCTTTTTTAATGATGTAATTCTGAACAAACGCATTGTATCTTTTTTCAATTTCAATGCTGTCAATAATATTTTGTCCTTTCATTGCCCACATAAAACGTTCTGTAATTATATAAGCCAATAATTCACCTTTTGAAAAAGTTTTTAGCAATTCTGCAAATTCATACTCAACTGTAGGGTCACCATCTATCGGCAATATTTTTAAACTATCACACAATATTTTTGTTAGTCCAATTTCTCCATCTTTTAATAAAGCATCTTGTTTTGAAACATATAACTTTTTAGAAATATCACCCCCTTCATTAATAGCAACATCTGGTTTGAAAGCAAAAAATTTGTTTTCAATTTTTGCAAACATAGGATTGTTAATATCTGAATCGTCAGTAAGATGAGTTACTGCACAAAACACAATTGTTTTATGTTGATTTTTAAATTCTACAATATATGGATTAGATGGAAGGTGCCCTACAGAGTCAAGTTTTATATCAAGATAACTGACAGTTGGATAAACATGGGTTACATCCTTTTTTGATGTTACTTCTCTTTCTGCATTATTGCATCCTATTATAAAAACTAGATAAAAAATAAGCATCAAAGTAGATCTCATAAATATTCTGCTGTGTTAGTACTTCAAATTTACTTTGCCTTTGTTTGCGTTCCTAATTTATTTATTCTATTTGCAAATAATTTACTCTATTGTAATGTGGCCATTATTGTTATAGGAAAACTCAGTAGAAACCCATTTTAAATTGCTGCCACTCTCACTTTTTCTATTTCTTTTTGGGTAGGTGCTTTCCTTTTCTTTATACTTATACCTGCCAGCAAATTACTTTGTCGAATGAAACTGCGGTAATTAATATTTCCAAACCGATGCAATATCACATAAACAATTACTGCAAAACTTGCAATAATAATGTATCCAAAAAGTGTTTTAGCCGCAGCCAATATTGCTTGTACCTGCACGGGCATATACAGTGCAAGTGCGCCTCCACGATTTAGCACCATAGGGTTTGCTACATCAATACCTACTGCGAGGTCGCCAACATATTGCCATTGTAATTTGTACATGGCCCAGGAATATATTGATCCAAAAACTGCTGTCCCTAAAAACGATCTAATCACAATCATTAAAGATGCAGCGGCAAGCACTTGTTGAAGTGGTAATCGGTTCATGGTATAAAACGATAATCCTATAAAAAGTACGATCAGGCCAAAGCCTTTGAGCATTGAAGGAATGATGAGATACTCAATATCGATAACAGGGGCAAACAAAAAATACATACATACAACATACATTGCAAATGTTGTAAAGCCCAGTAAAATATATGTTTTTACTTGCCAGTTATTTTTAAACCAGTAGTAACCTAATAAACCGCCCAGTATGGCACCGGGTATCATTGCCAGGTTAAGCAGGGCATTTGTATTTGCATCATACCCTAAAATACCTGTTGTAAATAAATTTTGTATTCCGGCTGTAGCCAAATACATTCCTACCAGTAAAGTCATTAAAAGCCCATGAACAACGTTCTTCTTTTTAAAAAGAGAAAATGCAAAAAGTGGCGCTTTTGCAAATACTTGTCGGTATACAAATAATATAAACAAAACAATGGTAGCAATCGAAACCATTACAATACTCTCTGAGGCCCACCAACCCTGTTGCTTTGCAAACACAAAAATATAATTAAGCCCCATGAATGTTGTTGTAAATAAGATCATACTCAACCAATCAAACCCCTTCCAAGATACCTGCTTGCCTGGCCTTAGGTTGTGCATAAAAACAATACAGAGTAATGCACAAAAAACAAGTATAGCGGCAGAAATAAAATACACCTCTTGCCACTGAAGGTAGTAAGACAGCCGTGTAGAATACATGGTAGCCAGCTGGCTAATGGCAATACTGCTTGGATAAAAAACTGCATTGAAACTACCTCTGTCTCCAGTGGGACCCATCATAAACATTACCGGCAACACCAATTCTATTAAGGCAATCATTTTAAAGAAGCCGATAAAAAAGGAATTTACAACTATAACAACTGGCTCATTGGTGGTGCCTGAAATGATTGATAAGCCAGCTACAATTAGCAGCGTTACTACCATCACTTCTTTTGAACGGAAAAACTGTTTTGACCGCAATATCAACGGAAACGCAATGGCCATGCCAATGGCATTTGCATTAAGTGCTATACTCATCATTTCGGCCAGTGTACCCAGGCTGCTAGTCATATCCTGCATATTACCTACGTACACACCACTTACTCCCAATATAGGTAATAGCAATATGATGATAAGCAGCAGCATCACAGGCTTAGGTACCCAGTTGTGAAACAATCCTTTGTTATACATTGTAGTTATTTTAAAGTAATGGTTACATTCATGCCTGCTCTTAGCAAAGCCAAATCTTTTTTATCGTTTGCATTTGTAAACTCAATATGAACAGGAATACGCTGCTGCACTTTTACAAAGTTTCCTGTTGAATTATCTACCGGAACTGCCGCAAACTTTGACCCCGTAGCTGCAGAAATAGCCGTCACAATTCCTTCAAACTCTTTTCCTTTTAATGCATCTGCCGTCACCTTCATTTTCTTGCCTATTTGTATGTCGTTCATCTGCTTCTCACGGTAATTGGCTACTACCCATTTGTTCTCACTCGTTACAATTGTAGCCACTTGTTGACCTGCCTGCAATAACTGTCCTTCATTAATCACCCTTCTACCCATTACTCCATCATGTGGTGCGGTTATTATGGTGTATGAAAGATTGAATTTGGCCATTTCCAAAGCAGAACTGGCACGTCTGATTTCTGCATTGTTCATTCCTAAACGAGATGCTGTTTCATTGGCTGATAAACTGGTTGTATTGCGTTGAAAATTCAGCGCTTCATATTGTGCTTTCTGTGCCTGATATTCGGTTTTTATTTGGTCATACTGTTGCCGTGTTACTGCTTCATCATTTAGCAAACTTTCATAACGTTTTAAATTTTGTTCAGCATTCCATAACCTTGCTTTGGCAGCACCAATATTAGCTTCTGCAACCGATATATTGTTTTCAACTGTCTTTACCGATGAAGAAGTGGTATGCCTGCTGGCCAATGCATTTAGATAAACCGCTTCTGCCTGCCCCACCTGTGTTTTAATTTCTCTGGCATCTAGTATGGCAAGCGTATCGCCTTTTTTAACCTGCTGGTGTTCAACAAAACGGATGTCATTTATGTAGGCTGAAACCCTTGTGTTTACCGGGTTTATAAATGTTTCTACTTGTGCATCATTTGTATAATTGTCGTCGCCAATGTGTAGATATTTTATTACGAGCCAGGTTAAGCCTGCCGCCACAATTGTAAAAACCAAGAGATTAATAATAGTAACACGTCTTTTATGTTTGCCTGTTTTTCTATTGTTTGCTGTGTTTTGAGTTGACATTCTTTCTTTTTTTTTGTGAATGGAAAAATTATAAATTACCTGTGCTGTTTAACAGTATGTAATAAGTGTACAGTGTATTAATTGCAGCATTGGTGTTTTGCAGATCGGCTTCCAGTTTGGCATTAGCTGCATCCAGCATGTCTATAAAAAGCGCCATCTGGTTTAAATATTTCTTTTCGATGATGCGGTAATTTTCTTCTGCCAATAATTTATTTTTCTCAATAGTGGTTTGCTGTGCCATTGCTTCCTGGTATTTAATGAATGCAGCATTCACAGCGAGTTTTGTATTTTGACGGTTGAGTGTTTCCACCTCTTTAAGTTGAGCTACTTGCAAGCTAGATTGCCTGATTTTTTTACCGGTTTTATACAGTGAACTTATATCGTATGAAAAAGTTATTCCGGCCTGCCAACCAAAAGAAAATTTGTCTGTAGGAATACCGGTAGTGAGAGGGCGGGCTAAATTATTACCTACAAAAAGTGAAATAGCAGGTGCTCTTTCAGCTCTTACAAAATCCAAAGATTTTTTTGCAATGGCTGTATTCTTCTCTGCAACTTTTATTGACGGATTTTTGATCAATGCTTCATCCAAATAATCTGTTTCACTCAATGTTGCTGGGTTTCTGCTAAATACCGTTGTGTCCGGTATAATGATGATGGTTTCCGATAAACCAATGGCAGTTGTTAAACGGTTATTAAGAATGCTTATATTATTGTTTACCACTTGTAATGCCATTTCAAGGTTTGATAACTGCAGCTCACTTCTGATAATATCATTGCGGGTAATCATGCCTTGGTTGTATGCTTTTTCAATGTTTTTTAAACGTTGTTTGGCTAATAAAATATTTTGAGTGAACACTTTCCGCTGGTTATATAAACGGTATAAATCAAAATAATTACTGGCTACCAGTAGTTTCACATCTTGCGTGTTCTTTTCAAGATTGAGCACAGCTAACTGCTCTTGAAGGGTAGCTACTTGAATACTGTTGCGCACCGCATTGCCTTTAAATATAAGCTGGCTTGCCTGCACGCCAAAGGCATTGGAAAAATGCGGCATATTTACTGTTCTGCTTTTTGAAAAATCATTTTCAATTACCCTGGCATTGCCCAAGTAGCCAAGAGATAAAGCCGTTGAGATAGTAGGTAATTGTTGTAGCCGAGAAACAGCTACTGCTTGCTTGGCTACATCTACCCCGGCAGACACCACCTTTAATTGCTGGTTGTTTTGTTGGGTTAAATTGAAAAGCTCAGTAAGTGTAATTACTTTTTCCTGCGCCTTTACAGGAGTGTAAAAAAGTAATGTGGTTGATATTAATACACTAATAAAAATATATCGTGACATGGTATGGAGTTTAATGGTTAAATATTTAACTATTATTTTAAAAAAATTTTTATCTGATTGAAAAGTTACTGGACATTTTTTCGAACAATGCAATACTGGTGGTTAATTCCTGCACTGTTAGCCCTTTGCCGGCAATAGAAAAAAGCTCTTCAATCCATGGCTTTATTTGCTGTTCAAATTCTTTTCCCTTCTGGGTAAGAACGATTAATTTATTTCGCCGGTCATTGGTATCTGCTGTTCTTTGTACCAATCCACGTTTTGTAAGATTGTCTATTAAAGGTGTGAGGCTTGCTTTGTCTTTAAGCAAGAGGTTAGCCAACTCCTGCTGGTTAAAACCTTGTTTTTCCCAGAGGTTAATCAATACCTGCAGCATTTCAAAAGTAAGGTCCACATTGTTATCCTTAAATTTATTCCTTATAAATGCCTTGAACAAAAGTTGAACTTTTGTCATGGCCAGTGTGTAAGTGCGAAGCGTTTGATTTTTGTTGTTTGTCATAATGAAACACAAAGTTAATACTTTAATGGTTAAATATCAAACCAATATTATTTTATTTTTTAAAAGTCAGTTAATATTGTTATAAAATACAAAATCGAAGGGGATGGGTGCGAAGTAAGACACATGATTATTAGCCATCGCATTATTTATGCCTTAGAATGAACAGACACAATGATGCCCAAACTTTATTGAACAACAATTGTATGTGTCAAAAAAGTATTTTCCGTTTGAAAAAACTTTAAATCATATGTTCCGCTTTGTGATTTTTTAAATTTGTAAGTAGTTTGTCTGGTTGGTAAATCCTGTGTACAAACGCAGCCTTCATATTTTGCATTTACTGCTATTGTTGTTGTATTGCCTGACATCGATTGCTCAAAATTTCCAAACTGCCCACACCCGTTAAAGCAAGTAAAAGAAAGCGTGAGAATTATTTCCTGATTAACTGATGCAGCTGTAGCGCCTTCAATTTTTGTAACCGGTGCTTTACTAAAAGAAATACATGAATTATCTTCTGTTTCTTTGGTGCAACCCCATAATGTAAGAATTAGTGAAAAGATAAAAACTGTTTTCATAAAATAATTTTTTATCATTATGATTCTTTATTAACCAGACATTCCATCCGGTTTTTTCGCTGCTTCAATGAGTGAGCGTTATTAATGTTAAGAGAAAAGTTGTTCCACTAATTTTAAAATGTATTCATCACATTCTATCATTAATGCCTCCGCTCCTACCAAGTGTATTCTCCCAACCAAAAAGTGCCAGGCATATTTCTATTTTTGTAAACATCGTTGTAATTGTTTCACGGGCATTCATCATGTAATAACTGGTTTAAAATAGGTAAGGCATAACCAATATTTTTTTTATAAGTGTATTTTTTTAAAGCAGCATGTAAATCATCATACCACTCATTACCATCATCAAAGCATCTTCAATTATAGTAACTGTACTCATTGGTAAATTAAACACGGCGCCTAAGCATGCACATTTAATTGTACGCTTATTAAGTACACTTTGTAATACACCAACAATGCTTACACTCATTACAACTAGCGTCACAATATTTGTAACCAACGGCTGAAAGCCTGTAGCATATGCAAAACCTAATGCAAGTTCAACAAATGGATAAATAAAACCCCATGCGGTTAACTTCTTTGCTACAATATCGTACATGCTATAACTTTCAGCAAAACCTTTTAGGTCGAGCATTTTAAAGAAAGAGAAACTAAGAAAGAAACCGGCCATAAAAACATTCATTGCTTTTATCCAATGAAAAGTGGTATGCTGTGTTGCAGCAATGATAGCGATAACGGTTATGTATCCAAAAATTAATAAGAGCGGCTTGTATGTGGAGAACCAATTTTTTGCTTGCTCGGCAGCTTTGTTATGTTCTATTGCTGTAATGGAATATTTTTTATCTAAAGCATTTTCAAAAATGGATAATGCAATATGTTTATCCATGGAAATAGTAGCTGTTTGGTTGTCTTTAGATACGTCAACTTGCGTAACATTTGGCACCATTAGTAAACTGCTTTTTACTTTTGCTTCGCAACCTCCACAGGTCATTCCTGTAACTTTATATGTATGTGTCATTTTTTTTTAGTTTGACACAAAGATAAATTGAGCTTACAGCTTAGTTGTTGTAGAATTTTGTATTAGAGTTGTAACATTTTACAGTTCCTCAATGTTTTGGCGTTTGTTTTCTTTTAGTAATTTAAAATAACTAGGCGTAAAGCCGGTTACTTTTTTAAACTGGTTTGATAAGTAAGCAACGCTGCTATAACCTAATTGGTAAGCTATTTCAGATAAAGTTTGTTCGTTATAAACTATCAATTCTTTTACTCTTTCTATTCGTTGGGCAATAAAATATTTTTCAATGGTGGTGCCTTCCACTTCTGAAAAAAGGTTGCTTAAATAATGGTAGTCTTGGTGAATTTGCGAAGTAATAAATGAAGACAGGTTGGTTTTTATGTTGTGGTCGGTATGGTGAACCAATGTAACAATGCTATTCTTTATTTTTTCAATGGTTCTACTTTTTTTGTCGTCAATAATTTCGAAGCCTAGTGATTTTAAAGTAATGTTCAACGCTGCTAATTGGTCTTTGTTTAAGTCTTCTTTAATTTCTACTTCGCCCAAATTAACAGATATAGTTTGAAGCCCCAAGTCTTCCAATTGTTCTTTTACCACCATTTTGCATCTGCTGCAAACCATGTTCTTTATGTATAGTTTCATAATATTTATCCACTAAGTGATGGTTGTAAAATTAAAGAAAGGGGGTGGTAATACGATGAACTAAGACTGCTTGTTGGTGCGCTGCAAACTGCAGTTGGGTATTAATGTTTTTTAAAATAGGTTATTGTTATTTCGGTTACACAACTTGCAAATGGTTACTGCAGATACATGGCTACAAGTTGTTTTTAACTTTATGTTCGGTCAATATTATTTTTAGCGATTTAATTTGCCCATCCTCAATGTCTCTTTTTGGAATCGGATTTGCAATTTGACCGTTTTGCCAAATGAGTATCCAATTCTTCGTTTGGCTTACTTTATATACTTTGCCCCAACTCAATTTTGAATTAAATGATTCACCTTTCATAAGCAAATCATCTTTTTCAAACTGATATTCAATTGTCTCATTTATTCGTTGGTTAGAAGAATAATTTTTCTTTGCAGTAAAGTACGTCATCAATGGTATAATTAATAACATTACGAATGGTATAATCACCTGAGAAAAAGAAATGGCCGGCAACCATATAGCGGTCAATAAAGAAAGGAAGAGCATAAAAATAATTATTGCAGTAAAAATTTTCATAGAAATTTTGCTGTACAACAAAATAAAGTTTACATCAATAAAATCTTTTTCTGTCAATTTCGATTTGATATTCATAAATTAAATTAGGAGTGTGTGTAATGCAGACAACTTCCAAATATACGTAACACATTTCTCGAAATAGTATACACTTCAGTTTACAAACCAAGCGAAGGCAAATAACTTGTTTTAAAGCACACAGAAAACTTTAACCTTAATAACAGCATTAAAATAACAATCGGTAAAATTTACAAAATATTCTTAGGCAGGTTTTCTTCCCCTTTCTGATAATGTTCATTTGTTTCAATAGGGTTCCCCTTTTTCTTATTCATTTTCATTTGGAAAATATCTACTAACAAAGAAAAAGCCATAGAAAAATAGATATAGCCTTTAGGTATTTCAATACCAAAACCCTCGCTTAACAATGCAAATCCTATTAAAAGCAGAAATGATAAAGCCAGCATTTTAAATGCAGGATGTTTGCTTACAAATTTACTAATAGGCTCTGCAGCCACTAACATAATAATAACTGTAATAATAACTGCCACATACATAACCCAAATTTCTTTTACCATTCCTATGGCTGTAATAATGGAGTCTATAGAAAATACCATATCCATTATTAAAATTTGCACTAGCACCTGTGCAAAAGTTGTAGCCTTAATATATTTAGTTTGGTTTCCTTTTTCTCCCTCCATTTTATGATAAATTTCCTTGCTGCTTTTAAATAATAAAAACAAACCACCACCAATTAATACTAAGTCTTTGCCCGAAAAACCCTGTTTGAAGATGGTAAATAAATCATCATCCAATTTCATTATAAAAGAAACAATAAGTAAAAGCCCTAAACGTAATACAGCTGCCAAAAGAAGCCCTAGTCGCCTAGCTTTTTTTTGTTGATTGGCAGGTAGTTTATCAGCTAATATTGAAATGAAAATTACATTGTCAATTCCTAAAATAACTTCTAATGCCACTAAACTTAACAGAGAAATGATAATTTGATAATCCATAAAATTTTAAATATTGTTTTATTAACTGATATTGTTTTTAATAAGGTTTATTTATTTTCTTCATTAAGTTTTATAGCAGCATCAATAATTGAACTGCTTAATTTTTAACAATACAAATTTCGTACCCAGGTAATTACGCCACGTTTTGTGGCACAAACTTTACACAATAAAACTTTCAACTATTTTTTAAATTAAATATGGGGTTGAAATTTTTTTTGAGCATTTTACTTTTTGGTTGAGTGTGCCTTGAACTAAGACTTGAATTTTTAAAATATTATACACCGATGGTTACAAACCAAGCGGTGGCAGAGAGGGAAATTTTAGTGAAGGACTGGTGGAGGCATGAGGCTAGGCAGAGACACTCGAAAACTTTACAATAATAATTTCAATTATTTTTTAAGCGATTTACATTTTGTAGTTTTAGTCTGCCAAGAACCAAGCGGACATTTTATCTCTGCACCATCAGCGGCAAAAATTATTCTTTATTTTGATCTTATGCAGAACCAATGGAGAGACGGTATTTGCATGCAAAATGTTCAATCCCTACGATCGAAATATTTATTTCGTTAAACTGCCATTGTATAATACCCAAATCCAAGTCACCCCATTTTTTGATATTAGTTAAATGAGGTTCACCAATTCTTTCTACCAGATGATTTTTTAAAGTATAAAAGTTTTCCATGCCTTTATAGTCTAAGCCTAAATCTGCAGTAATTTCTGATATTGTATTTTTCCAAGGTACATTCATCCACATCATTATTTCGAGTTCACAAATATAACCATCCAAAATGGGATGATTACCTAAATACCATTCTGTTCTATCGCCGCTGTCACGTCTTTTTACTTTGTATTTGTTTACACTATTATATGCGGTCATCCAAGAAATAAGAACCTTTTTATCTTCAAGTAAAAGGCCTTTTTTTAAATTATAAATTATTTGTTTTGCTCTAATTTCTTTATCTGATGAATATGGAAACACAAAAGTGGTGTCAAGAATTGCTGAATTGCCAATTCGGGATATAATTTCTTTTATTTTTCTGAGAAATTTCAAAATCAATGGACTTTATAATTGTATATCAAAACTAAAATTTACGCTACTGATTTACAAAAATTTTTTATTCCAAAGGATACAAATCTATCGGCGGCGGATGGTAGCAAAAGATTTTTATCGCTGCACAAACAGCGGCAAAGAATTTTTTTAGTCCCACCAAAAATAAAGTCGTTTTGTTGTTTTCATTTCGTCTGCCAAAGCTTGAATTGTCTCTGCTCCTTGATCTACTACGTCCGGGCATACTTTATATACTTCTTTGGCAAATTGAAACCAATTTTTTGGTTCGTTGTGAATTATAAATTCACACCAATCGCCTGAAGCTCCTATAAGTTCAAGTGAATATTTTTATCAAAAGTCTTAATAATGGTGATCAAACTGTCATTTGTGATGTCCCAATTTATTCCGTCTGTTCCAATTTGTTTAAGGACTGTAAATTTGTCTATTGTTTTAAGAATACCAATATTGTCAGGTTTATTGTTCAGATTGAAATTGTTTTCTAAAAGAAAAATACTGTAACCTTTCATTTTAAAATTATCTTTTAAAGAAAACACTAAATCATAAGATTTTAAATTTGTTTCCGAAAATACAAGTCCTTTCAAAAAAATTGGGTCTGACTCTGATTCACCATTTTCGGTAATAAATTTCCCTAATGAATAATGAAAAGGTTCTACTTTGTTTGAATTAAATTTTCTAATATCTACTATTATCGAAGTGTCTATTTGTAAAGTATCACAAATATTTCTTTCATCATTTGATAATATATAGCTTGTTACTTTTGTTTGAGATTTACAGCCAAAAGTAAGTGTTAATATGACAAGAAGAAATAAGCCTAAGTTTTTTGTAATCATAACGGAGTCTTAAATTTACCACTAACACTCAAATATACACAACTGGTTTATTAAAATAATCTAGGTCGATTTTTAAATACAAATCGGCGGCACAAAAACTTTAGCGAAACTCTCGTGGCAACACGAGGCGGATGCACCTATTTGTCAAAGCTTGAACCCGGTGGTATTTGATGAGTAAATTTATTCTTAACTAAAAGCCCGTTAAAGAATTTTCTTGATGATTTACTCAGACCGTCTAGCATATAATAAATGTCATTGCCTTGCCCTTGTTTTCCTTGCTTTTTAGCAGGAATATCAATACTTGATCTTAGCCTGTTGCAACTGATGCAAATAGAGATCTGCGCAACAGGTTTCCCTTTTAGGAAATATACAAATCCGCAATGTGGGTCAAAACACGAAGCTGTAACATTCCCATAAGAATTTTTGTTGCCGAGTTTAAAACTTAATATTTTTATTGTAGAGGTGTCGATCTGTACCTGTTTTAAAATATTTTGTAAAGGTTTGCCAAAATCGTCAACAATAAAAGCGCCTTTATCTCCCGTTTCTTCAAAGTCAAAAAAAACAACTTTGTCAAACTTGAGTTTTAAAAATGGGTTCTTAGTCTGTCCTATTAAGGAAAGAGAAATTGTGAATTGTAAAACAAAAATTATGATTCGCATGAAGTGTCCATTTTCGGTTGCCGCCAACACTCAAATATACACAACTCATTTATTAGAATATTGAACATCGTTGGTTACAACCCAAGTGGCAGCGAAGATGGAAGCGAAAATTTTAACGGTGCCCCATTTGAGGCATAGCAACATCTTCTATAACTTGCCGCACAGATTGCTAGGACATATTAGCAGCACCTCAAATTCGTGCTAGTGGGGGTAAGATTTAAGCTTGTAACAAATGAGGCATGATTATTTTATTTTTGTTTCACCCACTTATTGGTTTTTAAATCAAACGAATCGTTGGTATCATGAAATGAAAGATAAATAGGTATCCTTAATTTACTATTGTCAGTTTTATTCCAACATTCTAAAAACCATTCTATGAAAATTTCTTTTTGGGTTTTTTCAAAATCGTCCAAATCCTTATTATCATCATCATTTTGAAAATCATATTCATCTAAGTTTGGATTTAAATCATCATCATTTAGTAACCCATTAGCATATTCTTTTTTTAACAGACTCCTGTAACCTAATTGACTTGAGGAACTATTCATAGGATACAATCTTAATCTGTACCCGTCAATAAATACTTCAATATCCAGCATCTCCACTACGCTAATGTGAGTTGATTTACTAAGTCCCCAATCTCCTTGAATGATTTTCGTCATTTCGTCAATCAGTTGATTGCTAACAATGTCAAGATGATGTTTTGTTTTTAATAAAATTTCGTTTGTTGCTTGTCTCATCGTTTAATTTTTAGAGTCAGTTTGTACATTTTGCCAATACTCAAATATACACAACTCATTTATAAATTTTTCACGCAGCAGGTTACAAATCAAGCGGCGGCGAGGATGGAAAAGGAAATTTTAACGGTACACCATTTGATGCATGACAGCATCTTCTATAACTTGTTGCACAGATTGCTAGCGCACATTAGCAGCGCCTCAAATCTGCGAGACGGCTGTCATTTATTTGATTTTATCATTTCTTTAAACAACTCATAAAATTTTTTCATATTATACAAGCCACCTATTTTGTTTGCTTTAGAACTTATTTTTTTATAAGTATCAGTTAGTTTAAGTGTTGTTGAAGAAAAAATAATTTTGTCTTCTGTTAAAACAATTTTGTCATAAACTTCCGTTTCTCTTTGTTGTTCTTTACTGCCGGAAACTGGAAATACTTTTGATTGTAGTACAAAAGATTTTCCTAAACGAATAAATGTATAGTGCTGCTCAGAAAGTACTCCGTTTTTGAAGACTCCAAAACTTCCCATAATTTCTCCTTTCGAAATAAATTTGATGCTGTTGTTATCCGATAGTGAAATAAATAAGTTAAAAAATGATGCTATTTCGTAAGGCAAATTGTCACCCCCACCAGATACAAAAGCATCTAAAATTCCTGATTCAGTTGCCACTTGTTCACCTATGTAATTGTTATCTTTTTTTGTGAGGTTAATAAATAGCATTCCCTCTGTATTTGCTTCTTTCCCATTTGAAATTCTACTTGTCATTTCCCAGCTTCCCTGTACCCATTTCACAAAATTGCTTACATCTTTTGATTGGGCCAAGATTCTATTGGTTAAGAAAATTCCAATAAAAAAGCATATTAATAGTAGTAAGTGTTTTTTCATTTCGATTTATTTTTAAATATTAGTGAAAGAATAAGTGAGATGATTAAACCCATAATTAAGCTGCCAATACAAATTTGAATTAAATAGCTGGAAAGGTTGAAATTATGTTTAGCTTCTTCTAATGACATCAATTTTTTCTCAGTTACATACAATTGAAATGCATTAAACAAGTTTGGGTTTACAAAATAAAAGAATAATGCAAATCCAATTGGGTTAAGAATGCTAGCTATAATAGATACAATTGCACCGGTTTTAAATGCCTTCCAAAAGGTGAATTCAGCTTGGTTAATTTTCTTTATTTTATAATAGTGCCATAAATAAATAATTAGCGTAGGTATAATTGCAAACCAAGTTATGGTTGCGTGAAAGTGAATTCGAGTTGTGTGCAATCCAAAAACAAATTCAAGTATTGCCCAAATAAAACCTGCTAATGAAAGATAGAAAGCAGTAAGAATTTCATTTTGTACATTTATTTTCATTGTAGTAAAAAATTTATAAAGTCAAAGTTGGGAAGTTCAGCTCAAATAAAATTGGAAAAATGTAACCAGCCATTTAGTAAGGTAAAAAGTGCGGTACTGTTTTCATTGAAGGATTTGCCGCTACAAGATTTGAGTAGCCGAAAGGTGTGAGCCCCGAGAGTTTTTTGAAACTGTTATTAAAATGTGCTTGGTCGTAAAAATCCATCTCGTATGCAAAAGAGGTAAATGTTTCGGGCTTTGCCTGGCTTATGCTTTTTAGCGAATGTTGAAATCTATAAAATAACGAGAGTGTTTTGGGAGAAACACCAAGGTATTCTTTAAATATATTATTTAGATGCTTACGAGATACATTAAACGCTCCACAAATGTTTTCAATTGAATTTTTATTTTTACTTTGAAGTAAAATATCTACAGCATTTATAAGTTTTTGATTAGGCATATTATTGCGTAAAAGTCTTCTGTGTAAAAAATTTTCAATCACCAGAAATCTTTCTATCAAGGTTGTTGTTTCCTGTAATTGTTCCCATGTATCATCTGCTTCATTATGAAAAATATCATCAAGATTTATATAATTGTCTGTAAAATGATATAAAGGTTGGTTAAGAAAAATAAATGCGCCTGCTGTCTTAAATTGAACAACCATCATTTTGCTTGCTCCATAACTTTCAACAAAAGTAGGCTTAGTTTGTAGGCCCGCTATCCAATGCTTTTTGTAATCGGTAAATGATTGAAATGCATTATCATTAAATAATTTAAAATGATCACCCAAGTTAAACACCATACTCATGTTGGTTTTAGGAAGCCCCGCACCTTTATTATTTCCTTCAATGTAAGTTATGCTTGCCACATAATTACTTAAAGGAAAAGTTGGTATATGTTTGTGAAATAGCATTGGCTGTGGCAAATTAATTAAATTGTTTTAAGTAATAATAGCTACCAAGTTCTTTTCATTTTTATTAAAAATAATGGCAATGTTAAAATTGTAAATGAACTATACATTTATAGCAACGCTGTAATTAGTCGGTAGTTCAAATTTACTTAAAATTTATAAGGATAATAACTGCTTAATTAAAGTGGTGCCTTTTTATGGTTGCAGTGGAGGTAAGATGAAAAGAGGAGTAAGAATAATAGTTAACAAATAATTTAAAATTAAAGTGTCTTTTAGTGGCACCACCAAATGAGGAAGGGAAAAGGAAAAGACTTTTTTTTTATTGAAGTAATTTCCAAATGATAAGCCCAATATTAATAGTTAGTCCTATGTACATTAATACTGATAGTGTTTTTAAAGACAAGCCACCAATTTTCATTGAAGGGTTTTGTGCGCTTTTGTTTTTTATAAAAAATAATAGGTAAATAAATACCCCAGTTGAAATTAAGTAGTTAAGAATACTTGCAAGTTTTGGTGCCATTTTTAATGTAGGTTTATAATTTAATCAATTAAAGTACTTTTTAATGATGCCAATAGTTTCATTATAATTTCTTCATCAAAAGTATTCATATCGTATTTTCTATAAATCTTGCAACCTTCTTTAAATGTTACTTCATAACGTCCATCATAAATTGCATCTATTGTTAAAACTTTTTGGTCATCACGCAAACCGAAATTTACCGACCTAGAAAATACGAGAATATGCACAGATGTTCCAATTCGAAAGTGATTATTTTCGCCATTACTTTTTAATTTTTTAATAAAATTGAGTATAGGTTTTAACTTTTCAAAACCTTTGTAATTATTTATTAAGTCTTCATAATATTCTTCGGTTTCATCCCAAGAAGAATTGAATCTATTTAAAATTTCTTGGGTGCGGTCATTCATCACTTTTGTATTAATTAAAAATCAATTGGTTTTTTGATTTTATAATTCTCTTTTTACTTTATCCAACATCTCTTATAACTTGCCTCACAGATTGCTAGCGCACATTGACAGTTCCGCAAATCTGCGTTATCAGATGGGCAACGAATATTTACTTTTACTATTTAGGTTTATTTTGATTAAATTCCACAAATCGCTTATCTAACATTGACTTTAACTTATCATAGTTACTCCAAGTATCAGGAACATGATATGTAGATGGAAGTCCATTAGCCAAAGTCATTTCGTAATCAGCCATATACTTTCCATTGCTAAGTTCGAAATAGTTCAATGCAAATTTATTTCCTTCCTCAGAAAGGTCATTTAATAATAAAACGCCATCACAGCATTGGTTATATATTTGTGCTCCCGTCAATTCACGCTTGCTGAAAGACTGAACATCGTTCGGGAAATCTTCTAAAAATTCTGCACTTACTAAATCTGATTCAATTAACCATCCTAAAAACATTCCTGTGTGTATATATGCTTGGAAATTATTAAGATCAGAAGGAAAGTTGCCTTCAAAATGCCACTTTGCCTTATCATAAACTTCTAAATTATTCTCAAGAGATTCTTGGTATTCGGTTACTTGAAATCCTTCGTTTATTTTGATGTTAATAAATTTTTTTTGAAATTCCTTTGCTGAATCTTCATCTTCACAATTCTGCCAAAATTTTTCAATAGAATTGTACATAATGCCACCCACAATATCAACCCCGATACCATTAATTGTAAGCCTAAGATGATGTATTTTATTATCTTCTATTTTTGTTAAGTAAGTTGTCATAAAATTGGTTGTAACACTCAAATATACACAACTCATTTATTAAAATATTGTACGCCGCTGGTTACAAACCAAGCGGCGGCGAAGATTGGAGCGAAGATTTTAGCGCTGTACCAACGGAGGAAAACAAACTCAGGTAAGGGTAATTATTTGTGTTTACCCAAAATAGGAGATAATAGTTTTGCAAATTCAATTTCGATCGGAGTTAAATATTCGGCCATATCACTATTGAATTCTAAAACATGAAGTTCAAGTTGTAAATCCAAATTACCCATCCAATTAAATATTTGTAAACCTTGTGTTTGTCCTTTTCCTTTTAAAAATCCCATATGTGTAATGAGTCTTCCCCAAAAACCATTTTTGACCTTTCCAACATATAAAACCTTTGATTTTGAGTTAATTTCTTTTTTATATGCTGGAGTTGTTCTTGCTAAAATACCAGCTTTGTTTTTATAATCAATCAAGTTATCAATTATATTTTGAGGCAATATCTCTGTTTTAATTATAAACCAATATACTACTGGATTTTTTATTTTTTGTACCTGATCAAAAAGTTGTTTAAATTCTATGGAATCTCTAATATCATTAGTATGAAATTTTTCATTTAAAAGTTTGCAATCAATATTAAACTGAAAGGGAAGTGGTTTTTGTTGTAAAGTTTTAGTAAATGCCGATATAGCTTGATTACAAGTTTTAGTTAAAGTTTCTGCGATTTGTGAAGTCATAATTAAGAAAGGATTGATTAGTTATCAGAATAAATCTATAATAAAATTTACGTAACATAAACATAAAAAATATTGTACGTCGCTGATTATAAATCAAGCAGAGGCGAAGATGAGAGGTTTGTCCTAAATGAGCGAAAAATACTGCTGAAATCTTTAATGTACTTTCCTTGGTTTTTGTACATTAAAAATTAAGTGAAATACTTTGATATTTTGAGTTTCAAGTTTATGTTGTGATGTGTAGTAATTAAAGCTGCTCCTTTTATATCGTACCGCTTTCCATGAACCTTTTAAATAGCCTGTATCTTCTTTCGTAATAAGTTTTTGATAATCATCCTGAATATCTTTATTGGAATGGTTGATAATAAAAATATACCCTTCTCCATCAAATTGAGTCAAATAATTAAATAATTGAATTATAAGTTGGTGCTTTTTAGGATTCCACCAACCTTTAAATTCAATAATTTTTTTTTCAATGGATGGGTGCTCAACTTTTAAGTCAATATGTTTGGTTCCTCTGAGCGATTCACTATTTGGGTCATACATTCTTGCTTTAAACCAAGTTGAAAAAAAATTTCTAAAAGGAGCTTCAAGTAATTTTTTATCAATAATATTTTTTACAGATGCTTCACTCTCATTTTGTAATTGTAGATGCTGTATTCCGTCAATAAAATCATTTATAAATAATTTTTTTACTTCCTTTATTTTAATTTCACTTCCGTGTATGATTTCTGCATTAATCAAGTTTGCAATTTTTGCAGCAAAAGAAGCAAAATTTTGATTCGAGAAAAATTCATGAGGAATACATTTGTCAAACATCTTTTCATCTGACCACCAAGTTTGTTTTAAACTTTCAGCATGAAATTCAACTCGAATTCTTTCAGTTTGAAAATTGTTTTCTTCTGTATGAGTTTTTTGCTCAATGAAATATATCTCTTCGTTCCATAATTTGACAATTTCTACAGCTGCTTTATGAAATGAGATAAATAGCTTTTCTATTTTTATAGAACTTTTACTTGAATACAATAATTCTCGAAAAGCATTTTTAAACTTGGGAAAATCAAAAAAAGGGCCGTCTCCTGCAATTAAGTAAGTAAAATAGGTTTTTGTTATTGGCCTAAACAGAAAATTTGTTGTCTTTTTACTTTGAATGTAATATTCATTTTTAATAAATATTAATGCCGTCTCTGTAAATGAAATTATCTCTAATGATGTATAGTTTTTTTGAATCCTGTCAAAGTACGGGATAAAGTGTAAGGAATAAAACAAAGAGTCAAGAGTTTCTAATTTTACAAGTTTATTATTTTCAATATCTACAAGGTCTTTTATGGATATTTCAAAATCCTCAATTTTCAGACCTTCTGATTTTCGCTTTTGAGCATTATAATGCATTTGCAGAACAGACTTACAATGATGATATACTTCATTTAATGCTGTCAAATAAACACCTCTAGCCCAATTTGTAGTACTCTGCTTATTTAAAAAGAAATTTGGTCGAGCAAATTGAGGATATTCTAGAGCATCAAAAAATATGTTTGACAAGTCCAATAAGTTTTTATTGCTCATAAATGCTATTCAATAAACGTAGTTTGTAAATAAAATTTTAACTAACACTCAAATATACGTCACTCATCAATTAGCTTTATCAAAACCTCCACAATCAAAGCCCAACAAAGTTCCTCAGTTCATCGTAGCCACGATGGGCAGTAGTAGCTGCCGCATATTAAACTTTAAAGTTAAACAAAGTAACTGCGGCACTACTACAGCCAGCGTGATTCAAATGCTCAACAAAGCTTCCAATGCTCATGCTCCTAACTTTTAAAATAAAACCCACAAAAAAAGAGGCTGCAAAAATTGCAACCTCTCTTAAAAAAACGAACAATGTTTTTTATTTCATGATCATTATTTTGGTCATTTGTGTTTCGGTACCGTTTTGTATTTTAATAAAGTACATACCGTTTGCTAATTTGCTCACATCTAATGTTTGTCTGTTTTCGCCCTCGTTTGCTGTGGTGGCTTTTTTTAATACAACTGCACCGGTTTGGTTGGTTACAATAATATCTGCTTTGCCTGCAGTTTTTACTTTGTAAAACAAGTTAGCGGTGTAGCCTGCAGGGTTTGGTGCTACCAACAAATCGTTGTTTAATTGTGCAAATGTTTCGGTAGCGCCTTTTGCCGCCGTACCCAATTGTACTCTTAAAGTATAGCAGGTAGTTGTACTGTTTGCGCCATTGTAGCCATACACTCTTACATAGTATGTGCCGGCTGTGTAAGTACGTGTAATGGTTTCGCTGGTGGTACTTCCATTTTGAGAAATGGCCAATTGTGTAGTGCCATTACTGCTGTATAAACGCACATCAAAATCTGCCGGCAATGTAGATAATGTAATGGTAGCAGTACCACCTGTTGTAATTACAAATTTGTAATAATCATTATCGGTAGTGGTGTTTATTAATCCTTTTACATCTGTATTAAATGGTATAGTAGCTGCGCCACTTGCCGCACCATTTGTACTTACATCGTAAATGCCCGGGCAAGTATTTACAACAACAGCAGTAGTGGTAAATTGTGCTTGTACGTATGTGCTGCTTAACCCAACGGCTGTGCAATTTGCTCGTACTCGCCAATCGTATAAAGAAGATGCTGCTAAACCAGTGATGCTTCTAGTTGTAGTGGTGGTAGCTGTTACAGCGTTTGTCCAGGTAGTAGCAGATGCTAATTTATAATCTACATCGTAGCTTGCTGCACCGCTTACTGCTGCCCAACTTACCGTAGCGCTGCTGCTTGTAATGGCAGATGATGCAAGACCAGTTGGTGCGTTACAACTAGCTGGAGAAGTAGTGGTAAACTGTGCTCCTACAAAACTTCCGGTGCCAGATGCACAGGTTGCTCTTACCCTCCAATCGTATAAGGAGCCTTGTGTAAGTCCTGTTAAGTTTGCAGTGGTAGCAGTTTGTGCTGTTGCAAAACTTGTGTAAGTAGCGCTGGAATTTAATTTATATTCTACTGCATAACTGGTAGCATTTGCAACGGCATTCCAGCTGATGGTTGCACTGTTGTTGCCAATGGCAGATGATGTTAAACCTGTAGCATTGCCACATGCAATTGCTCCGCCAATGGTAAAGTTTGTGTTGCTTATATCGAAGAAAATATTGGCTACTGCTTCTACTTTTATGCGTGCAGTAGTGGTTGGCGTTGTTGGAATAACCAATGCTTCTGTACCATCGTTTGGTGTGCTTGCTACCAACACGGTTGGGAAGGTAAGGCCTCCATCTGTTGATAAACTAATTTTTACATTGGCGCAACTTACCGGTGCGGCTGTTGTATTGTTTACGCTCCAGGTAATATTTTGCGATGAACCGCCAGCCCACGTTACTGCTGTGTTTGGTGCAGTTACTGCAAATGGTCCTGAGGTATTGCTTACCGTAACTACTACATCTGTAAATTGAGTTTGCCCAATGCTTAGTGGTGCGGTAGAACTGTAGGGAGCATTGTCTCTTACGGTTAATCTAAAATTTAATGTACGAGATACAGAGCTTAATGCTTCTGTATTTGCACCTGCATCGCCACCGGCATTTGGGCCACTGATAAGTGCACCTGCAAGTATAGTAGATAATTTTGGAAATAACCTTGTGCCAGATGTGGATGGTGGAAAAGATATCCAGTTTGGTCCGGTAGCTTTTGTAGGACTTGCTACACTGCTGGTGCCGGATACGGTGGAGTTATCATTTTGTTCCCAGCTATATGTAAGTACATCTGCAGTGTTGCCATCGGTAGCAGAACCAGTTAATGCAAATGCTGTGCTGATGGGAATGGTACGATTGGTAACTGCCGCTACAACCGGTGTTACGTTTGCCATGGTAGATGTAATAGGACAAGTTTTTGTAGCCAGGTTTGCCTGTATTTGTGCAATGCTTGCCTGATGAAAAACATCGATAGAATGGGGCGCCACATCTTGCGCAGTAATGCCTGCATAACCCATTACGGTAATGCCAGATCCTACTTCTTTGTTTACTCCTGTTCCTTCCAGCGATTGTGAAAAAGTATGGTTGCCACCAAGCTGGTGACCTACTTCGTGTGCTACATAATCTATATCAAAATTATCGCCTTGTGGTATGCCATCGTTTGGCGATGTAATGCCACTACCTTTAGAACCGTTTACACATACACAACCTATGCAGCCTGCGTTTCCACCGCCACCGCTAGCGCCAAACATGTGACCGATATCGTAATTTGCTTCGCCAATATTGTTGGTTAATGTGGTTTGTAATTGTGCATTCCACTGGCTTAGGTTGGTTGAATATGGATCAGTAGATGGGTTGTAATAAATAACGGCCGTTGTATTTGCAATAAGGTTTAAATGCAGTGCCAAATCTTTTTCATACACGCCATTGCAACGGGTAAGTGTATTGTTGTAAGCTGCTAAAACCAAACTTACTTGTGCAGCACTTGTTGCACCAAAATAATTTGCATATTCTCCATTGCATGATTGTGCAAGGCGCATGGTTTTTAAATCGCCGCCGCTTCTTGCAGCTATGCCTAAGTTATTTACTTGTGTATTTAAACTGCTGGCTAAATCTGCATCGGGTGTGGAGCATCTCCATGGCAATTCGCCCTTAGCTCTTTGAGATGCAAATACTGCATACACGCTGTGATCTTGTGAGTAGGGTTCAATAAATTCGTTTGGTTTTTCGGTTCTAAAAACCATTGTTTGTATGCCTTGCGGCGAGATGCTTAATTTTAATGTAGCAGACTTATCGGTGATTCCTCTACCAGAATAGGCTCTTATTTCAGGGAAATGCGCTTGCAATGCCGGTTCAAAATTGGAGGCTTCTACAATTTGGAATTGCTCTAAATTTCCATCAGCATTTGGTAGTGAAATAATGGTGCTGTGTTTTGATGTGTTGCCAACTACAGAAAAAACTTCTTGCCTTAGCGTAGCGGCATTTAAATTAAATAATTTAAAAGAGGTGGGGAATGAAATTCGGGCAACAGCTTTATCGGTGATGATGCTGTTGCGGTTTGCGGTTTCTGCAGTCCAAAATTTATCTGACTGGGAAAAACCAGTAGAAAAAAAACCTGCCAATACCATAGAGAGTAAAACAATTTTTTTCATAATAAATATTTAGTTAAAAAATGATAGGATTTCTAAATATAATGTTATTCTAAAAGAGAATTGAGCAGGTGAGCCACTAAAATGGAGATTTTTTTTGTAGTACTTTTAAAAGGCTTTTAAAGATTCTACTAACCGATGCATTTACAATTTATTAAAAAAAATTATTAAGATAGAAGAGTTTGATAAAGGATTTTTATTTGTGTTTTTTGAGAAGAAATGGGGGTAGTTTTTTGGGAAGTGGGGGTGATGTTGTTGCCACAGTTTTGAAGAAAAATAGTGGTTATTTTTGTGTTTGGAAAGAATTGCAAAAGCGGTTTGGTTTTTTAATCTGTGGGGGGGAAAGTTGCCTCAGATTCACAGAAAGAAGCAGAGATTCTTTTTGGAGTGTAAATAATACTGAAGTTAGTCTGTGAATGGGTGGCTAAAAAAAATTGCCACAGATTCACAGAATAAAACAGATTTTTTTGGAGCGTAAATAATAAAGGAGTTAGGCTGTGAATGTGTGGGTAAAAGTATTGCCACAGATTCACAGAAAGAAGCAGAGATTCATTTTGGAGTGTAAATAATAAAGGAGTTAGGCTGTGAATGTGTGAGTAAAAAGTATTGCCACAGATTCACAGAAAGAAGCAGAGGTTTTTTTTTGGAGTGTAAATAATACTGAAGTTAGTCTGTGAATGTGTGGGTAAAAAAAATTGCCACGGATTCACAGAAAGAAGCAGAGATTCTTTTTGGAGTGTAAATAATAAAGAAGTTAGTCTGTGAATGTGTGGGTGAAAGTATTGCCACAGATTGACTGAAAAAAACAGAAAAATTAATCCTATATATATTCATGCTACCTCAATAACATAATAATTAGGCACTGAATCTGTGGCTAAAAAAAGTTGCCACAGATTGACAGAAAGAAGCAGAGATTCTTTTTGGAGTGTAAATAATAAAGGAGTTAAACTGTGAATCTGTGGCTAAAAAAAATTGCCACAGATTCACAGAAAAAACAGAAAAATAATTTTACTGGCTGTGATTGATCTTCGGCAAATGATGGACATCTTGGAAAATAATTTATCCTAAAAACCAAAAAATATAAGTACAGTTTGAGCACACAAAACAGCTGGCAGATCTGTTGGCCCAATCAAAACCAAAGAAGGATGCTACTGATGTATTTAACTGTGCTTGTCTGTTATAAAAATATTTATTGGCACATACAGGGCAACATAAATCTTTACCTTTTACCTGTACTGTTTGTGGTTCTTTGTTTTTAAAAAGTTTAAGCATGGGGTTGTATTTAAGTTGAGAATAAGAGTAAAAAAAGGAGGTATAAGTAGTAGGAGAATTATGGAATTTATTTTAAAGAAAATTACTGGCGAAGTATTACACAATGGATTTTTTAAAATCCATATGCAACCAGTCTGTCAATATATTTTCCATTTGTAACTTTCCAAAGTACCAAATAACTGCCTGCTCCGTCACTGTTTAGAGTCTGTATATAAATAGTGTTATTAGATTTATCATAATTCACTTCGGCGTTGAAAATACTTGGTTCGTAAAGTCCTTCAACTGCTATTTTTGGGAGGGAGATTATTTTAGTTCCGACTTTAATAATAATTTTTTCAAATTGTGTTGATGGTAATCCGCCGTCCATACCCCAATATTTTTTATTATCTATTAGTTCAATCTGTAAAGGATAATTTTTTACATATTTATACTTGTGCTTTTTCTTATCAAATTTACTTTGAAAAATAGTGACCTCAAAACTGTCTTTTCTTAAAGTTATTGAGTTCACTGATTTTTTTGAAACTTTAAATGAGGGAAAACTTGAAACTAATATGTATTTGTCTTTATAAATGTAGCCATTAAGTTCTTTATTTTTTTTTGTGTAGTCAATGTTTGCCCAATTTCCTTTATTCCTAAAGCAATAAATTAGATCTCCGTTATGCAATTTGTCTATCTGTTTACTATTTTGTGTTGCTTCTTCTCTTACATTTAGTAAATTGTCTTTGTCATTTACTATTGCAAACTGTCCAAACGAATTTGAAAAGGAGACCAAGAATATAAATAATAAAAAGTATCTCATCATGCAGGACTTACAAAATTATTACCAACTCTTAAATATACACAACTCCTTCAATCATCCCAAAATAAACAACATCATTGAGCCTAATAATTTGAAAACCCTCCCACCATCTTCTCCGTAATTAAAGTTGAAAAAAGTTCTTCTGCTCCCAATAGCCATGATGGGCAGTAGTAGCTGCCGCCAAAATAAAATTTATGGTATTAGAGACTATGCGGCGGCACTACTACAGACAGCATGAAACTGATGTTGAGTAATATTCAACCTGCTCATGCTCCTACAATTTTTTTGTAGAATAATTTCTTTGTTTTGTAAGTTGAAAATAAAACTGCTTAATTATTTCTTTTAATTACCTACCGCCAGGCAGTTCCAAGTAATGGTATAGTTTACAGGATTGGGGCTTGTATTGAGTAACCTTGCCTTGCATGTGGTGGTGCCAGATGTAGTGCTGCAGCCATAGAGTTGCAGTATCACTCTGTGTAACTCTCCTACAGTACCGCCAGATACATCTTCATCTCCTACAAACACACGGGGCACACCTGTAAAACCTCCGTTAAATGCAATGGCACCTTCAGCAGATAATCCATGGCCGGGTAGTACAGCGCCAAAAGTAGCAGTAGTAAAAGGATAAATTTTTAAATTTGTTGCACTCGTTGAATTGTATGCTACACCTTTGCCATTGTTTACAGTTACTGTGCCATCTATAGCTGCGTTTGCATTTGCGTTTAAGGTACCATCTACTGTAAGTGCTGCTCTAATGCGTGATGGAAGGGCGCTTCCTACATCCAATAAGTAAGTTGAATTAGGTAATGCACCCACACCTAAACCATAAAACATATAATTATAACCCAATTGGTTATCAAAACCATAATCGGGTGTAGAAGTACCAATGCCCAAGTTTCCACCAAAATAAGAATTACCATTTACATGCAATGCCTGTAAAGGATTAATGGTACCAATACCTACTTGCCCTGTACTATCTATTGTCATGCGTCTTATATTATTGGTAAAAAAACCAAGTCCATTTCTACCAGCAGAACCGTTTAAAAAACTGCGAACCAACCCAACTTTTTTATCACTGCCAAAATACAATGAACTGCGGTCAAGAAAACCTTGGTTAGCATTTGCTTGATCTACCATTATACTACTGTCAACTGCCAAGCGTGCAGCAGGTGCGGAGGTACCAATGCCTACATTTTGTGCTTGGCTGCAGGTTGTAATAATAATTGTAAAAAGCGTGCATATCTTTTTCATACAAGTGTATTTAATATGGATGATTTTGCAGAAATAAATAAAGTTAAGAGGATGCTAACTCGTAATTTATGGAACGGACAAAATGAATTATTTTACGGTTTGCAAAACAATATTTTTAAATGTATAAGAGGAAAATGTTTACATAAGGTTTAAAAAGGAGTTGTGGTACAACTTCCAATTTTTGCATTAAAATAAGCACCTTGGTTTACGATTAAGCCGGGCGAAAAAATGATGCTGGTAGATGATTGTAAATGTGTAGCTGATGTAGATGAAAAAGTAACATTGGTGCCTGTTGTTATATTGCCACCTATGAGCCTGGCGTACACTTTATTGGCTGCAAAAATTACATTACTCATAAACAAACTTATGGCTGTATTGCAGGCTGTACAAGCTGCACTGGTAATGTCATCGCCATCTTCAAAATAATTTTTACTTTGCCCGCATATTACTGGAATGCGATGAGCGGCATCGCTCATAAAACCACCAAGTACGCTTATCTGCACATTGGCCGGGTTGTTTGGATGCCTTACTTCAAAATGCAAATGTGGACCACTTGCTTGACCAATTTCACATTCGTAACCCAATATTTGTCCGGCTTGCACAAAATCTCCTACAACCAAACCTGCATTTACGGTGGTGCTGTTTTTTTTCATGTGGCTGTATTTTGACCATTCGCCATTGGCATGTTCTAACCATACATAATTGTTGAAGTCACTACAATTGGCATTGCAATCAGGCCCATGCACATCATAATCATCTTCAATTCTTCTTACATAACCAGCAGCGGCAGCCGCAACAATATAATTACTGCTACAGCTGCTGCCATTCCCATTACCACTCATATCATATCTTCCTACTGGTGAGTGTGTGTAGTGATCATTTGAAATATGCACACTTGTACCTGCAAAGTATGGCACTCTATAAATGTTTCTACTCATTTCAAACTGAGGTTGAGCAAAAACATAAAAAGGTATTGCCATAAAAATGAATGCAAGTATTTTAACAATGATTTTCTTTTTCATTTGTAATAATTAATTGCATCCAGAAATGGAAGCATTTGATAAACCTGCACTACCTGGTGAAAGTGTAACACCGGGCACAAAAATAACAGCAGTGCCTGCGGCAAAATATGCTTTGGAACTGCCGGTATGGGTAATAACTGTATTATTTAAACTGGTAACCGTAGTACGTGCGCCATATATTCTTACTACATTACTGCTGGCGTTTGTAGCAGAAAGTAAAACAACATCTTCTGCTACCCTTGAAAATATTGGCCCTAAAATATCATTAATGGTGGCATGCATACGGGTTCGTTGGTTATTGGTAAGGGCGGTAGATGTAAATGAAATACAGCTCCATGGCATGTAGCTCATAATATTTATTGTGCTAGGGTTGTATTGAAGTCCATCGCAAGAGTTTGCGTAATTTCTGCTATACACACAATTGTTTACAAAATCTTCAGATTGGTTACTTGTATAGCGATAATCTGCTTGTGTATCACAACAAAGATCTCCGCCGATATTACAGTTGTAACAGGAATTAGCAGCATTTCTAGTAACGGTTTCCTGTAAATCGTTGAAGCGGCTAAATGTATGATACAACCCTAAGTCGTGCCCAATTTCATGACCAAATATAGAATGAACAGTGTTACTGGTAACTGCCCACCTGGCTATGCTTACAAAATTATTTGGAATGCCGTAAGCATTGCCACTGCTGCCATTGTTGTTTAAATAATTGTAGTGTATTAAAATGGTAACTGCACCATCTACATCATAATTATTGTTGCGAATATAATTTTCGTACGTGCCATCTTCTAGCAATGCATCGCTGTTAAAATTATTAAGGTAGCTGTCGTTAATATAATCCAGCCCCACAAGTTGAAAACAAATATTATGTCCATTGAACTGACCATTCATTTCATCAAAATTTTGAATGGCAGTTGCAGCATCGCATGCTGGTAACGTGCCGTTGGTTTCTCTTACAATTCGTATAAAAACTTTTACAACATATGGTGATGAAAAATTTGGCGCATTTGGTTCGGCCTGCCTTTCTGCAAGTCTTTTTGCTAAAAATGCTTCTGCGTTTTTCATGTAGAAACCAGTGTCGTGTACTTCTGTTTGGCAAACGGGATGATTGGGATGCGAAAAATTTTGTTGCCCATACAAAACAGCGCTGGTACAAAAAAATGCACCTAAAAAAATTATTTTATGAAAAAGCATTATATGCTTCATGTGTTAATATTTATTAATTACAGAATGTTCCGGCTCTAATATGAACAAGTCCGGTGTTTGTACCTGGAGAAAAAATAATACCATCCCTTATAGTAACAGCTTTCGAACTAAAGTAGGTGCGGCTGGTACCTGAATAAGTAATGGTACCGGAAGGATCAACAGAAACTGAATTACGAGCTGCATAAATTCGCTCACCTGTACTTACATTTATAGTTGGTACCACCACTACCGCATCTTCTGCCAAAGCAGCAGTAAGGCCTACTTCCGTTATTAAAAAATCTCGGGCACGGGTTCCTTGTCCGGCTGTAAAATTATCTCTACAACTACGCCTACCATAAGTCATAATGTTTGTTGGAGTCATGCCTAAACTACTTCCACAAGCATCTTGTGCAGTGCCTAAATAATTACAAGTGCTGGCACTTACTTCAAAATCATTTATGTTTCTATCAGCATTTGTATCACAAAGTAAATCGCCTTCATCTTCACAATTTTTACAACCACCACTGCGTGCTACGTTTTCTCTTATTACGGTGCCGCTAGATGTTCTTGCCTGGAAGGTATGGTACAACCCAAAGCAATGACCCATTTCATGTGCAAGGGTACTAAGGTTAGAAGTACTATTTACGGCACTCTTTACTATGCTCAAAAAAGTGTTGGGAATACCATACGCAAAACCATTCCAGCTACCATCAGATGTGCTGAACAAAGTTTCGTGTACAAAAATGGTAACATGATTGCTACGCACGTAAGGTGAAAGTTCAATCGTTTCTGTATCGGTATCGTGGCTATTTAAATCTGTACTGTTTACCTGCGTAATACCGGTTAATACAAAACAGATATTGCGTGGTGCATAAAAGGATTGCATATTACCTATTTGTCGCAAAATTTCCGTTTCGGTCACTGCTACATTACTGCCGTCATTATCTGCAAATATTACTACAAAAATCTTTACCGGGTAAGGTAGTGTTGCCGCAACGCTTCTTGTTGCCAATCGTTGTTGTAGCAAAGCACTGTCAATCTTTTTTAGAGGAAAAGTTACTGGTGTTCCACATTCTTTGGGCTCTTGTACATTACCATTAACTTGCGCATATGCATTGGCAGCAGCCAGCAACAAAACTGTAAAAAATATAAGCTTGCATTTGTACATAGTAAAGCGTATGGCAGTTCGTAATATTTTTTTTTCTACTTCCTTTTTTCTAAATCGGTTACTTTCTTTTCCAGTTCCAAAACATACAAAGTGAGTTCTTCTATTTTTTCCATCATGCGTCTTTGCATATCACCTACTTCAATACCACTTTTTTCAATATCTTTTGCAGCAGGAATATTAGGTAAGTGTTTATTTTCTTTTATGTAATTGCGTAGTGTTTTAAAATCGGGTAGTTTGTATTTTTTATCAAAAACATAATCGGGCCATGCGCCTGTAAGTTGTACCCTAAGCTCTGTGCATATAGCTTTACCCGCCACAGATAATGTATAACCAGTAGGTACAGCAGTGTTGCCTATTTGCACAGTACCACCATTATTTTGCATAAACAGTGTAGATACTGCGCCATTATTTCGGGCAATAATTTCGTTGTTATCTATTACCACATTTGAGCTTGCTTCTGAACCCAGCATTACAAATCCATTTTGTGTATTGGTTAGTCCTGCATCTTGTCCGCTAGCAATGTGCAACCTAGTAAGAGGAGTATTATTTGCAATGCCCACATTGCCATCAGGCGCTACGGTAAGTCTATCGCCACCATTTACTCTTATGATTGCTTTACCTGTATTGTTGCTGGAAAATGTACCCATTTTAAAATCAACCCCTGTTGTGTTTACAAAGCCTGTGGGAGTTCCACCCTGGTAAAAATCTATTTGTGGATCATTAGATCCCAGGCGCAATAATACACCTGCAGTACCACTTCTAATATCGAGTTTAGTGGTAGGTACAGATGTTCCAATACCAACACTGTCAGAGGTCCACACCACTTGCTCAGAAGTACTGAGGTTTCTCGACCATGAGCGGCTATCTACAACATCTCGCCAAATACTTTCTGTACGCATACGCAGACGTTGGTAAGTAGTATCATACATCATCATGCCATTTTTAGCGGAGGCTAGTGCTGAGATGGTGGCGCTGGAACTGCGTGGAATAAGCAAACCTTTGGTGGTGCTTTTAATATCTAATATGGCATTGGGGTCTGCAATACTGCCGTCTGTATTAATGGCAACTTGTGCATTACTGTTTAAAACAAATAATAATGCAATAATTAAAATTGAATAAAATTTCATGGCGTTTTATTTTGTACTACAGAGGTACACAGCCATTATAACACTGTTTAATTATGATTATTTAAAGGTGGAAAATAATTATCGAACGGTATTGAGTTTAAAAAAAATTGTTCCTGCTACAAATTTTTTACTGTTGTACTTCCTAATTTATTAAGAGCAATTTTTATTGCCATTAATTTTTATGCCGCTTCAATATTTTTAATAGTGTAATCTTTTTTAGCTGTAAATTTATTTACACTATTTTTTTCATGATTATTAATTTTTAAAAAAACAGTTTCATTTTTATACATGAAAAAAATATTTTCTAATCTTAGTTTTTGGGTTTTAATAAGCATTACAGCCGGTGCTTTGCTTGGTCATTTTAATCCCGGTTCTGCCATACAAATGCAACCGGTAAGCAAATGGTTCATTGAGGCTGTAAAAATATTTATTGGTCCAATAATTTTTCTTACCATTTCGCTGGGTATAAGTGGTATGGGTAATTTAAAAAAGGTAGGAAGGGTAGGAGGTAAAGCATTATTGTATTTTGAAATTGTAACTACACTTGCCTTAATTATTGGCCTTGTAGCTGCATGGTTAATACAGCCGGGCAGCAATGTAGCCACTGCTACCAATAACTCCACAGATATTTCTACCTATAAAAATGGCGCAGCTGCATTTAGTTGGTTATCTTTTTTAAAAGAAAATTTTACCATTCAGGTTTTGATAGTATCTATACTTTTTGGTATTTTTTTAAGCAAGTTTAATGGCAGAGACAAAATAATTAAACCATTAAATTTTGTTGCAAAATATATTTTTAAAGCCTTGCATATTGTAATGCTGTTTGCCCCTGTTGGTGCTTTTGCTGGTATGGCTTTTACTATTGGGAAATACGGCATTGCCACCTTAATGCCATTGGGTAAATTAATGATAACCGTTTACCTCACCATGGCTGTATTTATTTTTGTGGTACTAGGTGGTATTCTGCGCTATTATAAAATAAATATTTTTAAATTTTTAAATTACATCAAAGAAGAATTATTAATTGTGCTAGGCACATCATCCTCAGAAGCTGCTCTGCCTTCGCTTATGGAAAAGCTGGAAAAAATTGGTTGCAGCAAACCCGTAGTTGGGCTGGTGGTACCTGCAGGTTATTCATTTAATTTAGATGGAACCACTATTTATTTATCTATGGCAGTACTTTTTTTAGCCCAGGTATTTAAAGTAGAACTTAGCACTGCACAAATATTTACAACCATTGGTATTTTAATGGTTACCTCTAAGGGTGCGGCAGGCGTTACCGGTAGTGGCTTTGTGGTATTGGCATCTACTCTTACTGCCTTACAAGTAATACCGGTAGAAGGGCTTGCCTTACTGCTGGGCGTTGACAGGTTTATGAGTGAAGCCAGAGCCATTACCAATTTTATTGGTAATGGCGTAGCTGCTATTTTTTTGGCAAATAATGAAAAAGAATTTGACAGAAATGCTATGGAAAAAGCATTTTCAACTGAAGTGTATGAGTATGATGTGAAGGAAATAATTTAATAACGGGTTTAATAAACTTATCTTTTATAACCCCGCAGCTTTATTCATTTTATCAAAATCTTTATCTTTTATTTTAGATCCCATTCCAGTTACAAAATCAAAATAAAGAAGTTCTTTGGTTTTTAGGTCATAAGCAATCATGTATCTTTTTTGATCTAATGCCGGTAAAAAAAGTGCATATTTATTTGCATCTGCTGATTGCTCCAATTTCATAATTTCGGCAGTAGGCATTACTTTATACTTGCCACTAAAACTGATGTTTGATTCTTCCAGAAAAATTATCATTAGCTCCCTCATTGATTTTTTTGCAGCGGCTAGATTACCTTTAAACAATGCAGTTGAGTTTGGATTTATATCCCATTCTTTTGTAAGTTCTGCAGGTATCAGCAATGTTTTTCCGGCAAGCCTTGGAGATTTATCTTCTATGTATTTTTCATAGCCTTTTTCGTTGTCATTTGTTTTTAACCAGTTCAACATATCATTAAGGTTGTAAACAATGTATGGCAAACGTAAAATTGAACCAGCATAAATATTATCAGCCTTTGCATCAAATTCGTACAAATAAGAATTGATGGGGAATGCAGCAACAATAGCTTCGCCATCTACTTTACCCGAGCCATTGGCTTCTCCATAAACATAGAAGGGATAATTCTGTCCTGTTTCGTGACCCCTTACAGAAATACCCACAATAGCAGGCATAAAGACCGGTAATCCTTTTACATCTTTTGATGCATCATCAATATTTACAAAGTTGAAAGGCGTTATTTTCCAATGATCTTTAAACGAAGCTTTAAGCCTTTCAGTATATACACCTGGTGATGAAATATAGACAGTTACTGGTTCTGCAATTAACTTCTGTGCATTTTTTCCACGAGTCTTATCAAAAATTTGTGCAAAGCTGATGCAGGTAAAAGAAGAAATAAGCAAGGTGAGTACAAAACATTTTTTGTAAAAGGATGTCATAATAGTTAGTTTTTATAAAAATACGGAATAGAAAAATAGTAAAACGAATTGAATTTATTTTCGAAAGCAATTCTATTCTTCGTATTTTTTAGAAAACCCCCTTACAGTTATATTAAAATATGCAAGCACCTTATTAAGTTTATTTTTGCTAAATAGCCAATGCATACCTGTCGGTGGTTGCCGGCCCTTGAACAAACAATTCGATTTTGTTTCATTATCGCACAACAAAAGTTTCGCATGAACTGATAGGATTGACAAGTAATTTATTTTTATGGCGTTGAGTGAAATGCTTCCAACAATACAGTAATGTTACTTTATTTATTTAAGAAATACTCCTCCAAAAAATTAAAAATTTTATCAAAGTGTTTTAAAGGTTCAGCATGGCTACCTTCAATAGCTATGTGTTTGTAAGGATATTTAAAATTTTTAGCGTGTAGGCGAATGATCATTTTTTCTGCCATAGTTGTAGATGGACATATTTCATCTTTTGTTGCTGACAATAAAAGTATGGGCCCTTTAATTTTTTCAATTTTTATTAGAGATTTCTTTTCTGCAATGCTATCTTTTAGCATAGTTTCAAAAGCACCACGCAAATTTCTATTAATTAAAAAAGGAACGGCCTCATCATTTACAGGAACAAAAGGCAATTCTTTATTTTTATAAGTAAAACTGGAAGTTGTAAAATGATTTGTATTTCCTGGAAAAACAACATTGCTTGCTACAATACCCACAACGCAATTAATTTCTTTATAATAGCTAGCTAAGAGCAAGGCTAAATCTCCTCCTCTTGAGCCACCAACAATGGCTATTTTATTTTTGTTTATTTGTTTGTTTTTTGTTGCTTCTTTAATGGCATTATACACATCCTCAATGGCTATTTTTTGTAAAGTATCTGTTGTACCCTTTGCTCCAAAATACCCAATGGCTAAAAAAGCATATCCTTTTGCAATAAACTCATCCCTCGTATTTTTCCAATAGTTGCTTGCCCAGGCATTACCACCTTCCGAACCACCAAGCCCAACAACCAATGGTTGCATGTTGCCATTTCCTACATACAATATACTTTCTGTATTTGGAGATGGTATAATTATTTGTGCAAAGTTTTTCAGAGAACAGCATACAAAAAAGCAGAGAATAAGATATTTCATTTTTATAATTTTTTCAAAAGTCTTATATATTTTTATTAAAACTTTTGACCTACATCAAAAAATTATTTTTCACTTCTAATTCTACTTAAAGTTTCTTGTGCTATGCCTAAATAGGAAGCTACCATTCCGAGTGGTATTCGGTGATGAATGTCGTGATAGGTTTCAATAAAGTGATCGTATTTTTCTTTAGCTGTTGTAAATCGCAACGAGACTATTCGTTCCATTAAATGTCCTAAAACGGTACCCATAGAAAGCCTTGCATATCTTTCCATTTGTGGAAAATGATCAAACAAAAAAACTAGATCGTTTACATGCAAACAAAATGTTTCAGTATCTTCAATAGCTTCTATGTAGTAAATATCAATTTCCCTTGTTCTAAAACTTCTGGGAGAATTACTCCACTCATTTTCAGCAGGAAAATATTCGCTGATTTCTTTACCGTCTTTTAAAAAGTATGTTCTAAAAAGCCCCTTTTGAATAAAGTAAGATTTTGTACATATATCATGAGCATTGTGAACGAGGTCTCCTTTTTTAAAACTAACAAAGCTTATTCTTTCGGCTAAAGCTAATTTTAGTTCATCATTTAGTTTGATGTACTTTTCAAAGTGTTGAAATAATATGACTGTCTGATTAATGATGATGGGTTAAGGTTTGTTACAAAGAAGCGATGTTTTCATTTAAGTATTTATTTGCGAAAATTCATTCGTAGAATAAATTGCAGTATATTAACTAAAGGGTTTATGAGTATAGTCAAAAACAATAGTTTTACTTCCCCAATTTTCTATTGTTATATTCAGTAAGATATTTGGCTTTGGTAGCCTTTTTATGCTTTGGTTCTTTTTCATAAGCTTCTAATAAATCGGGGTATTCTTTTAAATAGCTTTTTACAATATTATGTGTTGCATAAAATACAGGTTTTAAATGTTTATAATCTCTAACTATATACAACGAAACAAAAGGCGGTAGTGCAGCAGAAGTAGCCGCTGCAGTTGCCATTACCACAAGCCCAAGCCCGGCTGGTACAATTATATTTTTCTCCACCAAATAAATAAATGGCCTGGGTCCATCGCATTGTAGTTTAAAGTAACGGTTGGTAAAAATATTACCCACCAGCACTCTTACATATACATTTTCACCATCTGAAACACCCCATATTTTTTTCGGTCTTTTGCCTTTCCAATTAACATCTCCTTCTGCAATCAATGCATTTTTTTTGCTTATCTGTAATGGTGTAAGTGTAAACGCTGCGTCTATAGATGGTGTATTATTTTTATACTCTTCATAGTTTTTATATACGCCTCTTTTACGGGGCGTTATTTTATTAATTTGTACAATTTGTACGGTACTGTCTTTATCATCGTCTACATCTGTACTATCTTGGCAATAAGAATTAATTGAAACAACAGAAAATAACAAAACAATAAAGAACACTTTAAAATATTGCATGGGGAATTTTTTGTAGAGGTAAGTATGTTGTATTTAAATTTAAGCAAATAATCTTGAGTAGCTGTAATAATTTTATTTATATAAATATTTAAAAAAACCATCATAAATTAAATATGGTTTTGTTTATAAGGGCTGGTATAGATTTCTGCACCACAAGTAATTTTCTAAAAATTGTAAAACAAAAAAAATCTATGAAACCTTTTTCGGTTTTGAACATGAAATTTATATAGCCTGCCCATCTTTTTTTTGAGGCCAAATAACGAACGTTGCATATCTACCTGTAAAGAGGCGGAGGAATGAATTTAAAAAATAGTAAAAAAGAAAGCTGTTCCTACCCCTGGTTCAGAGGTTAACCAGATTTTTCCACCGTGCAGTTCTACAATCTTTTTACAATTAGCAAGCCCGATACCTGAGCCTTCGTATTCTGTTCTGTTATGCAACCGTTGAAAAATAATAAAAACTCTTTCACTTTGATATTTCTCTATACCGATACCATTGTCTTTCACGCAAAACTGGAAGTGATCTTTTTCCTGTTTTACCGTAATGTTTATAAAAGGCACTATATTTTCTTTTCTGAATTTGATGGCATTCATAATCAGGTTTTGAAAAAGCTGCTTCATATCTACCGGGTAACCTTCAATTACAGGAAGAGCCTCATAGTTGATAATTGCGCCGGTTTCATTTATTGCAGCGCCAAGGTCTGCGATCACATTTATCAACAGCTGGTTACAATCTACCGTTTTTTTAGTATCCTTTTTGCCAATGCGGGAATAATCCAGCAGGTCCTGAATTAATATCTTCATTCTCTCTGCACCCTCCAGAATAAAGTCAAAAAACTTTTTTGTTTTTTCATCGGGCGATGCCATGAATTTGTCTTGCAGCAATTTTATAAAACCGGTAATCGTTCTCAGTGGCTCCTGCAGGTCATGAGATGCTACGTAAACAAACTGTTCCAATTCCTGGTTTTTCAACTCCAGACTGGCTTCAGATTTTATTAAGGCTAGTTCTGATTTTTTGCTTGCACTAACATCCCTAAAACTCCATACACGTCCCACACATAAGCCGTTTATAACCTGTGGCTGAGAATACCTTTCAAATATCCGTCCGTCTTTAAATGTCAACATATCAAAACTCATGGCTTCTTTGCTTTCCATCAGTTCTTTTATTTTTGAAGTAAATTCTTCAGGGTTCGTAAGTTGATTCAAAACAAAGGCTATCCCTTTTTCATCCTTGCCGGTGTTCATAATTTCATCGGGAATCTTCCACATCTCCAAAAAGCGATTATTCCACCGCACCATACTTCCGTTTAAATCTGCTACCAAAATGCCATCAGCTGTAGATTCCAAGGTGGCTTCCAATAAAGAAAATGACTTTTCCAATTGTTCTTCTGCATGCTTACGTTCTGTGATGTCACCCGTTACACCATCTATCCGTATCAATGTTCCCGTTTCATTCAGTACGGGCATTATTTTATTTTCTATCCAGAGAATACTTTTGTCTTTATGAACAATGCGGTATTGCACTACAACCTGTTTACCATTGCGCAATTTATCCAAATAAGATTTTCGAATTTCTTTATCCGGTGGATAAATCAATCTATGCCACAGTTTCTCATCCTCAAAAAATTCTTCTGAAGTATAACCATATAATTTCTTGCAACCTGCAGACATTTGAGTAATACAGCAAGTAATCATATCCAAGGAGAAGAAAACCTCATTAATATCTTCCAGCAGATCATTTAATTCTTTATGCGCTTTATTTAAAAGGTCTTTTTCTTTTCTTAGGTTGGAATTAAGTTCTATCATTTCGTTGGAACTAAGTTCTACTACCCTTTCCAGCATCTTGCGTTCTTTTTCATAATGATCGTAAGAATCACTGATAACCTCCAAAACCTTTACAAAATTTTCAGGTATTTCTTCTATTGCCAAATGTTTTTGCAGCTGCCGTTGCAGAAGTTTGTTATACATAAAATTATATTTCTGTAAATGTTGTTACCGTCATAGTTTGGTTGTGCAGATCGCAGGTAAGGAAATCTGCAGACGGGGATATTTCGCCATAGGAATAAAAACCTGTTATGGCTGTAGTATCTCCATAAATAGCTTTGATTACTTCTACTTCTTCTTCTATTCTCTGATCCAGCACCAGCTTACGGCCAACACAACTTATCAGTAGAGCAAGTTGTGGTGGAGCAGTTATTTTATTCATTGAATTATTTGCCCCCACAGATGCTCCCTCAATAAGCCTGTCTACATTGGCTTTCATGAGACGTGCATACGCTCCTTCGGGCATATTGCCCGCAAAAGTTACACTGCGATCTATTTCATTCACATTTAAAATCGTTCTCACAAGTGAGGAATTTTTGTCGTTTGTGCGAATGCTCAGCGGAAACATGAGGCCTGATGATGGCAGATCAACGGCATATTCGCCAAGATACATTTTGTAGATATCAAGTGCGGGTTTTCCATCCAGCTCATACAATACATTTGCGGTTGATTTTGTGATAAGGCGTTCTGGACCGAAGGAATCCCATCCGCCTGCGCTGCCATAAGTTACGAGCAACTCCTTACCGTAAAAGCCCACCACCACTATCCTTCCCTCTTGGGGTATCTCATTTAAACCTACCAGCGTTTTTTTAAAGCGGGCACCGTCGCCGGCTAATCCTCCGGTTAAAACAGTAGAAGGAGGAAGTGATTTTTTTAATCCCAATACCAATTCGCTGCCGTTCACTTTTTGCCCGTCGGCAATAACAAGTACATATTTTAAATCAACAGGATCGAGTGTAGCAGCAAGTTGTTCACCAGCTTCAAAACTGTTTCTGTTTTCTATGCTGGTAAAGGCAGTTTTTAAAATGGTTTTTTCAAAATGTACTGCAGTAACAGTGATGGAATCTTCATGCACCTCTGTGTTCATAATTTCCCCAGCAGTAGAATTCAGCACTATCTCTGCAAGCGGATAATCTGTTTTTAAAGCTGCATACACTTTGCCATCACTGAGAATTTCTGTTGAAGAAAAAACAAGAATAAGATTGCATAGTGCAGTATCAAAATCACCGCTGCGTATTATTTTCCATCCTTGTTGTTGTGTGTAAATTTTTTGTTGGATTTTCATACTATTTTAAAGGTAATTTTTTTAAAAGGTATAGCGTTGTACTAAGAAGTTTCTTTGGCTTGCATGTAGTGTTTGTTATTTGCAAATAATACAGGATGGAAAATATTTTTCCATTATATCAAATATTTTTTCTTTAGTTAAAGGTTTGGTTTCAAACCCCGAAATGATGGGTAATGCTTTTGCCCTGTTTTTATCTTCGGAATTAAGGGATGCTGAAAGCATTATGAGCACCATGTTTGGTGGTTGTAATTGTATCTTTTGATTATATAAACTTAAAAATTCCCACCCGTTCATGGCTGGCATATTGATGTCCAAAAAAATCAAATCGGGAAAATCAATTGTTCCCAATAATGGATCGTAGCCGCCGGATAACAGATATTGTAAAGCATCTTTACCTCCCGTTATTACTTTAATATTTTTTGCACAACCAGATTCTTCAATCAATAAACTGTTTAAATAATTAGTTGGGGCATCATCATCAATAAGCAATACAGAGATAAATTTATTTTTCATAGGATTAATTAGAAACAATTACGGAATTAATGTTGAATTATTTTCATTTTACAAATTGAACTTTTAAAGTGCAACCATTATCACTTAAGGATACAAAGTCTTATTCACTTTTAAATTTCCTTCTCTGACTTTTATATTCAATAAAATATTGCACTTTTTGCAAGAGTTGATTTAAACCCTCCTACGATATTAATAAGATCTTCAGTAATTTCTTTTTGATCGGTAGCTACCTTATTAATGATACAAAAAGAAATATTCGGAAGGGTGAATGCCATAGGCTATTTTGAAAAATGGTTTTGAAACAAAAACGGGTTAAAGAATTTTTAAATGACAATAACAAAGTAAAATTGAAGTAGTATGGTTTTAGTAGGATGCTATGTAATGTAACAGTATTTATTTGCCAAAAAAAATTTAATACAAAAGTTAGTTTATTCAAATTTTTTATTATTTGTAAGCTGTAACTCCTATGCAGTTAGGCTTTGAGAGGAATGAAAGAACTTTTTTAAAATCTAAGCACCTGCTCATATCAATAAAAAAATTTAGAAAAAAACAGGAAAAAATTTTAAGCATGAAAAATACAATTACAGTATCAATTAAAAGATTATTAACAGCCGATCATTTAGTTCATTTATAATTATACACTAAGTATATAAGTTATAAATCCATTAATTCCAACAGATTTATTTTCTCCATTATTTTTTTGCTTTTAAAAAATGAAATTTCAATTCATAATAGTATGTCACCTATTATAAAAAATTTATCAAAATGTAAGCATAGCAGACTCACTATTTTTTTTAATACTAAGTATAAATACTTATGTAAAAAATAGTAGCTCCCGTAATGGGCAACGGGATTATCTCAATGATCTTATTAGTTTAATGTAAAGTATTATTAACGCTGTAGAAGAAATACGTACAACTTTTCCCGAGGTTTTTTTTTGCGACTGTTCTTTTTGTTTTTTTTATAGAACAACACGTTTTTAAAGCACTAAATGAATGACTCTTTTTTAGCTTCAATTATTTTGTGGCTTCATGTTAGCTTATGATGTTGTACAAATTAATTTAATCTTTTACCCTTAAACTACACACATGAAAAAAGAGTTATTCTTTTTTAAATCAATTCGATTACCCGAATTTTCTACTCGTTCCATTTTAAAAATTTCGCTCGCATTTATTTTACCGCTGCTAATAATTGCAGGCTGTAAAAAAGTTTTAGATGAGCCAGGTAGTACAGGTGTTTGTCCTGAAGTAATATCTACTGTTCCGGCAAATGGCGGTACAGCAGTGCCTTTGAACAATTCTATTTCTGCAACTTTTAATGTGCCAATAGATTCTACTACCCTTAACAGCAACACCTTTTTTTTAAAGCAGGGAAACACAAGAATACCTGGATTAATTACGTATAGTGGTATGACAGCAGTTTTTACACCTGCTACCACTTTATTGCCAAACACAGTTTATACTGGTACCGTTACTAGAGGTATAAAAGATAAAGCACGTAACTCGCCTAAAGCAGATTATGTATGGAGTTTTACAACAGGTGTTGCACCAGATACTATTCCTCCAAGAGTTGTATCTACTGACCCTACTAACAGCGATACCAATGTAGTGGTAACAAAAATTATCAGCGCAGTTTTTAGCAAACTGATGAACCCTACTACTATAAATACAACGACTTTTACATTAAGACAAGGTACTACTCCTATAACAGGTACAGTAACTTGTACAGGTGTTGCAGCAAGTTTTACGCCTTCTGCAACCCTTGCATATAATACTACATATATTGCTACCATTACAACGTCAGTAAAAGATATGGCAGGCAATGCACTTGCAAGTAATTATGTGTGGAGTTTTACAACAGAGCGTGCACCTGCAGATGTAACCCCACCAACTGTAATTTCTACTGACCCTGCAAATACTTCAGTAGGTGTAGTTACTTCAAAAGTAATAAATGCAAATTTTAGTGAGGCAATGAACTTAACTACTATTAACAGCACAACTTTTTTACTAGCTCAAGGTGCAACTCCGGTTGCAGGAACTGTTACTTATTCAGGTGTTACCGCAAGCTTTACACCTACAGCTCTTCTTTTACCAAACACTGTTTATACAGCCACAATCTCTACCGGTGCAAAAGATGTTGCAGGTAATTCATTGGTGAGTAATTATGTATTTACATTTACAACAGCATCGTCTACTACAGATGTTACACCCCAACTGTAGTTTCTACTGACCCTCCAAATGCTACTACAGGAGTAATACTTTCAAAAATAATTGCTGCAACTTTTAGTGAGGCAATGAACCCATCAACTATTAATGCAACTACGTTTTTATTAACACAAGGTATAACGCCGGTTGCAGGAACAGTAACGTATTCAGGTACTATAGCAAGGTTTACACCTACTGTAAACTTACTTGCTAATACTGTTTACACAGCAACCATTACAACAGGTGCAAAAGATGTGGCAGGCAATACATTGCTAGCTAACTATGTGTGGACGTTTACTACAGCAACAGCATTTTTGCCACCACCAATAGGAACGGTAGCATTGTTTGGTGCATTTGGAGGTAGTGCAGGTATTACAAATCAAGGAATAAATACTGTTATTAATAATGGCAGTATCAGTACAACAGGAGCTTCTACTTTAATAACAGGTTTTCATGATGGTACTACAGGAGATGTGTATACCCAAACGCCTTTAAACATAGGTTTGGTAACAGGAAGAATTTACACAGCACCACCTTTTCCTGGTAGCGCCACATCGGCGGCCATTGCAGCACAAGGGTTGGCTGATGCTATCGTATTATACAACAGCATTTCTCCAGCAGGAAGCCCAGGTGGTACTGACCCAGGAGCAGGTGAATTAGGTGGTTTAACGTTACCTCCTGGAACTTACAAATCTGCTAGTGGTACGTTTAATATTACCAATGGTAATCTTACTTTAGATGCACAAGGCAACCCTAATGCAGTATGGAAATTTCAATCTGCAGCAGGCTTAACTGTAGGCGTAGCAGGCCCTGCAGGGGCAAGAAGTGTAACAATCATCAATGGAGGTTTAGCTAAAAATGTATTTTGGTATGTAGGCAGTGCAGCAGTAATAAATGGTGCTGGTGGCGGTGTTATGTCAGGCAACATTATAGCATCTGCAGGTGTTACTTTTTCTACCGCAGGTAATGCAGTTCAAACAGTACTAAATGGTCGTGCCATATCTTTAAATGCATCCGTAACCATGGTAAATACAACCATCAATGTTCCTTAATAAAAATTAATATTTAATACATGCTGCTAAATGGTAGCATGTGTTTTTTCCTTTTCAACAGTACTTCTTTTTAAAACATATTTATGAAATACAATTATAAAAATATTAAATCAGTTGGTTTAATTGCAATATCATTTTTAAGCATACAAACTTTGCAGGCGCAAAATATGCAGCGTGTAAAACCGGTTTGGTGGATCGGCCAATCAGGTGCAGTAAATTTTAATACCTATCGTGGCACCACACAAAAATTAAATAACGGCTTTAGCACACCAACAGCTTTTCGTGAAGGTGATGGTGTAAGACCATATGCATCTGTACTTGCAGAATACCGCCCAGGAAGAACATTTGGTGGTATGCTAAACGTGGCTTACGATAACAGAGGTGGAGAGTTTGATGAAGTAAAAGCACCATGCGATTGCCCGGCAAATTTAAAAACAAATTTGAGCTATGTAACCATAGAACCCAGTGTAAGAATTAAACCATTTTCTATTCCATTTTATGTTTTTGCCGGGCCGGTAATTAGCTTTAACGTAACTAAAAAATTTAACTACACGCAGGAAAAACAAAATGATATCAGAGAAGAATTTAGCGATATAACCAAACCTGTTTTTTCAGGGCAGGTAGGTGCAGGTTTTGATATTCCGGTATCAAAAGCCAGCAATCCTACACAGTTTACCCTTTCTCCTTTTGCATCATTTCAATCAGATTTAGGACGCAATCCAAGGACGATAGAATCATGGGCTGTGTATACAATAAGAACAGGTATTGCACTTAAGTTTGGTACCGGTAAAATAACGACTCCAAAAGTTGCACCGGTAGCAGAAATCGTTGTGGTTCCTGTTACCGACAGAGATGGAGATGGCATTCTTGACTTAGTTGATAAATGTGCGGATGTACCTGGTTTTGCAAAATACGAAGGTTGCCCTGTACCCGATACAGATGGCGATGGTATAAATGATGAATTGGATAAATGCCCAACAGTATTTGGATTAGCACGTTACCTAGGTTGCCCAATACCAGATACGGATGGTGATGGTGTAAATGATGAAGAAGATAAATGTCCATCTCGACCAGGCCCGGTAAGCAATAAAGGGTGCCCTGTAATTGCTAAAGAAGTAATAGAGAAAGTTAAATTTGCAGCTAAAAATGTATTCTTTGCAACAGGCAGTTACAAGCTGCTTCCCAAATCTTTTAAGTCTTTAAATGAAGTAGTAAAATTGATGAAAGCAGACGAATCTTTGATCATAGATATTGATGGCCATACAGATGCTCAGGGATCAGATGAGAGTAACCATGTACTTGCAGATAATAGAGCTGGGGCAGTAAAGAATTATCTTACACAACAAGGCATAGATGCTTCTCATTTAAAATCTACAGGCTATGGTGAAACCCAACCTGTAGCAGATAATACAACAGCAGCCGGTCGTGCTAAAAACAGAAGAACTGAAATGTCTGTTAGAAATTATTAATATTTTTTTCCTAAACAAAAGCCCAATTCATACATGTGAACTGGGCTTTTTATTTTATAAAATTTAGGCAAGGATCATTATTAGTAAAGATTTTCTATTTGATTACTTAATGATGTTGTTGTCGGACATTTTAAATAACATCAATTTAAAAAACCTGATACACTCTCTTCAGGGTTTGTTTTTTTCGTGTGCTATTAACAAAGGCGGGGTAATTTAATGAAAACATTTTTGGGCTTTGTGCATTTTTATTTAGTGAAGCATTTGCATAGCCTGCCCCGCTTTTTTTGCGGGGGCTGTCGGTAGTAGTTATGCACAGAAGCTACATTATCATTTAAAGTTTATTTGTGCATAAGCTACTACTGCCCATCCGGCAGCCTCTCATCAGTAAATCTTTTTTCATCTTTTATTATGGAGTAGATAGTAGCGGAAGTGATATGCAACGAGGCGTAGGAATTAATGTTCGTAATTAATTTGTGGATTCAGACCATTTTTATTACAGTACAAAATAAATTCTTTTATTAAATTTCCAATTAAAGAATCAACGTCTTTATTTGTATTTTGAATGATTAAAAGTTTTGAGCCACATCTTGAACATATCTCGCCGCCTGTGGCACTTGCACTAATTTCATCTTTTAACTCTTGCCTTTCATCATTAAAACCATGGTTTTAAGTAGAGAATTAATATCAGCTAATATTTCTAAATGGTTTCGCATGTTTAAATTATCCTAATTTCTAATTTTTAAGCAAGCATCGAAAATGTCACATACGATTTGTGCAACTTTCGTATCAATTAAATGTCCGCTACCATTAAGTGAATAAGTATTATCTAATACAGTTGGTTGTGCAGAAATATTTATTCGCTCTACCTCATGTTCTCCATAATTTCTTTTTAAATCTGTTTCAAGTCTAATTGCAACATAGTCACTTTCAAAAGATCTGTGGGATTTAGCTTTGCTACAATCAAATGAAGGCCATTTACCTTTAATGTAAACTCCGTTTTTGAAAATTGGTTCAAAGTTTCTTCAATATTTTTTTTGCAAATCTTCAAATTTGCATGGCCAATTAGCTATAATTACTTTATTCATTTCGGCCTGCCCATTTTCTATTTCACCGAATGGAGTAAATAAAACTTGGTTAAACTTATCACTGATATATAATTTGCAAAACCGGTAAGAATACGGTAGGAAAATTTTCTTATCAACATCATTTGAAGATTTTTTAAAACCAAAGCATTTTATTTATCAATTTATTGCAGCATGACAAATATAATTTACTGGCTGTAGAATAGGATCATTGAATTTTCAATTTTATTATGATGTTAGCGAATTTTTCGTGGCTTCAGTTACCAGGCAGACGAACCTAATATATTTTTTATAATTTTTATTTTATGCTATCAATTGTTGGTAAACTCTGCCGCTTTAACCTGCGCCTCATACCAACAACGGCAACAGAGAATCAATATCAGCTAATATTTCTAAATGGTTTCGCATACTATTACATCTATTATAATAAATCTATTCTAAGATTCGTGGCACATTAAACCGTTATAAAACTTCAAAGTCAACAATGAGGCTGCATATTTTTCCATCATCAGTTGTTCCCCAATAACAAGGATACATTCCATCTCCATAACCTGAATGAAACATAATTACATTTAAGTTCCGGCTGTTTGGCAAGTAAAAATTTAGCCAGTCTCCATCTTGCAAATCATTTTGGTCAACTGCATTTTTCTTGAATTCTGCTGCAAAAAAATCATCATAAATATTTCCATTCGGGTTTTTTTGCATAAAATCTCTTTCAAACTGATTATACAATTGTTGAGTTTCTATATCACAAAAACACCCAAGTCCTGCATCAACGGGAAAACCGAAAAATTCATCGTCTTCATTTAATTCTTTTATATCCTGATGTTCAGTTACTGCCATTTCCCATCTTGTCGCTCTGTCTTTTGAAAACTCAAGTTTTACTATCGCATAACGGTCTCCTGATTCTTCTGTCTTTGCAATGCAGGCAACAACTCGGTATTTTCCTGGTTGAACAGTTCTTGTAAAAGGTGAAGTGTCATATAAACAAACCAATGGATCGCAGGCTATTATTTTTCCAGTCAATAAATTTAGTTCTCCTAATTCAAGAAATTCAAGAGGCGTATTGTCTATAGTTTTATTTTCAAAAAATTTGTTGTAGTCAACTGATGATAACTTTACCTTGTTTAAGAGTTTGTCCTTGTTGCCAAAAAGTTTATTGAATATTCCCATTTGAGTTGCTTAAACTCAAATATACATAACTCCAATCTCTTTCATAATTAAGAAATGCATTTATATTCTTCATAAAAATATCTTCTCCGCAATTAATGCCGAAAAATGTTCTCCTGCTCCCTGTAGCCACGATGGGCAGTAGTAGCTGCCGCAATAATAAATTTTTGAAATTAATAAACTTTGTGGCGGCACTACTACAGACAGCGTGAGACAAATGCCCAACAAAGTTTCAACTGCTCATGCTCCTAAAGCCTCCCTAAATCTCCCGAAAAACGGGACAGGCTCTCCCGAGGAGGGACTTACTGCGGAGATCAATTAGAAGATTGTGTATGAAACCACTGCAATAAAAAAAGACACAAGAAAAAACGTACGTTCTTGTCTTGTGTCTAACACCTGCCTGCCGGCAGGCAGGTCTAACAATCTTATGAGACCTGTCAGGTTTTTAAAACCTGACAGGTCTGTATAGATTAATTCCTCAACGGCTTGCCCGTCTTCAAAATACTCTGTATTCTTTCTAAGGTTTTCTTTTCGCCGGTGAGGCTAAGGAAGGCTTCTCTTTCGAGGTTTAAAAGGTATTGCTCGCTTACGAGGGTTTGCTCGCTGAGGTCGCCGCCGCACATTACGTACGCAAGTTTTTTGGCTACAGTTACATCATGATCGGTGGCGTATTTGCCTTTGTGCATTCCATTTATACCGGCATACATGGCGCCTAGCCCTGTGCGACCAAGTACTTTAATATCGGTACGCTGCGTGGGCATTACATAACCATCGTCGTATAAATTGATGACTGCTTTTTTTGCATCGGCTATTCTTCTGCCGCTGTTAATGCTTACTTCATCTATGCCCTTGCGGTAAATGCCGTTGTCGTATGCTTCAAACGCAGAGGTAGAAACTTTTGCGGTGGCTATATCTAAAAATCTTTTTTGTAGGGTAATGGTTTCGGGTTCGCCGGCATGCATTTCGTCTGCTGCACGTAGCACAAATTCTTTGGTACCGCCACCGCCGGGTATTACACCAATGCCAACCTCTACAAGTCCGGTGTAAGTTTCTGCGGCCGCAATAACTTTATCTGCATGCAGACAAATTTCGCAACCTCCACCGAGTGCCAAACCATGTGGCGCCAACACTACTGGTATTGATGAATAACGCACCCGCATCAATGTATTTTGAAACTGGCGAATGGCCATATCTATTTCATCATAATCTTGGTCTAACGCCAACATAAATATCATGGCTACATTGGCACCGGCACTAAAGTTTGCTCCTTCATTTGCTATTACCAAGCCTTTGTATTTTTCTTCTGCAAGGGTGATCGATTTTTGAATACCTTCCAACACTTCGCCACCAATGCTGCCCATTTTAGTGTACCACTCCAGGCCTAAAACATCGTTGCCTAAATGGTACGTGCGGCATGCGCTGTTTTTCCAAACGGTGGAGTTTTCAAAATTCTTCATAACTAAGAAGGGAGTTCCAGCCTCCCCTAAATCCCCTCCAGAGAAGGAGACTTGGTAGTCTCCGTGCTGAGGAGAGTAACTTAATCGTACGCCATTTTCAACTTTATAAAAAGAAGTAATTCCTTTTGCAAGCATATCATCTACCCAAGTGGCTACGCTGTAACCTGCTGCCTTCATGGCTTCTACAGTTTTTGCTACGCCGAGTGCATCCCAACTTTCGAAGGCGCCAATTTCCCAGCCAAAGCCTGCCATCATGCCATCATCTACTCTGTAAATTTCATCGCTTATCTCGGGTATTCTGTGCGAAATGTAAGAGAACAATGCATAATGAAACTGGCGGTAAAAATCACCGGCTTTATCCTGCCCGGCTGCCATTGCTTTTAGTCTTGTCTTTAAATCTTCAATTGGTTTTGCAGCTTCTAGCGTTGCAAATTTTGGTTTTTTACGAGCTTCGTATTCAAGGGTAGATAAATTTAAAACTTGAATATCTTTTGCACCATCGGCACTTTTTACTTTCTTGAAAAACCCTTGTCCGGATTTATCGCCCAGCCAATTATTGGCTATCATTTTTTCTAACCAGGCAGGAATGGTGAAAATATTTTTTGCTTCATCATTGGGGCAATTATCTGAAACGCCTTTGGCAACTTTTACCAAAGTATCTATACCTACCACATCTGCCGTACGAAAAGTTGCAGATTTTGGGCGACCAATGATTGGTCCGGTAAGGGCTTCAATCTCATCTACAGATAATTGCAGTTTTTCCATAATGCCCATAATAGCCATCATGCTGAAAACACCTACACGGTTGGCTATAAAGGCTGGAGTATCTTTTGCAAGTACGGTTGTTTTGCCAAGGTATAAATCGCCATAGTGCATTAAAAAATCTACCACTTCTGGGTCAGTAAATGGCGTAGGAATTATTTCTAACAAACGCAAATAACGGGGCGGATTAAAAAAGTGCGTACCGCAAAAATGCTTTTTAAAATCTTCGCTGCGGCCTTCTGCCATCATGTGTATGGGTATGCCAGATGTGTTGGAAGTGATGAGTGTACCGGGCTTGCGGTATTTTTCTACGTCGGTAAAAATGAGTTGTTTTATGTCGAGCCTTTCTACTACTACTTCAATGATCCAATCTGCCGTGGCAATATCCTTCATATTATCGGTAAAATTGCCGCTAGTAATTTTCTTTACCACATCTTTTGTATAAACCGGCGATGGATTGCTTTTTATAGCTGCGGCTAATGCATCATTTACAATTTTGTTACGCTCAGCAGGTTTCGCATCGGCAGCTATATCTTTTGGTACCATATCAAGCAATAACACCGGTAAACCTATTCCTGCAAAATGACAAGCAATTCTGCTGCCCATTACACCACTGCCGAGTACGGCAACCTTTTTAATTGTACGTTTCATAATATGAATGATAAATTTATTCTTGCCAAAAAATGGTAAAATAAAAAATAGTTAGTTAAACAACTAATTTTTAGAATTCGAAGGTAGGATTTTTATGTTACGGGCAAAAGAAATTTTAGTCAATAAAAAACTCCACATTTCTGCGGAGTTTTTTTCTAAAATATATATAGAACTATTCTACAAAGTATTCATCGCCTGCTGCGTTTATATATCCAACTTTACCGTTAGAAGTTTTTACCTGTAAGTAATTACTACCTCTATTTACAATGCGGACGTCGCTGTATTTGGGATTAATGATTCTGTTATCAGAAAAATAAAAACCACGCATATTGTTATTATCAGTAATTACAAAACCACCATTGTTATCATAAGTAATATCTGAATAGCCAGATGTAATAATGTCTCTGTTGTTAATGTCTTTTACATACGTTTTACCATCTCTTTTCACAATTACATAATCTATATTATCTGGTCCCTTTACAAATGTTAGATTTGAATAATCAGGAGCAATGTCCATTGTTCCATCACCTTTAATAATACCATTCATATCTGCTTTTTTTACCTGCAAATATTGGTTGCCGCCAGATTTTAATTGCTTTACAGAACTGTACTCAAAAGGTACGATTGTTTCAAACTTACTGTTGAATACACCATACATTCCACCCTTTTGTGCTATGTAATATGTTTCATCACTTCCTGCTATTTTATAATCATCAATAACCTTATCAAATAAACCACTGCTGTTTGGAAGTGAATATGTTTTTTCTCTTGTAATAGACTCTACAGGAATTCTGTTTTCTGCAACAGAATTTTCATTTATAGCGGGGCATTTAGTTAGCACTACACCCTTAGTTGTTATACATCTTTCATAACCGTTGGCAGTTAAAGATGCACCTGCAAACAAAACTGAATCGCCACCGGCTTTTTTTGCATTGGGTAAATATCCTTTTCTAAATGACTTTGCTACCGTAAATTTTGCAGGAATTACCAATTTACCTTGTTTATTAATATAACCCCATTTGCTACCTACTTTTACTGCAGCCAACCCTTCTGAAAACCATTGTGCATCATCGTAGCGTGGGTTAATTAAAATATTTCTCTGAGCATCTGCATAGCCCCATTTATTTCCTTTGCGGTATGGGATTAAAGAATAATCAATTGTTTGGGCAATGCTGTTAAATGATATTACAATGAATGATAATAGTAATAATTTCTTAGTGTACATAGTAATTTTTTTAGTGATAAAAGATTGTATGCTTAAAACAATTCCTCCATTGTAGGCATATGATTAAACATTTTATGGTAATAGAATAAACAAAAACGCAGCCAATAATTGCCAAATTTTTAAGCTATTTGCTTATACTAGTTGCATAAATCGTTATACTGTTATGGGGAAATTTTACTACAGTATTGGTAATGCAATAAAAATGCATTATAAATTTTTATTTAGATGATGATTAACGACTCTACCAAGATACAATTGTACCAATAGGAGATAGTTGGTATGGCAAATTTTAATTACAATGATATATTTAAACCCGCATTGAAAGCCAAATTAAGACCGTATTCATTTTGTCTTAAATAATTTTTTGATTGGTAAATATTCTGAAAGTAATTTTCTTGAATGTTAAATACAAATCTTGTATTGTAATTAATAAAATAATTTGCTGCAGCACTTACATTTACTGCGCTGTAAATGCTTTTTTCACCACTATACAATGAATAACCATTCTGTGCATTTAGCGAAAATCCAATCACAGTTCGGGTATTGGGATAAAGATTATATCGAACAAAATAATCCGTTCCAATTATTTTTGCATTGGGGGTATTTCTTACTTCGGAAGATAGGGTATTGTTTATATAATTTTTGCTTGATAATTTATTTTCTCCATATCCTGCGTTTGCCGCTGCTCCATATTCTAATTGGCGATAAAGATTTATTGGCTTGTATTTTTCAAAACCTATTCTTAAAAAAATTTCATTAGTATAATAACTATTTACGTTTTTATTTGTAACGGCTGCTATTTGTTCAAACCTAATATTGTTATTTCGTACACGAGGTTTAAGTCTAATATATTTTAATGTGCCTTCCTGTCTAAAAAAATTATTTGCTAAAAATAAAACATCGTTTAAATTGGAAAAATAATTGATATCCGTTTTTTCTATTACATTTTTGCTCTGCAAATAAGCATCTACTTTCTTTAAAACATATTGTATTCGTTTTCTTCCATCCAATACTCTAAAATAAACTGACTGTGTAATTGTTTTAGCAAGATCATTTATTTCATCGTCAGTAAGTTTTCTGCTGATATTTTTTTCGTTGTGTAAAATTTTGGCTAACCAAAGTGCATTTTGTAAATCAGTAACTATTTCCAATCGTCCATTTCCAATTCCTATTGTAAAATTTACATCTACATTGTTATCAGAAAAATTGTTGCTTACTAAATTACCTCTTGTATTTTTATTATCTTCTGCGCTGCTCGAAACTTTAATATTTGAACCAAGCTCGAAAAAATTGTTGGCAGCATACCATTTATTATTAACATCTACATTCGGAGAAAAATATAACAGACGAGATTTATTAGTTCTGGTATTGCTGTTGTCTGTACTTAAAGAAAAATTTCCGGATAAATTTGCTTGTATGGTGCGGAAAATTTTGTCAGTACTTTTAATTGCAATGATATTGGCACCAATTCCACCTCCTATTGCTCTGCTACCTCCATAGCCTTGGTAATTATTACTGCTTACCCCTCCTGTTCCAAAAAACATATCAAGTGCTTTAAAATTATTCACCCGAAATTGATAGTTTTCGAATAATTGTTTATCCTGGCAAAAAGTAGAGAAAGAAGAAAAAGTGAAAAGAAGAAATAGTAGATTTTTTATCATAAACCAATTTTGAACCAAATCTAATAGTACTTATTGCAACAAAATGTTAATGTATAATAATTAGCTTGCTGCTTTTATTTTTCTAAAAACCAGCAAGGCACACAATGCTAAGGCTGCACCAATAAAGCCTAGTATAGGATAATCAATCACTTTTTTTGTGCTATCATTACTTACAATAGCGCCGCCAACTGCAGCTATAATACCAGTACTTAATTGTTGAATGCTGCTGTTAATAATTAAGAATGAACCTCTCTCCTGCATGTTTGCAGTACTTGTTACATGAGCATTTCCAACTACCATTCTGCTGCCGCTAAAAATAAATAGGGTACTAGTTATTGGTATTAAAATAAATAAATTGTTGCTGTAAATATTTGGTATTGCAAGTAGCGGAATCATTGCTAAAAATGTAAGGATTGTGTAAATTAATTTACGCCCATATTGATCGCTCAACTTGCCAATCATAGGACTGCAAAAAACAGTAAGTAAACCACCCACTATATAGATCAGTGGTACATCCGTTTTATAATTGATACCAATATTGTATGTAAAAAAATCTGTCAAAAAAGGGATAATACTAAAATGACTCATAATAAGCAAACTGCTTAAAAGCAATGCCCATCTTTTATTGCTGTCGCTGAAAACCTCTTTAATAATAACAATGGCCGTTTTTTTAACCACACCATTTTCTAAATGCCCCGAAAATTTTGGCACCATAAAAATGGCCAACAGAAAAACAAGGGTACATAAAAAAGCCAATACAATAAACGGTGTGTGCCACTGGTAATGGGCTGCAAGCCAAAGCCCGCCCGGTACACCCAACACACTTGCCAGTGCAAAACCTGTCATCAAAATACCCATGGCTTGTCCACGTCTTTGTGGCGCTACATAATCTCCCACCATACTTAAAATAGTACTGCCGCCAATACCGCCAAACAAACCCGTTAAAAATCTAGCTCCTAAGAGCTGTTCGTAATTATTGGAAAGTCCACACAAAAAAGTCCCAACTGTAAAACCTGCATATACAATTAGTAAAACTTTTTTTCTATCAAATCTATCTACATAAGCCAGGCAGGCAATGGAGCTTATAAATGCACCTATACTAAATACCGAAACTATTCTGCTAAACTGTGTGCTGTCAATGCCCCAAAGATTTTTTAATACAGGCCCCAAGGGCATCACAATCATAAAATCTACAATATTGGTAAACTGCACAAGGGCCAGTATCATTAATAGAACAATCTCATTTCTTTTCATACACTGCTATAAGATGCAAAGATAATTTTTGCTTTAGTGTTACAACAATGAAACCAAAGTAAAAATTAAAAGTATTGATTATTTAACTTACGCCACTTCCATTTGCCACAACATCTTCTGTAGCTACAAACTTTAATTTTCCATCAGCATCTTCTGCCATTAAAATCATTCCATTGCTTTCTATGCCACGCATTTTACGAGGTGCAAGGTTGGTTACTACCGTTACTTGTTTGCCCACAATATCTGCCGCATTAAAATGTAGTGCAATGCCGCTTACTATTGTTCTTACTTCAAAGCCAAGGTCCACTTCCAGCTTCAATAATTTATCTGCTTTTTCTACTTTTTCTGCAGATATAATGGTGCCTACTTTTAGATCTATTTTTGCAAAATCATCAAATTGGATTGTTGATTTTAGAGCCTCCCTAAATCCCTCCGAAGGAGGGACTGGAGTCCCCAATACTTTGATGTCTGTTTTTAATTTCGAAGTTTCATCTGTCGTCTGTTGTCCGTTGTCTATAGTCTTCTCTGCCTTCACCAAACCAGCTTTCAATTTCTCCACTTGTTTTTGTATTTCTTCATCTTCCATTTTTCTAAATAATAATTCGGGTGCTCTTAATGAGTAACCAGTTTTTAATAAATCAATTTTACCGGCATTTTCCCAATCCAATATTTTTTCTACCACTTTCATCATTCCAAGCATTTTTTTAGATGTATTGGGTAAAAATGGATTAATTAAAATGGATAGATTCGCTGTAAGTTGTAGGCATAGGTGAAGGCAGTTATCTAATTTTTGCTGGGCTACCAAATTCGGTTTGCCGCTATCGTCCAATTGCTTCGCCACAATCCATGGCTCCTTTTCCTGCATATATCGGTTGCCTTTTCTGCTAAGGTCTATCACTTCAAATAAGGCATCTCTAAACTTAAATTCTTCTAAAAGCGATTCTACTTTTTGTTTGGTATTTTTTATGTCTTCAATTAATTCATTGTCTTTTCCATCCAATATATCTTTGTGAAGTGGTGGCACTTTTCCTTTACACAATTTGTGCATTAAAACCCATGTACGATTTACAAAATTTCCAAAAATATTTACAAGTTCACTGTTGTTTCTATCTTGAAAATCTTTCCATGTAAAATCATTGTCTTTTGTTTCTGGTGCGTTGGCGCAAAGTACATAACGCATCACATCTTCGCAACCAACAAAATCCTGTAAATATTCATGTACCCACACAGCCCAGTTTCTGCTGGTGCTCACTTTCTCACCTTCTATGTTTAAAAATTCGTTGGCAGGTACATTTTCGGGCAATACAAAATTGCCATGCGCTTTTAACATTGCCGGGAAAATAATACAGTGAAAAACAATATTATCCTTGCCTATAAAATGAACCAATTTCGTATCTTCTTTACACCAGTAATCAGGCCAATTGGGCGTAAGTTCTTTTGTAGCACTTATGTAACCAATGGGTGCATCAAACCATACATATAAAACTTTTCCCTCTGCATCTGGCAATGGTACTTTAATGCCCCAATTGCTGTCACGGGTCATAGCACGACTTTGTAAGCCCATATCAAGCCAGCTTTTGCATTGTCCATACACATTATTTTTCCATTCCTTATGTCCTTCTAGTAACCATTTTTTTAACCAAGCTTCATAATTTTGTAAAGGAAAATACCAATGCTTAGTTGTTTTTTTTACTGGTACTGCATCGCTCAATGCACTACGAGGATTTATCAACTGGTCAGGGGAAAGCGAACTGCCACATTTTTCACATTGGTCGCCATATGCGTTTGTATTTCCACAAACAGGGCAAGTACCAACAATATATCTATCTGCTAAAAAAGTATTTGTTTTTTCATCAAAATACTGCTCGGTTTCTTTTTCTTCAAACAAACCCTTCTCATACAATTTTGTAAAAAAAGCAGATGCTGTTTCGTGGTGCGTTTTGTTAGATGTGCGTGAGTAAATATCAAACGAGATACCCATTTGCTGCATGCTTTCTTTAATTTGCTCATGGTATCTATCTACCACTTGTTGCGGTGTTATGCCTTCCTTCATGGCACGAATGGTAATAGGAACCCCATGTTCATCACTACCACCTACAAATTTTACATCTCTTTTTTGCGCACGCAAATAGCGGGTATAAATATCTGCCGGCAAATAACAACCGGCTAAATGGCCAATATGTACAGGTCCGTTTGCGTAAGGCAAGGCGGCTGTAATTAAATATCTTTTTGGGTTAATCATATCATTTTTTTGAAGCTTTGTTAAGGCCCGGGGCTACAAAATAAATTTTGTAGCCCCGGCTAAAACAGCAGCTATGTTCATCTTCGGTGGCGTCGCACATTTCGTCTTTAGCTATCTATTTAGCTTTTATTATGCAATAGAAATAAGCGACTTTACCATTTGCTAATTTGCAAAAATATCGAATGTACATTCAATATCGAAATTTGAGTATTTTCAACCGTAGATTTACAACTGTTTATTTTATTTATTTATGCAAAGAAAAAAATTCATCTCGTCAGCTTTATTAACCATTGGTTCTTTAAAAGCAATGTCAGCAAGCTTATCAGCTAGTGAAGATGATGATAAGGTGGGTAAAATTCCTCCTTATTTAAAAAAAGGAGATACCATTGCCATTACCAGTCCCGCAGGTTATATTACCCTTGCAGATTGTACAGATGCCATAAATATGGTTGAACAGTGGGGATTTAAAATAAAAATTGGCAGCAGCATTGGTAAAAAAGATTTCACATTTGGGGGTACAGATGAAGTAAGACTGGCAGATTTTCAGCAATTGCTGGACGATGAAAATGTAAAAGCAATCATGTGTGCAAGGGGAGGCTATGGAATTGTAAGAATTATCGACAAAATTAATTTTTCAAAATTTGTAAAAAAACCCAAGTGGATAATCGGTTTTAGTGATGCCACCGTTTTGCATAGTCATATTAATAAAAATTATCGCATAGCAACTATTCACTCCAAAATGTGCAACAGTTTTGTTAGTCCACTTATTGCAGAACCCATACAATTAGAAACCCTGGACAGTATTAGAAAATGTTTAAGTGGAGAAAAAATGACTTATACAATTCCTGCAAATGCAAATAACAAAACAGGCAAAGCAAAAGGGATATTGGTAGGTGGAAATCTAAAAACTTTGGAAAGTCTTGCAGCTTCTACAAGCGACATCAATACAAAAAATTCCATTTTATTTGTAGAGGATACCGGCGAATATTTATACAGTATTGATAGAATGTTTTATAATCTGCAACGAAGTGGAAAGCTTGCTAAACTTGCAGGATTAATTGTGGGAGGTTTTAAAATAAAAAAAGATGATGTTGGAGCTGAATTTGGTAAAACCCTTGAGCAGATTGTACTGGAAAAAGTTTCTAAATATAATTATCCTGTTTGTTTTGATTTTCCTGTAGGGCATCAAAAAAATAATTTTGCTGTAAAATGCGGAATAATACATGAGCTTAATTTAGATAACTTCAACAATACTTTAAACGAAATTTAATTATCTTTAAACTGTAAAAAAAGTAAAAATGGCTACTACATTAGATAAAGATTATATTACTATAAAAGTGCCTAAAAGTATTGGTGCTGCCGGTATTAAGCAAATAAAAGAATTTGCAAAGCGTATTGAAACAAATAAAATTTCTACTAAAAAAGTTCCTCAAAAAATTATTAATGAATTATCAAGAGAAATAAATGCCAAAGCTTGGGAAAAATTGAAACAAAAAAGAGGAATGATATAAATGATTATAATACTTGACAGCAATATCTTAATCAGTGCCTGCTTAGATTCGAAGAGCGAATTGTACAAATTAATTGTTACTGATAATCTGCATATAGAATTCATTACACCGTATTTTGCACTTGAAGAAATTAAAATCCATAGCAACAGAATTTGCCTAAAAGCAAGAAAAAATATTTTTGATTTTGAGAAAAATCTAAATGAGATTTTAGATCACATTTTATTGCTACCAGATGAAGAGGTTTCCAATGAAAATCTTATTAAAGCAGAAAATCTAACAAAAAATATTGATATAAAAGATACTATTTTTATAGCGTTTTCTCTCGCACTTAATTCTTTATTTTGGAGCGGAGATATTAAATTATAAAAGCCCTAAAAAGAAAAGGCTTTGCAAATATTATTACTACAAAAGAATTTAAACAAATAATAAAAGGGTTGTGAACTTTTTACCCAAATGCCATCTTAGGTGCCACCGTTTCTGGCTTTTTACCCAACTGCTTCATCACTCTAAAATGAGATCCTACGGCTTCTCCAAGGGTATTATAATAATTGTAGGGCATATTAAACTCTTTGCATTTAGCTTGTACAATTTTACTTATTGCAGGGTAATGTATATGACTAACTTTAGGAAAAAGATGATGCTCTACCTGGTAGTTTAAACCGCCTACAAACCAAGATATCACTTTGTTATCCATGGCAAAATTAGAAGTTGTTTTTAGCTGGTGTTCTGCCCATGCAGTTTCAATATGTTTTGTTTCGTCTAAAGCTATATTTTCAAACTCAGTATTCTCTACTACGTGTGCTAATTGAAACACAAAAGAAAGCGTAATACCCAATGCTGCATTGGTTAATAAATATCCACCAAGCCAATTCCAAAAACCGAATATAACGATTGGTAATACCATAAAAACCCCCACGTAATATATTTTAGTAACCCAAAAAATAATGTGGTTTTTTAATGACATATCCCAGGCATCTGTGGTATAGATTTTTCTTTTAAAATACTTTTGAAAATCCATATTGAAAATCCAAAACAAAGTAGATAACGAATAAATAGGAGTAATATAAAGATGTTGAATCTTGTGTGCCGGCATCCATTTCTGCGTTTCGCATTGGCGAATAATCGGACTTTTTGCAATGTCATCATCAATACCATCTACATTGGTATAAGTGTGGTGAATGATATTGTGTTTTTGTTTCCAAAAATAAGAACTTGCTCCAAGTAAGTTGGCGGATAACCCTACAAAATCATTCAGTTTGCTATTAGTACTATAACTGCCATGGTTGGCATCGTGCATTACAGCAAAACCAATGCAAGCCATTAAATAACCCAGGGGAATACACAAAAGCACATTGTAGATGGCAGGTAAATCTCCCAACAGCATCAGCAAATAAATTGCTGCAGCTCCGCCCACTAAAATAAATGTTTTTATAAACAACCTCCAGTCACCTGTTTTTTTAATATTGTTATCTGTAAAATACTTATCTACACTCGTTTTTAGGCTTTGAAAAAACGCATTGTCTTTATTGTTGAATATAATTTTTGCCATATTAATTTAATAATTTCAATTAGGTACCTGAGATTATAAACGTAAAGATAACCTTACTACTTGTTAAGATTAACCTAACGCATGTTAGTATTTAGGTAAAAATACAATAATAAGTAATTATTTATCAATTTAATTTAAAAGGGGCAAACATTTCAAAAGCAGGAATAGCCGCTCGAAATTGTTTTTTATTGTGAAGATTTTCGAAAAGATAGTTGCCATGCATTTTGCCGGCTTCGGAGTTTAAATTACACCCACTAATATATTGGTAAGAATTTCCTGAATTAATAACTGGTTGTATTCCAATAACACCTTCTCCCTCAACTTCTCTTGTAGTACCGTTGCTATCAAAAATAAACCAATGCCTGTACAATAGTTTTACCGGAAAACTATTGGTATTTTCAATAGTTACACGGTATGCAAACATAAATTCGCTATTAGCAGGGTTACTAAACTCTGCCTGGTAAAAAGTTTCTACGCTCACATTTACACCTTCCGAAATTTTGCTTACCATGTTATATTTTTTTTGAGTTTTTATAGCCACTTTTTAGTAACCATTGTAACACTTTATCTCTGTTATCTCCTTGTACCAAAATCTCTCCGTCTTTTACCGACCCGCCGGTACCACAGGTTGTTTTAAGCTTTTTGCCTATATCTTCTTTATCAGCATTTGTGCCAATAAAATTTTCTATTAAAGTAACCATCTTTCCCCCACGGTGCTTTTTATCTAATCTTATTTTTATTTTCTGCTCCGCAGGATGTAGCGTTTGTTCTTCCTCTTGCACATCTTCTTCTATTTTAAAATTAGGGTCCGTTGAGTAAACAAGACCAGAAAGAGAATTTACTTTTTTTGACACTTTAAAATTAGATTTTAGATGATAGACATTAGACACAAGAGAACTAAAATTGAAGCAGTATTTTAAAAAAGAACTTCAAAGTATTGAAACCTAACTTCCCCCTTCGGAGGGATTTAGGGAGGCCGCCTTCAAACTCAAATCCAAACTAACCGCCTGGTGTATTACAGCTCCACTACTAATATAATCAACACCTGTGGCAGCATAGCTTTCAATGTTATCATAGTTTATTCCACCACTGGCTTCTGTTTCATATTTGCCATCAATAATTTTAAGCGCATCCACAATTTTTTCAGGCGTAAAATTATCCAACATTATACGATCCACTTTACCAATCTTCATAACCTTTTCTACATCTTCAATCGTTCTTGTTTCTACTTCTATTTTTAAATTCAATTTGTTTTTTTGCACATAGTCATAAGCATTGGTAATGGCCTTTTCAATACCACCGCTATAGTCGATATGATTGTCTTTCAACATTATCATATCGTACAAACCAAATCGATGGTTTACTCCTCCACCAATTTTAACCGCTTCTTTTTCGAGTAATCTAAAATTAGGAGTGGTTTTTCTGGTGTCCAACAACTTTGTTTTATAGCCTTCTAATTTATGTACGTATTTTCTTGTAAGGGTAGCAATACCACTCATACGCTGCATTGTGTTTAAAACAAGTCTTTCGCAAGTAAGAATAGTATGTACTTTGGCTACCACTTCAAATGCGGTATCACCATACTTCATTTCATCGCCATCTTTTTTAAAAGCTGTAAATACAATATCTGGCTGTACAAAACGAAATATTTTTTCGGCTACTTCCATCCCTGCAAGTACACCATCCTGTTTTATTTTAAGTACTGCTTTTCCTTCTGCCGCTGCATTTATAGAGGAAAGGGTTGAATGGTCTCCATCGCCAATATCTTCCTCCAATGCATTTTTTATAAGATCGTGTAACTGGTTATCAAAGTTCATAAGGGCAAAGTTAAGAAACGCTTTTAACCGTAAATAATTGCCTTTCCAAAAAGACGATATTGTTAAAAACTTTATCTATTTGGTAGATCAACATGGTTACAGTAAAAAAAAAACTCCCGCAAGCGAGAGTTTTTACATATTTAATAAAGTAATTATTTTTCAAATTTAATTTCCTGCAGAATTTGTTTATCCCCTTTCTGCTTTAGGTTTACAGTAGTACGAAAACTCCCATTGCTAGTGTTTAGCGTCCCAATACAAAATTGAGCACCTCCACTTTCACCCTGGTGTATTATGGTAAAAGTTTTGACGGTATTGTTTGCAAAAAAATCTCTTAGAACAGCCTCACCCTGGCTTTTGCTGTAGTTAGCACTTTTAGTTGGTAATGTAATTTCTACTGTGTTGTCAAAATACTTAGCAACTCCGGTAGCATTTCCAGCTCTTATTGCATTAATTACTTCGTTTAAACCGTTAATAAAACTAAACGAACTAAGTGCAACAACCGCTGCTAATATTGTAAAAATTTTTTTCATTTTTTAGTTTTTTTGAATTACACCCGTATTTGCCAAAAGTATGCCACATTAATTTCATATAAATACAATAATTGGCTTTGGCTGTATTATAACAAATGAATATGAATATTTAACAATAAAACGCAAATAAGTAGCTTTGTAGTATGCAAAATAAAAAGAGTATTTTAATTATTATGGATGGTTGGGGTTTAGGTAAAGTAAAAAGCAGCGATGCAATACAACATGCAAAAACCCCTTTTGTGAGTTCATTATACAGTAAATATCCAAACAGTACCTTGGTTACTTGTGGCGAAGCGGTAGGCTTGCCTGATGGGCAAATGGGCAACAGCGAGGTTGGTCATTTAAACCTTGGTGCGGGGCGAATAGTTTATCAAGATCTTCAAAGAATAAACGTAGCAATAAGAGATAAAAGTTTTGAAACAAACCAGCAACTGTTAAATAGTATAGCACATGCAAAAACCAACCATGTTCCGCTGCACTTAATGGGGCTTGTAAGCAATGGTGGCGTGCATTCGCACATTAACCACATAAAAGCCATAACTAGTTTATGTGCTGCGCAAAACTTTACCAATGTACTTATTCATGCATTTACCGATGGAAGAGATACAGACCCCAAAAGCGGCTACGATTTTTTACAAGATCTACAGCAGCACTTAAATATTACTACTGGTAAAATAGCCACGGTTACTGGTAGATATTATGCAATGGATAGAGATAAAAGATGGGAGAGAGTAAAGATTGCTTACAATGCGCTTGTTTACGCTACCGGAGAAATAACCAATGATATTTTTGCATCAATAAATGCATCGTACCAAAAAGATGTTACGGATGAATTTATTTTGCCACTCATTAATTCTGCCGCAGGCGATACAAAAATAAAAGATGGCGATGCAGTTTTATGTTTCAATTTTAGAACAGACAGATGCAGAGAAATTACTGAAGTGCTTACACAAATGGACATGCCTTTGCACGATATGCATCCACTAAAACTACATTACACCACCTTCACTAATTATGATGATACTTATGAAAATGTTTTTGTAATGTATGATAAAGATAATTTAGATGATACCATTGGGCAGGTAATATCTGCCGCAGGCAAAACGCAATTACGCATAGCGGAAACTGAAAAATACCCGCATGTGAGTTTCTTTTTTAGTGGTGGTAGAGAAACGGTTTTTGAAGGAGAGAAAAGAATAATGGTGCCATCGCCAAAAGTAGCCACCTACGATTTGCAACCACAAATGAGTGCTTACGAAGTAGCAGATGCGGTAATGGTTGCCATTGAAAATACTTGCCCTGATTTTATTTGCCTAAACTTTGCCAATGCAGATATGGTAGGGCATACAGGTGTATGGGAAGCTGTAATAAAAGCAGTGGAAACAGTAGATGAATGTGTAGAAAAGGTCGTAACAAAAGCATTGGAAAGCGACTATGCTATTTTTTTACTGGCAGACCATGGCAATGCAGATTACGAAATAAATGAAGATGGTACACCCAATACAGCACATACTCTCAACCTTGTGCCATTTTTTGTGATAGATAATAATTGGAGAGGAGAGGTGAAGCACGGTAAATTGGGAGATGTAGCACCAACAATTTTAAAAATGATGGGGTTGGATATACCTGAGTTAATGAAGGGGGAGGTGTTGATTTAAAAAATATAGTGTAACTCGTTTATAATCATACAATTTTTTTCTCCACAAAAGCGTGTTAAGTGTTGTACGCAGCACATTTACAATAAAATTTGTCTATATTTATACGGTAAAACTATAAATCTATGACCGAAGAGCAAATGCTTGCCGGAACTATCAAAAACAATGCTGCTGCGCAGGAGGCTTTGTACGACCGTTACAGTCCCCGCATGCTTGCTGTATGTTACCGCTTTGCAAAAAGCAGAGAAGATGCAGAAGACATGTTGCAGGAAGGCTTCATAAAAATATTTACCCAATTGCACCAGTATAGAAACGAAGGTGCACTAGAAGGGTGGATACGCCGCATCATAGTACATACCTGCATTAATGTGTTGAAGAAAAATAAAAAGTTTTCTGAAACCGTAGATCTTATACATGCACATGCTTTTCATACCAATGAAGATATGGTGCCAAGTATTATGCAGGCAAAGCAAGTGGTGGAGTGTATACGTATGCTGCCATTGGGTTACAAAACCGTATTAAATCTTTATGCAATAGAAGGCTATTCGCACAAAGAAATAGGAAACATGTTAGATATTGAAGAAAGTACAAGCCGTAGCCAATATACCAGGGCAAAAGCAATGCTGGAAGAAATTTTAGTGAAAAAACATATCATCGATAAATCACAATACAAAAACAATTACGGTAAAACCAATACCATAAAATAAAATTTATTAAGACTAACGTTACAATGCCTGAGTGAACAATGGAAGACAAAAATTACAGGGACGATTTTGAACTATTTCTGAAAGAAAATGCCGATGAATTTCGGATGGTTCCTTCTAGAAGAGTTTGGTATAGCCTTTACAATAATATGCACCCTGATAGAAGATGGCCATCAATGGCAGTTTGTTTGTTAATACTCACCGCAGTTTTATATATCGGTATTGAAAACAATAATTCATTGAGCAATGCGGCTCAAAAAAATGCCGCTGAAAATTTTACATCTAATTTAAATAATAATCTATCTGATAAAAATACTACATTTCTACCTCCATTTTTAGACAATAAAAATGAATCAAGAAAACAAAATACTACTACTACAATTACATTAAATAATATTCCCGCAATAGTTGAACCTATTAATACATTTGATGCAATAGAAACACCCATCTCAATACCGCAAGATGCTGCGCTTGCTTCTTCTACAATTATAAATATTGAAAACAACCGTTCAAACTTTTTAGCAAGAGATAACAATAACGTGGCTTCCAATGAAAATGGTTTGCCAAATAAATTTTCTACTGATAATAAATTGAATATTGTTGGTAGTAATAGTTTTGCTGAAGAACGTAAAACTGGGAAGAGTGAAAATTCATCTCTAGTTATTATTGCTGCTAATAATTCTAACAATAATAATCAGCATGATTCATTAGTTATTGAAAATATAGTTGCAAAGAATTCAAAAAATGATAGCGATAAAGAACTTAAAAATTCGTTGTCAGATATCGAAAAGTCGTGGAAGGAAGATTATGCTTTTAGAAACAAACCAGCCATTAACAGATTGAAGCAAAATGGAAGTATGTCTTATTATATTACACCTTCCATTGGATATAGAACGTTTGGAAAAAGGGATTATGTAAAACGTACATCTGCCAGTACCGCAAGTTTCAATAATTTTTCTGGAACAACAGCATTATCGGGTGATAGAAAGCTAGATGATGAAGCTGCATTGAATCTTGAAATTGGAGCCGCATTCCAATATTCAGTTTCTAAAAATGTTCGCATAAAAACCGGGATACAGGGGAATTATACAAATTACATGTCTAATGTAACTTCACTTGGGCATCCAACACAAATTGCTTTAGATGTTAGCAATTCCAGCCCGGTATATGCTGCATCAAATTACTCGTCTACCTCGGGCAGTAGTAAATTAAATAAAACAACTTTGCAGGTTTCGGTTCCAATAGGCGCCGATGTAAAAATGACAAATCACGATAAAGTAAACTGGTACGTGGGTGCTACTTTGCAACCAACCTACATCATTAAAGGCAGCGGCTATGTATTGTCATCTGATGGAGGGAATTATGCCAGCGAACCATCATTGTTAAGAAAATTAAATCTAAATTCTTCTATAGAAAGTTTTATAAGCTTTAAACCATCGCCGGGAGTTACTATGATGGTTGGACCACAACTTCGTTACCAGTTATTTTCCAGTTTTAAAAACCAATATAATTACTCAGAAAAATTATATAATCTTGGGATAAAACTTGGTATCTCAACTTCTTTTTAACGCAATTTTATTCGGGTACATGACTTGTATATTTGAATCGCATTTGTTCAGTATTTCATAAATCATATAATTTTCACAAATCACCATTTGCCACTCGCATTTCTTCTTTTTTATTTTTAATAAATATATTTAATGGTTAATTTTGAACGTATGACAAACCGTTTACTATTAGCTGTTATAATTTTAATTGCTGCCTGCAATACTAAAAAAGAAACCAAGGTTGATAGTGCAACTTCATCAAATCCCGAGATAATTATTGGCGATACAGTTAGTAATTTTTTTCCTGTAACATCTTATTTAAAAGGTGAGATTTTTGGGATAAAAAACATAGGCATTACTCCAATAAAGAAAACCACTGTAAACAATAAAACTGATTCTGTATGGGTACGAATAAATGAGTTTGATGATGCATTTGCTGCTTTTTTAAATCCTGTAATTGATACAGCAAATCTTAAAGATATTTTTACTGAGAAACGCTTTTTAGATCAAACCTTAAATGCATTTACGTTTACATACGACCCTAAAAATAATAAAGCTGATACATTTGCTTTTAAACATTGGGATGTGTATGTGGATCCGGAAACCAATAGCGTAAAAAGAATTTATCTTGCCAAAACAGTAGATGCAGAAACAGATTTAAAACTGTTTTGGGAGAGTGGAAAATGGTGTAAAATAATTACAGTTAAAACATTGAACGGTAAAGCAGCAGTTGCAAAAGAAGAAAAAATATCCTGGAGTTACGATTAACAATGACACAACAAGAATTTTCTGCCATATCATCTACCATACCTACCCAACCCGGTATTTACAAATATTATAATGCCGCTAACGAACTTATTTATGTAGGCAAGGCAAAGCATCTTCGCAAAAGAGTAAGCAGTTATTTTAATAAAATGAAAACCAGCTATAAAACAGCTGAGTTGGTTAACCGTATTCGGAAAATAGAATTTACCATTGTAAATACTGACCAAGATGCTTTTTTATTGGAAAACTCTCTCATAAAAGAACACCAACCTCTTTTCAATATTAATTTAAAAGATGATAAAACTTACCCATATATTGTTGTAAAAAATGAACCTTTTCCCAGAGTATTTTTAACCAGAAGAAAAATAAAAGATGGGTCTCAATACCTCGGTCCATTTACTTCAGTTGGTAAAGTAAGAGACTTACTTAATTTTATAAAACAAAATATACAACTACGAACTTGCAAGCTTAATCTCACTGACAGCAATATTGAAAAAGGTAAATTTAAAGTTTGTCTTGAGTATCATTTAGGCAATTGCAAAGGCCCTTGCGAAGCATTGCAAAGCAAAGAAGATTACAACGAAGGTATATCTCAACTAAAAGATTTGTTGAAAGGAAATTTAAACCCCGTAATAAGTAATTACAAGAATAAAATCAAAGAACATGCTGCAAATATGGAGTTTGAAAAAGCAGCCATTTACCAGCATAAAATTGAACACTTAAAATTATACGAATCTAAATCGAGTGTGGTAAATACCAACACCGGTACCGTGGATGTGTTTACCATTTTAGAAGAAGGCGATACAGCTTATGTAAATTATTTGGCAGTAAATAATGGAAGTATCATTCAGACAAAAACCATTACACTGCAAAAAAAATTAGATGAAACTGCTGAAGAAATTCTTGCATTTGCCGTTGCACAATTGCGGCAGGTTTTTGAAAGTGATGCAAGAGAAATAATTTTGCCATTTGAAATTGATTATGTAGAACCTAACACAAATATTACTGTACCAAAAGGCGGTGATAGAAAAAAACTATTGGATCTTTCTCAGAAAAACGTAAATTATTTTAAGGCAGAATTGCATGCAAAAAAATTATTAAAGCTGGAAGATAAAACCGATGATGAAAAATTATCGGTACTAAAACAAATGCAGGAACACCTTCAGTTAAAAGAATTGCCTGTGCATATTGAGTGTTTTGATAACTCTAATTTTCAGGGTAGTTACCCGGTGGCGGCAATGGTTTATTTTAAAAATGGAGAGCCAAGCAATAAAGATTATCGGCATTATAATATTAAAACTGTTGATGGTATAAATGATTTTGCCTCTATGGCAGAAGTTGTTTACAGGCGCTACAAGCGACTTACAGACGAAGGCACAGCACTGCCACAACTTGTAATTATAGATGGTGGTAAAGGGCAATTAAGTTCTGCCATGGAAAGTATTGATAAACTAAACCTGCGAGGAAAAATAACATTGGTTGGTCTAGCAAAAAACAAGGAAGAAATATTTTTTGATGGAGATACACAATCTTTATTACTACCATGGGATAGTGAAACCTTAAAATTAATTAGAAGAATAAGAGATGAAGTGCATCGCTTTGGTATAACCTTTCATAGAAATAAAAGAAGCAAGGGCACATTTAAAAATGAGCTGGAAGGCATAAAGGGAATTGGAAAAAACACCGCTGACTTATTGCTAAAAGAATTTAGATCTGTAAAGAAAATCAAAGAAGCTAGTGATGCAGCTATTGAGAAAATTGTGGGCAAAGCCAAACTAAAAATGATTAGAGAACAATTGAAAAGCGAAATCTAAATGGGGATTTTAGTAACTTTTTTCTTCGATAGTATCTTTTATGGCCAAGTAACTTAAGTATCTTTCTTCTGAAATTATCCCATCATTAATAGCAGCTTTTACTGCGCAGCCTGGTTCATTAAAGTGCTGACAATTATTAAATTTACAGTCGTTCATTACAGCACGCATTTCAGGATAATACTGTGCCAATTCATGTTTTGGTACATCTACCAAACCCATTTCTCTAATGCCTGGTGTATCAATAATACTTCCGCCAAAAGGCAAATCAAACATTTCTGCAAAAGTGGTGGTATGCATTCCCTTGCCGCTCCAATCGCTCACAGCAAGGGTTTTAAGGGCTAAGTCGGGAAACACATAATTGATGAATGTAGATTTTCCTACGCCTGAGTGCCCACTTAAAAGGGTTATTTTATCTTTTAATAATTCTTTTACTTCAGCTGTACCAATATTTTTTTCAATGCTCATCAGCATTATTTTATAACCGATAGCCTCATAATTTTTTTTAGCCAGCTCAAATTTTTCCTGTTCTTTTTCTTTGTATAAATCTGCTTTATTAAATACAATGATCGCAGGCACTCTGTATGCTTCTGACGTTATTAAAAAACGATCAATAAAACCAAAAGATGTTTTGGGATCTTTTAAAGTAGCAAATAATAAAGATTGGTCTAAATTAGCAGCAACAATATGGTGTAAATTTTTATTGTGGGGAGATACACGATTTATATAATTTCTTCTATCGTATATTTTTGAGATTACAAGATTACCCTCTACCACTTCTTCATCGTCTATCTCCACAATATCTCCAACCGCTATAGGATTGGTGGAAGTAATGCCTTCTATTTTCAATTTACCTTTTAGGCGTGCATTTACAAATTCGCCTTCTGTGTTTTTTAAAATATACCAACTTCCTGTAGATCTGTAAACGGTTGCCTTCATGGCTGCAAGGTAAATAAAGGTTATGGAAACTTTCTAAAAACGAGGTAACGCAATAAAATTTCTAACAATAAAAAAAATGCGGCACCTATGGCAAAGGGTAAAAATTTATTGGTGAATTTTGTAGTGGTAGTTATTTCTACTTTGCTTTTTTCCAGTTCATCTATTGTTTCATAAATACCGGCTAAGCCCATATTATCTTTTGCTCGAAAGTATTTGCCACCTGTTTCACCCGCAATTTGTTTCAACAACTTTTCATCTATTGATACTTTAACTGACTGCATTTGCACTCCCAAAGGGGTTTGCACAGGTTGTGGCGCAAGACCATCTGTACCAACACCAATAGTATATACTTTTATACCAAACGCTTTTGCAATCTCTTTAGCGGTTTTAGGGTCTATCAATCCACCATTGTTTTCACCATCTGTAAGCAGCACTACAATCTTTGATGTTGTTTTAGAGCTTCTCAATCTATCTACACTTGTACTTAAGCCTGAGCCAATAGCAGTACCATCTTCTAACAAACCACTTCTGATATTTTGAATAGCAGAAACCAATACATTTTTATCAGTAGTTAGCGGGCATTGCGTAAAACTTTCTCCTGAAAAAATAACAATACCAATTCTGTCTGTGGGTCTTCTGTTTACAAAATCGATGGCTACATTTTTTGCTGCTTCCAATCTGTTTGGTGTAAGATCTTGTGCCGTCATGCTACCACTTACATCTATACATAATACAATATCTATACCTTCACCTTCGGTATTCTTTTCTTCATTTTTTGTTTGTGGGTTAGCCAGCGCTGTAATCAAAAAACCCAATGCAAACATTCGGCATATAAACGGCAAGTGCCTAAAAGATGCTTTCCAAGTGCCTAAACCTTTTGCTGCAGTTGTAGATACTTGTATAGATGCGCTCCTGCTGTTATTTGTTTTTACATACCAAAATAATAGGATTGGTATCAGTAAAAACAACGCAAAAAAATACGGCTGCGAAAATTCAATATTTGTAAAATAATCAAAAAGCAAATCTTAGTCTTTTTTAGTTCGTGATGTTTCTATTTCTTCTATCACCGTTTTTAAATAATTTAATGCTGCTTCATTTTCTGTAAATGAAGGGTGATATTTTGCAAACTTTACTGCATCGCCAGTAGCCAAAGCTTCTGTAGCATGTGTGGCAGTTTCTGCATTTAATTCGTGCGATTTTAATTTAGATAAAATTTCTTGTGTTGTTTTATTCTGGTAATTTTGATTGAATGTTTTACCATAATAATTACGCAACACATCTGCCAATTTTGTATGATATTCTTTTACCACTACGCTACCTTGCTCGTTTAGTTTTCTAAGTTCTGCAAGTGCCTGCATGGCTTCTTCATATGCCCCTTTGCTGCTTATTACTATTGGATCTTTCTTTTTCTTTTTAAAATATCTATATAAAAAATAAAGCAAAATGAGCAATAACAAAATACCAACTGCTACTATTACCCAAAAATAATCTGTGTAAGCTACTTCAATAATAGATTTAATATCTCTAGGTTGTTCGCCTTTATCTAAGGCCATGTAACCAACATTCACTTTTATTTGATCTGTAGATAATAATTGCGAAGCAGTATTTAAGTGGCTAATTCTATAAGCCAAACCGGGAAATGTAAAACTACCTGAATCGAAACTGGTAAAAATAATGGTGTACTGCCACACATCTGCACCGGCCTGTGTTTTTCCATTGCCGCCATTTTTTTGTAATATTTCAAAATGAGGAATAGAATCTGGCACCACCAAATTAACTGCATATTCTGCTGATGGAAGATCGATGGTAAGTACGTAGGTTATACGTTCTCCAATTAAAATATCTTTTTTATCTACTGTTGCCCGTACTGCCTGAGAAAATGAAATTGCACAACTTAAAACTAAAAATGAAGCTATTATAAAATGCTTAATATATGTATTGTAAATTTTTATCATACTCTTTATTACTTTCTTTTTAAAAAGAATTTTTGTAAAATCTTTACATAATCATCATCCGTTTTTACATGCAATAAATCTGCACCAGCTTGCCTAAAATACTTTGTGCAAATATCTGTCTGCGCAAAAAAGTATTGTGAGTAATTATGCCTCACCATGGCATCGTCACTATCAATCCATTTTACTTTGGCAGTTTCTGAATCTTTTAATTGCAATAACCCTGCCTGCGGTAATTGCATATCCATTTTATCATAGACTTTAATGCCTATTACATCATGCTTTTTGCCAATTACTTTTAAATCGTTTTCGTAACCTACGGCTAAAAAGTCACTTAAAATAAAAGCTATGCTTTTTTGCCGGGTGGTATTATTAAAATATTTTATGGCTTCATCAAGGTCAGTGCCATTTGAAGTTGGTTTTAATCCCAACAATTCTCTTACAATATAAAGTGCATGTGATCTTCCTTTTTTTGGGGGGATATATTTTTCTACTTTATCGCTAAAGAAAATTACACCCACTTTATCATTGTTGCTCACTGCGCTAAAAGCCAATACAGCTGCCATCTCAGTGATGAGGTCTTTTTTTCTTTTACCTACAGTGCCAAATAAATTACTGGTACTTGTATCTACCAACAACATTAAAGTAAGTTCTCTTTCTTCTTCAAATACTTTGGAGAATGCTGTATTAAACCTTGCACTTACATTCCAATCAATAAAGCGAATATCATCTCCTGCACTGTACTCTCTTACTTCTCTAAAACTCATTCCTTTTCCTTTAAATGCAGAATGATATTCTCCGGTAAAAAGATGGGTAGTAATTTTTTTACTTTTTATTTCCAGCTCACGAACTTTTTTTAATAAAGCAGTAGCCTCCGCTCCACCCATATTTGGTGTTTCAGCTATTTCATTTTTTGCTCTGTTAAAAAATTTCATGTAATGTTTTTTGATATAATTAAAACTTAGTATTTCTGAACCTTCCCACGGCCAAGGACCTCACCCCGCCTCCCGCAAGCGGGACAAGTTATCCAAAGGAGAGGAGCCAGCCTATGATAATTTAAAGTTTTTTTAGGTGACATTTATTTAATTTATTTTTTTCTGCTCTTCCATCTAACATGTTCTATAATGATCAGCAATGGTATTACCCTGAAGTGAGTGACACAACGATGATGACCATAGCTACTTCTTTGCTTGGACAAAAAGAATTTTTGTCCAAGCTTTTTTTAATCAGATTACAAAGACCTCACCCCCGCCTCTCCAAAGGAGAGGAGCCAATCTTCAATCCATTAATGTTCTTTATAAATCATACATGCTTCCCAATCGTAAATAATAAATGGTAAACTCATTTTATGGCACATTCACCGCTTTCAAAATCTCATCTATAATATTTTCCACATTTACATTTTCTGCTTCTGCTTCGTAGGTAAGTCCAATTCTGTGGCGAAGAATATCTTTACAAACATTGCGCACATCCTCGGGTACAACATAACCTCTTTTATTTAAAAATGCATATGCTTTAGAAGCAAGTGCCAAGTTTATACTTGCCCGTGGCGATCCTCCAAAACCTATAAGGGGCTTAAGTTTAGCGAGATTATATTTTTCAGGAAAACGGGTAGCAAATACAATATCTAAAATGTAATTTTCAATTTTTTCATCTACATAAATTTGTCTTACCAGTTCTTTTGCGGTAAGCACTTCCGATGCAGATGCTACAGGATTTATTGTGGGAGAAATTAATCCCTGCGTATTTTGGCGGATGATCATTTGCTCTTCTGTTTTGCTTGGATAACCCACTACTACTTTTAGCATAAAACGATCTACTTGCGCTTCAGGTAATGGGTAGGTTCCTTCTTGCTCAATGGGATTTTGTGTGGCCAGTACTAGAAAAGGTTCTTGTAATTTATAACTTGTATCGCCAATGGTAACCTGCCTTTCCTGCATGGCTTCCAATAATGCGCTTTGCACTTTTGCCGGTGCACGGTTTATTTCATCTGCTAAAATAAAGTTGGCAAAAATTGGACCTTTACGCACATAAAATTCATTCTTGCTTTGGTTGTAAATCATAGTACCTATTACATCGGCCGGCAATAAATCTGGCGTAAACTGAATACGGCTGTATTGTGCATGTATGGTTTGTGCTAGTGATTTTATAGCGAGGGTTTTTGCAAGGCCTGGTACACCTTCTAATAATACGTGACCGTTACTCAACATTCCTATCAACAAACGCTCAATCATTGTTTGTTGCCCCACAATTACTTTACTCAGTTCATCATTTATTCTGGAAACAAAGCCCGATGCATGATTTATCTTGTCGTTCAACAGGCGAATGTCTTCTGCGGTTTGTAACATATTTATCTATAATTTTTACTTTTGTGCAATATAAAGAACCAGTGTTGTAATAATTATGCCTAAAATTGAATATTGAGAAAAACTATGTTAAAATAGATAATAAAACTTTTTCAAATCTGTTTTCATTCAAATTAATTACTATTGTTTTACAACAAATAATTTAAGTCTGTTATATAAAAAACTGCTTAGATATAAAACAAAAAATCTAAATTATTATATTTCTCATATAAGATTTGGACAAATTTGCAATTGGATTGCAAATTTGTCCAAATTTTATAGCTTATATAATTCATCCATATCATTCCATGGCAAAGTAGTTCCAGATTTTATACTGACTTTTTCATTACCGGCATATACCACAAAACCTTTTTTACTTTTTTCTTTGGCAAGGGCTCTGTAATAATTTAGCCCATCAAAATAATGTGTAGATTTTGTATGGCTACTTTTTATTTCCACAGGTGTTAATTGGTTTGCTGTTTCCAATACAACATCTACTTCGTGCCCATTTTTATCTCTCCAAAAAAAACTGTTGGGCAATTTTGCTGTGTTATATCTGTTTTTTAATAATTCAATAATCACATAATTTTCAAAAATACCACCTTTGGCAAAATGTGTTTTTATTTGAGCCGGCTTTTCTATTTCCAATAAATAACAAAGTAACCCTGTATCTATAAAATAAATTTTGGGTGTTTGTACAATTCGTTTAGAAAAATTATTATGGTGTGGTCGCAATAGATAAATTATGTAACTCACTTCCAAAACATGTATCCATGCTTTTATAGTATTTACTGCAACGCCTACATCATTTGCAATAGATGATAAATTTAATAACTGCCCAACCCTGCCTGCCAGTAATTTTAAAAAATTAATGAACATTACGGAGTCTGTAATTTTTGTAATTTGTAATACATCTCTTTGCACATAAGTTTGTAAATAAGATGGATAAAAAAATGAAGGCGGTATTTTTTTATCGAATATGCGAGGAAAGAAACCTGTAAAAGCCACATCCTCAAACTTTGGTTTTAATTTTTTTTCTGCCTGTAATTCTGTTGCAGAAAAAGGTAGCAATGTAAGTACGCCCACTCTGCCGGCAAGCGTTTGGGATATATGTGCATTTAATAAAAAATTTTGAGAGCCACTCAGTATAAATTTTATTTTGGGATTACTATCAACAATACCTTGTATGTAAGAAAATATTTTAGGAGCATTTTGTGCTTCGTCAATTATTAATCCTTTGGGGTAATTATTTAAAAAGCCCAGTGGATCATTTAGCAACAGCTGAAGATTATCAGGGTTTTCTAGAGTGATGTATGGCAATGTAGGAAAGGTGGTTTTAAGCAAAGTGGATTTGCCAGATTGCCTTGGGCCATTTAAAGAAACCACCGGAAAATATTTATAAATGGCTTTTAATTTTGTAACAAGTTGCCTTTGTATCATACACAAATATAAATATAATGTTGGACAAATTTGCAATCCGATTGCAAATTTGTCCAACTCTTAACTTAAATATTTCCCTACAATTGGCATTCTTCTTCCAACACCAAATGCCTTTGGAGAGATTCTTATAATTGGACAAAACTGATTTCGCTTGTATTCATTTACGTTTACCATTTTTAAAATTCTATCAACAACTGCTGCATCATAACCCATATCTTTAATTTGTTGAGGATCTTTTTGCAACTCAATATACTGGTATAAAATTTTATCAAGTATTGAATATTCCGGTAAACTATCACTGTCTTTTTGCCCGGGCCTAAGCTCTGCACTTGGCGGTTTTGTAATTATATTTTGCGGAATTATTTCTCCGTTTCTATTTATGTATTTTGCCAATTCATAAATCTGTAATTTGTAACAGTCGCCCAACACGCCAATGCCGCCTGCCATATCTCCATAGAGCGTACCATAACCCGTTGCCAGTTCGCTTTTGTTAGACGTGTTTAATAAAATGTATCCAAATTTATTTGCAATAGCCATCAACAAATTGCCTCTTGTTCGGCTTTGTATATTTTCTTCTGCTATGCTAAATGGTAAATCTTTAAAGAGTGGTTTTAGTTCGGTTAAAAAACTATCGTAAATATTTTTTATAGGAATAATGGAGTAATCATTGTTTAAATTTTTTGAAAGCTGCTCCGCATCATCCACCGAGTGCCCGGTAGAATATTGCGAAGGCATTAAGACAGCTTTTACATTTTCAGCTCCTAACGCATCGCATGCAAGTGCCAATACAACCGCACTATCAATACCGCCGCTGCTGCCAAGTATAGCCTTTGTAAAACCCATTTTAGAAAAATAATCTCTAATGCCGGTAATTAGGGCTTCGTATATGAGTGGAATATTTAGCGTTTCAGTTAATGTACCCGGGCTTAATTCACCATCTGGTAAGTGTGCGGCATGTTGTAAAATTTCTCCATCAATGGTACCGTCGTCGTTTAATATAAACGATTGCACATCTTCCTTAAAAGAAGCAAGTTTACCACATAGGTTAGCATTTTTATCAAATGCTAAAGAGTTGCCATCAAATACAATTTCAGTTTGGCTACCCACGCCGTTGCAATAAAAAAGAGGAATTTTGTATTTTAAAACATTGGCTTTAATAACTGCGTACCTGTCTTCGTCGTGTGTATAATCAAATGGTGATGCAGATAAATTAAGCATTACATCTGGCCCCTGTTGTATCAACATATCCATTGGGCAATTGGTGTAAAGTGGGTTATTGCCCAGGTTCCAAATATCTTCACAAACAGTAATAGCAAATTTTCTCCCTTTGTATTCTACCACATCCCATGCGGTGGCTGGTTCAAAATAACGGTCTTCATCAAACACATCGTATGTAGGTAAACATGTTTTGTGTATAACCTGTTTTATTTCTTTATCTGCTAAAAAATAAGCGCCATTGTAAAGGTCTTTCCCTTCTCGCTGCGCATTGCGGTGAGGAGCGCCAACAATAACAGCAATGCCATCTGCATACAACTTTATTTTATCAATGGCTGCATAACATTTTTCTATAAAATCATTAAAGTACAAAAAATCTCTTGGTGGATACCCGCATACGGCCAGTTCGCTAAACAAAATAATTTCGCCGTTTTGTTCTTTTGCTTTTAAAATGGCATCAATAATTTTAGAAGTGTTTGCTTCTATATTTCCTATATGATAATTTTGCTGGGCTAAAAATATTTTCATTGCTGTTTATTTGTTACGGTAACTTTATAGTAGTAATTAAAATAATTTTGTAAAGTTAAATATTCAATTGTATGCGCTTGTTATTTTGTTTGATGATGATTTGTTTTCTTTTTTCGTGTAATAGCAATAATAATATTCCTAATGTATCATCAATAAAAGTGCCGCTTACCACACAGCGGTTTGAACAATCTTTCTTTGCCCTTGACACTAATAATATAGTGCCGCATTTAGATAAAATAATTGCTGCTTACCCCTCGTTTGGTGAAAACTTTATGGGTACTATTTTAGGAGTTGATCCAAAATGGTCCGCAGATACAGTTGCCTTATATGTAAAAGAATTTATTAATTATAACAGAGATGTGTATGATACTTCTCAAAAATATTTTAACGATTTTTCAAGGTATCAAAATGAAATAAAAAGAGGTTTGCAATTTGTAAAATATTATTACCCTACTTATAAAATACCTACAAAAATAATTACCTATATAGGCCCAACAGATGGTTATGGAGACATTTTAGATGACGAAGTTTTTTATGTTGGGCTTCATGTACACCTGGGAAAAGATTTTCCGTTGTATAAAACTGCTATGGTGCAAGAAACTTATCCGGCTTATGTAACGGAACGTTTTACCCCAGATTATATAGCTGTAAATTGTATGAAGAATATAGTGGGAGACATGTACCCCGAAAAAACGGAAGATAAAAGATTATTAGTGCAAATGGTAGAGAAAGGAAAACGATTGTACTTGCTTCAAAAATTTTTACCTGAAACAGAAGAGTATAAATTAATTGGATACACAGATGCACAAATGAAGGACAGCTATGAGCATGAAGATGCTATTTGGAATTTATTTGTACAAAACAATTTTTTACAAACCGCCGATAATAATCTTATAAAAAATTATGTAACAGAAGGGCCAAGGACACAGGAATTGGGAGAAAAAGCACCTGGTAATATTGGATCGTTTGCAGGCTGGCAAATTGTAAAAAAGTATGCTGATAAGTATCCCGATATAAAACTGGATAGTTTAATGAAAATGGATGGAGAAAAAATATATGGAGAAGCAAGGTATAAACCTTAATGAATAAAAAATTTAGATGCATCATCTATTGCATCATAAAAGTTGAAAAATGATATAATGATCAAAGGCTGCCGGATGGGCAGTAGTAGCTGCCGCAAGAATGAACTTTAAATTATTATAAACTTTGTGGTGGCACTACTACATACAGCCGGATAAAATGATGAGTAAAGTGAAGATGCTCACAGCCCCAAATGCATTTTTATAAAAAACTTATTTAAGAAATTACCAATCTACCTGGTTCGTAATTTCATTTTTTACCTGAGGATAAATTTTTCTGTATAAATCTTCCAACACATCCTCCCTGCGAGGATTATTAAAATTGTTGTTGTTTATCATAGCCCAATCATTGCTGCTAAGTGCACGTCTGTCGCCAGAGTAAGTGGCTGTTTCTTCTTGCCAACGATAGTTGTTAGTAAAGTTTCGGTAACTGATATTTCGATTGGTTTTCACATCTCTAATATTCATTTCCAAAGCGGCCCTAGCATCAAAACTCTGTCTGCGTACATTAATGGTGGCATACACTCTTTTATAAATTGGTTTGCCACTTGTATCTCTTCCGTCCTGCACATCTGCACTTGCCTGCCTTTGATAATTATATGTGGTAGGGTAAGGAATGTTCATATCTCTAAGCTGAAGATTTACTACCCAATCTGGCTGCACATTTTCTCTGCGTGCATCCCAATCAGTAAAAAACCTTGCTGCATAACGATTATAACTATTGGTATTTTGTAAATCTCTCACCAGACTTTCTTGAAAATATTGATTGCTGAAATTGTAACCTGTATTGCCCCAACCGCTATTAAAGAAATATGAATTATCTTCTATTCTATTTATTAAAACATTTATTACGGAAGCTTCAAAAGCCTGGTTCATTTTTGTACGACTGTCTTTAAAACCCGGTACGTAATTTTCTGCACGTTTAAATAAAGTGTAAGCCCGCTTTGCATCTTCACGATTTTGTTTTGCTAAATAATTTTCTGCACTTTCATAAAGTGCTTCAGCTGCCTCCTGTTTTGTTTCTAATAATTCTGTACCAAAATATTGAGGATTTATTAATTTAAATGCTGTGGTATTATTTATTATTGCATTGTATGCACTTTGCAAGGCTTCATATTGTTTTATGATGTTATCGTAAGCATTAAGATCTTTAGCAGTGCCATAACTTTTAATTTTTGCTAAACGATCTGTTTTAATTGTATTGTATAATATTGGCAAAGCACTTAAAGCTGCTTCATCATTTTTATCTTTTGCCAATCGTTTTACAACATCTTGCAAAGCTTTGTCAGTATCATTTCTTTCCAAATAACTTTTGCTGCTGCCACATGCTGCAAGTATTATTATGCTTAATAAGGGAAGTATAAATTTTTTCATGAGTTGGTAAATTTAATATAACCATTTAATCAAATTTATAGCCACAAATAAGAATGGTATTTTTAAAGAATATGTGTTAACATAAAATTTGGTGAAAGTGTTTCAGAATAGAATTAGTTGCAAAAATGATTGCAAAAGAAAAACTGTTTTGCTGTTTGTTTTCTAGTTAATTCTATTCTTTTAAAATCATCACCTCCAAATTATATTTATAACTAACTTCAATTTTTAAAACTCTAATACATGCAAAGAAATCTTTATTTTTCTACATTTTTAATCTTTATATTTTTAAGTGTTTCTACAACTGACGCTAATGCACAAGATGCAGTAAGTTATCAAATACCGCCAAAAGATATGGCTGATTTGCTGCTTGCAAAACCTACGCCATCTGTAAGTGTTGATAGCAAAGGGGAGTGGATGCTGCTGAGTGAACGCAATAGTTATCCATCAGTGGAAGAACTAGGTCAACCGGAAATAAGGGTTGCAGGTTTGCGTTTAAATCCTAATAATTTTTCTCCAAGCAGGCAGACTTACATCAATGATTTTTCGCTTAAAAATATACAAACAAATACTGCTTATAAAATAGCAGGATTGCCGGCCAATATGCTTGCAAATAATGTACAATGGAGCAACAACCAACGCAAAATTGTGTTTACAAATACTACCAACAACAGAGTAGATTTATATATGATAGATGTAGCTACAAAAAAAGCCAGCAAGTTAAATAAACAACCGCTCAATATTGCTTATGGTGCAGGTATAAGATGGGTAGATGATAATACTCTTTTATACAAAACTGCTGTTGTATTGCCTACTGCTATGCTCAAAAAACCCATTACTCCAAAAGGACCAACGGTGCAACAAAATGTAGGCAAAGCTGCGCCGGGAAGAACGTATCAGGATATGATAAAATCGCCTTACGATGAACAGGTATTTGAATTTATGGCCACGGCACAAATGGTGATGAATAAAAATGGCGTGGAAACAAAAATAGGTAAACCAACTATTTATTCATCTGTACAAGTATCACCAGATAAAAAATATTTATTGGTAGAAACCATTAAAAAACCTTTCTCTTATTTGGTGCCTGCAGGTGGTTTTCCAAGCACCGTTACTATTACTGATTTAAATGGAAAACTCGTAAAAGTATTGGCAGAATTACCAAGTTCTGAAACAAGTCCTTCAGGTAATGACAATATACAAAATGTACCGAGAGGATATTCTTGGAGAGATGATGAAGCCGCTACGATTGTATGGTCTCACCCGCTGGATAGTGGATTGATAAAAACCAAAATGGAATACCATGATGCAGTGTATGCATTGGCTGCACCATTTACAACTTCTGCAAAAGAATTGTTTAAAACCAACATGAGGTTTAGAGGAGTTAACTGGGGCAATGAAAATTTTGCATGGGTTACCGAAGCGTTGCAGGGCAAGCAAACCCTAAAAGTAAGCAGATACAACCCCACTGCCAATACAATGGAAACATTGTTTGAAAGAAATATTACAGATGCTTACAGCAACCCCGGCGGCCCTATTACAGAAAAAAATAAATATGGCAGAGATGTAATTAAAATAAAGGATAATGCATTGTTGATGAATAATCCGGTAGGTTCATCTGCAAAAGGTGATTTACCTTTCTTAGCAAAATTTGATTTGGCTACTAAAAAGACAGATATTTTATGGCGGTCGCAAGAGGGAGTTTATGAAGCGGTGGTAGATGTATTGGATGCAGATAATTTGGTGTTGCTCACAAGAAAAGAATCGCAAAAAGAAGTGCCCAATTATTTTATAAAAAATTTAAAATTAAGAATTGCTGACAGAGCTATTACTGACTTTAAAAATCCTTACCCTGCATTGGAAGGTATAACAAAACAAAAAATAAAATACAAAAGAGCAGATGGTGTGGACCTTACCGGAGATTTGTATTTGCCCAAAGGATACAACAAAGAAAAAGATGGATTGTTGCCGGTACTCATTTGGGCCTACCCAAGAGAATTTAATAATGCGGCTGATGCTGCACAAATAAGAGGCAGTAAAGATAGATTTACCACCTTGAGTTGGGCAAGTCCAATATTTTATGCTACCCAAGGCTTTGCAGTATTGGATAATGCTGAAATGCCGATAGTAAGTAAAGACACTTCCAAAAAACCGAATGATAATTTTTTAGAGCAATTAAGGTTAAATGCAGAAGCTGCCATTAATAATTTGAATGAAATGGGTGTTGGCGATAAGAATAGAGTAGCAGTTGGCGGGCATAGTTATGGTGCATTTATGACTGCAAATTTATTGGCACATACCAATTTATTTAAAGCGGGTATTGCACGCAGCGGTGCTTATAACAGAACACTTACACCATTTGGTTTTCAAGCAGAAGACAGAACTTTTTGGCAAGCACCAGAATTGTATAGTACCATGAGCCCATTTAATTATGCAGATAAAATAAAAACACCTTTGCTTTTAATACATGGAGATAGCGATGATAACCAGGGCACATTTCCTATAAACAGTGAGCGCTTGTATGCTGCTATAAAAGGAAATGGCGGCACTACACGTTTTGTATTTTTACCTTACGAAGCACATAGTTACAGAGGCAAAGAAAATTTGTTACACATGCTTTGGGAGCAAAACGAATGGTTGAAGAAATATGTAAAGTAACCTGATATTTCAATCATATCTTATTGAAAGTTTTTTTATAATATTATAAAGGGATGATGAAAGCGTTTGGTACAACTGAAGATTATATTTTAGAAAATGAGGCAGTTTTGTTGCGCCCCCTCACCATCAATGATTTTGAAAACCTTTCACACTTTGCAAGAAATGAACCTGAAATATGGAAGTTTTCGTTGGTAGCTGTAGAAGGTGAGGAAGGGTTAAAAAAATATATTGAAACGGCTATTGAACAAAAAAATAAAGGAACAGAATATCCTTTTATCGTTTTTGATAAACGCACAAATCAATATGCAGGCAGCACAAGGTTTTACGATATACAACCGGCCAACAAAACTTTACAGCTTGGCTATACCTGGTATGGCAAGGCTTTTCAAGGCACTGGGTTTAACAAAAACTGTAAATTATTATTGCTTCAATTTGCATTTGAGCAACTTGGTATGGAACGGGTAGAATTTAGAGCCGATAATAATAATGAGAAAAGTAAGGCTGCCATGAAAAGCATTGGTTGTATAGAAGAAGGTGTTTTGCGCAGCCATTTAACTTATACAAATGGCACAAGAAGAGATAGTATTATTTTAAGCATTTTGAAACATGAATGGGAGGCAGGTGTAAAAGAAAAGCTGATCGAAAAGATCAGCCTTTTCAAATAAGTTGTAAAAATTTTAATTCGGAATTTCTACCACCGTCCAGTTTTTATTTCGTCGGTTATATAAAATACTGTAGTCTTTGCCATGCAATAATTTGAACGTGCGGAACCCATTAAAGTATGGCAGCTTTATAAATCCGTACTGGTATATTTCAAATTTAAGAATGAATGATTGCCCTGCTTTAATAGTAGCCGGTTGAAATGTTTTTCCATCATCACTTAATTGCACCGTTTCATCTCTGTTGCTTTGTATAGAAAGTGCAATCCACGATGGATCTGTGAGTGGATCTGTTTGTGTATTGCCTGTATTACCGCCAGTTGTTGGAGTAGGTGGTGGATTGTTATTGGTTTGGCTGCCTGTGTTTGCTGCCGTTGCAGATGTATTTGCTTTTGCAGCATTCCATCCACGGGTAATGGCCGCAAGTCTGTCTGCTTTAGCCGGGTGTGTGCTGGTGGCTCTGTCTGTACCAATAGCCGTCATGGCTGCAAGGGCATATTCTAAAGTTGCACCTTCTTTTTGCAAAATATATCCGGAAAAAGCATCGGCTTCAATTTCGGATGGAATATTACTGCCTTGCCCGCTTACTACATGGTTGTAATAATGATGCCCCATTTCGTGCGCCATAATACTAATACTTGCCCATTTTGTTTTTGCATAAGAGTCTATATCTTCTAAAAAATTATTGTCATACACAATAAAGCGTTGCCCACGGGAGATGGTAGCATAAGCATTTTGAATTCCGTTTTGTTCTCTTAAATTGAAATTTTCTTTCCAATTAATAACATTGAGCATGGAGGCTACCACTTCTTTTGCTTCATATACAGATTGAAAAGAATTTTTTAAAGAACGTGGTGGTATTTTATAACCACAGGGCGTAATTTTTTGTGCGAAAGAAAAATTGAACAGCAACAAAAAAATGGTTGTTGTAGATAAGGTACGTGTAAACATGTAGGGATTTTTTAGAGAAGGAAAATACAATATTTTATCAATATAATTTATAATAAATACTTAAAAAGCTAAACTTTATAAATTTAAATAAATTAATATTCATTACAGTTATAAAGTAAAGTATTGCAGACTGAATTATTGCCCCGCCATTAACAACCTACTTCTTGCCATTAAACAACTACCCATTACACCCGCTTTTTCCCCGAGTTTTGATGTAACGAGTTGCGTATCGCTGCTAACTAAATTTAAAGCATATTTATTTAATGCGCTCTTTATTGGTAATCGAATGTAGTCGCCGGTTTCTGCCAATGCACCACCAAGTATTACCAGCTCAGGGTTAAAAAGATTTATAAGAATGGCTAAACCTTTGCCCATTTTCTCACCAATTTCTGCAATCAATTCTATGCTTAAAGTATCTTCTGTTTTGGCAGCTTTTACAATATCTGCCACACGCAAATCATCTATTACCTTACCTTTTTTTGCTAGCGATGAACTGGAACCTTCTTCAATTTTCTTTTTAAAATTTCTTAATAAAGCATTGCCGGAAGCTTCTGTTTCTAAGCAACCCTTCTTACCACAGTGACAAATAATTTCGTTGTTAAAAAAAGGAATGTGCCCAAACTCTCCGCTAAAACCAGATTTGCCGTAATACACTTTTCCATCTATTAAAATACCTAAGCCCACACCATAATCCATGTTTACAAACAAAACATTTTTTTCATTGCTTACTGCACCGCTGCAAAACTCGCCATAAGCCATAGCCTTGCTATCATTTTCTATAAATGTTTTTATCCCTATTTCCTGTTCTATAGTTTGGCTAAGCGGCTCTTCATGAAAATGAAAGAAACTATAACTGTAACCTGTGGTGTGGTTTACCCTGCCTGAAAGATTTATTCCTAAGCCCAATATTTTTTGTTTGTCAACTGGTGCTTCTGAAATAAATGAATGAATAATATCCATCAACTGACGGTAAGACTCCGGCGAATTCTCCAATTTATAAGGAATGTTTTCTTTAATTTCTACGAGGTTCTTTTTAAAATCCATTAACCCTATATTAATGAAATACTTCTTCATATCTACCCCCACAAAAAAACATGATTCTGCAACCAAACCATATAAACTTGCTCTTCGCCCACCGGTAGAATCTACTTTGCCGTAATCTTTTATCAGTCCATCTTCCATAAGATCTGTTACCAAATTGGTGATTTTGGGAGCACTAATATTTAATTCTTTGGTAAGTTCTGCAATGGTAACATTACCCATAGCATCAAAATAATTTATGATCCGTCTTTTAAGTAAACGGTTTTTATATGCTACACCAGATGCGTTGTCTTCTGAAAAAACTTCTATAATCAAATGTGATTCTGCCATGCTACAAGTTATTTAATAAAATATTTCAAACAATAAAATGGCAGAAATAATAAATAAAACCTCGAAAATTTAGCATCTAAATAAAATAATTTAAAAAGTATGGTTGTTTTAATAAAATTTATTGTTAATATTGGCATGTATTAGCAATAATAATAAAAACTACTGCCTGCATGGATACAACACTTCCCATAAAACTTACGGTAACACCCAATGCCATCAATCACTTGGTAGGCTATGCACAGTTATACAAGAATGAACTGCTTCAAAATATTTTACCTTTTTGGTTAGCCAACAGTAAAGATGAAAAAAACGGCGGCTATTATACTTGTTTAAACAGAGAAGGAAAAGTATATGATACAGATAAATTTATGTGGCTACAGGGTAGAGAAGTTTGGTGCTTTAGTTACATGTATAATAACGTAGCTCAAAAACAGGAATGGCTGGATATGGCTTTGCATGGCGCTGCGTTTATGGAAGAATATGGTAGAGACCAAAACGGCGATTGGTATTTTTCGCTTACAGCAGATGGGCAACCACTGGTACAGCCCTGTAATATTTTTAGTGATTGTTTTGCTACCATGGCCTTTGCTGCTTTAGATAAAGCAACTCCCAATGAAAAGTATAAAAAAATTGCCTTAGATACTTTTGAAAATATTATTCGCCGTCAACATAATTGGAAAGGAAAATACAGCAAAGCATACCCTGGCACCCGACAGTTAAAAAACTTTAGTCTTCCAATGATTTTATGCAATCTCTCTTTGGAGCTAGAACATATTATTGGTAAAGAAAGAGTGGACAGTTTTATACCAACTGTTGTAAATGAAGTAATGAATGTTTTTTACCAGGATGAGCTTGGTCTTATTTTAGAAAACGTGTATGAAGATGGTAGCTTTTGCGACAGTTTTGAAGGCAGATTATTAAACCCTGGTCATGCCATTGAAGCCATGTGGTTTGTGATGGATTTAGGAAAAAGAATGAATGATGAAGCATTAATTAAAAAGGCTTGCAAAATAATGCTCAATACCATTGAATATGGTTGGGACAAAGATTATGGTGGCATTTTTTATTTTATGGATGTAAAAAATCATCCTCCCCAACAATTGGAGTGGGATCAAAAATTATGGTGGGTACATGTAGAAGCTTTGGTAGCATTGGCTAAAGGTTATGCCTATACAAAAGATGAGCGCTGTGCAACATGGTTTAAAAAAATACACGATTACACCTGGAAGCATTTTAAAGATGAAAAGCATGGAGAATGGTTTGGTTATTTGAACAGAAGAGGAGAAGTATTGTTGGATTTAAAAGGCGGAAAATGGAAGGGATGTTTTCATATACCAAGATCATTGTACCAGGTTTGGAAAACGCTGGAAAAAATATAAAAATAAAAAAACTGTTTGGCTGAAATACTGTAAAGTTTTCCCAACTGTTTTAAAAAGAAAGTTTGATTTTGTTGGAATGGCAGGGTGAGACACTCATGATTTTTTTTTAAGTTCTTTGTAAATGACAAAAGTTCGATTCTATTGTACTGTCAGTCTGAGGAACTCATAAAAAAAATTTATGCTCTTTGCAAATGACAAAAGTTCGAATCTGTCAGGCTGACATTGTAATAATTTGAAATGAAAGGTTTGAATAGTGTGTCATTAGCAGCTTGTCGAAAACGATGTGCTTCTTAAACCCGCTTTTGAAAGGCTCAGGCTAACACTCTAATTATTTAAAATTTATTTTATATTCTTTTATTGATCTGCACTTGCCGAAGCTGTTTTATTTTGGTTTTCTCATATAGTTTTGGTTTTATCGCTTCGGCAAGTTCAGGTTCGTAACAATTTTATTACCTACAAATTCTTTAATAAATATCTATTGAAAAATATTGCTGTTATATTTTTTTTGCTGACAGTTTCCCATGGTAGCCTTGCTCAAAAAACAGTAATGATGTGGATGGATGCGCATGCAAATTTTGAAAGGCTTGCATCAGAAGATTCTGTAAAAAATTATTTGCAAAAATGCAAAGGAGTAGGCGTTACAGATGTAGTGATAGATGTAAAACCTATAACCGGAGAAGTATTGTATAAGAGTAACATTGCCCCCTTTTTAAACGAATGGAAAGGTTTTACTCACCCTGCAAATTTTGATTTATTGCAAACTGCCATTGTAGAAGGGCATAAATTAAATTTAAAAGTTCACGCATCAATAAATGTTTTTAGTGGTGGGCATAACCAGTTTAACAGAGGCATTATTTACAGCACACACCCTAAGTGGCAATCTCAAAATTATTTAGATACCGGTATTACGTTGATCTCAAAAATAAAAACAAAATACTCAGGCATGCTTAATCCTGCAAACCCTGAGGTGCAAGCATATGAGTTGTCAATTTTATCAGAGTTGGTAAAAAAATATCCATTGTTGAATGGGGTGATGTTAGACAGAGTGAGGTACGATGGATTGGAAGCAGATTTTTCTCCTTTGTCAAAACGAATCTTTGAAAAATACATTGGCAAGAAGGTAAATAATTTCCCCGCAGATATTTTTTCTTATAAAAATGAAAATGGAAAAAATATAAAAGTACCGGGCAAATATTACAAAGAATGGTTGGAGTGGCGTGCAAGTATTATTTACAATTTCTTTAAAAAAGCAAGAGCCGTTGCAAAGAAAAATAACCCGAAAATCATTTTTGGCGATTATACGGGTGCATGGTATCCTACTTATTATGAGGTAGGTGTAAACTGGGCAAGTAATAAATATGATGTTGCAAAAGATTATCCTGAATGGGCTACAAAAAAGTACCAGCAATATGGTTATGCAGAACTGTTGGATCTGTACAGCAGCGGCTGTTATTTTTATGAAGTGACCAAAAAAGAAGTGGCAGATTCTAACAGCATAAAAGCAGCAAGAACAGAAGCAGGAATGAGCCAACAAAAAGCGCCCTGGTACTCAGTAGAAGGAAGTGCCGAGATGGCAATGGAAATAACGATGAAAGCAGTACCAGTACTGGGTAGTGTTTATGTAGATCAATATAAACAGAACAGTGAACAGTTTACAAAAGCCATGCAAATGTGTTTAGATAAAACCAATGGTTTAATGATTTTTGACTTGGTGCATATTGTTGAAAAAAACTGGTGGAATACTATTAAAAATTTACAAAAAAATTAATGCATAAAAGATTTTACCATATTGTAACGATCATATTTTTTGTTTGTACACAACATGTGTACGCACAAAATAAAATGCATACCCAAGTTTTAATAATTGGAGGAGGCACAGGCGGTACAGCAGCGGCCATACAGGCTGCAAGACTTGGCGTTAAAACAATTTTAGTAGAACCAACAACCTGGCTTGGTGGTATGATAAGCGCCGCAGGTGTAAGTGCAACAGACGGCAACCATAAATTACCATCGGGCTTATGGAAAGAATTTAGAGATAAAATTTACAAAGTTTATGGTGGTGCAAAAGCAGTAGAAACCGGATGGGTAAGCAATACTCATTTTGAACCGCATGTAGCTGATAGTATTTTTAAAGTGTTTGCTGCTACAGAAAAGGAATTGACTGTTTTATATGAATGGCAATTTGAAAAGGCAATAGTAAACGGTACTAAAATCACAGGAGCAACTTTTAAAAATAAAAAAAATAGGGTAGTAACAATAACTGCAGATGTAATTATAGATGCTACAGAAATGGGCGATGTAATGGCCAGTGCAAAATTGCCTTTCGATATAGGCATGGAAGCAGAAAATATTACCGGAGAAAAAGTGGGTGTAACCGCTACCAATGATATTGTACAAGATTTAACCTATGTGGCAATTTTAAAAGATTATGGTGCAGCAAAAGATTGTACTATCGTAAAACCGGTTGGTTATGATCCATTAGAATTTGACGGTTCTAATACTGATTATTATATAGATAAAACCAAAGAGGCACCCAACGTAGATGCAAAAAAAATGCTGGAGTATGCAAAACTTCCACACAACAAGTACATGCTTAACTGGCCTAAAAAAGGAAATGATACTTACTTAAATATTGTAACATTAAATGCAGCCCAAAGGAATACTGAATTAGAAAAGGCAAAGCAAACTACATTTAGATTCATCTATTTTATACAGCAACAATTGGGTTATAAAAACCTGGGCTTGGCAGATGATGAGTTCCCAACAAAAGATAAATTAGCATTAATACCCTATTACCGGGAAGGTAGAAGAGTGAAGGGATTGGTAAGATTTACCATTAACAATCTTGCAAAACCATTTGAAGGAGATGCATTGTACCGCACTGGAATTTCCGTGGGAGATTATCCGATAGATCATCACCATAAAAAAAATGAGGCCGCACCACAACACCTCGAATTTTTTCCGGTACCATCTTATAATGTTCCGCTCGGTGCATTAATACCTGAAAAGTTTGATGGATTAATTGTAGCAGAAAAAGGAATAAGTGTGAGCAATGTAGTAAATGGAACTACACGTTTGCAACCGGTGGTAATGCTTATAGGCCAAGCGGCAGGAACACTTGCAGCATTATCAGCTTTACAAAAAACGCAACCAAGAAATGTACCTGTAAGAATGGTACAAAATAAATTGTTGAATGCCGGTGCCTACATTATGCCATATATAGATGCTTCCTCTGAACACCCTTATTTTAAAGCCATACATAAAATTGGCGCAACGGGTATTTTAAAAGGCACCGGCATTCCTTATAAATGGGCAAACCAAACATGGTTTTATCCCGATAGTACCATTACCGAAAATGAGTTTGCAAAAGGGCTCAGTGCCTTCAACGGTAAAAGGTATAACACCTCCAACGATGTTCTTACCATAAAAAAGTTTATACAAATACTGAAAACATCCATTTTAAAAAAATCACTTTCAACACACATAAAAAAGGAATGGGCAAACGCAGGACTTACAAATTATGAAAGTAAAAGACCTATTAAAAGATTTGAAATAGCAGTAATGCTTGATAAATATTTACAGCCATTTGAAACACCAATAAACCATAAAGGAAATTTTTATACAACCAAACGAAAATAAACATTGCTCAATTATTCAAACAACAAAACAGCTATTATGAAAAAGTCAATCAGCTTACTCCTCCTGCTTTTTGCAACGCTATTGGGCGTAAAAGCACAGGATGTAAAAATAACAGGAAAGGTTATAGATGATATAACATTATTGCCGGTTGAATCTGCTAGTATTCTTATTAAAGGTTTAACTAAAAGTGGAGTTACAAGTAATGCAGATGGTATTTTTGTTATAACTGCAAATTCAAATGCTACACTTGTAATTACAAGTGTTGGATATAGTCCGAAGGAAGTAAGGTCAGACAATACAAATCTTACAATTTTATTAAAAAAAGCGGACAATAGCTTGGCTGATGTGGTGGTGGTGGGTTATGGTACTCAAAAAAAAGCAAACCTAACGGGATCGGTAGTTACTTTAAACAATGAAATACTTACCCGCAGGCAAGTGGCAAGTACCAGTAATTTATTGCAAGGTATTGCGCCAGGTGTTTCAGTACAACAACAATCAGGTAAGCCTGGTGGTGATGGTGCAAATATCAGAATACGGGGTATAGGTTCTATTAATGCAGGAACTTTTCCTTTGGTTTTGGTAGATAATGTAGAAATGAGTTTAGATGCAATTGACCCAAATGTTATTGAAAGTATTACCATTTTAAAAGATGCAGCCTCTACAGCAATTTTTGGTGCAAGGGCTGCTAATGGTGTTGTATTGGTTACAACAAAAAGGGCAAAAAAAGGAAATACTGTTTCTTACAATGCATTTGTGTCTCAGCAAAGAGCAACAAATTTACCTGAAAAGTTATCCAATATCGAACACATGGAATTGTTTAATGAAGCGAGGTTAAATTCTGGTGCGGTGTTAAAACCCTTCCCAGATTCCATTATTAATGGTTATAAAAATAATGCACCTGACAATTATAGATTTTATAATACCGATTGGGTAAACGATGTGCTAACTAATAATGGATTAATGCAAAACCACAACCTGAGTTTATCATCTGCAACAGATAAAATAGGTTTTTTTGCAAGTGGTACATATTTAACACAACAAGGGTTAACGCCAAATACATCTTTTAAAAAGTTTGACTTTCGTATAAATACAGATGTAAAAGTAAATGATAAGGTAACCGTAAAAGGAGATATCGTTTATAATAAATCAGATGTTTTTGAACCAGGTGGTTTTGCGGTTGAAGGAATAATAAGACAAGCGGTTGGTATAGCTGCCATTGGAGCTGGTAAATATAGCGATGGCAAATATGGTACAGCTAACCAGTCTGTACTTAGAAACCCAATTGGATTAGCGGAACAAAGTGGTTTGGACAGCAGAAGTACACCAAGTTTAATTTTAAAAGGAAGTATTATTTATAAACCAATAAAAGAATTGGAAATAGAAGCGTTTGTAGCAAATAATACATTTAATACCAATAGAAAAATTTACTTGAAGCAGTACGATATTTTTGAACCAAATTTTGTAAACAGTACTTTGAACCTAAAATCAAAAGTAGGCGTAAGCAGACTTACAGAATCTTACAGTAATGGTAAAAGAAACAATTATTTAATACAGGGTACTTATTCTAAAACCATTGCTAACAGTAAGTTTAAAATACTTTCAGGCTTTCAGGCAGAAGAGTTTAAAATTACAAATATTTCGGCTTCAAGAGATAGCTTGTTAAACAGTAATCCATATTTAAACAATGCTACCTCTACTGCTATGACAGCATCTGGTGGTGTTTCTGAATATACGCTCGCAGCATTATTTGGGAGAATTAATTACAGTTTTGCTGATAAATATTTGTTAGAAGTAAATGGCAGATACGACGCTTCATCACGTTTTAGTCAGGCGAGAGATAAACAAACCGGTTTCTTTCCATCATTTTCTGCAGGTTGGCTGGTAAGTGAAGAAAACTTTTTTTCAAATCTTAAAAATGTAATCAGTTTTTTAAAATTCAGAGGTTCTTATGGCGTTTTAGGTAATCAAAATGTAGGAGGTTTCTATCCTTTTGCATCTAATTTTTCACCGGGTCAAAATTATTATTTTAATGGTGTACCTACCACAGGTTATGCAATTTTAACAGGTTCTAATCCTGATATAACCTGGGAAAAATCTATACAATCAAATATTGGTTTGGATATGAGCTTGTTTAAAAATAAAATTTCGATTACAGCAGATGTTTTTAAGAGAAGATTAAAAGATATGTTGTTAACTGTTCCAATACCTATACTAGTTGGGCAAGGTTCACCTTTAGTAAATGCAGGTGGTATGCAAAATACAGGCTGGGAACTAAGCGTAACCCATCGAAATAAAATTGGAGAGTTTAAATATGATGTAACTGCAAATATTACTGATGTAAAAAATAAAGTTACAAACCTGGTAAATCAAGAATTAGTGAACGGTTTATTTATATCTAAGGTGGGAAATCCTTTAAACTCTTATTATGGATTTTTATCTGATGGGTTGTTTCAATCAGATGCAGAAGTAGCTGCCGCACCTTTTCATTTGGCATCTACTAAAGCAGGCGATATTCGTTATAAAGATATTAGTGGGCCTGCTGGTAAGCCTGACGGAAAAATTGACAACAATGACAGAACTATTTTAGGAAATAATTTTCCCCGTTACGAATACAGTTTTAATATTAATTCATCTTGGAAAGGTTTTGACATAAATTTATTTTTTCAAGGGGTTGGAAAACGACAAACATATCTTAGTGGCAATGGTGCATGGGCTTTCTTTTCCTCAGATTTTATTGCTACAGGTTACAAAGTTCATTTAGATAGATGGACTCCAACTAACCCAGGGGCTAGTTATCCAAGACTTACTGATGGTACAGGTAGAAATTTTGATAACAGTGACTACTGGATGAAAGACGGTCATTATTTAAGATTAAAAAATGCAGCAATTGGTTATTCGTTGCCAGATAAATTAATACGAAAATTAAAAATGCAGCAACTGCGTATTTATGTGAGTGGACAAAATTTGATAACATGGGATAATTACGCAAATGGTTTTGACGTAGAAAAAAATGAGCAGAACGGAGAATTCTATCCAATTATGAGAACCACCACTGTTGGTGTAAATGTTCGTTTCTAAATAATAAAATAAAAACATCATGAAAAAAATACTATTAATAAGCAGTATAATAATTATAGGATTGTCAGGTTGTAAAAAATTTCTTGACAAACAAAATCTTGCAGAACCATCTGCAGATACATTTTTATCAAACGCAGCAGAAGTAGATTTGGCTTTAACAGGAGTGTATAGTAGTAGTTATTGGACAGAAGCAAATCTTCCTATACAATGTAGGTTTGATACCTATACAGATATTGGTGTTGAACGTACATCAAGTTTTGCAGCGGGCACTTTTGATGCTGCAAATGGTACTATTCTAAATTACTACACCTATATGTATAGAACAGTAAGCAGAGCAAATGTTGTATTGGATGGATTGACTCGTGCAAAAGATGTAATACCTGCTGCGCAATACAATAGGTTTGAAGCAGAAGCAAAAGTATTAAGAGCATGGTCTTACTATCATTTGATAGGATTGTTTGGAGATGTAGTTTATTATACAAAACCGCTTATACCTGCTGATTACTACACATTAACGAGAACAGCAAAAACCAAAATTATAGACAGCATGATTATAGATATGGATGATGCTGCTGCCAAATTAGATTGGCAATCTGCGGCAAGAGGAAGAGTAAGCAGAGCAACAGCTTTGGGAATAAAAGCAAAACTTGCCATGCTTGATAATAGATATCAAATAGCCGTCGATGCTACAAATGCAATTATTGCTAGCGGTCAATTTAACTTAAACCCATCATTTGTAAGTTTATTTACAAGAGCAGGACAGGCAGCAAATGCCAATAAAGAAATAATATATGAAATGGTTTATCCTACTTTAGAAATAAACCAGGTAAGTTATATAAATCTGGGTCAGGGTTCACGTACATTATCTGCTCAAAGTGGTCGTTTTCCAATACAGGCTTTAGTTGATAGATATGAATGTACAGATGGGAAAAGAATTGATGAATCTCCTTTGTACAATCCTGCTACACCATCAAGAAACAGGGATAGTAGGCTGAAAGTTACGGTAGCCCTTCATGGTGATACAATTGGTGCCACTTTATTTGGTACAAGAAGAAGATGCATATTCAATATTTATGATGCTGCCACACCTGTATCTGTTAATGGCGGTGCTTTTACTTCCTCAACTAATATTGATTTGACAAACGCCTTTGGTCCTGTATTAAATGGCATGGGTACATTATGGAATAAGTATGGCAATGATGAATTAGATGATATGGCTACTGCTAAAACTAGTTTCATCTATATGCGCTACGCAGAAATATTATTGATATTCGCTGAAGCAAAAATTGAATTGAACCAGTTGGATGCCAATGTAATAACTGCTATGAATAGAGTAAGAAACAGAGCAGCCATGCCCAATGTAAACGTTGCTATAGTTAATGACCAAAATAAATTAAGGCAATTACTTCGTCGAGAAAAAATTGTAGAATTTGCTAATGAAGGTTTACATCTATTTGATATGCGCAGGTGGAATACTGGTACTGCGGCATTAAATACTTTTGTATATGGTTGCACAAAAGTATTAGCAAGTCCAGCAGCAAATCCAACCTTTGGCGCATCAGGTAGTTTTAATGATTTAAATGATATACCAGATTATACTGCAAGTGCGGCACAACGTTTTAAAAGAGAGCAACGTTTTTTTACTGCTCCAAAATTTAATCTTTGGCCTATACCACAAAGAGAAAGAGATATAAATCCATTAATTTCTCAAAATGAGGGTTGGTAAAATATTGTTCAAGCATGCACATAAAAAGGCGACGATTTTTCGTCGCTTTTTTTCTAAAAAAAATTTATGCAAAAAAGAAACCAAACACTAGATGCTTTAAGAGGCTTTGCAATACTAACCATGGTACTTAGTGGAAGTATTGCTTTTGGAGATGTGTTGCCTGCATGGATGTACCATGCACAAGTGCCACCGCCAGATCATAGATTTGTACCCTCACTTGCAGGTATTACCTGGGTAGATTTAGTATTTCCTTTTTTCTTATTTGCCATGGGTGCAGCTATTCCATTAGCATTACAAAAAAATGTAAAAGCAAATACAGGTTTTGGCCAAATATTATTTATTGCGTTTCGTAGATTTTTTCTTTTGGCATTCTTTGCATTGTTTACACACCATTTAATGCCTTGGGCATTAGCTAAAGAACCAACAGCTATACATTTTTTATTATCCATTGCTGCATTTGTGTTGGTGTTTTTTCAATTGTATGATCATAAAAATGAAAAATACAGGCAGTTTTTTTTAGTATTAAAATTTGTTTCGTTTGCCATTGCACTCGCCTTACTTTTTATTCTTCCATTTAAAGATGGACAAGGTTTCTCATTTATAAACAGCGATATAATCATAATTGTTTTAGCAAACATGGCGTTGTTTGGAACCATTATTTGGTGGCTTACAAAAAACAATCCTCTATTACGAATTGGCATATTGCCTTTTATAATGGCGATATTTTTAGCAGCAAAAGAGCCAATGGAAGGGTGGGCAAAATTGTTGTACAACTTTAATAATATAGCAGGATATAAATTTGATTGGTTGTATCAATTTTACTTTTTAAAATATTTGTTCATTGTTATTCCGGGAACCATTGCCGGAGAATATTTTTTAAAATTTGCAAAAGCAGATATTAAAATAGTTGGAGAAAATAGATATGGAATTTTAAAAGTAATTGCTTTTTTGTCTTTTGCATTGGTAGTAAGTAATACTGTTTTATTATTTGGAAGGCATTTATTTTTGAATGTTCTCCTTACTGTCACACTTATTTTTATCATTTATTACTTCATGAAAAAACTAGTGAAAGAAAACCACCAATTGCTGTTTCATTTTTTTAGGGCCGGAACATATTTACTTTTGTTAGGCCTATGTTTTGAAGCCTATGAAGGAGGAATAAAAAAGGACAGTTCAACCTACAGCTATTATTTTGTAACCAGCGGTCTGGCTTTTTTTATGCTGATTGGTTTTGGCGGTTTAGCCTTTAGTAAATTTGGTTCTCACATCAATAATTTTTTGAGCCTTATTGGACGAAACCCGATGGTTGCATACATTGCAGGCAACTTATTATTACAACCAGTTTTGCATTTAACCAAAGCAAACTTGCTGTTTAATATGATGAATATAAATCCTCTTGTAGGATTTTTAAAAGGCGTTTTGTTTACAGGAATTGTATCGTTGATTACGATTTGGTTTACCAAGAGGAGTTGGTTTTGGAAGAGTTAAAATATAAATCACCCTAAGTCTGTTACAAAATTGCAATAAAATTACCCTAATTCTATTACATTTTTGTAGAGCTGCCACATCTTTAACCCGTGGTTTATAAAAGTGAACCCCGTTAGGATTCGTAGTAGATTAAATCAAACTCTATAGAAATTTAAACCAATCATATTGTCAATCTCCCAATCAATCTAGCAGTCCTCCCTCTCTCCCGCACTTTTGCGGGATGGAGAGGGATTGAAGGTGAGGTCAATACACATCCATCTCCAATATCCCCCCTTTCAACATTTCTTTATGGTTAATAGAAAGAACAGGAATTGGTTTTCCGTTGAATCTAATCTTATAAATTCTAGCCGCCTCACCTTGCTTTTTTATTTTATTTACTTTTATTAAAAGTGCTTTTTTATTAGGCAATTGTATAGTTGCCTCTTTCAATAATGGATAACCAAATACATATTCTCCGCTGGCAGGGTTGAGCGGATACATTCCCATCATGCTCCATATAAGCCATGCACTCATTTGCCCACAATCATCGTTGCCACTCAATCCATCAGGACCGAGTTTGTATAAACTATCTGTAACGAGTTTTATTTTTTCTGCTGCTTTTTGTGGTTGACCAAGTGCGGTGTACATATAAATGATATGATGACTTGGTTCATTGCCATGTGCATATTGTCCTATCAATCCGCTTACATCCGCTGAAGCATTTTCGCCATGCAATTCAGAACTTGCACTAAACAGGTCATCTAATTTTTTTACTAAATTTTGTTTGCCGCCATACAAAGTTGCCAAACCATTTACATCATGTGGTACAAAAAAACTGTGTTGCCACGCAGTACCTTCTACATACTGTCCTTCAAAGCCATGCTCAGAAAGTAATGGATCAAATGGTTCTATAAATTTACCTGTACTATCCTTCGCACGCATAAAACCTGTTGTTGCATCAAACAAATTTTTATAACTCATGGCCCTTTTCATAAAGCGATTGTAGTCATTTTGCTTGCCTAATTTTTTTGCAACTTGTGCTATACACCAGTCATCATAAGCATATTCCAGGGTAACGGTTACACTCCATCCTTCTTTATCTTGAGGCAAATATCCAAAGCGAATATAATCTTGGGTACCTCTTTGTTGTTGATTTGCACTTAGCAACATTGCCTTGTACGCTTCGTTTACATCAAAGCCTTTTACATCTTTTAAAATAGCATCTGCTAAAACGGGTATGGCATGATAACCCGTCATGGTATTGGCTTCCCAAGTACTGATATCCCACACAGGTAATAACCCATTGTCTTTTTTTAACTGCAACATGCTGTTCATTAAATCTGCTAAACGATCTGTCTGTGTAAAAGTAAAGAGTGGATTTAAAGCACGAAATGTATCCCACAAAGAAAATATAGTGTAATGGTTTTTATGCTTAATTTTTACAATGTTGTTTTGATGATTACGGTAAGTGCCATCAACATCTGAATGAATAACGGGTGCCAAGCATGTTCTGTACAACGCTGTATAAAACCTTATTTTGTCGTCTTCTTTAAATGATTTTATTTTTATTTTATTCAGTTCTTTTTCCCATAATTGGTCTGCATTTTTTGCTACCTCAATAAATTTTTTGTTACCTATTTCATTAATGGCTAGCAATGCTTTTTCAGGACTTACACTGCTTATTCCAACTTTTATAAAAAGTGGATTTCCTTTTAAATTAAATTGTAAAACAGTTTTTACAAGTCTGCCGGTATCTTGATCAAAATTATTTTTATTGCTGTTTAAAAAAGTTTTTGATACAACAGCACTCGAAAATTTAGCAGCAAAATATACCCGTTGGTTTTTTGCCCATCCTGTACTATATCTGTACCCTAATAAAGTGCTGTCGTTTATTAATTGCAGCATACCGGCAGTACTTGCATCCCAGTTTATTCTGAAGCCCATATCAAACTGTAAAAAGGCTTTGGTATTTTTAAAATCATATTGGTGATAGCCGGCTCGGTCAGTAGCTGTAAAACTGCATTGTACTCCATTGCCAAGTGTTACACTGTAAAAACCGGGACTGGCTTTTTCGTTGCTGTGCTTAAATGGAATTTTTATTTTTTCCTGGTGAATGAGTGAGGTATCTGTTAATGGTAGTACACTGATATCACACCAATCGCCAATGCCAGTACCACTTAAATGTGTATGACTAAAACCGGCAATGCTATCGCTGCTGTAATGATAGCCGCTGCACCAGTCCCAACCTTCGGTTCCATTATCTGGACTTAATTGCACCATACCAAAAGGGACAGTTGCGCCCGGGTAAGTATGCCCATGTCCGCCGGTTCCTAAAAACGGATCTACGTATTTAGTTAGCTTTTGTGCGCTGCAAAAACTGGTAATTAGTAAAAGAGGGAGGAAATATTTTTTCATTTATGTTTTAAGTTTAATTGCTTTACTTACTAAGTCGTAAGTTTTTTGCTTCCTCCTTCGGAGGAAATAGTTGCAAAAAATATTTTGCCACAGAAGCCACAGATTCACTGTTTGATTTATTTAATTTTCATGCTCTATAATAAATATCCCACTGTATTTTTCTGTGTATTCAAAGGCAACAATTCGTAGCATAAATTCTTTTGCCACAGAAGCCACAGATTCACTGTTTGGTTTATTTACTTTTTATGCTCTATAATAAATATCCCACTGTATTTTTCTGTTTTTCTGTGTATTCAGTGGCAACAATTCTTTCCGACTAAAACGCAATCAAAGCCAAATTGAAAAACAAATTTTCAATGGAGCGTCGCCAATGAAGCTATATCAGGGCCCCTCAGCTTGTCACCAAAAAATATTTATGGTATAAATGGATAAATGGTTTGATAAAAAGTAGTTTTATCTTTTACACCTTCGTAAAAAAAGAAGCACTCGCCTTTAAAACCACTGGCTCTGTTTAATAGAACCTCTTGCCTTAATAAATCATCGCTTACCAATGTAATGCCAGATTTTACAATTAGCCCAGGGTAAAATGGTATTGCAGGGTTTCTGTAATACGTTTTTTGTTGCGCTAATGTAGCTGTGTACGCAGCAATATCATAGCGGTAACATTGTGGTAAAATTGCATCTACATAAGAACTGTCAACCCACGTAGGCCAATCTTGCAAATATTCGTTAAGGCTAAATGGGTAAGGGCTAGGGCTCATAGAAAATAAAATATTTGGCTTAATGGCTTTCACTTCCGTTCTTAATTTTTTTAAAAATGCATTTAATTTTTTTGCACGCCATTGTATCCAATTTGTATTCAAAGAATCAATTGGAGGGAAAATACCGAACTCCGAAAAGTACGAAGTGCGTGTATAAATATCGTAACCTACTGTATTTGGTTGAGCAGGTAATCTATCATCGCCTTGTACACCATCAATGTTGTAATTTGTTGTTACTTCTTTAAATAAATCTATAATATATTGCTGCACAGCTGGGTCAAAAGCATTAAGCCAATCAAAACCATTTTTTACAACTAATCTGCCAAATCTATCTTTAGCAGCCCATGTTGGTTGAGCCGCTACAATAGCACCACCATTAGCTGAGAACGAAGACGAAAAGCCGTACTCAAACCATGCATGTACTTTTATACCAACTGCATGTCCTTCTTCAATCATTTCTTGTAGTGGGTCTCTACCTACAAATGCCGGGCGTATTCGAACGCCTATTAAATTTTGCATAATGGTACTAGGGTAACAAGTACTTCCATTATTGTAAACAACTACAAAAATATTATTGATGCCCGATGCTTTACAAGTTTGCACACAAGCTTTAATATTTGCTCTACTTTCCAGCGCTGTACTTGCAGCTGTAGTAACCCATGCACCTCTAAAACCATTTGGGTCCCATACCGGCTGTGGTGGCGGTGGAATAACTGTAGCAGGTGTGAAACTTTTATTTTTTTTACAGGATGCCGTAGTAAAAGAAACGATAAATAAAAAGCAGATGATTTTAAAAGCAATCGTACAATTTCTCATAAACTTGTTTTATTAAAAATGAAATATTTTAGTACGAACTTAAATAATTTTTTCTATATATTGTGCATAGTTTTTAAATTATTTAAATAACTATTCATTAACTCGAAATAAACGAACTGCTTGTGTTAAAAAAAGCGATACATCCTGCTACTTGGATACCTACTACATGGCTAGCTATGGGTTTACCCTTTGTAGCACTGGCAGCATCAAGTTCCATCATGTACAAAAACATGGGAATATCTGATGCACAAATTGCCTTATGGACATCGCTAGTAATGTTACCATGGACACTTAAACCATTGTGGGGACCTGTATTAGAAATGTTTAAAACGAAAAAGTTTTTTGTTTATACTACTCAAATTTTTACCGGATGTCTATTTGGTTTAGTGGCAGTAAGTTTACAACTTCCCTATTTCTTCGCTATTTCTATTGCCATCTTTTTTGTTATTGCCTTTAGTGGAGCCACGCATGATATGGCGGCAGACGGAGTATACCTGAATGTACTCACCCCAAAATTGCAAGCCGAATATGTGGGCTGGCAAGGTGCATTTTATAATATTGCAAAAGTATTATCTGGCGGCTTATTGGTTTACATGGCTGGCGAACTGGAGAAAAAATGGGGAATTGCCAATGCATGGATGACGGTGATGGGATCATACGCCGCCATTATGATTGTGCTCGGATTATACAACATGAGAGCCTTGCCCACAGGAGGAGAAACCAAAAGTGTACATTCAGTAAAGGAAGGTTTTGATACATTAAAAGATGTGATGATCACCTTTTTTCAGAAGAAAAACATTTGGATTAGTTTATGTTTTATTGTTTTTTATCGCTTTGCAGAAGGGCAAGCAATAAAAATTACGCCGCTGTTTTTTAAAGCCGCAAGGGCAGAAGGTGGCTTAGGTTTATCAACTTCACAAATTGGAATTTTGTATGGTGTATTTGGGGCTATTGCTTTTGTACTTGGCTCAATAACTGCAGGATATTTTACGGCAAAAAAAGGCCTGAACAGAAAAACACTTTTAATTCTTTGTGCATTTTTTAATATTCCTTTTGCGGCATATGCATATTTAGCAATAGCATTACCAACCAATGTAAATGTAATTGGTGCTGCGGTTGCTATTGAGTATTTTGGTTATGGTTTCGGGTTTGTTGGTTTGATACTTTTCATCATGCAGCAAATTGCACCGGGCAAATATAAAATGGCGCATTATGCTATAGCCGGTGGTTTAATGAATTTGGGTTTTATGTTCCCCTCTATGGTAAGTGGTTTTGTAAGCGATTACTTGGGTTACAAAGATTTTTTTATCTGGGTTTTGATAGCGACTATTCCTGCATTTTTAATTACATGGTTTGTACCATTGGCTAAACAAGAATCTGTGGGTGAAGAAATTGATACTGTCATTACTTAATAAATTTTGTTTATGAAAAAGGGCTTTATTCTAGTCTTATGTTGTTTTGCATTTTCAGCAAAATTATTTTCACAGAGTAAGTATGATACAACTTATTCAACTACGTATTATCAACAAAAACTTACGCTATTTAAATTATTGCCCGATACAAAAAACGAAATAATTTTTTTAGGAAACAGCATTACAGATATTGGTGAATGGGCAGAAATATGGGACAATAAAAAAGTAAAAAACAGGGGCATTTCAGGCGATAATACTTTTGGTGTATTGGCAAGATTAGATGAAGTGGTTTCATCAAAACCTGCAAAGATTTTTATCATGATTGGGATAAATGATATTTCAAAATCTACTCCTGATAGTGTGATCATTAGTAATTATAAAAAAATAATCAGCAAAATAAAATTAGCATCGCCAAATACAAAAATTATTGTTCAAAGTATTTTACCTACCAATAATAATTTTACAGCGTTTAAAAACCATCAAAATAAAACGGAGCATATTCTTTTTATAAATGATGCATTGGAAAAATATTGTGTTGAAAATAAACTTGTGTATGTTGATTTGTATAGTTCCTTTTTAGATGATGAAAAAAAGCTGGATAAAAAATATACAAATGATGGGTTGCATATAAATGGGTATGGGTATATGAAGTGGAAAGAAATTTTGGAGGGGAAGGGATTGATGAGGTGATAATTTGTCTGAAGAAAATGCATTTTTTTTGCCACAGATAACACATAAATACAGAAAAAAAGAAATGGGAATAGAAATAATAATAGAAAGTATATTACAATAAAATAATATACTATGGCATCAAATTTTGACATTGAAGAATATCCTTTACAAGAAGAAACAAGTGAAATAATTAAAGTTGCATATGAAGTACATCGAGAACTTGGTATAGGACTTTTGGAAATAGTTTATAAGGATGCTCTGGAATATGAATTTAAAACCAAAGATATTTTTTACAGCAGAGAAAGTAAATATGAAGTCCCTTATAAAGACATAATCTTAAAACACCATTTCTACGCAGATTTTGTAATTTTTGATAAGGTGATATTAGAAGTAAAAGCAAAGCAAGGTGGAATATCAGATGATGATTACGCAAAGGCAATTAATTATTTGAGAATTTCTGAATGTAAAGTTGGGTTGATAATAAATTTTGGAACAAGCAAACTTGGAATAAAAAGGGTAATATTTTAAAATATCAGTAAGTGGTTTAGTCATATTAGACTTTTGAATTTAAAATAACCAAACAGTGCTTCTGTGTTTTCTGTGGTAAATGCTTTTGGCAGCCTGAAAAAAACTTGCCACAATAGGCATAGACAAAACAATAGTGTTTTCAGTTTTTAAACAATGTTCAAATTTTAAAAAATAAAAACAGTGACTCTATGTTCTCTGTGGCAAAAAACTTATGCTAATAACCGGAACCTTCATCGACGAAATAAGCCATGATATTCCCCACCAAAACTGGGGCGCTGCCGAATGGGAGCAAGATTTTTTGCACATGAAAGCTGCGGGAATAAACACCGTTATTTTAATTAGATGTGGCTACAGAAAATTTATTACTTACCCTTCTGCATACCTTAAAAATAAATATGGCTGTTACCAACCCCCCATTAACTTGGTAGAATTATTTTTAACCATTGCCGATAAATATGAAATGAGTTTTTATTTTGGTCTCTATGATAGTGGCCATTATTGGGATACCGGAAACCTTCTCAACGAAATTGAAGACAACAAATTTGTAATTGAAGAAGCTTGGAAAACGTATGGTCATCACCCATCATTTAAAGGCTGGTATTTAAGTATGGAAATAAGCCGGAGAACAATTGGTGCCGTGGAAGCATTTAGAACATTAGGCATGCAGTGCAAGCAAATCAGTAATAATCTGCCAACATTTATTTCGCCATGGATAGATGGTAAAAAAGCAGTAATGGCTTCTTCATCTAAATTAACTAAAGCAGACGGCGTAGAAGTGGCCCAGCATGAAAAAGAATGGAATGAAATATTTAGTGGGGTGCAAGGGGCAATAGATGCAGTGGCTTTTCAAGATGGACATATTGACTTTAGTGAACTCAATACATTTTTTACAGTCAACAAAAAATTGGCAGATAAATATGGCATGCAATGCTGGACAAATGCCGAAAGTTTTGATAGGGACATGCCCATAAAATTCTTACCCATAAAATTTGAAAAACTACACCTTAAGCTAGAAGCTGCCCGTGCTGCGGGTTACGACAAAGCCATCACTTTTGAATTTTCGCATTTTATGAGCCCGCAGTCATCTTACATACAAGCGCATCATTTATACAACCGTTACCAAGAATATAAAAACCAATTGAATCAATTATGAAAAAAATAGTTCTGTTAGTCCTTTTGTTTGGCAGCATAACAAACACAATTGTTGCACAAAAAAAACAAGAACGTGTTCGTGGTGTATGGGTTACCAATGTAGCAAGTGATGTGTTGAAATCTAAAAAAAATATTGTAGAAGCAATTCAGCTCTGTAAAAAAAACAGCATCAATAATATTTATGTAGTGGTTTGGAACAATGGGGTAACCATGTATCCCAGCAAAGTAGTGGAAGAATATATTGGAATAAAACAATCAAAAATTTATGGCAAAAGAGACCCAATAAAAGAAATTATTGAAGAAGGACACAAAGAAGGAATAAAAGTACATGCGTGGTTTGAGTTTGGATTTTCTTATAATTATGGAGACAGCAATTGCCTTTGGCAACAAAAATATCCTGATTGGGTTGGTAGAGATGTAAACGGTAACCATTTACAAAAGAATAAGTTTTTTTGGTGGAGTGCCTTTCATCCCGATGTACAAAAGTTTATGAATAAACTGGTGTTGGAAATGGTAAAGAAATATGATATAGATGGTATACAAGGCGATGATCGTTTACCGGCCATGCCTAGCGAAGGTGGTTATGATGATACTACAAAAAAATTATATGCGGCAGAACATGCAGGTGCATTGCCACCCAACGATTCTAAAGACAGCGAATGGGTACAATGGCGTGCAGATAAGCTTAGCAATTACATAAAGCAATTGTACAAATCAGTAAAAAAAGCGAAGCCAAACTGCATTGTATCGTGGGCGCCAAGTATTTATCCATGGAGTAAAGAGCAGTACTTACAAGACTGGCCTGCATGGTTAAAGGGCGGTTATGCAGATTATATTTTACCGCAATTGTACAGATACAATATACCAGCTTACGAAAAAATATTACAAGAATTAAAAAGCCAGCTCACAGTTAAAGAGCGTAAAAAAGTTTTCCCGGGTATTCTTACTTCTTTAGGCGACGGTTATAGAATATCGGATGATATGCTGAAGAAAACAATTAAGCTAAACAGAAAATATGGGTTTGAAGGAGAATGTTTATTTTATTTTGAAACACTTCGTTCCAACAAAAAAATTTATTAATCACCACAAATATTTCAGCAAATGAAAAATTTTTTCACCGTATTATTCGCCTCGCTCATTTTGGTAGGATGCTCCAAAAAAAATATGCCACCTGTTGTAACGCCGCCTACAACACTGCCATCAGTAGTAACACCGATTGTACTTTTACCTGCCAGCTGGAAAATAGCAACTTCTTTTATGAATAATTTTCCTGCAGGCATTCAACTTTTTTCTTTTGATAGTATTTTTAATGGTCAAAAAATAAAAGCATTTTGTTTAGCTTATGATAGCCGGCTAACAACTTTCGAATTTAAACCTATACTTTCTGCCACTGCTAAAACGCCTACTGCTTTTTTTAATGAAGAACCGGGCATTACATATGCCTGTATTAATGGCGGATATTTTGGCGGCAATCAATCATTTAGTTTGGTGAAATATAATGGGGTAGTTTCTTCACCAAATATAAAATCGCTCACACGAACTTTTAATGGAAACAATACGCTGTATTATCCTACGAGAGGTGCATTTGGCGTAACAAACACAGGTGTGCCATCTTTATCATGGGTTTACAATGTGGGCGCAGGCAACGATCTTATTTATTCGTATCCAACTCCCAGCGCAAACGAATTAAATCTTGCACCGCAACCAGTACCAACAGAAACTTTTCCTGCAGGAGGCGTTGTTTGGAATACCAGTTCTGCCATTGGAGGTTCGCCTGTTTTAATAAAAAATAATGTTATTCAAATAACAGATAAAGAAGAATTAATTGTTATCAACAATACCACGTCACGACCAAGATCTGCCATTGGATATTTAAGCAATGGTATTGTATTAATTTTTGCGGTGGAAGGAGATAATCCACCCAATTATGCCGGTATAAATCTTAATGATTTAGCGCTGCTAATAAAAGGTTTTAATTGCGAAGCTGCAATGAATTTAGATGGCGGTGGTTCTACATCAATGAAGGTAAACGGTACTCAAACAGTGAGGCCGGGAGACAATGGCGTAGAGCGCCCCGTAGTAAGTGCCGTACTTATTAAAAGAAGATAATCACCATTATTTAAAAAAAATGTAAAAAAAATGTAAAAAAAATGGATAATCGCTTTAGGCAATTATCCATTTTTAAATTTATCTATAAAATTTTATCCTTTCACTCTTTCTACATACTCGCCTGTTTTTGCCAATATTCTAATCAACTCACCTTCGTTTACAAATAGAGGAACGTTTACTGTTGCACCTGTTTCCACTGTGCAAGGTTTCAACGTTTTAGTAGCAGTATCCCCTCTCATGCCAGGTTCGCTATAAGTAACCAATAACACAATTTTATCAGGTAATTCTACAGCCATTGGCATATCTGTTTCACCATTGATAGATACAGTTACTTCCTGCCCATCTTTTAAAAACCTTGGTGCATCTATCATTGTTTCAGCAACGGTAATTTGCTCAAAAGTTTCTACATCCATAAAACTGTAACCTGTATCATCTTTATACAAATATTGGTAAGGTTTCTTCTCTACTCTTACAGGAAAAATAGTTTCGCCCGAGTTCCATGTTTGTTCAATAGTGCGTGAGTTATCTACTCCTTTAAGTTTTGCCCAAACTTTTGCAGCAGAACGGGCAGTTTTGTTTTGACCGAATTCTATTACGGTATATAAACTTCCATCTACTTTAATGATAAGGCCTGAGCGTATGTCTGTGGTAGTTGCCATTATAGCTGTATTTTTTTGTTGGCTGCAAAAGTAGCGGAAAAAACTTGTATGAAGAAGTTTTGAAATAACGTATTTACGATGAAATTTTACCCTGTAAATATGTTTCCTCTATTGTAGGAGTAGATGTACCACCTGCTTTTTCAAGGGTAACCGTAAATGCTTTGGCACCATCAGGTACATTGGGCATTTCAATAAACTGGTCTCTTATTGCATCATTTACAATTCCAATACTTACCGGTTTACCATCTACCATTGCCCAAAGTTGAAAATCTTTTGTATCTGAAGATGTAGGCAAATGATGAATCATCATGTACATCTTTTTTGTTTTCTTATCCCAAAACATGGTACACCTGCAAATAGAATGATAACCCACACCATACATAGCAATGGGTGTTATAGATGGATCTTTCAGAATATTATAATTTGAAATAGGAAGACTTACAGGTAGATTTTTAACTGCACTTAATGCCTCTTTTTGTTCTTTATTTTTTGTGTAAAGAAAATAATTAAACGCACCGCTAATGCCTAAGAAAATAATGGTTGCGGCAGCAACAGCTTTTAGCCAACCAAAGTTTTTAGAAGTCTTTTTATTTATAGAAATTACTGGCGCTTCGCTAAATGAAATAAATTGGGCTAATATTTTTGCATCAGTTTCAGCAGAAGGCATAACATTATTGGCCATCATTTTTTGCTCAAATGATAATTCAAAATGGGTAATAGCTTTTTGCAATGCAGGGTATTTTTTTCGCAACAATTCCACTTCAACTTTTTCATCGTTGCTGCACATACCCAATACATATTGCTCAATAATACCCGATGATATGTATTCCTCCATATTCATTTATACAAATTGTTTTCTAAGTTCAATTAAAGCATTTCTTAACCTTGTTTTTACAGTACCAATAGGTATTTCCAAAGATTGTGCTATTTCTTCCTGTGTATATCCATTAAAGTAAGATAACTCTAATACTGCTTTATATTCTCCCCTTAGCAAGTGTACTTGTGTTCTTAAACCTATCGTATTTATATTTTGCAGAAGCGGGTCTTTCTGTTCGATGTTATAAACGTAATCTGCCAAATTTTCGTTTTTATACTTAACCTTAAAGTTTTTTGAACGTATCGTGTTAATGCTTGTATTTCTTGCAAGTGTATGCAGCCAGGTAAAAAGCCTGCCTTTGCTTTCATCGTATTTGTCAATATTTTTCCATGCTGTTATAAATACATCCTGTAAAATATCGTTTGCGGTTTCTACATCATTTACAATAGTTAAAATTACAGATAACATCGAGTTTTTATAGTGCAAATACAAATGCTTAAATGCATCATTTTCATGCTTTCGCAGTGCAGCTATTAAACTATCTTCTGTATATATTTTTTGATCTGTCAAGCAGTAATTTTGTTATACAAATATTGGTATTTAGATGCATTAAAAAAAATCTCCATTTAAAAATGAAAATAGAAAACTAAATCGATTTTTATTGTGTATCTAAAAAGTTTGAATTGGAAATTTAAAATATTTGCGCTGTAATAATACTTATTCAAACATTTATATTTGTAATTAAATAATTATAAATATGGATCAACTCACTTTAGGCATAGGTACACGTTTGCAACATACATTACACGGACAAGGAGTGATTGTAGGCGTTAAATATGCTACATATATTATTTCATTTATAGATGCCGGCGTTAAAGAAATAGAGAAGGGAGATGATAAGCTGGAAGAAATCATCCCAGAAAATGTAACGGTAGAAATTGAAACATCATCTGATATTGAAAAATCATTATTAAAAATTTTGACAATGTGGGGAGGAATAACGGAGTCTGTTCCGCTTGGCGATAAATGGCTTGGCGGCACCATGGTTTTACAAACGGCAGATAAAACATTAAAGCCAAAGGAAATTCCTATCGAAGATTTTTTTCATAAAATAGTAATGCTGCGAGATAGATTAAGAGTGCTCGAACAAAATATAAACAGCCACAAAAAATTGAACGACGAAGAAAAAGTAAACATACAGCAATACATAACCCGCTGCTATGGTTCTCTCACCACTTTTAATGTGTTGTTTAAAAACAAAGACCAATATTTTGTAGGAGATAAGGGTGGAAAGGAAGATTAATTAATTCTTATCTGCACTCCATTTGCCATTCGAAAAAGTTTTATTAAAAACCAGCAAAACGCTACCATCTCTTTTCACTTTATAAATTTTCTTTTCCATTTCTGGAATGGGATCATGAGCTTTTTGGGTGTAAACAGTTTTTAAAATAATACTATCATTGGTGATTTTTATTGTACCAATATCTTTAAACTCATTGTTGCAATCAACTCCCAAACGATATAAATAATGGGTAAATAAATATTGTTTTTTACCTTGTTTAATTCTGTAAAAGATTAAAAGAGTGTCTTTTGTTTCTAAATCATTTACTACCGTTTTTGTTATTGATAAAAATGTATTCCCATTTATATCGAACATTCTTTTTTGGGCAAAAATCTTTTCTTTAAAAAGGAAGAATAATAGTATTAAGTAAATGGCTTTCATTAAGATTTTTTTATTGTTACCATATAATTATCTTTTTAAGATGATACTAATGGTTAGTAAAAATATCAAATTGTAAGTATCTAAGATGCTTTTGAATTGCCCCGCTTTCAAGGGCGTGGCAATTGATAAACTATGCATTGTGGAATAATTCATCCTCTTTTTACTATCTTATATAAAAAAGCCTCCAGCATTTCTACCAGAGGCTCTTAAACCAAGAACAAAATATTTATCTAAATAGTATCTGCTCACGTGCGGTTGAACTGCCATACACAACCTCCAACACATAGTGTGCATTGGCAGTAAATGCCGGTACTTTAAAACTGATAATATTATTTACCTGCGTAAAACGGTTGTAGTACAATTTTGCCCCCTGCATACTGTAAATAGTAACATCTACCGGTGCATTGGGTTTTTCAAAAAATTGTATGTTTATTTTATTGTCCACTACCGGGTTTGGAAACACACTGATCAATTGTTCTTTGCTATTGCTTCGTAACATTACAATGTTTGAATATTTTATGGCTCCTTGCGTTTCTCTGGCTGCAATTCGGTAAAACATTTTTTTAGCACTGTTTGTTTCGTTGTAAAAATAGCTTTCTACATTATTTAAGCTAATGTTATTGTTTCTTTTTACTTCATTAAAATTTATTCCATTTGTTGAAAATTCAACTGCAAAAGAATCGTATTTATTATTTTCCTGTACGTTATAAGTAAGCCTTGCTTCACCAGCAAAATATTGCCCTAAAAGTTCTATACCATCCACCGGTAATACAGTTGCATTAGCAAAAATTGGAAGCCTTGTAAATGCACTTCCAAGCACCGAATCTGTTTGGGCAGCGCTTAGGCAAAGCCAATTCTGCATTACACTTGCATACAATTGTCTAAAATCAAATTGCATGGGCACCATATCATTTACGGTAGCATTTGTGGGCAAAATGGGAGAACCACCAATCATACCAGGTACAGGATGTGCGGTGCCGGCTACTGTAGCAGGATTTGTATTTAATGCCGCACCAAAAAACATGACTGGTGCAGCCACACCATGGTCAGTACCAATACTTGCATTGCTTTTAATTCTTCTGCCAAATTCACTATACGTCATACCGGTTACCTTATCTGCCTTGCCCATTAAACCAAGGTCTGTTTGAAAAGCACCAATGGCCTTCGATAAAATGGTAAACATATTTGCCTGAGCACCTAATTTTTTATCATTTACATCTACCTGCGCCTCATGTGTATCAAATGAGTTTGGATGGTTTACAATATAGATCGGTGTTTTTAACCCGCCATTTATAAGCTTTGCTACAATCTTTAACTGGTCTGCAAGCGAGTTGGATGTTGGGTATATGGCCGCCTGTGGTTGAGCAACATTGTAAGCATTTTGTATAACCGTTTTATAAGCATTGCTCTGGTCTTTCATCAATCTTAAAAAAGAAAGTTCTCTTCCATAATCATTGTTAGGTGCAGGGTCAGTAATGCCATTTATTACATTTAAAAGTGCAGTTGGGTTGGTTACATTATATCCCATATTTATACCAGGGCCTTGCAATGAAAATGGTAAGGTAGATCCAATTTGTATGGCTAATGGATCTGGCATATCTGCATTTGGAAAAGCAGAAGGAAAACCTGGGTATTGCGTATCTAATTCTCTGCCAAGCCAACCAGTATCGAGGGTTGTGCTACTACCCGATGCAGAAAACCAAATATCTGTTGCACGAAAATGACTAAAGTTTGGGTTGGGGTACGATACGCCTTGTACTATCATTAGCTTACCCTCGTTGTACATATTTTTCATTTCCAGCATGGCAGGATGTAAACCCGTAGTGGTATTATTATTTAAGGTAAGTACATCAGTTTGGTTCATTAAAATATTTGCACGTGCATTAGTAAGTTGTGTCCATTTATCTAACGGAAAAACCATGTTTAAGGCATCGTTACCTCCGTTCATTTGCACAATTACCAATATTTTTCCACAGCCGTAGGTGGCTTGTGCAAGCATATCTAACATACTGTTACCAGTTTGTGGAGATCCAGAAACCGGTATGCCTTTTATAAAAAGTGGTGCTGCAAAAAGCGAACTTGTTTTTAGGAAAGATCTACGTTTCATATAATTATTTTATGTACGCTGTTTAAAATTATTAACCATCCAATTATTACATTAACTGATATTCTGCCAAGTGTACTATTGTATATAACAGGCTCTGCAATCTGGCTTTTACAGTACTTAAATAACCTGCATTTGTGGGCGCACTTAAATAATTTGCCCAGGCTGTTGTCCAATAACTATCTGATGTTTGCTGGTACAACAGCGTTTGCTGTTTTATAGCATTTCTCTGCGCTAAGCTTATTTCTACAGGTAATAAATATTTTAAACATTCTGCTACCAGCGCATTTGGGTCAGCAATGGCAATGGTTGTAAACTGCTGTACGTAGGCTATTGGATCTACTTTTATTACAGTGTTAAGCGTATTATAGGTAAGGCTGTAACCACCGCCATTTCCTGTACCGCTTCCCATTATTCTATCTAAATAGGTAAACCGTTTTTGTATGGTATTGGTGTTTATCCAATACTCATGGTAAGCAGGAGTTTGGTAAAAAGCATTCCAGCCAGATACGTTGGGTATAGTGCCCATTCGCTGTTCCATTGGCGAACAAAGATTATCATTAAAATAACCCCATACCTGATATTGAGCTTGATAATTTGATGGTACAGATACGTTGTAATTCAAATTAAAATTTCTCAACGAACCTATTATTAAATCGAAAGGAGATTTTATAAATACCCCACGGTTTGCCATATCAAAAAAGTGTTCGCTTTTAAAAAGTTGATTTAATACAGGAAGAATATTCCAGTTGTTTGCAACAAAAGTTTGGGCAAGTGGTGTAATTACATTTGTCTCAATATTTGCATCAATATCATAATAAACAAAATACCTGTAAAGCCTGCGGCAGATGTATTCTGATATCACCTGCGTTTTTGTAAAAATCATATTTATCAACGCATCAAGTTCTACAGCACCGTTGGGTAAATTTGTTGGAATAGGATTTTGTATAATGGTATTTCCAAAAAAAGAGGAAAATTGTTTGATACCTGTTTTGTGTTTTGTATGATCAAAGGCTGTGGTTACATTGGTAGTATTTAGCCCCGTTACTCGCCAGCCAGTAAGTACCTGTGCTGCAGCCACTACATCTGCTTGGGTATATTGGCTGAGGGGCTCTTTGCCCAATGTAAAAAGTTCCATCAACTCTCTGGCAAAATTTTCATCAGGTGCGGTGGCTGTATTTGCCTGATTGTTTAAATAAAACATCATTGCCGGGTGTGTGGCCATATTCCTCACAAGCGTTTTAAAATTTCCTAATGCACCATCCCTAAACATTTTCATGTAAGTATAAAAAATTCTGGCGGAGTTGGTATTGATATAACTGTTAGAAGATTGAAAAATAAATTCAAAATCGATGGGCATAAAATGATACCAAAACCAAGTCATTTTTTCTCTGATGCTGATATCCTGGTTGAGTGCTTGACCAAACATCCAGCTGCGAACTGCAGTATTTCTATAACTGTTGGTGGTTTGTTGTAAATCTGATGTAGCAGCATCTACATATGTAAAGGCACTGTTTGTCCAGTCTGCTCCATAAGGAATGGCACCAGCATCAGCTGAAGTAGCATTCACCGTTTGATACCAATTAACTGGTGGAGGTGGCGCTGTATTATTTATATTCATTACAATATCTACCGCGGCAGATGGAGAACCAGCAGCCACCAAAGTAGCCACATTTGCATGCTTAAAACCAAAGTTCGTCCTGCGTAGCAAATGCAATGCTTTTGTAGCATCCCATGGGTCAGTACCGGTAGGAACGTATGGCGCAAGACCACTTGTTATTGGATTTACTCTTAATAAAGATTGGGCATTGTTGTTAGAGCTTTCAGCTCCACGCATAAAAGAAGTAACTAGCTCGGTACTGTAAACCCTTGGGCCGAGTGTTTTGCGAGAATATTTATCAAATAGTGGATCGTCGGAAATGGTTTCTTTTTTTAACGTTGCAGTACGAAAGAAATCTCTCCTGCTTATTGAAGGACTACCCATAAAATTTTTATTTAGAAGTAAAAAATTGGCAAAAAGGGGATTGATAAAATTTGGTTTTTTATTTAGTTAGATATAAAAACTAATTTGCATAAAAATACGCAAATGAAAACATTATCCCTTGTAGTAATATGTACTTTTTTTTGTAGCGTTTTAATAGCTCAAACTACTGTAATGGAACCTGCGTATAAGCGAATACCAACTGTACCTCCTTATAATTTAATATCAGTTGTTGATAGTGTGGCGTTTACAAAGGCTGATTTAAAAAATAAAAAGCCGCTAATCATAATGGTTTTTAGCCCAGACTGTGACCATTGTGTGCATGCAACAGAAGATTTAATTGCAAATATTGATTTGTACAAAAAGGCCCAAATTGTTTTAGCCAGTTCTCTTTCTTATAAAAGCGTACAAAAATTTTATACCGATTTAAAATTGGCTAGTTTTCCAAACATAAAAGTTGGGTATGACGAAGCAAGATTTTTAAGTTCATTTTACGAGGTGCGTAATTTTCCATCTATATTTTTATACGATAAAAAAGGAAATTTTCAAGAGGCTTTCATTGATCATCCATCATTTAAAAATATAGCAAAATCTTTGTAGGATTTTATTTTGCAAATCGCTGGTTCCATACCACTTCATTTCCTACATAAATCCTAATATCATAAGTGCCACGGCCAATATTTGAAACAGGAATAGTAATATTTCTTGTAGTAGATGCAAGCCTTAATTTTGTAAAAATGGTACCCGAGGTTACGCTTTGAATAATTACCGTAATAACTCCGTTGATTGCATCATTGCCATTGTATTGTAGGTTTAACACAGTTCCTACAGGCACCGGATAAATTATCCATGCGTTGGCCGTATTGCCTTTTATCATCATTACAGAACCAGTGGTTTCATACAAAGCACTGTTTCTAAAAATCTTTAAACGGTAATAATTTTTTCCATCCGCAGATTTGTTATCTGAAAATTTTATAAAATCTCCTACAGAAATAGATGCTGTTTGTTTTAAAAAAACATCGGTAAAAAATGAATTGTCTTTACTGCTTTGTAAAACATAAGCGGTAATATTTTTATCAAGATGTTGCCATCTTAATTTAGTGGTTTTGCTGTTTTTTTCATAAAGTGCTGTAAGGCTGATATTCTTTTGAGCAAAGCCCATAAAAGAAACAATGGAACATGCAATTAGCAAAGAAAATTTTTTCATGTTGGTTAAAGGATATGCAGCGAAAATAAAAACCTTCTTCTTACAAAAGAGTTAAAATAAAAAGATGATTTATTTGCAGTAGCCAATTTTTTGTTAGAAGCAAATTCACCCAAATCTTACCCGTTAATTATCCATTTAAAAATTATCCATTATCTATTACCTTTGCCCCGCAAAAAACATTTACAACAAAAAAAATAATCATGAAAGTAACTGTAGTAGGCGCTGGAGCCGTTGGTGCAACTTGTGCCGATAATATAGCACGCAAACAATTGTGCGATGAACTGGTAATAGTAGATATTAAAGAGGGTTTTGCAGAAGGAAAAGCAATGGACCTTATGCAGACAGCACAATTAGAAGGCTTTGACACCAAAATAACAGGTAGTACAAATGATTATACTAAAACTGCAGGCAGCAAAGTAGCGGTTATTACATCTGGCATTCCTCGTAAGCCCGGCATGACCCGTGAAGAATTGATTGGCATTAACGCAGGAATTGTAAAAACAGTTACAAAAAACTTATTACAATATTCGCCGGATTGTATCATAATCGTTATAAGCAACCCGATGGATACTATGACTTATTTGGCACTAAAAGAAAGTGGTTTACCAAAAGAAAGAATTATTGGTATGGGTGGAATGCTGGATAGCGCACGTTTCCGTTATTTTTTAAGTACAGCTATGAACTGCAGTGCAAACGATTTGCAATGTGTAGTTGTAGGCGGGCATGGAGATACAACTATGATTCCACTTACACGTTTGGCTACCTACAGTGGTGTGCCGGCAGCTCATTTTTTAGATGCTGAAGCGCTTAAAAAAGTTGCGGCAGATACAATGGTGGGTGGGGCTACACTTACTGGTTTGTTAGGTACAAGTGCATGGTATGCACCAGGTGCTGCAGGTGCCGCATTAGTGGAAGCAATTGTAAGAGACGAAAAGAAAATTATGCCATGCTGTGTTTATTTAGATGGTGAGTACGGCCAAAGCGATATATGTATTGGTGTACCTGTTATTATTGGTAAAAATGGCTGGGAAAAAATTATAGATTATAAATTAAACGAAGAAGAGCAAGCGGCTTTTGCAAAAAGTGCAGATGCGGTAAGAAGTATGAACAGTGTATTGAGCACTCTGGATATTTAATTAGCATTTCTTACATATTCTTTAATAAAAAAATCGAATCACTCTAAAAAGTGATTCGATTTTTTTTTGCTGTAATTTTTTTCAATAGTATTTATTATTATGGAAAAGTACTCTGTACTAAATTTAACATCAACCTTATTGCTACATATATAGATAAAATTTTTGCTTATTGGATTGGCTTCACTTCCTGTGGTCCGTGGTCTGTGGTCCGTTGTCTGTGTTATGCTCTCTCCTAACTCACCCCATCCACCACCATCTCCTTATTTATTTTCATCACCAAACCCTGCAATACTTTGCCCGGACCACACTCGGTAAAATTGGTAGCCCCATCAGCAATCATTGCCTGCACACATTGGGTCCATTTTACAGGCCCTGTAAGTTGGGCTATTAAGTTTTCTTTTATTTGCGCAGGCTCTATAACAGCAGCTGCCACTACGTTTTGATATACTGCAAAGTTTGGTGTATTAAAATTGGTTGTATTAATAGCAGCCTCCAATTCATTCTTTGCAGATATCATTAAAGGCGAATGAAAAGCTCCGCCAACTGGTAAAACCAAAGCACGTTTTGCACCCGCTTCTTTCATACGGGCACAAGCATATTCTATACCTGCAAGGCTACCACTAATTACCAGTTGCCCCGGACAATTATAATTTGCAGCTACCACTACATTCCCGGTATCATTGGTAATATGCTGGCAAATTTCTTCTACTTTGTCATCATTTAAACCGAGCACCGCTGCCATTGTGCTTGGGTTTGCTTCACAGGCTTTTTGCATGGCTTTAGCTCTCACAGAAACAAGTTGTAAGGCATCTGCAAAGTTCAATGTTCCATTTGCTACCAATGCAGAAAATTCACCCAAAGAATGCCCCGCCACCATATCTGGTTGGGCACCATCAATATTTTTGAAAGCTGCAACAGAATGAATAAATATTGCAGGCTGTGTAATATTGGTTTGTTTTAAATCTTCATCACTACCTGTAAACATGATATCACTTATTTTAAAACCGAGTATATCATTGGCATCTTCAAATAATTGTTTTGCGGCAGCGTTGCTATCGTATAAATTTTTTCCCATACCACTAAACTGTGCGCCTTGTCCGGGAAAAATAAAAGCATGTTTCATAAATTGTATTTAAGGTTTGTAAAAACTGCTAAAGAGGTAGTTTAAATTATATATTAAAAGTGACACCTCTCCTCCTACACTTATATTCAAAAATATATTTTAAATTTGAAGTATGAATATTTCTGATAAAATATTAGAATTAGATACTTACACTTACAATGATTACAAATTGTGGGAAGGAGATTGGGAACTTATTAAAGGGCATCCGCAGGCTATGAGCCCGTCTCCAAAATATAATCATCAGAAATTTTCGCAAACATTTTCTCGTGCAGCAGGAAATGCATTGGTTGATTGTAACAAAGCTTGTAATTGCGAAGTTCTTTATGAATTAGATTGGCTTATCAGTGATGATACAATAGTAAGACCTGATTGTATGATTATATGTGGAAAAATTAAAAATGATTATCTGACTTTTCCACCCAATCTAATATTAGAAATTTCTTCTCCTTCCACTCGCATGAAGGATAGAAATACCAAATACAATCTATACGAAATGTGTGGAGTAAAATATTACATCATTGCAGACCCCGAAAAAAAATCAGTAGAAGTTTTTGAGCTGATAGATAATAAATATAAAAGCACACTTACCACTACTTTCCTTCTTACATCACAATGCAGTATTGAGGTAGATGTTTTTAATTTATGGTAAAAATAAAAGCCACTTATTATATAAATAATAAATGGCCTTAAGAGATTTGATAAATATTTTAATGCAACTTCCCCGTTACCAGTTTCATAAATTCACTCCTTGTTTGGTGCTGCTCAAATTCTCCAAAAAATGCCGAAGTGGTAGTTACTGAATTTTGTTTTCCTACGCCTCGCATCATCATACATAAATGAGAAGCCTCTATTACAACCGCTACTCCATGTGGGTTTAAAGATTCTTTAATGGCATCCAGTATTTGGTGGGTAAGTCTTTCCTGCACCTGCAAACGTCGAGCATATACATCTACCACACGAGCTATTTTACTAAGTCCCGTAATGTATCCATTAGGTATATAAGCCACATGCGCCTTACCAAAAAAAGGCAACATGTGGTGCTCACACATGCTGTATAATTCAATGTCTTTTACAATAACCATCTCACTTACATCTTCTGTAAATCTTGCAGAGTCTAAAATAGCTTTTGCATTTTGAGAATAACCCTGCGTTAAATATTGCATTGCTTTTGCAACTCTTTCGGGTGTCTTTATTAATCCTTCACGGTTCTCATCTTCGCCCAATAAATTGATACTTTCTTTATAATTTTTTACCAATGCCTCCGTAATATTTTCATCGTACGTTTCAATCTTTTTGTATGCCATGTTTATTTTTTTTCTTTTTTATTTTATTTGGGGCTGTGATATTTAGAAATTCTATTCATCATTTTATCGGGCTATCCGCTCATATCTTTTTTGCTCAAAGGCAGCAAAAAAGGACATCCGCTACTATCCCGTAGCCCGTCATCAGAAAATGTTTTTTCAACTTTTATCAACTGCTAACCCGCCACTCGTAAATCCAAACCCGTAAGCCAACCCCCAACTCTCACAAACCATTCACCATTCACCATTCACCATTCACACTGGATATTCCACAAAATTCCTCTCCGTTTCATACAACCTCAATTTTAATTCCAATGCACTATCAATAAACGGACGCAATAAATTATAAATCACTATTACGATATTTTCGGCTGTTGGGTTTAAATTTTTAAATTCTTCGCAATCTTCATTCAGATTTTTATGATCAAACTTATTGGTGACTTTTTCTTTAATTAAGTCACTCAGTTTTTTTGTATCCATTACGTAGCCTGTATCTACATTCACTTCACCAATAACCTGCACAAACAAATCGTAATTATGTCCATGATAATTAGGGTTGTTGCATTTACCAAAAACTTCATTGTTGGTAGCATCATCCCATGCAGCATTGTGCAACCTATGAGCCGCATTAAAATTTTCTTTTCTAAAAACTGAAACCTTATTGTTAGACATTAGATTGTTAGATTTAAGATATTAGAAAAACTTTTGTTAGTTTTCAAGTTTCATTTTTTGTTATAAACTTTGCCCAGTAATTAGCACATTAGCAAATTATCACATTAGCTAATTATCCGAAGTACTCGACATAAATTTTATCCGTTTCATACAATTTCAATCTATGTAAAGTCACATTTGCCGGCATTTGTGGTGCCAGTTGGTTCCAAATACCCATCACCAAATTTTCGATAGAGCAAATTTTATCTTTTAAAAATTCAACTTCTACATTCAAATTTTTATGGTCAATTAAATCAGTCACGTACTCTTTAATGATAATACTTAATTTTTTCGCATCAAACACAAATCCTGTTTCTTCGCTTGGCATTCCTTTTACGGTAACATGCAAATTAAAGTTATGGCCATGCCAGTTCTCATTGGCGCATTTACCAAACACCTCATCATTTTTTTCTTTGCTCCAGGCTGGGTTAAACAGTTTATGAGCAGCATTAAAATGTTCTATCCTTGTTATATAAACCATGCTTGTTTTTATATTTCTTTGTAAAGGTAGCAGCAATTGTTAATAATGTAAAACGGATGCTGTTAACTTTGTGCCATGGAAATACTTGTAGTGGCAGCAACGGAAATGGAAATAGCCTCCTATTTATCGGTGAACAGTGGTACAGATGTACTCATTACCGGCGTAGGTGCACCTGCATGTATGTATGCACTCACAAAGCGTTTGCAACAAAAAAAATATGACTTTATTATACAATCAGGTATTGCAGGGACTTTTAAAAATAGCTTTGCACCCGGTGAAACATTTATAGTGAAAAATGATGTATTTGCTGATTTGGGAATTTATGAAAGAGATTCTTTTTTTACGCTTTTCGACAAAGGATTTACTCAAAAAGATGACCTGCCTTATACAAATGGATGGTTAAACAATGGAATAGCGGAAGGCTTTTCATTAGCTACTGTTAACGCCATTACCGTAAATACAGTCACTGATAAATTTGAACAAACAGAAATATTTATTAAAAAATTTAATCCAGATATTGAAACAATGGAAGGAGCTGCATTTCACTTTGTGTGTATAAGTGAAGGCGTACAATTTTTACAATTGCGTAGCATCAGTAATTTTGTTGGCGAGCGTATACAAACCAATTGGAAAATGACAGAATCAATCCATAATCTCAACCAACATCTTCAGAGAATTGTAAAAGAATTAGTAACCCGCAATCCCTGATACTTAACCCACAAATCTGATGCATAAGCAAATAATTCAAATAGGATTTTCTCCTTGCCCAAACGATACTTTTATTTTTGATGCATTGGTAAATAATAAAATTGATACAGGCAATTTACAATTTGAAGCAGTGTTAGAAGATGTGCAAACCCTTAACCAATGGGCTATTGAAGAAAAATTACAGGTTACAAAATTGAGCTACGGAGTATTACCATTGGTTTTAGAAAATTATAATTTATTAAACAGTGGCAGCGCATTGGGTAGGGGAGTAGGACCATTGTTAATTGCTAATAACCATTTACAAATAACAAATGTAGAAGATAATTTAATTGCTATTCCAGGCGAAAACACCACTGCGCATTTATTGTTTTCATTGGCATATCCACAAGCAAAAAACAAAATAATTTTACGCTACGATGAAATTGAAAATTTTGTTTTAGAAGGAAAAGGGCTGGGTGTAATCATTCACGAAAACCGTTTTACTTATGCCGATAAAGGATTGATAAAAATTACTGATTTGGGAGATTATTGGGAACAAACAACCGGTAATCCAATTCCGCTTGGTGGTATTGTTGTAAAAAAATCAATCCCCTTAGATATTCAAAAATTAATAGATAATTTAATAAAACAAAGCATTGAATTTGCTTTTTCAAAATACCCTGAATTAAATGATTATATCCGCAGCCATGCGCAGGAAATGAGTGAAGAGGTTATGAGAAAACACATTGATTTGTATGTAAACAAATACTCCTTAGATTTAGGTGAAGAGGGAAGGGCAGCCGTGCAGAAATTGATGGAAGTGGCTCAAGTAAAATACTAATGTTCAATAATCAATTTTCAACAAACAATTTTCAAATGAAACCTTACGAAACTTTGTGGTTTAAAATTTACTTCAAACTATTACAAACTTCCTTATTTGAACATTGAAAATTGAACATTGCTTATTGAACATTTTCAAAGTACAAAGCATTATAAACTTTGAACCATGAACCTTCAACTTTTTAACCCTCCGCCCTAGCCAACCCTTCCTTATAAACCTTCAAGCATCTTTCTCTAGCAAAAGTATGTTCAACTATAGGTTTGGGGTAAGTAAGTTCTTCAAAGTCCGGCACCCACTTTCTGATATATTTAAAATCAGTGTCAAACTTTTTTGTTTGTAGGTATGGATTAAAAATACGAAAGTATGGTGCGGAATCACATCCGCTGCCAGATGCCCATTGCCAGCCACCATTGTTGGATGCTAAATCAAAATCCAATAATTTTTCTGCAAAATAGGCTTCTCCTAGTCGCCAGTCAATTAATAAATGTTTGCATAAAAAAGAAGCGGTAACCATGCGTATTCTGTTGTGCATAAAACCCGTTTCATTTAATTCTCTCATGCCTGCATCTACTATCGGGTAACCGGTTTGCCCATCACACCATTTTTGAAAACCTTCTTCATCATCTCGCCATTTAATATGGTCGTAAGCAGGCTTAAATGATTTACCTTTTCCTACATGTGGAAAATGCCACAATATCATTTGGTAAAAATCTCTCCAGATCAATTCATTTAAATAAGTCTCAGATTTTGGAGAGGCATATTTAGCCAGTTTACGAATGCTGATTGTTCCAAAACGCAAGTGCAATCCCAAGTGCGATGTTCCTCTTATGCCAGGGAAATTTCTTTTTTCTGCATACTTTTTTACAAGGTCTGCTTCTACACTTTTCGGCGGGAATTCCTGCTCCGTTTTTTCAAACCCTATTGTTTCCAAAGAAGGAATTCTTTTTGGGGAAGTTTTAAAAAAGTTATCAAAATGCTTTTCAGTTGGGTAGCTTTTAAACTGGTAATCGGTTAACGTTGTTTTCCATTTTCTGCTGTATGGAGTAAAAACAGTATATGGTTTTCCATCATCCTTCAATACTTCATTCTGCTCAAAAATTACATGGTCTTTATATAAATGAAACTCAATTTTATTTTTTTGTAAAAGTACAACAATGCTGTTATCTCTTTTTGTAGCATAAGGTTCATAATCTCTGTTTGCAAAAACATTTTCAATGCTGTATTCTTTTATGAGTTGGTTGAAAGCCTTTTCCGGCGTGGCATGCAGTACAATCATACTGCTCCCAATTTCTTTTAATTGCTCCTGCATTTGCAGCAAAGAATCATGTATAAAAGTTACCCTGCTGTCTTTTTTATTTTCTAGCATACCCAATATTTCTTCATCAAAAATAAAAACGGGAATAACAGGATGCTCGCTTTTTAATGCATAATATAAAGCAGCATTATCTTCCAATCTCATATCTCTTCTACACCAAAAAATATTTACTTTCATTTTTAAAAAAATTTAATTAGAATATTTGTAATTTCTTTAGTGTCACAAATTTCACAAACCATTCGTGTGAATTCGAGTAATTCGTGGCAACTCAAAACTACAAAGTAGTTTTTTATATAAATCCCTAGCAGTAAACATTCCCTCTTTTACGCATTAAAATTTCGCTGAGTTTTGCTATTTGCTTGTTCTCATATTTTTTATTTTCAAAACTTGCCACCCATCTAATATTGTAAATGGAGTTACTCAAAAAAACTTCTTCCGCATTTAATAAATCTTCTTTTGTAATGGCAGTTTGTGTTACTTTAAAATTAAATTCTCCTACATTATCAATTATCCATTTTCTCATAACACCAGCTACGCAACCTTCTGTAAGTGCAGGCGTGTAAATCGTTTCATCTTTAATATAAAAAATATTGGCAATGGTGCTGTCGCAAATATTTCCTTTGCTGTTTAAAATAATAGCATCATTGCATTGATTTTTTTTGGCAAAAATGGCACCCATAAAATAGGGAAGATAATTATTGGTTTTTAAGTTGCTAAATGTATCTATACTTTTTACAGCATCTTCAAACAAGCAAATTTGTAATCCGTTTATGTTTAGCGGACCATTATCTTCCGGTAATTTTATAGCTTCAATAATGTAATTGGGCGTATGGTTTTTAGGGTCATAAATCCCCCCTTCGCCACGTATAATGGTAAGTCTAACCCTTGCAGCAGTTATTTTATTTTTTTTAACAAGATGTAGTATTTCTTCTTCGAGTTTTTCTGGAGTAAAATGTTTGGGTATATCAAACTGTAGTGTTTGCATGCCTTTCCATAAGCGTGCAAAATGTTCATTGGCTAAAATCAATTCCCCATTTTTACATTTAATGGTTTCAAAATTACCATCACCATAGCGCAAGCCCCTATTAGTAGGTCCAACAATCAATTCATTTTCCAATAATACTTTTCCGTTGTAGTTAAAATAATTCATCTGTTGGGTTAAAATAAAAGATCTTCCAATACTTGGAAGATCTTAATATGATTTAATGAGTAAAAGTAAATTTAAATTTCCTCAATCAGCTTATGTTTTACGGCATATAATATTAAACCTGCTGTACTTTTTGCACCCGTCTTTACTTTTAATTTATCTCTTAATGCTTCAACTGTGCGTGGACTTAGCTCAACAAGGTCTGCAATTTCTTTTGTACTTTTCTCTTCGCACATCAATTTAAGAATCATTGTTTCTTTATCGTTCAATTGCGCATCTTGCGCCAACAATTGCTGTGGTATTTGTACGTTTCTCTGTTTTAAATTGGTAAGCAAAGCTTGGTTAGTAAGCGCATTAAAATAATATTCATCGCTATAACAGGTTTTTATAGCATCATAAATAATTTCGCTATCACTGGTTTTAGAGAGATAACTGTTTGCACCTATTTCCATCAACTTCGTAATCATACTATGGTCATCCATCATAGTCAGCATAATAACTTTTGCATTTGGAGATACTTTTCTAATCTCCGGAAGTGCTGCTATCCCATCCATTACAGGCATCTGAATATCCAATAAAATTACATCTGCGTCAATGGTTTTTAGCATATTAATTAGATGCATTCCATTGTCTGCTTCAGCTATAATTTGAATATCTGTTTTTTGGCTGAGTGCAGCTTTTACGCCAGCTCGGTAGAGTACGTGGTCGTCTGCAATAATTACCTTTATAGGTGCTAATAGTTCTTCTTTCATAATTGGATAGTAAATGTAAACTTTTTTGCTAAGTAACTTTACTAAACTTAAACGTAGAATTCATTATAAAATTATGAATAGATAAAAAATAACGTAGAAATACGGTAATTCTTTTTGAAGAAACTTCAAACTGTATTGTAAAAGAATAAAATAAGCATGATTGATTTACGTATTATCTCAATAATAAAAATGATCCATTTCTTGAAATAATTTCTCCCAAGTCGCATACGGTTTCCATAACATATACAAAACTTTCTGCATTTTGATCAATTCCTTTGTATTTTCCATCCCATCCAAGTAAACGATTATTTGGTAAAAAATTTAATCGCTCAAAAATTGCCTGTCCATATCTGTTAAATATCGTAAATTTTTTCACCATTTTTATCCCTCTTGTCATTGGATAATAAAAATCATTTTTTCCATCTTTATTGGGCGTAAATGCAGAGGGCATTAACAGGTTTGCATATTTGCATTCAATAAAAATATTGATAACATCTTTTGCAACACAACCACTATCACTCGTTACTTTAATTGTAAATGCTTGAGATTGTAAAGCAATACCGCTGGTAATAGGGCAAGTAGTACAACTGAGCGAATTTGTGGGTAACCATTCGTAGGAAACAATATTACTGCCATACAAAGGGTTTATTGTAAACATGGAATTATATGGAAGTATTTGGTCGGCTCCAGCATTCACCAATGGTAAAGTCTTCACAATTACATCTACAAAAGTGGAGTCGCTAAAACAGCCTGCAGAATCTGTGAGAGCAGCTGTGTATGTTGTATTGCCAGGTGGAGATACAAATGGATTATAAGCATTTGTATTGGAAATATTTGTAGTGGGAGACCATGTAATTACTTTATCTGCCGGTAACGCATTTATTTGAACGCTGTCATTTAAACATACATATACTGGGCTTGTAACAGCTGAGGCTACAAAGGGTTGGTAAACGGTTACTAAGGTGCTGTCAAATACAGGACAGTTAAGGGAGTTATTTGCTCTGGCAAAATAAAGGGTTGTCATTGTAGGGTTTGCAATTACAGTATCGCATGTGGCACAAGAAAGTGTTGCTGCCGGCGACCACGATAGCGTATCACTATGGTAGGCAAATAAAGAATCTGATTGACCTAAGCACAACGTATCATTTCTTGGAAAAACCCTTAAAAATGGAATGGCCTTTACTATAATTTGTTTACTTAAACTATCTATACAACCAGCTTTATCTTTGGCTACTAATTTTACTGTATAAGTACCTGCACCGGGGTATTTAATTGGAGCTGGGGCAAACACCGTATCGTTTTTAGAAACGATGCCATAGTTCCAGTACCATAATTTTACAGTGTCTGCTGGCACAAATGCGCTGGAAGTATTTATGATAGTAACATTGTTGTTTGCACATACATTTGAAGGAAGGTTATAGCTCAAATTTGGTCCTTTTACCAACAGGTTTCCTATTTGTGTTACCGTATCCGGACAATATTCTCCGCCATTATTTATCACCACAAAATTGTTGGAATAATTTCCTAGAATACTGGCAGGAACCGTATAACTAGCAGTAGAATTACTTACAAGAGGTAACCCCGCTACATACCAGGTATATGCAGCACCATTGTTAGGATAATTATTTTGAAGTGTAAAAGTAGTATTACTATTTTTACAAACAGATGCGTCTGCATTGGTAAGTGTGGGGGCGCCTGTGTAAAGAGCCCTGTAAAACACATCCTTACACCCTGTGGCATTATCAGTAATGGTAAGCCCTGTTATAAATGTACCGTTTACAGGAAAAGTATGTGTTGGATTTGGGGCTGAACTGGTTGGGCTGCCATCACCAAAATTCCAACTTACTACAGATTGATTACCCAAGCTGGTATTGGTAAAAGTAAAAGTATTTGCTGCATTGCAGGTATTAGCAAATGTAAATTGAGAAATAACTCCCACCACATTAATGGTAATGGTAATTAAGTTACCTGCGCAACCATTAAAAAACGGCGTAACTCTTATGGTTTTAGTGCCAAGCGTGGCATATTTATGTTGTGCATTTCCTGTAGTAGTTGTTTCAGTAGTCCCATCTCCATAATCCCAAAACCAGCTGTTTGCGTTAACTGCTGTAGATGTAAATGTGGGTGTTTCCGAACCACACCAAACAGGCTTTGCCGCTGTTGCTACATGATTAGTAGGTGGTGTACCAAAAGCAATAGTAGGAAAAGTGTAAGAATTTGTGCAACCTTCATTTGTGGTGATACTTACAGAGGGAGTGTAGCTTCCTACTGATGGGTATGAATGGGATGCAATACTGGATGTAGAAGTACCATCTCCGTAATTATAAAGATAATTGGTAACACTTCCGCCAATAGGTACCGTAACATTAGTATTGAAACTTACATTAGCAGGTATGCAGCCACTAGATGGTGTGGCGTTACCCGTTATGGGTGGATTTTGAAGAGTTATAGTTGTACCACTTGTAACGGAACATCCATTTGCATCGGTAGCTTTTACGGTTGCATTATATGTACCAAGCGTATTATAACCATGAGATATAGAAGGCGTAGAAGTAGTAACAGCTGCGCTGCCGTCGCCAAAATTCCAATCGTAACTGGCAATACTGCCAGACGAGCTAGCGGTAAAATTTACATTACCTGCTGTACATATATAATTTCTATCAGCAGTTAATGTGCCCGTTATACTCGGATTAATAATAATGGTTTGGGAAGATTCTACCGCTTCTGTTTCAAAAACAGCCACTAGTTTTACAGTGTAGGTTCCGGCAATAAAAACTATGCTTGGGTTAGCAGCATTGCTAAACTGCCCGTTACCAAAACTCCATGTAAAACCTATAGGATTACCTGTACTTGTTTGGGTAAAATTTATAGTGCTGGGGCTACAAAAAGTGCCTGTACTACTTTGAAATGTAAAAGATGAAGTTTGTGCTTTTGCAATAATAGGAAAATATCCAATTATAAAAAGGAGCAAGTGTGAGTTGGAAAATTTGTAAATAGAAGCCAATGTGGTAAGCTTAAGGGTATGAATTTTTAATAGGATTTACAATATAAACCTATACATTGATGTAAATACTAAGAGTCTTTTCATAATTTATTCGTTGCCTGTAATAAATTATGAAAATAGTTGAAAGCTCTGCAATACAAAGTATAAGAATATTGAAGCCAATGGCAAATACCATGCTATTTGTATAAAATGTTAAAGGAAAATTGATCTTTATATAAGTTTTGTTGTATTTGTTTGGGAATCAATGTTATTAAAGAGAAATATTTATATAAGAAATTAAGGATGGCTTTCAAAATATAATTCGAATTAATAAAAACCAGATGTGAAAAGCAGGGATAAGTTTGGTTATTATTGTTTAAAGAATGGCATTGTTAGTTTAAAATTTTTAGATTAGTTCACCGCAGAGAAAAGAGTTAAAAGAGTTTGCGCAGAGATAAATAAATTTCTAAAAAAAAAAATCCTCTCATATTTTGTATTGTAAAGCTATAGAGCCACTACTCATTTATTATTTTTGATTTCTCCCACAAACTGCCTTTCACTTCCCCCTTCGGGGACGGAGGGGGCTTCTCTACTCTATCAACTTATTTCTCATAGCATACATAATAAGCCCGCCAATGGTTTTAGCATTTACCTTGCTCTTCATATTTTGGCGGATGGTTTCTATGGTGCGTGGACTAAGAAAAATTTGTTTGGATATTTCTTCCGTGGTTTTATCTTCTGAAAGGAGTTGGAGTATTTTTATTTCTTTTTCACTGAAAGTTATAGGCAGACTGTCACCATAAATTTGGCGTACACTTTTCTTTTGCATTAGCTTGCCCATTACTGCAGCATTTACCAGATCGTTAAAATAAAAATCTTCGTTCATACAGGTAAGTATGGCTTCGTAAATTTCTTCGGGATCGGTGGTTTTTGTAAGGTAAGCGTTGGCGCCCATTTCCATCATTTTACTGATCATTTGATGGTCATCGTACATGGTAAGTACAATAATTTTAACTGACTGGTACTCTTTGCGCAAGATTTGTATGGCATTAATGCCATCTATTTCGGGCATACGTATATCCATTAAAAGCACATCCGGCATTTTAATTTCAATTTTGTGCATCATATCCTTGCCATCTTCGGCCTCCCAGAGTATTTTAAGATTTTCTTTGTTTGACAATGCCATCTTAATACCATCACGAAAAATCTTATGATCATCGGCAATTGCAATCTTTATTAGGTTAGAAGCCATCGGTAATAGAGAAATAAGTAGAAGTGTTAATAAAAACTAAACGTGAATGTATGGTAATACCATCAATTATAAAAAATTTGTTCTTTTCAAACCCATAAACGCAAATTTTGTTTAAAAATTAGAACTTTTTAACAAATAGATATCCACCATTTTCACCAATTGTTAATAAGTATTATAAAATATTAAGATATTTACTTAGTAATTGTACCTTAAACTGGATAGTAAAATTACGTAAAATTTAATGTACTTTTACTTTTTTAAAAAATATTTTTAAGTATCAAATTTATCTTAAATGCTTTACAGTATTGGTTTATAGCGAAATAGTATAAATACTTTTATTATGAAAACCAATTGCGTATTATTACGTAATGATGCAAGTTTGCTTCAACAACGAACATTCCCTAACCACAAAAAAAAACAAACTATGGGCTTATCAATTCTTGGTCTTCTTATCGAAGAAATCATTGATTCTTTAAATTAATTTAAATTTTCAGCTATATTTGAAAAAATATTTATTCTGAAAATTTTAACTAACACAGTTTACTTAATAGAATTATTACCTTTAATATTCTGTTTGATTTTTAGAAAAAAAATCAAACAGAATCAATTAAAGGTTTTTTTCGTTTATTCAATTTTTTTAACTGTATTCGTAATATTAGCTTATTTATTTACTAACACTCCTTCTTTAAATAAATATGTATTTGTAAATTTTAGAGCTTATTTATTTGTAGAATATTTTCTTCTTTCATTATTTTTTTATTTTATAATCAGAAATAAATTAATCAGATATTTTTCCATCTTTAGTATCATCCCTTTTTTTCTATTCTGTATATTAAATTATATAAATACTGATAAATTAGTATTTAATAATCTTCCTTCATTAATAGAATTCTCTATGTTCATTTTATTATTGCTATATTATTTTTATGAAAAAATGGCAGTGGTAAGTAAAATTCCTTTATATAATTCAATCACATTTTGGATTTGTGTAGGGCTTTTTATATATTTTACAGGAAATTTCTTTTTCTATGTTATGTCATCTTCAATAAAAGATTTGTCATTAAAAAACTTAATGGTAGGAATTTATGCAACGGTTTCTATTACTAAAGACATAATTCTTTCTCTCGCATGGCTAGCCCACGAACGTACCGAAACCAACTCCGATATCCTTCGAATACCCGATGAAATGCAATTAGATGATGATTTTATCGTTTCTAAACAAAATAATGTATAATTGCTAATGCACTTCCTGCAGGTAACTGATAATTTAATGGGTAATAAGATGATGATTGTAGGCTCTACAGTTATGCTTATACTGGCGGCGGTTATTATTGTATTTGTAACCATGCACCAGCGTAAAATAATACGCTACCACAAGCAAATGAAGCGGTTGGAGGAAGAAAAGCAAGAAATTTATCTTAAAGCAAGTATTCGATTTCAAGAAGAAGAGCGTAGCCGTATAGCGGCAGACTTACATGATGATGCTGGTCCACTATTAGCTACGGTAAGGTTATATTTAAATGATAACCTTGTAAACCAAGATAAGGCCAATCAAATACAAAGCATTTACAGCGCTAAACAAATTATTGACGAAGCCATACAGCTTATTAGAAATATAAGCCACAGTTTAATGCCGCCTACGCTAAAAAACTTTGGTCTGGAAAGCGCTACCACCGATCTTTTTCAAAAAATAAATGGGAGTGGTGTTATAAAAGCATCTGCACGTTTTCATGATTACAGAGAACGATTGGTATCAGATAGAGAAATGCTTGCGTTTAGAGTAGTGCAGGAAATAATCAATAATATTATTAAGCACAGCCAGGCAGGTTTTATACACCTTACTCAAAATGTAAGCGATAATAATTTGTATATACGCATACACCACGATGGTAAAGGAATAATACAGGCGGAATATGATAAGTTGAGTTACTTGGGTAGTGGGCTTGGGTTAAAAAATATTGCCAGCAGAATGAAAGTGCTTAACAGTAAAATAATGTTTGAAATAGATTCCAGTCATACTTATTATAAAGTAACTTTAGAGATACCAAAAGATGGAATTGTATAGAATAGGTATGAAAATATAAAATATGAACATGCCATTGAAGCTAGAAATGAATATTTAAAACAATAGATTTGAATAGTTTAATTGGTAATTTTATTTTTTTGAAGCAATAATTTAATTGCATCGCATTAGAGACGTGCAAAGTAGAATTATGCGTTATATTACATTTTTAATTTACGATTTTACATTTATATGCTGCCTGAAATAAAAATTGGAATTGCAGATGATCATAAGATCTTTAGGAAAGGAGTGATACTGTCTATGAGGCAATATACCAATTTAAGATTTGTATTAGAAGCAGAAAACGGGGAAGAGTTACTCACCCTAATTCCTGATGCTTTACCCGATATAATTTTATGCGATTTAAAAATGCCCGTAAAAGATGGCATTGATGCTACCAAAGCTATTACTAAACAATTTCCGGGCATTAGAGTGATCATCTTAACCATGTATGAAGATGATAGATTTGTAGGGCACTTAATGGATTGCGGTGCAGCAGGATACTTACTAAAAAATACAGAGCCAGCAGAAGTATACAAAGCCATAAATGATGTACGTCGTACGGGCTTTTATTTAAGCCCATTCGTAAACAGAATCCTTATAAAGAAAAATTACAGCAAGCAAAAATTTAACCCTTCGTTGGCACAGGAAGCTGTTTTAAGCGAAAGAGAAAAAGAAGTATTGATGCTCGTAGCCATGGAATTTACCGCTACCGAAATTGCTGCAAAAATATTTATTAGTGCTAGAACAGTAGAAGCCATTAAAGACAGATTAATGGAACGCTTTGGCGTAAAAAACTCAGTAGGGCTGGTGTTTTATGCCATGAAGAACAGGCTGCTGGATTAGGATTTTCAATGTTCAATGTTCAATGTTCAATGTTGAATGTTCAATGTTCAATGTTCAATGTTCAATGTTCAATGTTAAGCCTTGCAATTTATAACAGACATTGAATTTAAAAAATTAGCATTACTTGTCCCGATCTTTCGGGATTAGCACATTAGCAAATTAGCATATTAGCATATTAGCACATTCCTAAAACAGCCCAAACAACTGTGCATCAATTCCCGAAATAATTTCTCCCAAATGATCTTCGTTTTCTGCAAATTTGTTGGTATCAGCATCTATAATTAATAACTTTCCTTCTGTATAGCCTTCTATCCAACTATTGTAATAATCGTTTAGTTTCTTTAAATAATCTAGCCTAATATTTTCTTCATACTCTCTTCCTCTTTTTTGTATTTGAGAAACAAGGGTGGGTACAGATGCTTTAAGATAAATTAATAAATCTGGTGGCTGAACCATCGTTTTTAAGGTTTCGAAAAATTTATAATAATTTTCAAAATCACGTTTGCCCATCAGCCCCATATCATGAAGGTTTGGCGCAAAAATATTTGCATCTTCGTAAATTGTTCTATCCTGTATCACCGTTTCCGTTCCTCTTTGTATTTCCAGTAATTGATTTAAACGACTGTTTAAAAAGAAGATTTGCAGGTTGAAACTCCACCTTGGCATGTCTTCATAAAAATCATTTAAGTAAGGGTTATGATCCACATCTTCAAACTGAGGAATCCATTTGTAATGTTTGCTAAGCATTTCTGTAAGCGTAGTTTTTCCTGCACCAATGTTACCTGCTATTGCAATGTGTTTTGGTTTTTTTGTTTTGGCCATAACCGAAAGTAAAATTTTTATAAAGTATCACGAAAGTAAGGGTAATTATTTGGAAATACTGATGGCATTTTGAATAAAATCGGCTTCGCTGAAAACTAAAATGGCAACACATTGCTGCATTGCCATTTCTTTTATTTATTTTAAACTTTTACTTCAAAATTAATTGCACTGCTCCGCTTTCTTTTAAATCGCTGCGTACAGTAGCCCTATATTCTTTACCTGCACATTTAATCAGCATTAATGCAGTATTAGGTGGAGTACTACCTAAATTTTCAGCAAACATTACAATATTGTTTGTTCCTTTTACTGCTTTCACTTTATACGAAACAGTTTTTTCTGTTAGTGTTTGCTTACTCGCTACTTCTGTACCGTTAAAAAACAAACTTATTTGGTCGCCATCTGCTTCTGCATTGTCTACAATATCAATGATTATTTCAGCATCGGTAATATTAAAACTCTCTATTACTTTGGTACTTCTTCCATTGATAGAAGGGTCTACTTTTTCAGCAGCTTTTTCTGGTAACTGTACTGCGGTTATCATGTTTGCAGGGTTTAAATAAACTTTTGAAGCTTTTTGTATATCTGCAACAGTTATTGCTTTTACATATTTTTCATAATTTATAAACCTGTCAGTATTGGTTCCTTCTACTTTAGAATCGAGCAATACATTCATCCATGTATCATTGTCTTTTAAGTTTTCTCTGTACTTTTCTAACCATTGTTTTTTTACTTTTTCCAATGTTTCAGGCAGTGGACCATTCTTTTGAATTTTTTCTATTTCTCCTTTTAAACTTTTTAAAACCGTCTCTACTTTTTCTGGCCCTGTAGGTAACTGAGCCATCATAGTATAATTTGCGTATGGATATTTTTCTAACCCACCAAACACACCACCACCATAAATTGCTTGGGCTTTTTCTCTTATCTCTTCTATAATTTTTATATTTAAAGCTTCGGTCATTGCTTCAGCTTTTAATGCAGCATCTTCAGAGTAAGCCACATCGCCACTATACATTTGCATTACCAAACTTTTCTGTTCTTTTCCTTTTTTAAACTCCAGTAATCTGTTGCCTCTTATAGGTCGTACTTTATTATCTTTAAAAGTAGTTTTTTTACCATTTGCCGGTAAGCTGGCAATATATTTTTCAATTAATGGAATAATAGTTTCTTCTTTAAAACTTCCCACTATTACAAACTGCATTCCTGTAACATCGCCTAATCTTTCTTTGTAAATCTGCATGGCACGATCCAAATTTATTTTATCAAAATATTCAGGATGAGGAACTGCAACCGGTGCCATTGGGTTATTGCCTGACATAAACTTATACATCGTATCTATAAACGCCGCTTGTGGGTTGCTCATAATACCGGCAACCTGGGCTTTGTTTTTACTTACAAACGAACTAAACAATGCAGTATCTTTTCGCTGGTCAGTAACTTTTAAGTAAAGCATTTGAAACATTGTTTCCAAATCTTTTATAGTTGCATTACCACTTATTACATCTTTGGTTTCAGTATAAGAAACACCTGCAGTTGCTTTTTTACCACTCATAGTTTTTGTAAGATCTTGTGGCGCAAAGTTTCCAAAGCCCATAGCTGCTTGTACCGCAGTGGCATACTGAGCAGAAAATTTATCCTTCAAATTGTAGTTACTGCTGCCACCAAATCTAGCTCCTTGCATTTTAATTTCATCTGCTTTAAAATCGGTAGGTTTTAAGGTAACCGTTACACCATTGCTCAACAATAATTCTGTACTGCCCATTATTTTATTAGCAGTTTTTTTAACCACTTTTCCGGCGATAGGTTTTTTGCTGAGCAAATCTGTAGCGATGGCTTTTTCTTCGTATGCTGTTACCTTTTCAGCCGCAGCCGTGTTTACCATAGCCACCAGTTCATCATTGGTAGGTAACTTGAAGCCATCCGTTTTTTCAGGTCCAGTAATATTTATAAATCGTTTTGGATTTTCTTTTAATTTATCTGCTAATTTGTTTACTTCTGCTAATGTAATTTCCGGTAAAAATTGTTTTACGTAAGCAAATTCATTTTCAATACCGGGTGCAGCATCACCATCTAAAAAGAGTGTAAGGTATTCTTCTACAAAATTGCCAGATTCTGTTTTGTCTTTACTCTTAAACTGGCTTTCATAATTTGAAAATAAATTCTTTTTTGCTCTCTCCAACTCAGCAGATATAAAACCAAACTGGTTTACTCTTTCAATTTCGTTTATTAAAACTTTTACTGCTTTAGCTGGATCATTTGTGCCTGTACCGGCATTAATACTAAATTGATTAAACCCTTTTATGAAACCACCAAAGTTGCCACCGGCAAAAATAAATGGTGGATTAGGCTTTTGTGTAATTTCTCTAAATCGTGCATTGAGCATGGCGTTGAAGAGTGACTGAATAATATAATCTTTATAATCTGCTACAGTGGTTAATGCATTGTCAGTAAATGCCGGCCATGCTATTTGTACATTAAAACCGGTAGCTTCTTTATCTGTAACTACTACTGCATTATCATTTTTATAAGCAGGAAATTCAAATGGTGGAAGTGCTCTTGGGTTTGCAACAGGTGCAATGCTGCCAAAATGTTTTGTAATTAATTCCATCCCTTTTTCTTTGGTAATATCTCCCACAATAATCACCGCCATCAAATCTGGTCTGTACCAATCTTTGTAATAATTTCTTATAAGGTCTGGCTTAAAATTGCTGATGATGCTATCCTTACCAATGGGCAACCTGCTACCAAAACGAGAACCATTAAAATATGCAGGTAACCACTTCTGCAACATTCTATCACCTGCACCTTTTCCTAACCTGCTTTCTTCTAAAATGATTTGTCTTTCGCCTTCAATGTCATCTGTGTTGTAGGTAACATTATGCGCCCAATCTTCTAAAACTTGAAATCCTTTTTCCAGGTTTCCTGGCTTATCTGTTGGTATCGGTAGAATATAAACAGTTCTATCAAAAGAAGTATATGCATTTAAATCATTGCCAAAGCCAACACCAATATCTTGTAAAAAAGAAACGATGTCATTCTTTTTAAAATTTTTAGTACCGTTAAACGCCATGTGTTCTGCCATGTGCGCAAGCCCTTGTTGATTGTCATCTTCACTTACACTACCGCTTTGCAATGCAAGGCGAAGCTCTACTTTTTTTTCTGGTTTGCTGTTAGGCATTATGTAATAGGTAATGCCATTGGGCAGTTTGCCTGTAGTTACTTTTGGGTTTAGCGGCAACACATCTGTTGGTTTGTATTGGGCTTGTAAATTGTAACTGCATACGAGTACAGCTACTAATAAAAAGAAAGGTTTGAATATTTTCATACATTTTATTTTGTGGCAGTAAAGATAGTATTGAAAGAGGAAATGGAAGGGCAAGTTTTAATACTTAAAACATATGTACTATCTCATAATATTATGTAATAGAAATAACTTTTTTAGTTTAATTTTTATTCATTTGATAGTTAAATGTAAACTGATAAATGGGTAAGCCATAATCAATTTCAGGGGCTTTTTGGTATTTGTAGTAAATGGCTTTAATATCTACCACATTGTTTATTTGAATGCCAAAGCCGGTGGAGTAACCATGGTAAATACCGTTTGTTTCAATTGAGGGTAAAAATTCTTTTATTTGTTTGGGGTTTGTTTTGCAAAAATGGTACCGCAGTATAAGCCAAAAAACACCTACATTTTTAGTATTTGTTTTTTCCCATGCGCCTGTTTGAAAATACAAACCTGTGGTGGCAAAACTATTTAAAAAGTTTGTCGGTTTACCTGTACGAGGGTCTCGTATATCACCTATGCGTACGCCATTAAGCACACGCTCGCCAATCTGATAAATGTAACCAACTTTTGTAAGGTTATTTACTACTTTGCGAGGGAAAGCAATGCCCTCCAAACTTACATTTACTAATCCACTTAAAGGATTTATATATTGGTTTACCAAATGGTCGTTGCTTTTTGTAAGCTGCCCTGCTGCTGAATTGTTTTGATTTTGAAAAGTATTATTACTTACACCACCATAAAAAGAGATTGGTATGGAAAACTTACCCGGCTCACCTATAAACAATTTAATAAAACGGGCAGATGCATTTACCTGCCCGTTATTCATTACATCAATGAAGCCAGATGAAAATATCTCAGGTTTGTTTGTTTTACTACTATCGCCTTTTTGTGCCAATGCGCAAAAAGGAAAATAAAAAGCAATAAAATAGTTTATGAAAACCTTGAGTTTCATTTAATAATTTGAAATAAGGAGTGTAAATTTTAAAATGCGTATTAAGATGCATACATATTTAACAACTATAAAACATGGTTTTTTTTAAAATATATTATTGTTAAAAAAATAATCGAACCAACTACAAACGGTAAAACAACACTTAAATAATTTATTTTGCCGTCATTACGTTTCATTGTATAAAGTGAGTAAAAAAATATGCCAATTAGAATACAAAGAATTAAAATTTGGAAGGTTCTTTTATAAAATACATCAACAATAAAACTTGGTATGGCCAAAAGGCAAAAGAATATTAATGTAGAAAGTAAAATTGTTGTCTTTTTCGTTAACATAATAATAGAAAGGTTTTAATAGTATGTTTACTCCTTATTTTTGAATAGATTGTACATCTACTTTTATTATTTGCATAATAAAAAAGTATATTACTAAACTAGTGATTAAAACCCACAGTAATTCTACCCACAAAATTTTTATATTCTTTGTACTTTTATATAGTATTAGTGAGCGATTAATACTCTTGACTCTTTGAATTAAAGAATAAAAAATTAGTATTAAATAAATTATTGAAGGCAATGATATAAAATTCATACTGATTTTATTAATAAGCATTATATAAGCATGCTGCAAAAGAACCAACAGCCCAAGCAACTCCTATTGGTCCTAAAAATCTTTTTGCAACGTTGGTAAAAGTTGTCCTTAGGGCAGCAATTGTCCATGATGTACCACTACCTTCTAGCAAAGCCCATGCAGCATCAGCCCCTATTCCTACAAGTGCACAATTAAAAATTTCGCTTCCTGTTATCGATTTTAAAAAAACAGAAGGACCTGAGTTTCTAATTCTGTCTACATCTGATTGATCAATAGTTTTTACTTCATTTAAATCAACATCAGGAGGAAATGCAGCAAAAAATATTAATTCATCTTCATCGATTATATTTAACTTATTTTTTTGCGTTAATTCTTTACCATATTGAATTAGTGGTAAAGAACTTGTTCTGATTTTTTGAACTGTTTCGTCAGACAGAATAATTTCACCACTTGAAAGTTTCTTTTTAAAAGTTGATAAATCAATAATTTTCGGTTTAGCCTCATTCATAATTAATTCAACTTCATTTTTTTGCTTTTGTATCATATTATACCACTCAACTTCACTGGTTTGAGCTAATAAAAAATTGCTTACAAATAATAAAAGGATTAAAAAATATTTTTTCATTTTTTTACGTTTAAAAAATTCCCACCAGATTAGACGCTGTGGAATAAATAACAAAAGAATATTGTTATTTCCGTCAGCAAAAAACATGTTTTTTGTGAAATTATATTCAAATGAATTACACAAACTCGGCCAAGTATTTTAAAACATCATTATTTGCTGCAGTAAAAATGCAATCATAAAATGAATATTGAATAAATTATCTGCGTAAGAAATTTAGGTTTGTGGGTAATTTAGCAAGGTTTTAACTTTTTATTTATACATTTAATTATCAAAGAAAATTAAGTGTATGAATTTAAAAACATTAGGTGAAAAAGTTAGAATGTACAGAAATTTAAAAGGCTATTCACAGGAAGGTTTAGCAAAAACTGCAGGTATATCTCAAAGTCAAGTAAGTTTTATTGAAAAGAATAAAAATAAAAAGAAGTGTGACGAAGTGATAGTAAAAAAAATATGCAAAGCGCTACAAATAACTGAAGATGAATTACAAAACTTTGGTGAAATAAAAAATGAAATTTATGGAGGAGTAATTAATGATTTGAATAAAAAAGATAGTGATTTATTAGATAAAGTATTAAAAGATGAAAAAAGTATGATTAATCTTTTAAATACTATAGAATTGCTTTCAAAAATTATTGCCAGCTATAAAATTAAATTGGAAGAATGCGAACACAAAAAAAAATAATTCAAATTTTAAATTTCTCTACTAGGGTTTGCATAATTGCCAAAGTGCATAATCGTTGAAAAAAGATATTCTGCTGAACGGCTCCCGACAAAAATGTACGGGACACAGTGCACCTTCTTAGCTGTAGCTCTTTTTGTGGCTGCCTTTGAGCCACAAAAAAGCGAGAAGCGGGCAGTGGACAATTGTTGAGAAAAGATCAAATGCTAACAGCCCCAAAGTGTTTTAATAATTTAACCCCATCGCATCCCTCACCGCACACATTGTAGCATTTGCACTTTTGTTTGCTTTTTCTGCACCCTTTTGCATTATAAAATTAAGGGCAGTTTCGTCGTTTAAAATATCCTGCGCTTTTTGCCTTATGGGGCTTATAAAATTCACCATATCTTCTGCAAGGTCTTTTTTCATATCGCCATAGCGTATGCTTGCATTGTTGAAATCATCTTTGTATTTCTGCAATTTTTCTTCGCTGCTTACCAGTTTCATCAAGGCAAAAATATTCTCAATATAATCTGGCATTACCGAATTTTTTTCGGTAGGTCCGCTATCCGTCAATGCTTTTTTTATTTTTTTTACAATGTTATCATCATCATCTGCGAGGTACAAAGTTGCGGCCTGGTTTTCGCTCTTGCTCATTTTGCCGGTATTATCAAGCGAGGGTACTTTTATTAATTCGTCGTTGTAGTTAAAAGCCCTTGGCTCAGGGAAAACATTGCCATAGCGATGATTAAATCTGTTGGCAAATGTGCGTGCCATTTCTAAATGCTGCTCTTGGTCTTTGCCTACCGGCACATAGCTTGCACGATGTATTAAAATATCTGCCGCTTGTAATACCGGGTAAGTAAGCAAACCTGCATTTATGTTATCTGGATTCTGGCGTGCCTTGTCTTTAAAAGTTACCGTTTTTTCCAGCTCACCCATGTAAGCGAGCATGTTTAAATAAAGGTATAATTCAGATGTTTCTCTAATATGACTCTGGCAATAAAAAGCCGCTTTATCGGGGTCTAAACCGCAGGCAATATTCTCAGCCAATACACGGTAAACATTTTGCTTAAGTTGTTTGGTATCGGGGTGTGTGGTAAGCGAGTGCAAATCTGCTACCATAAAATAGCATTCAAACTCATCCTGCATTTTTACATAGTTTCTTATGGCACCAAAATAATTGCCAAGGTGTAAAAATCCGGTGGGCCTTATGCCACTCATTACTATCTTTTTTGGGGTAGAAATTGTTTTTTCGCTCATGTGTAAAATATTGCGGCGAAGATAATAAAAACGGTTAGCTTCTGGTAAATGTGTCAGACACCTTAGTTAGGGTTTTTAAAGTGAAGATTGTTCAATAGGTGTCAGACACATATTGGTAACTGTTTGCTAAATGTGTCAGACACATATTGGTACTTATATTATCCGTCCATGTAAAATGATAATGGCTATGCGTTGAAATTACTAAGTTTGTAAAATGGAAGTAAACGATACCATGATTGATAAACTTGCAGGGCTTGCAAGGCTAAAATTTGATGATGTTGAAAAGCAGCAGATAAAAAAAGACCTGCAAGGCATGATTGGTTTTATTGAAAAAATGAATGAACTGGATACAACCGGCGTTGAGCCATTGTTGCATATGACCAGCAATGTAAACGTTTTAAGAGAAGATATTATTGCCGGAAGTATAACAAATGAGGAGGCTTTAAAAAATGCTGCCAATAGTAATGCACCTTTCTTTTTAGTGCCAAAAGTTATAAAAAAATAATTTAAAAAATAGTCATACATGGATGCTTCCTCAATACTGCAATTGCAAAATATTAAAAAGAGTTATTTTCTTGGAAAGCAGGAACTGCCTGTGCTGAAGGGAATAACGATGGATATTTACAAGAACGATTATGTGGCATTAATGGGACCAAGCGGTAGTGGCAAATCAACCTTAATGAATATATTGGGTTGTTTAGATTCTCCAACCGGTGGCAGGTATATTTTAAATGGAAAAGATGTGAGCCGCATGGAAGATGATGACTTAGCTACCGTAAGAAATATAGAGATTGGTTTTGTGTTTCAGCAGTTTAATTTATTGCCAAGATTAAGTGCTGCAGAAAATGTGGCGCTACCATTAATATACAGCGGCATCAGCAAAAAAGAAAGAGCAGAAAGAGCAGAAGCAGTTTTAAGAAAAGTAAAACTGGAAGACAGGATGGATCATAAACCTAATGAATTAAGTGGCGGACAATGCCAGCGTGTAGCCATTGCCAGAGCACTGATAAACAACCCTGCAATAATTTTGGCAGATGAACCTACTGGTAATTTAGATTCGAAAACATCGCATGAGATAATGGACATACTTGGTAAAATACACAGCGATGGCAATACGATAGTATTGGTAACCCACGAAGAAGATATTGCAGGTTTTGCCCGAAGAGTTATTCGTTTAAAAGATGGATTGATAGAAACTGATAAATTGAACGCAACGCCAACTTTGAGTAACCAATAACGAACTCGTAACCCGTAACCAATAAACCCGCAACCTTCCCATGTCCTTTAAAATTTATACCAAAACCGGCGATGCCGGTAAAACAAGTTTAATAGGTGGTACAAAAGTGCCTAAAAGCCATATCCGTATAGAAAGCTATGGTACGGTAGATGAACTTAATTCTTACATTGGTTTATGTGGAGATTTAATTGAGGATGAAAAATGTAAAACTGTTTTAAAAGAAATACAGGACAGGCTTTTTACCATTGGTTCTTCGCTAGCATGCGATCCTGATAAAGAGCCTTTGATGAAAATACCAGATTTACTGGAAGAGGATATTGTGTATCTGGAAAAAGATATTGATTTTATGATGGAGGCATTACCACCAATGAAATTTTTTGTATTGCCAGGTGGGCATCAGGCGGTTTCTACATTACATATAACCCGTTGTGTATGCAGGCGTGCAGAACGTGTATGCGTACATATGGCAGAAGAAAATATATTTGTTGACCCTTTAGTAATAAAATACCTGAATAGGTTAAGCGATCACTTGTTTGCCCTTTCCCGATATGTGGCACATTTACTACATGCGCCAGAGATAAAATGGATACCAAGAATAAAAAAGTAACCTATTTTTTATTTGAATCTGCTTTAAATGCTCCTTGTGGTTGAGTAGGATTTTTTTCGTTGTAGCCTTTTTGTACAGGCTCATTAGCAGTAGTTTCTTTTTTAAGATCTGAAACTTTTTCTACAGAATTTTTATCGGAAGTTTCTTTGTTGTTTTTCATGTTATCTTTTGTAACTCTTATTGAAAAAAAGATGCCATGATTGACTTCCCATATATTTTTCTTAAAAATGATTTAGTTCTAATGAAATATCTTTATTTTTGCCGCCCAAAACGTTTAAGCTAAAGCTAAAATGTTTGTTGTGATGTCGGGGTAGCTCAGCTGGTTAGAGCATCGGATTCATAACCCGAAGGTCGGCAGTTCAAGTCTGCTTCCCGATACAGAAACAGACTTCAAGTGATTTTCACTCTGAGGTCTGTTATTTTTTTGCCCTGAAACGTCCTTTAGGCCTCCATTTAGCAAAAAAATTCAATTGATTTTTGTGGTTCGAGTTTGCTCTTTCTTCGCAGTCTTCGCAGCAACGTCTCGGCCCTTGCCGGACGTTGCGTAAGTATACTCTCAATACTTTTGTAAATACAACCAAAACTATTTGTAAAATTTAATCAAATATTCTTAGTTTTAACAATGCCAGTAAAACGAACTATCCCA
>JANNMO010000031.1:0-3195 GCA_031398005.1 Ferruginibacter sp.
TCTATATTACAAACATAATTCCAACCTTCATCCAAAGTATCGCTGTGTTTTCTATCCACCTTGTTTTCATTACCAGCAGCCCACAGGTGTAAGAGAGCAACAGTAAAAAATCCTGTAAGTAATAATGCAACAAGCACGGGACTTTTTTCAAACTGAATAATACCCAACGCAACATGCATCACAATTAAACCATACGCTACATATACCAGCATGTGCATTACTTTCCAAAATTTTGGGCCCAAAAAGTGCAACCAAAAATCGTGGCTCGTAAAAGCCATCGCAGCAAATATTATCAATGCAAAAAAACCAAGTGTTTGAAAAGGAAAAAATATCAATGAATTATAATGCAGGTTACTGGCAAAAAGTGATACTAGTGGATGCAAATTGCCATTGCCGTGAAACTGCACTAAACTTAAAATAGCATGAGTTAAAGCCATCAAAAACATGGAAACCCCAAGGTGGCGGCGATTGTAAAGTATAGGAAGAAATTTATTGGATATGCGGCTAAGCGGCCCAATAACTAAAATAACATGCAACAGCAAAATTGCTAATGTGCCAAAGGCCCTAATGAGCGTGGTATTTATATTTTGTGCGGGATATTTAGAAACAGTAATGCCAATAAAAATAATAAGGTACAAAATGATTACGCTCCAAAGGATTCCATCATATTGCTTTTTGAATTTGTTCCATAATACAGGTTGGTAACTTGCACTCATATTGTCAGTTGGTTAATTTGAAATTTACGGCCTTAAAACAATAGCATACATTACCAGTATGGCAATAATTAAAGAAAGTATTATCCAGGTAAACAAATGTCGTTTTCTAAGTTTTTGATTCATCCGGTATGATTTTTTGCAGATGAAAGTTTATATAAAACAAACGGCCATAAAAGCATTGAGCCAGGCACAATGATTAATTTAAACCAAAAAGATGTACCTGCTGCTGCAGCATCTGTTTTGGTTACCTTAAAAAAACAAAACCATATAGCTACAGCTATGCCTAGGATAAAGTACAAGTAAAAACCATAAATAAAAAGCATGGTATCAAATTAAAGTTCAATAATTGACTCTGTCTTCTCTCCTTGAACAATTGCTCTGATGCATTGAGCAATATCTCCGGGCTTAGTCCACTTAGTAAAATCAGCATCTGGCATAACTTCCCTGTTTATTGTCGTATCCAGGGCTCCGGGAAGTACTATGAATGCTGAAGTTCCGAATTTCTTTTCACTTTCATTGATAAGTGATACATAATGATGTAATGTTTTTTTCGATAAAGCATAGGCAATATTATTAACCGCAGAGGGAAGTTCCATGGCGGCTTTTGCCCCAATAAAAATCAGGCTCAATTTTCTTTTTATGTGCCTGTTGATATTGATTAAAGGACTTACAATATTATGGGCAGTAGCAACATTTAAACTCATCATCTTTTGAATATCTACTGAACTGTTCTTTGTTATATCTCCGCTAACATATCCACCGGTTAAAAAGATTACGGCATCTAAGTGCACTTGTGTTTCAATGATTTCCTTTACTAGTAAAGCGCAGAAATCCTCATTCAATAAATCGACATTAAAAGCTTTTACATGCTTGCTGCCCCGTCCTGCTTCCCGGCTAATGATATTGACATGATAATCGTTTACCTGCTCAAAAGCGGCCACTATCGTCCTACCTAAATTTCCCGATGCACCTGTAATTAAAATATTTTTCATTGTATAATTCTAATGGTGAACGGAAACAGTCTTTGATGTTATACTTTCCTTTTTAGATGAATGCTCTTTTATTATATCACCGTTTTCATTTTTCTCTGACCAACTATATACATGATATACTTTGTTGCTGAACTGCTGTCCGCTCATAAAACATTTCATTGTTTTACATTGGCCGAAAAGCTTAAAATAAAAATTCCTGAATAAAAAAGCCGATAGCAGCATGCCTGCAACTGGAGAAATAATATACAACCAAAAAGAACCCCAACTGTCAGCGGCAATTGCAGAACCCAGGCTCCTGGCAGGATTAATACTCATGCCTGATAACGGTGCTTCTATTGAAATAAAAATAAATACGAACGTACCGGCAAACCAGCCAGTATATTTCATAAGCTTGCTGTTACTTATAATCATCACCATTAAAAATATAATGAACGACATCGAAAACTCTGCAAAGGCAGCAACAGCAACACCCGGTTTACCGGGCTGTGTTATAATATAATTTACAGATGGATGCGATATATAGTTTGCAAAAAGAATTTTCAAAAGAAACATAGCCGCAGAAGCTCCCATTATCTGAAAAAGAATATAACCAACGGTATCTACAAGTGAAATTCTATTTAAGCTATAATTAGCCAATGTTACTGCCGGGTTCATGTGTGAACCACTCTGCTTGCCCCACTTTGAATAAATGAGCAAGATTGCAGTAATACCCATTGCTGCACCAATGAATATTCTTCTTACAGTAGCTGAAGGAATTAACGTGTTTACATGAAATACCGGATGCTCAAATAAAACAACAAAACCAGTTGCAGAAATCATAAACATTCCCAGGGCCCAGGCTTCTATAAAATAACTCTTCCAGTTTAGTTTACTAGCTGTGTTCATCAATCACCAATTAAACTATAATCAAATTGCGGATCTAAAAATACTTTTAGCAACATACCTACACTCCATGCCTGTTGCACACAACCCTTACCGGCAATGGGTTGGAGACCATCAAATATTTCTGCTATAGCATTAAAGCAACCTTCATAATAAAAATGCTGCTGCAATTTTTCAGAAGCTTTCCATACGTGTAAACAATTTGCAGCAGTAAACCCATGCAGCGATAAATATGCTAAAGCCCATTCGCCCCACAAAAAAGGCCAAACAGTTCCCTGGTGATAAGCATTGTCCCTGTGCCATGCATTGCCCTGGTACAATGGCTTGAAATCAGTATGATTTATATCCAATGTTCTTAATCCAAAATCTGTCAATAAGTTTTCCTGAACTACTTCCAGCACTTTCAATTTTTGTTTATCCGTTAGTGGAGAAAAAGGAAGGCTTACTGCGTAAACCTGGTTGGGCCTTATACTTGTATCAGCAAAATCATCCGGTATAACTACATCGTTTAAATAGCCATCACCATTTATAAAGTACCGCGGAAACGATTGCTCAAATTTTGAAAGCAATACTGCAGAGGCTTCGTCGGTTTTTGTTTCACACAA
>JANNMO010000010.1:0-65078 GCA_031398005.1 Ferruginibacter sp.
ACTAAAACAAACAACCAATACCAGGCTAAATAATATCCCGTATTTTACCCCGCCATATAAAGTTTTAAAGTCCATATTGAGCACTTATTTTTAACATTTTATCAATTGGTTTCTGCGCTGCAGCTCTTAAAGCTTCATCCATTACAATCTCCGGCATCTCGTACTTTAAACATAAGTATAATTTCTCCAATGTATTCAATTTCATGTGGGGACAGTCATTACATGCACAACTATTATTTGGTGGGGCAGGAATGAATGTCTTACCCGGGCTGTTCTTCTGCATTTGATGTAAAATTCCTGTCTCAGTAACAACAATAAATTCTTTTGCCGGGTCATTTTTTGTAAATTTTAATAATCCTGTTGTGCTGCCAATAAAATCAGCCAGGGCTAAAACAGGAGCTTCGCATTCAGGATGGGCAATTACTTTAGCCTGGGGATGACGGATCTTCAATCTTGTTATCTTCTCTACACTGAATATTTCATGTACCATACAGGCCCCGTTCCATAACACCATATTCCGACCCGTCTGTTTGTTGATATAAGCCCCAAGGTTCTTATCTGGTGCAAAAATGATAGGTTGACTTGCCGGAAGGCTCTCTACAATTTTTTGGGCATTAGAAGAGGTACAGATAATATCACTTAAAGCCTTCATACCTGCAGAGCAGTTGATGTAGGTAATTACTAAATGATCGGGGTGTTTATCTTTAAATAATTTAAACAATGGTGGTGGTGCACTGTCGCTTAAAGAGCAGCCTGCTTTTAAATCGGGTAATAAAACTTTTTTAGAAGGATTTAAAATTTTAGCAGTTTCCGCCATAAAGTGAACACCGGCAAAAACAATAATATCAGCATCGGTTGTTGCAGCCTTTTGTGCAAGCCCTAAACTGTCGCCAATAAAATCGGCCACATCCTGTATATCCGGCTCCTGGTAATAGTGCGCCAGTATAATAGCATTCTTTTGTTTTTTTAATCTTTCAATTTCTGCAAACAAATCCATTTCGGGATTAATGTTCAAATCTAAAAAACCGGCGGACTCAATATTTTTTTTTGCGCTGTTAATATCTGTCATAATATGTATTAATACTTATTATTTATATAATCCCTTATTACTATTAGGGCTGTTAATTTGTGTAAAAGTCGTTTTTATAAACTATTGTAAATGTAAAATGTTTGTTTTATTAACAGTAACTAACAAGTAATAAACAGTTTTAAAAATTTCGGAGCTTCGCTCAACCATCTGCATTAGCGCTATATTAAGTAATTGTTAAGCCAGACTGTTAATAACAAAACCTGTGGAAAATAAAATGAATCATTTTTTTTAAAACGGTGTTAATTGAATGCTTGTAAAATGAAAGTAAAATGAACAAATATTTGAAATCAACCCAATCAACTGTATTTACACACATCGTCTCCCAAAAATAAAAAAACAAAATCCGTGGTTATCAACCAAAAAATGCAGTTTTAAACATATCCTGTGGATAACAGCATTTATTCATTTTATAAAACCACATTTTTTAAATTTAATGATGTTAAAACCTATTTATGAAAGATGTAAAATAGTTAAGAAACAAAACCATCATTTAATCAATACCACAAAGATTTTAGATGAATTATCCACAATTTGTTAATAGCTTTTAATTCCCCTATTTTTGCCCTCCAAAATTAATTCTAAAAACAGATGCAGATTATTCAGAGTATTAGAGAAAAAGGTGCCGCTATAATTATAATAGTTATAGCAATAAGTCTTATTGGATTTATATTGATGGATTCCAACCCGGGTAGCAATACCAGTTTATTTGGTGGTAACTCTACCAATGTGGGAAAGGTGAATGGTAAATCAATAGATTTAAATGATTTTAATAAAAGAGTAGAGCAAGAAAGTAATAAGCAAGCTCAGCAAACTGGTCAACCAGCAACTGGCGCTGCTTTGTTAAGAATAAGAGAGCAGGTGTGGAACCAGATTATAGCTGAGGAAGTATTTTATAAAGAAGCTGCTAAACTTGGTATTAATTTAAGTTCGAAAGAATTGTCTGCTATATTAATGAGTAGCGACCAGCAAAACCCATTTATGCAGGAAAGAAGTTTGGTAGATCCTGCTACAGGAAAACTGGATGAAACAAAGGCAAGAGAAGCTTTAAATAATATTAAGAAATTTAAAGGCGACCAAAGAGCATCTGTAGACGCACAAATATTAGAGCCACTTAAATTAAGTACCGCTGCTACTAAATATGGTTCGCTTATAAGTGCAGCGGCATATTACCCTACATGGATGCAGGAAAAAGATGCAGCAGAAGCTAAATCTTTTGCTACTATATCTTATGTAGCGGTTGGTTATAATGAAATATCTGACAGCGCTGTTACTGTAAAAGATGAAGACATCAATAATTATGTAGCTAAACATAAAGATCTTTTTAAGCAAGAAGCTGGAAGAACTATTTCTTATGTAACGTTCAGCCAATTACCATCGGGTGCAGATAGTGTAAAAGCTATGCAAATGATGAACGAATTAAAAGCGAGTTTTCAGTCTGACAGCAATTCAAAAGCTTTTGTAGCTAGAAACACATCAGCTGTTCCTTTTACAGATGAATTTTTGCCATTGTCAAAAATACAATCTCAGGCAAAAGATACTATTGTTAAACAAGGGGTTGGTGTGGTATCGGGGCCATACATTGACGGACCAAATTATACACTTGCAAAAGTGCTGGGTACAAAACAATTACCCGATAGTGTAAAAGCCCGTCACATTTTAATTTCTTTAAACGACCAGCAAACACAACAACCGATAAGAACTGATTCTGCAGCAAAAAATTTAGCAGACAGTATTTTAGCAGCAGTAAAGAGCGGTGCTGACTTTGGTGCATTAGCATTAAAATATTCTTCTGATGGCAGTGCAGCTAAGGGAGGAGATTTAGGAACTTTTGGATACGGTGCAATGGTACCCGAGTTTAATGAATTTACTTTTACAAAATCGGTTGGAGAAAAAGCGGTGGTAAAAACACAATTTGGTTACCATGTAATAGATATAGTAAGCCAAAGTAATTTTAAGCCGGCCTACAAAATTGCATTTGTAGCTAAACCAATTTTGGCGAGCGATGAAACAATCAATGCATCAAGCCTTGCATCTACCAAAGCATCTTCTCAAAAAAACGGAAAAGAGTTATTGGATTATGCAGCTAAAAACGGGTTAAAAATAGTTGACTTGCCAACGGTAATAAAAGAAAATGATTTTACAGTAGGTAATATGCAAGATGCAAGACAATTGGTAAGATGGGCTTTTGAAGCAAAAAAGGGAGATGTAAGTGAACCAATTGCTATAGACAATGATTTTATAGTAGCTACTGTAAATAAGGTTTACAACGAAGGCACACAAGATGCAGCTACTGCAAGAACCGGTGCAGAAGCTATCGTAAGAAACATGAAAAAAGCAGATTTAATTACTGCTAAATTAGGCGCAACACCCACATTAGAAACTGCAGCATCAGCCTATAATAAACAAGTGCTAATGGCAGGTGCAGATTCTACCATTACTTTGGCGGGAACAATAATTAACGGCATAGGCCCAGAACCAAAAGTGATTGGTGCGGCATTTAACAAAGAAAATCAAACAAAAGTTTCTGCACCAATTGTAGGTACTAATGGTGTTTATGTATTGAAAACAATTTCGGTTCAAAATAAAGCAGAAGTAACTCCAGAAGCAAAAGCAGCTCAAACTACTGCAAGAATTTCTGCACTTCGCCAGCAATCTAATAACTGGTTTGAAGCATTGAGAAAGCAAGCAGATATAAAAGATTCAAGGGCTAAATTCTTTTAAGAATTAAAATAAATTTTTACAAACCGACTATTTTTTTAGTCGGTTTTTTTATGCATTTTTATTAAATTATTAAAAAACTTTTAAAAAGTTTATCAAAAGATTTTATGCTTTTATTAATTGCCTATCATAAATTTGAGCATGCAAAAACTTGGTAATTATATTACAGGAAACTGGATAGAAGCAGATGGAGAAGGAACAGCTTTGTACAATGCTGTGAATGGAAATATTATAGCAAATGCAACATCAGCAGGATTAGATTTTGAAGCTGTATTAAAATATGCTAGAGAGAAAGGAAACCCTGCATTGCGCAAAATGACTTTTCAAGAAAGGGGTAGAATGCTGAGAGCATTGGCAATTCATTTATTAAAACACAAAGAAACATTTTACGCCATTAGTTACCAAAGTGGTGCTACAAGAATTGATAGCTGGATAGATATTGAAGGCGGCATTGGAAATTTATTTAGCAACGCAACGCTGCGCAGAAAACTGCCCGATGAAAGTTTTTGTATGGATGGCGATCCAATAAATTTAAGCAAAGAAAATACTTTTATGGGTCACCATATATTGGTACCCAAAGAAGGGGTAGCTGTACATATAAATGCCTACAACTTTCCTGTGTGGGGAATGCTTGAAAAAATTGCCTGCAATTTATTGGCAGGAATGCCGGCGGTTGTAAAACCCGCCACCGTAACCTCCTATTTAACCGAAGCGGTAGTAAAAGAGATTATAGCATCTGGCATTTTACCCGAAGGTGCTTTGCAACTTATTTGCGGCAGCGCAGGCAATATGCTGGATTATGTAAACAGCCAGGATGTGGTAACGTTTACAGGATCGGCAGTTACCGGTGTAAAATTAAAATCGCATCCAACAATTTTAAAAGAAAGTGTACCATTTAATATGGAAGCCGATTCTTTGAACTGTATTGTGCTTGGCAGCGATGTGCAACCTGGTATGCCTGAGTGGGATATTTTTATAAAAGAAATTAAAAAAGAAATGACGGTAAAAGCCGGACAGAAATGTACCGGTATCCGCAGAATATTTGTACCACAAAATAAAATGGAAGATGTACAAAAAGCTATTGCAAAGGCTTTAGAAACAACCGCCATTGGAAATCCATTAAATGAAAAAGTAAGAATGGGTGCACTTGCGGGCCAAGATCAACGAAACGATGTACGCAACCAAGTGCAAAAAATACTGGCATCTTCTCAAATAATTTATGGCTCACTAGATAGTGTAGCCGTAATAGATGCGGATGAAAAAGCCGGCGCATTTTTAAGCCCTATTTTATTATTAAATACAACACCATTCGCCAGCGAAGAACCACACAACATTGAAGCCTTTGGTCCGGTAAGTACGATAATGCCTTACAATGATATATATGATGCCATTGCATTGAGTAAAAAAGGTAAAGGAAGTTTATGTTCCAGCATTGTAACGGCAGATGCCAGCATTGCAAAACAATATGTAATTGGTGCAGCCACACACCATGGAAGAATTTTAGTATTAAATGCTGCTTGTGCAAAAGAAAGTACCGGGCATGGTTCTCCGCTTCCATCACTTGTACATGGAGGCCCAGGCCGAGCAGGCGGTGGAGAAGAAATGGGTGGAATGCGGGGAGTAAAACATTACCTCCAACGTACAGCCATACAAGGTTCGCCGGATATGTTGACTGCTATTAGTAATATTTACCAGCCACACGCAACAGGTATTATTGAAGATAAACATCCATTTAAAAAATATTTTGAAGAGTTGAAAATTGGCGACCAACTCATCAGCAAAAAAAGAGTGATAACCGCAGAAGATATTGATGCATTTGCAACTTTGAGTGGCGATCATTTTTATGCGCACAAAAGAGAAACAGATTTTGCCGGCACCATGTTTACTGAACAGGTAGCGCATGGTTATTTTATAACAAGTGCAGCTGCAGGATTGTTTGTAGATAGTTTTGAAAAAAACCCGGTGCTGTTAAATTATGGTATTGATGAAATGCGTTTTGTAAAACCGGTATATGTAGGCAACTCCATTTACATTCGTTTTACCTGCAAAGAAAAAACTGCCCAAGAGTTAAAAGAAGTGAATCCGGATGTACCATTTGTACAAGGACAGGATATACCAAAAGGAATTGTAAAATGGTATGTAGAAATTTTTGATGATGCAGATGAAGCGGTAGGTGTGGGAACAATTTTGACAATGGTGGAGATGAAAGAATAAGAAAAATATTTCTAATAAATTATATAACAAATGACCGAAACCAATCAAGGACAAGTAACATCCGAAACACATGCAGGTGTTACAACCATAGAATTTAGCCATCCGCAAAGCAATTCAATGCCAGGGAAGCAACTGGAAAAACTGGCACAAGAAATACACTTTGCCGGTACACACGCAGAAACAAAAGTGATCGTATTAAAAAGTGCAGGCGATAAAGCATTTTGCTCAGGCGCATCTTTTGATGAATTAATGCAAATAAGCAACGCAGCAGAAGGAGAAAAATTTTTTAGCGGATTTGCAAATGTTATAAACAATATGCGCCATTGCCCTAAACTAATAATTGTAAGGGTGCAAGGGAAATGTGTAGGGGGCGGCGTAGGTATTGCTGCTGCTGCAGATTACGCCATTGCAGTAGAAGGTGCAGATATAAAATTGAGTGAACTTGCTGTAGGTATTGGTCCGTTTGTGGTAGGCCCGGCAGTAGAAAGAAAAATTGGCGTGGCTGCATTTAGCGCATTGGCAATAGATGCTACCATGTGGCGAAACAGCGATTGGGCAAAGAAAAAAGGATTGTTTGCTGAGGTGCATGAAAATGTGGCAAACATGGATGAATCTGTAAAAAGATTGGCGAACACCTTGGCACATTCCAACCCGGAAGCTATGGCAGAAATGAAAAAAGTATTTTGGAAAGGAACAGAAAACTGGGATACCATTTTACACGAACGTGCATTGATAAGCGGAAAATTAATATTGAGCAGTTTTAGTAAAGAGGCAATTGGGAAATTTAAAGGAAAATAAAATACGTTTTTAGAATTAATTATATTATTCGCAAAAGCTTATTATAAATAGGTTTCGTTGTATTTACTTTTTTGCCTTGATGCAAAAAAGTAACAAAAAAAATCAAGACTGCCGAAAATAAGCTAAAAATTTGAATGTATGCCTAAAATGAAATCAGTTACAGCAATAGTGCAAAGCCAAGCATTTGTAGGACTTACCGACAAAAATTCTTTTCCAAACATTGGTAACATCGATTTCATTTCTTAACGGCATACATTCAAATTTTCTTAACGCTTTTTTTCTAAGGTCGGGCATAATTCTATATTTTGCGAACTAAATACTATACATTTTTATTACAAATTACAAACCCCGAGAAAAATATTCCCGGGGTTTATTATTATATCGCTATTAGTCTTTTTGTGTGCTATCGATGCTTATGCCAAAATATAATCTAATGTTTCTGAACGTTATCCGAATTTATAATGATGTTCTGTTGAAGGGAAAAAGATATTGTTAATGGTACTTTTTAATTTTTGAGGCCACGATAAATTTTGATGCATCGTCTGACCAAAAAATTCAGCCTGCATAATTTTCATTTTAATAAGAACAATCGATTTTGCAGTTACACCATCTAATTGCATGGTTGTTTCTGCTTCTTTATTTTCTTCTTTCACAATTACTGCTTTGCCACTAATACAAAGTCTGTTTTCAAATCCTTTTTTATGATAATCTAAATATGCATAAAAAGGTTGGTCAATATGGTTAGCATAATTACCATTACATGCTGTAAAGAAATAAATATTTCCTTCATCATCTGTACTTACAGTTTGAATAATATTTGTAGGTAAGGACAATTCAGAATTAATTTCTGATTTAAACAATGCAACCTTTGTTTCCATTATTTTTTCACGAAGAAAAGCAAGATGTGTATCGTTGTAATGCATAGTAGGTGTTTATTATGTATTATAAAAATTCAAAGTCTGTACCAACTTTTTTTAGATACACATTTTGAGTATTCAAAGTAAATACGTAGAAAGGTTTACACATAGTTTCAACAAAAAGCGATTATAATGGTAAAACAGTTATTTATTTTCTACAATAATGAATAGGCACAAAAGTTTCTGTATATGCTGCTGGAGTTAAATTAAAAAATTGTAAACAAATGACAGAGCTCGAAGAACTTGTTGTAAATATTCCAAAGAAAAAATTGAATAAGATTTTAAAAGACCCGGCAAAGACAGCGGAAGCTGTAAACTTGGTTTATGTACAGGATACTGTACCTGGAATAGTGCGAAAAAAATCGGCTAAAAATTATTCTTATTTATTGGGCAAAAAAAAGCTGAATGATGAAGCACAACTTAAACGAATAAAGAGTTTGGTAATACCACCCGCCTGGGAAAATGTATGGATATGCGCTTTAGAAAACGGTCATTTACAGGCAACAGGGGTTGATGTAAAAATGAGAAAGCAATATCGCTATCACCCTGCATGGAATGCATTGCGAAACCATACAAAGTTTTATAGATTATTAGAATTTGGAAAAGCATTGCCCGCAATGAGATTACAATTGGAAAAAGATATTTCTACGCCCGGGCTTACGCAGGAAAAAGTGTTGGCTACGGTGGTGAGTTTAATGGAACGTACAAACATAAGAGTAGGTAATAACATTTACGAAAAATTATACGGATCATTTGGGCTTACAACTTTAAAAGATAAGCATGTACAGTTTGAGACAGGAAATGTAAAATTTACGTTTGTGGGTAAGAAAGGAATTAAGCATGACATCACTTTAAAAAATAAAAAACTGGCAGCCATTGTGCAAAAATGCAGAGATATACCCGGCAAAGAATTGTTTCAATATTATAATGAAGATGGAACGAAACGTAGCATAGACTCTGGCATGGTTAACGATTATATTAAAACAATCAGCGGAAAAGATTTTACCGCAAAAGATTTTAGAACATGGTCAGGCACGGTAAATGCATTTTTAGCATTTAAAGAAATTGGCTTTGCCGACAACGAAACCAATACCAAAAAAAATGTGGTGCAGGCGTTGGATAAAGTGGCAGAGCATTTGGGTAATACAAGAACAGTATGTAAGAAATATTATGTGCACCCTTTAATAATTTCTTTATACGAAAACCAAAGTCTGGATAAATATTTTAAACAACTGGATGACATTGAAAAGAATGATGGCAGTGCAGATTTAACCAAGGAAGAAAAATTAATAATGAAAATTTTAGAATCAAATTAAAATATAAATATGAAAAATATAGAATTGACAATTAAATACGCAGGAGCAGAAATGGACATAAGTATTTTTCCGGAAGAAAATTGTAATGGAATAATTTATCCTGTAGAAGCAGATGGAAAATATATGTTTAGTTTTTTGGAAGATGAAGAAGGAGACTGGAGTGTGATGAAAGAAGCCAATGCAGTTATTCCTTTTGTAGATGAAGAATTGTATGATGCAATTTTGAAGAAGTTACATTATCAATTGTTTTATGCGGCATAGAAATATTTTAAGCAATATAAAATATAAAAACTGATTTTAATTATAGTATCGAGGTGAGGCACTCATGCACAGCATCCTGCGGATAAAAATAAATTTATGGCTCTTTGCAAAAGACATGGGTTCGTTTTTTTTAAGATTGTCAGGGTGAGGCATTCATAAAAAAAATTTTGCTCTTTGCAAATGACAAAAGTTCGAATCTATTAGGGTGTCAGGCTGAGCTAGTCGAAGCCGATGTGCTTCTTTAAACCCGCCTTCGACAGGCTCAGGCTGACATTGTAATAATTTGAAATTGAAAGGTTTGAATAGTGTGTCATTAGCAGCTTGTCGAAGACGGTGTGCTAATAAAACCCGCTTTCGATCCCGCTTATTGCGGGAACATTGTAATAATTTGAAAGTGATCATTTTGAGTAATGTGTCATTAGCAGCTTTTAAAACCCGATGTGCTTCTTCGAACTAGCTTTCTACATTCGCCGGTTTGGCGGAGACATTGAAATAATTTAAAAATAAATAACCATGAGACCAATTTGGACCGGCGCCATCGGTTTTGGCTTAGTAAACATACCAGTAAAATTATACAGCGCTACCGAAAGCAGCGATATAGATTTAGATATGCTGGATAAGAAAGACCAGAGCCATATAAAATTTTTGCGGGTAAATGAAAAAACAGGCAAAGAAGTGGCTTGGGCAAATATTGTAAAAGGATTTGATACCGGAAGTAAGTATGTAATATTAGACGAAGCAGATTTTGAAAAGGCAGGCGCTGAAAAAACAAAGCTCATAGAAATTACTGACTTTGTAAAACAGGAAGAAATAGACAGCGTGTATTATGAAACGCCTTATTATCTGGCACCCGAAAAAAGTGGCGTTCGTCCTTATGCATTATTGCGGGAAGCATTGATAAAAACCAAACGAGCCGGTGTGGCAAGTTTTGTAATGAGAAACAAAGAACACCTCGCTATATTAAGAGTATCTGGCGATGCCATTATTTTAAACCGCATTCGTTTTCATGAAGAGATACGGCCAACAACAGAATTATCGCTTCCTGCAAAAACAGTTGTAAAACCTGCAGAGTTAAAAATGGCCATTGCTTTGGTGGACCAGCTTTCAGGTAAGTTTGATATTACCGGTTATAAAGACAGCTACAGCGCATCTTTAATGAAAGTAATAAATGCAAAAGCAAAAGGTAAAAAAACAGAAGCACCTGTAATGAAGGTGGTACATAGCAAAGCAAAAGATTTGATGGAACAATTAAAAGCAAGTATAGAAACGAAAAGAAAAAAAGCCTCTTAATATATGAGCCTTATAGATTATAAAAAGAAAAGAAAATTTGATAATACGCCAGAACCCGGGGCGGCTTTAAAAAATGAAACTGACATTTTATCTTTTGTAGTGCAGCGGCACAAAGCATCTCATCTTCACTACGATTTTAGGTTGGAGATGGATGGTGTTTTAAAAAGCTGGGCTGTGCCCAAGGGTCCATCATTAAACCCTACAGATAAAAGACTGGCCATGATGGTAGAAGATCACCCGTACGATTACAAAGATTTTAAAGGAATTATACCCGAAGGAAATTATGGTGCGGGGATTGTAGAAATTTGGGATAATGGAACGTACACCGCTTTAACAGATGATAAAACTGCAGACCATAAAAAATTATTAAAGGCCGGATTAAAAGCAGGCAACCTAAAATTTGTATTAAAAGGTAAAAAACTAAAAGGTGAATTTGCTTTAGTAAAAATTAAAAATAAGAACAGCGATAAAGACAATGCATGGTTGCTTATAAAACACAACGATAAATTTGCGACAGATAAACACTACGACAGCGAAAAAGAAACGCCTAAAACATCTCCCATAAATAAAGCACTTGCAGCAAAAGATAAAGAACAGGTAAAAAAAAAGTCCGCTACAGCTTAAGAGCAAATCCACAAAAAATAAATAAGCCGGTAAAACCCATGCTTGCTAAAGAAAGTACGGAAGTATTTGACAGCAAAGAATGGTTGTATGAAATAAAATGGGATGGCTACCGGGCCGTTGCCGAGGTTTCATCATCAGAAATAAAATTATACTCCAGAAACGGAAACGACTTCTCACAAAATTATCCGGCTTTAGCAGAAGAGTTGAAAGTAATAAAACATGAAGCGGTATTAGATGGGGAAATAGTAGTATTAAATGAAAATGGTTTTCCTGACTTTCAAAAAATACAGCATTACGAAGAAAACACAAACTACCCGCTGTGTTATTATGTATTCGATTTATTGATGCTGGATGGGAATGATATAAAACACTTGCCATTAAAAGACCGTAAAGAATTACTTAAAAATTTATTGCCTAAAAATGATGTCATCAGATTTTCAGACCATGTACTCGAAAGCGGTACCGATTTTTTTAATGCCGCTGTACAAAATAACCTGGAAGGTATTATGGCAAAAAAAGTAGATAGTGAATATTATGAAGGTAAACGTACCAATGAATGGTTGAAAATAAAAAACCATAAAACAGCCGATGTAATTATTGCAGGTTATACTGAACCAACAGGTAGCAGAAAACATTTTGGTTCGTTGGTACTGGCTATGATGAAAGATAAAAAACTAATTCATGTGGGGCATGCGGGAAGTGGATACGATGATGAAAAGCTTACAACCATTTTTAATTTACTGCAACCATTGGTTCAAAAAGAATCTCCATTCGAAGAAAAGATTGTAGTGAATAATAAAGTGACTTGGGTAAAACCTACCATTGTTTGTGAGGTGAAATTTACAGAATGGACAAGCGATGAAAAACTAAGACATCCGGTATTTTTGCAAATAAGAAAAGATAAAACGGTAAAACAAATAACCATGGAAGCACAGCAACCTGTAAAAAAAATATTGAAAAAAGGAACGCAAAAAACTTCCATCAATAAAAATACTTCCACAAAACAAAATGGAAACTTTGTTGTAAAGGCAGGAAAAATAAATGTACAAATAACCAATCCTGATAAAATTTATTTTCCAAAAGATAAGGTTACCAAAAAAATGGTGGTAGAATATTACCAGTCAATTGCTGAATATATTTTACCATTTTTAAAAGACAGACCGCAGTCATTAAAACGAAATCCTAATGGTATAAATGATGAAGGTTTTTACCATAAAGATGCTGGAGAAAATGCACCCGATTTTATACAATCTTTTCCGGTGTATTCTGACTCTTCAAAAAAGGAAATTGATTACATTATTTGCAACGATAAAGCAACCCTTGCTTACTTAAATAATTTAGGATGTATTGAACTAAATCCATGGCACTCTACGATTAAAAAAACGGATTACCCAGATTATTTAATTATTGATATTGACCCCTCTGAAAAAAATACTTTTGACCAGGTGGTGGAAACAGCCAATGCATTTAAAAAAGTTTTTGACAAAGCGGGCGCAGCATGTTTTTGTAAAACATCTGGCTCCACCGGTCTGCATATTTATGTGCCCACAAAGAATAAATATTCGTACGAAGAAGTAAAAAACTTTGCCCATTTAATTTGTATGATGGTAGAAGAAATGCTACCGGATTTTACTACGCTTATACGCAATTTAAAAAAGCGTGGAGATAAAAAAATATACCTGGATTATTTACAAAACAGAAGTGGACAAACCATCTCTTCTGTATATTCTTTACGACCAAAAAATGGTGCTACTGTTTCTATGCCACTGCATTGGAAAGAAGTAAAAAAAGGATTGACGCCACAACAATTTACCATATTTAATGCTAAGGAAATAATAGCAAAAAGGGCTGATCTGTTTAAGCCTGTAGTAGCAAAAGGTATCAATATAGAAAATTGCTTAAAAAAATTGGATGTGTAAATGATTACACAATTTTCCCCATTTTAAAATAGGAGCATTTAATGGAATAACCGCTTACCTTATTTTAAAGGGGAATAAGGCAGGCATAAAATTTTCATATAGGGGCATAGAAATAACCCACTTAAAATAATACAACAAGTTCGTTTTTATAATACCTGATGGCAACTGCAAATTTAATATTACAAAAAACCGGTAAAGTTTTACTTTGGATAGTTGCTTCTCTGTTGGTCATTGTTTTAGCTTCCATCATTTTCATAAATACAAATGCTGGTAAAAGAACGGTAAGAAACCAAGTGGTAAAATACCTGGAAAACAAACTAAAAACAGAAGTGCAAATTGGCTCGGTAGATTACAGTTTACCCAAATGGTTGAAGATAAAAAACGTTTACATTCAAGATCAGAAAAAAGACACTTTATTATTTGGCGAAGAACTTTCTGTAGACCTTGACATGATTAAATTGATACAAGGAAATACAGACATAAAAAAAGTGTATTTAAAAAATATCATTGCCAATATTTCCCGCCCTCAAAATGATACCGTTTTCAATTATCAATTTTTGGTAAACGCATTTTCGGGCAATAAATCTACTACAGTAAATAAGGATACTGCTGAAATGAAACTTACCCTTACACAATTAATTTTTGAAAATGTAGGGTTGAGATTTGTTGACAATTATGCAGGGAATGATTTTGCGGCCATCATTAAAAATTTAGATTTAACCACCACTAAATTTCAACCGGACAGGTTGAATTTTGGCATAGATAATTTAACCGCAAATGGTGTAAAGTTTTCTATGAATACTTACAAAGAAATTGAAACAAGTATTGAGGCAAAATTACCAATAGATACCCTCACTCAATCGCCCTATAAATTATTAATATCCGGCAACAATGTTTCTTTAAAAAATGTAGATGTAGTAATAGATAATAAAATTACAGGTCTCTATTATGAAAATAAAATAGGAACACTTTCGGGCAAAAATATTTTATACAGCATAGCACAAGAAAAAGGAACTGCTGATAATTTATTGTTGGATAGCGCCAGCATAATTTTTTCATCTGCCAAAAAAAATACTGCTGCAATTAAAAAAGATACAACGCCTGTGAAAGAAAATTTATGGGTGTATGCTGCAAACAAATTAGATATAAAAAATACCAGCATAAAATATGATGATGTAAATAAACCATTAGCAGGTGGTTTAGATTTTGCTCATTTAGATTCAAAAAACATACAAGCAATTATTGATGGTTTTCATTATTCCATAGATTCTACAAAAGCATTGGTAACTCATTTTTCTTTTCAGGATAAAAGCGGGTTATCGCTGGATACTATGCACGTAAATTTATTATTTACAGATACTGCATTATCAGTTTCTGAATTATATGTAAAAACAAACCGTTCCCTCATTCAAAATTATTTTCATCTTTCTTACGATAGTATAGCAGCTATAACTACAGCACCACAAAATGCACTAATTGCCGCCACGCTAAATAATTCAACACTGGCCTTAAACGATTTGTATTTATTGGTACCTGCCATTGAAAAATCATTGCCAAGAGCACAATTTGCAAACCAGTACTTAAATTTTAATACAGAACTAAGAGGAAATCTACAAAGGCTTTACTTACCTTATTTACAACTAAGTGGTTTATCTGGTACTAGTTTAAAAGGACGGGGTACCCTTTTTAATTTAACAGACCCTAATAGATTTAGATATGATCTATACATTGAACAAAGCAATATTTACAAAAAAGATATATTAAAATTTGTACCACCTGCCAATCAAAAACAATTAGCAAGTTTACCAGACTATTTTAATTTGAGAGGAACCATTACCGGGGACAAAAATAATGTGGTAGCTAATGTAAACGCATCAGCAAAAAACCTTTCATTTATAGGCAGGGTGAACCTGGTAAACATGACTGACCCTACAAAAATTAAGTATGATCTCACTATTAGCAGTACATCGTTTAATAAACAACTGGTACAAGGATTTATACCTCCTGCAGTATTAGAGCAAATAAATTTACCACAACAAATTGCGGCCTCCGGTAAATTAAATGGCAATACTGAAAACATAACTACCGATCTTAAAGTACGATCAAGCTATGGTCCACTTACAGTAAAGGGTTATATTAAAAATATTAAAAACCCTAACCTGGCCAACTACGATTTATATATTACTACACCTGGTTTTGCCATTGGAAAATTAATAAAACAAGATACTGTAATTGGAAATGTAGCAGGAGCATTTACTGCTAAAGGAACCGGCTTCGATTATAAAACAATGAACTCGGTTGTAAAAGCCAATGTGGCATCGTTGCAGTACAATAAATACAATTACCGAAATGCGTTAATAAATGCTACGCTGCAAAACGGATTAATAAAAAGCATCGGTAAAATTAACGACAGCAGTTTAAAATTATCTTATGATATAGTTACCAATGTTCGCAACCAATACCCAACTTTAAAAGGAACATTTGATATAGATACTGCACAGTTAAATAAATTAAATTTCACAAAAGATACCATCAATTTTTCTTTGCTTGCAAATGTAGATGCTGTAAACCTACAACCCAGAAACCTTGATGCCAGTTTATTATTAGACTGTTTGCGACTTCAAAAAGGCAAACAGTTTTTCGTAATTGATAGTACATCTCTTATTGCCTCTTCTTTAAATGGAGTTGATTCAATTGTACTTTCTGCACCATTTGCAGATGTACATGCAGGCGGTGCTTTTGATTATGATAAAATTGGAGAATCTTTAATGAGGTATGTAAATAATTATTATAAAATACCAGGTTATAAACCAACCAATATAAATATACCAGATCAGCAATTTGCTATAAAAGGAACGGTAAAACAAAGTCCGGTTATTACTACGATTATACCAGGATTAAACAGTTACCAGGATTTTAATTTTACCGGAAGTTATGCATCTGCCGAAACGGATAGTGCATTAAATTTTAATAGTTCTGTAAAACAAGTTTCGTACGGTACCAATAATATAGCCAATGCTGTACTAAACATAAATGCTAAAAATGCCAAACTAAATTACGAAGCAAAATTTGACACACTAAAAACCGCAAGCAATACATTATATGGTACAAGGCTAAATGGCGCTGCTGCAAAAGATAGTCTTGCTTTGAATGTGGTTACAAAAGATAATGCAAATAGAGATTGGTTCGGCTTATCTGGAACCGCTTATGTAAAAGATGAAAACTATACCATTCGTATGAAGGATAGTTTGATTCTGAATTATGAAAGATGGAATGTGTCGCCAGATAATTTTCTTTCTTATGGCCCGCAAGGAATTTTGGTAAATAATTTTGTGATAAACAGCGATACTGCAAAAATTGATATACGCAGCCAAACGTTGGTGCCTGATAGTCCCATTGCTATTGCTATTGATAATTTTAATTTAAAAAGCATTAGCTCCATTGTAAATAAAGACACCGTTTTAATTGCAGGAATATTGGATATGAAAGCAACTGTAAGCGATTTTAAAAAAGCATTGCCATCTTTTACAGGCAACGCATCTGTAACCAATGTAGAGGTAATGCAATTTCCGTTGGGCAATATTACAGCCAATGCACAAAAGCAATCTGAAAATAATATTGTAGCAGACATGGCATTGGTTGGTCCGTTAAACGACATTAGTGTAAAAGGAAATTATTATTTAAACAGTGAAACAGATCAGTTTGATGCAGACATGCTGGTAAACAAACTAAGTTTTAGAACACTGGAGGCATTATCTAAAGGACAGATAACTAATACCACAGGTGTAATAAATGGAAATATAAAATTGAATGGAAAATTTGCAGATCCAAAATACAATGGACAATTAAATTTTGATACCGTAAAATTTTCAACTGCACAGTTAGGAACACCCTACTTTATTGATAAGCAAAAAATAGTTTTTAACTATCCGCAAATACAATTTCCAAATTTTATTGTAAAAGATTCGTTGAACAATTCACTTAAGATAGATGGAGACATTACTTCAAAAGGTTTGATGGATTATGACTTGGCGGTAGATGTAAATGCAAATGATTTTGTGCTGGTAAATGCAAAAAAAACCATCAACAGTCAGGTGTATGGTTTTGCATCGGTAGATGTGAATGTATCGGTAACAGGTACATCTGCCATGCCCGTAATTGAAGGCGATATTTTATTAAATGATAAGAGTGATGTGAAGCTTGTATTGCCACAAACGAGTTATGAAAAAAATGATGGTAAAACAATTGTACGATTTATAGATGCAGATACATTTGATATTAATCCACCAAATAAAGGCTTTGAACCGGAGTTGAAACCTGCAGCAGCATTTGCACAGTTTTTGAATTATAACCTTAACATAGAAGTAACCAAGGCAGCTGCACTTACAATTTTGGTAGATCCTTCTACAGGAGATGAAATTAGGGTACAGGGAGATGCTCGATTAAACGCAGGTGTGGACCCCGGTGGAAATTTAGTATTGGCCGGTACGTACGAATTAGACAATGGATATTACGATTTGCATTATCAGATACTGCAACGAAAATTTAATTTAATACAGGGAAGTACCATCACTTTTGCAGGTGCGCCTTTAGATGCCACCGCCAATATTACAGCAGAGTATATTGCCAATACATCTTCAAAAGATTTGTTGAGCAATGAGGTAACAGATGTATCGCCTACTTTATCAAATTCCTTCAACCAAAAAATACCGTACAGGGTTGTATTATATCTTACTGGTCCTTTAAGCAAACCCAATATAAATTTTGATATTCAATTGCCAGAAGAAAGCAATTTAATAAATGGCGATTTGCGCACCACCATAGAAAATAAATTGTTGCAGATAAGAAATGACCCGGCATCTATTAACAAACAGGTTTTTTCATTGTTACTTTTCAATCGTTTTGTAAGTGAGCAAAGCAGTGATTTCTTTAAAGGAAACGGCGGCGATTTTAATGACATAGCAAGGCAGAGTGTAAGCCAGTTTTTATCATCAGCATTAAATGAAATAGCAGGTGATATTTTTAAAGGAATAGATATTGATTTAAACCTTAACTCTTACAACGATTATTCTAACGGTGGCAATACACAGCGTACAGACCTTAACCTCGCAGTAAGTAAATCATTTGCAAATGATAGGTTGGTGGTAAGCGTGGGTAGAAATTTTGGGATTGAAGGGCAAGATGCTGCAGCCAAAGCAAGTGGTGCAAATGCAGGATTTAAGCCAGACGTTAACGTTACCTATAAACTAACAACAGATGGAAAATATTTATTGAGGGCTTATACAAAAAACCAGTTTGAAGTAACGCTTGATGGATATGTTGTAGAGAACGGATTGGCATTTGTGGTAACAATGGATTACGATAAGTTTAAAGAATTGTTTAGAAGAAGAAAAAAAAGTAAAAATTAAATGAAGCATTTTTTTGCAATAGTGGCAGTTGGATTAATAGTGATTGCATCATCGTGCAGTGTAAGAAGGTTTTTGCCTGCCAGTGAAAGATTATACAAAGGCGCAACTGTAAAAGTGGAAAAAAATGCAGAAACTACCACACGTGCAAGATCATTAAGAAAAACAATTGCGCTGGCAGCTTCGCCTAAACCAAATAAGTTTCTATTGGGTCAGCCATACAAAGTTTGGTTTTATTATGTAATAGGAGAACCCAAACGAGAAAAAGGATTGAAGGCATTTTTGCGGAACAGGTTAGGCGAACCACCGGTTTTAAGCAGCAGGGTAAATGCAAAAGCTACTGCAGAAAACATGGCATCGCTCATGGATAACCTAGGATATTTTCATACAACGGTGCAGGGAGATACGGTGCATACCGGAGGCTATTTTGTAAAAGCAAATTATACTGCACAAGTACAACCACAATATAAAATTGGGCAAATAAAATGGGTAGGCGATAGTACACCGTTGCTAAAACTGTTGGAAAGAAACTCCACCAGAATGGGCGTATTAAAAACCGGAAACCCTTACAGATTAAGCGATATAACGGCAGAAAGAGACAGGCTGGATTTGGTGTTGAAAACCCGGGGTTACTATTATTTTAATCCAGATTATATAATGGCTTATGTAGATAGTACGGTGGGTGGCAGAAAAGTAAATTTGTTTTTAAACATAAAAAAAACCACACCAGATGATGCTAAGTTTCCTTATAAAATAAATAGCATTACGGTTTTTCCCAATTATACATTGGCATCTGCACAATTGGATACATCTAAAAGAGGCGTTGAACTATTTGATAATTTACTGATAAAAGACACGGTTAAAAAGTTTAAAAAAGAATTGTTTGCACAAACCATTACGTACCGCCCTGGCAGCACTTATAGCAGCAGGGCACAGAATACAACGCTTAACAGGTTAATAAACTTGGGTGCATTTAAGTTTGTAAAAAACAGGTTTGAACCAATCAACGATTCTACAAAAAAAGATACTTCTCACAGAATGAATGTGTATTATTATTTAACGCCAGCAAAGCAAAAATCTATACAGGCAGAAATTGATGCATTTAGTAAAGAGAATAATTTTTTAGGAACACAGCTTAGTGTAAACTGGAAAAACAGAAATGCATTTAGAGGTGCAGAACAATTGGGCGTAAAAGTATATGGTGGTTTTGAAACAACCTCTGGTGACTCAGTAAAAAATAATAATTACAGATTAGGTACCGAGGTTACATTAAGAATGCCGAGGTACGCCATTCCATTTGTGAAATTAAAAGAAAATAATTTTTACCCGCCCAACACTAATTTATTACTAGGATATGAATTGTTTAAAAAAGATATTTTTTATACCAAAAGTCTTTTTCGTTTTCAATATGATTTTACATGGAAACCAAATTTGCAAACGCAATTTACCCTAGCACCGGTAGCCTTGAGTTATTTGCAGGCTGCAAATGTTACTGATTCATTTCAAAAACAAATAGCTGCAAGCCCATCGTTGTTGTTGTCGGTTTATTCAGAAGCAATATTGGGTACATTTGGTTCATACACTTACAATTCCAGTTTTAGAAACAGAAAAAACAAAGTATATTTTAATACAAGCATTGAGTTATCTGGTAATATAGCTGGTGCCATTGCCAAGGCAAAAGATTACCGTTCTAAAAACATATTTGGAGTACCCTTTGCACAATATGCAAAACTGGATTTTGATTATCATTTTACCAGAAGATTACCCAATAAATTTGATTGGGCCAACAGGCTACAAATTGGTGTGGGCTTACCATACAACAACTCACGTTTGTTGCCCTTTAATAAATTATATACAATAGGTGGCTCCAGTTCTATAAGAGGTTTTAGAACAAGAACACTTGGCCCGGGAACATATAAACCAACACCCGGCGACCAACGTTTTTTTCAAATAATTGGTGGTGATTACAAATTGCTCGGCAATACAGAATTGCGGATTCCATTTACTGCACAGTTGAGCGGTGCGTTGTTTGTAGATGCGGGTAATGTGTGGACAAAAGACACTATACTTTTTGGACAGGCTGGAAAATTTACCAACAAATTTATAAGAGAGCTTGCAGTAGCATCTGGCATAGGAATACGATTTGATGCCACCGTTTTACTAATACGTGCAGACCTTGGGATACCTTTAAGAAAACCATATTTACCTGATGGGCAGCGCTGGGTGTTTAACCAATTTGATTTTGCGAGCCGTGCCTGGAGAAGAGAGAATTTAATTTTGAACATTGCTATTGGGTTGCCGTTTTAGGGGTGGATTTGTTGCCACGAATGCACGAATTTTCACGAATGTGTATATGCTTTTTAGTGAAAATTTTATTGCCACTGAATGCACAGAAGAACTATTTGGAATTAAAGTATTGCCACGAATGCACGAATTTTCACTAATGTGTATATGCTTTTTAGTGAAAAATTTATTGCCACTGAATGCACAGAAGAACTGTTTGGAATTAAAGTATTGCCACGAATGCACGAATTTTCACGAATGTGTTTCTGCTTTTTAGGAATAATTTATTGCCACAGAATGCACAGAACAACTGTTTGCTTGACTTAATGCAATTAGAGGGAATAGAGTTTTACCACGAATGCAAGAAATTTCACGAATTAGTAACTAAAGCCCATAGGGCTGATATATTATAGAAAACAAGGAAATAAAAATTGGTAGAATCCCGTAGGGATGACATAAGACTTGCAGCGATTAAATTATCCCTTTTATAACACGGTACGACCTTTGTTTAATTACTAATCTGAAGACGAAAGGCTGCCGGATAGCAGTGGATATCCTTTTTTTGCCTGCCTTTGAGGCAAAAAAAGATAGGAACGAATAGCCGGAACATCTGATGATTGTTGTATAAATTTCACCGCCCCCACTATTTAAATTAAATCTTTTGAACAAAACAGTAAAATACATTGCACTTGTTTTATTACTTGCTATTGCAGGTGGAGTAATTTGGTGGCAATACAATAAAAAAAGGATTGTAAAAAACGAAATAGAAAATGCTATTGTAAAAGGCACTGACAGCACTTACTATATTAAATACGATAGTAGCAGAATAGATGCGCTGGCTGGCAATGCTACATTTTTTAATATTGTACTACAATCAGATTCTTTGCAGAAAGAATTGTACATGAACGACACGAGCGGTTTTCCAAAAACAATTTTTAATGTACATATTGAAAGCTTAGCCATAAGCGGAGCCAACATACCATCGTTTTTACAAAAGAATAAAATAGAGGCCAATAGCATAGAAATAGTAAGACCTGTAATAACAATAATAAACACAGGAAAAGATGAAGCAGTAAAATTTACTGCAGCAGATACGCTGGCGTTGTATAAAAAAATTACCGGAAAGTTTAAAAGCATACAGGCAAAAGAAATAAAAATTACAGATGCAACCTTAGCATTTGCAAAGGGTAAAAAAAGCGCCCATACAACATTGCAGGGTGTAAACATTGTGTTGCAAAATTTACAAATAGACAGCACTAAAAACTACGATAATATTATAAGTTATTTTGTAAAAGATATTGTGGCTACCGTAAAAACAGCCAATGTAAAAAATGAAAAGGCAAATCGTTTGTTTGTATTTGAGGGAATTGAATACAATGCGCCTAAAAGATTTATAGCGGTAAAAAAGATTTTGCAATCTACCGTAAATGATAATAAAAATTTGATAACATTAACCAATAGTAGGGTTGCAGGATTATCTACCAATGCCTTTATTATAAACAAACAAATAAAAGCAGACTCCTTAACTACAGATGGTGGTGCAATTGGCATTTACAGAAAAGCAAATAAAACCGGCGATGGTGAAACCATAGAAATAGATAATGAGTTTTTTAATGAAGCTATTGTAAAAAATATTCGTGTTGGCAATACTACTCTCACTTTATACAACCGTGCAAATACAAATGAAAAACCATTGCAGTTAAAAAATGTGCGCTTTAATGCCAATAATATTGATAGCATTTACTCAGGTACCGATGTTTTAAAATTGCTTGGCAATAGCCAATGGGATTTAAGTGCTGATGGAATTTCGTTTGCTACAAAAGATAAAGTGTATAATATTAATATTGGAAAATTTGCTTTAGATAAAAGAAAGAAACAGGTACTGGTAGATTATATTTCCGTTGTACCAACCATGAGCGAAGCAGCATTTGTAAAAACGTTGAAATTTCAAAAAGATCTGTTTAATGTAAATCTTAAAAATATTGTTTTGGGCGGAACAGACCTTACCGCTTTGTTGGAGAAAAAATCCATTATTGCAGAAACGCTCACATTTCAACCTACCATAAAAGTATTTAATGATAGATTGGTACAGCCAGATACAGCGAGTAAAGTGGGTAAATATCCGCACCAGTCTATAGCAAAATTAACCACCGCTATTTACATTAAAAAAGTGACTGTAAACAATGGTTATATTTCTTACAGAGAGCGTGGAGCAATATCTAAAAATGTAGGAGATGTTTTTTTTACTACTGTAAACGGCGTGGTAAGTAATGTAACAAACCTAGAGAATTATTTAAGGCAAAATAATATGATGACAGTAAATGTGACGAGTAAATTCTTAAATGCAGCTACACTTACATCTCAATGGAAATTACCACTAAACACTGCAAACGGTGCATTTACAATAATCGGGAAAGTAGGCCCATTTGATGGAACCAAATTAAACCCGGTAATAGAACCGCTCGGTATGGGATCTGTAAAAAGCGGTAACATAAACAGCTACACATTTAATTTACAGGGAACAGATTATAAAGGAACAGGGAGTGGAATACTGTTGTATGATAATTTAAAAATAAAATTATTAAAGAGTAAGGATGACGATATAAAAAATAAAAATGTAACAAGTTTTATAGCCAATGTATTTATTAAAGATAAAAACCCTGCTAATGGAAATATTAGAACAACGGCTATAAGTTTTGATAGGGTTATTACAAAGTCATTTTTTAATTTGGTGTGGAAGAGTTTATTTGACGGAGCAAAAAAGTCGTTAAGATAATGTACATAACCAAATAAAGATTTCAAAAGTTTTCTAACTGTTCATTTCATTTAGAAATACAATTTAAAGAGAAGATTAAATGGGTACATATTAAAAAAGCGGCATTAGCCGCTGTATATATATATTTAAGGTATGGGGATTATTTTTTTTCGGTATCACTATTATTTGCGAGCCCTTCCTTGAAACTTCGCTCTTTCTCCAATTCCTCTTCTGATTTTTTTGCCTCGTTTACAACCACCGGTTCGTTTCCTATTTTATCTGTTTCTTCTTCGGCTGGTATAATTACTTGCTTATCCATTTATGAAAGAGTTTAGAACTTCTTATTATTGATGATATTGGCGCTGTCTGTTTTTTTATTTTTGGTAAATAGATTCTTGTAAATAGAAATACCCCAAGCTGCAATTTTATCTTTGTTGTTAATTACAGTATTAGTAGCACCCACTTTTAGAGCATTGCTGGCAAATTTTCCAAGCAATGAGGTAGCACCTGCTCCAAATACTAAATTTTTTGCGAGTAATCCTGCCCCTATTCCACCGACCGTTTTTAAAATGGTATTACCAGTTTCACCTGGTTCCAACGCCCCTTTAAATGCTGATTTAATTAAATTCTTTGGTCGGTAATGATCAATGGTTTCACGATACTGGTTTTTCAAAATTGTCTCTTGAATAACTCTCTTTTTTTCCATTTCGGCAATGGCAGCATCTAGATCAATAGCATTTTTAATTTCCATGATATTAATCGTTTATTTTTTTAATAATTGAATCTGCAATAGGACTTCTAAGAATATTTTTTCTGTTTGAATATACAATAAGACCAACGATAAGATAAAAACCTGCAAGCGCAAAAAATCCAAGATAGGTAGAACCAAAAAGATCACCCAACCAAAAGCCTAATCCAAAATTAAGCATCAATAAAAAGATTGAAAATAGAGATCCAATTATAACTTTAGATATAATGGATGAACCTACTTCAGCTGTTTTTTTTATTGCCTTTAATTTAAATAAATCACCTCGTGTTTCTACATAATCTTTTGTTCTCTCAAACAAAGCTTCAATTACACCATCTTTATCATCTATTTCGTTTGCCATAGTCTTTATATTATCGCCGGTACTTTTATTGTATACTCAAAATTAATTATTAAGCAAAATTTCTTTTTGTTTCATCTTTAAAATCTTTTGCCTTATTCTCAAAATCTTTAGCTGCATCTTTTCCTTTTTCTACCATGCTATTTGCATCACCTTTAATGTTTTGATATTTTTCTTGTAAAGCTTCTCCTAATTCGTTAAATTTATTACGAACAGAATCTCCCAAGTTTGTACCTTTTTTAGCTAATTTGTTGCGTGTTTCTTTCCCTTTATCAGGTGCGAATAACATTCCTAAAGCTGCACCTGCAGCGGCTCCTAGTATAACACCTGTTAATAGTTTCTTGCTCATAATTTTAATTTTTAAAAGTTTTTAATTGTTTTTCTATTATGCTATAGTAGCTAAAATGCTGCCAATACTTTAAAATTAATAAATAGTTACAACAATAAAATATTTTATGTTTTTTGTGAAAATAATTCCCCTTAAGTGGTAAGTAATTTTACATTGATTAATAGATATTTAAACAATATGGCAAAAATCATATTGTTTGTTAATATTAAATGCTTGGCATAAATATAGGAACTCTCTCTGCATCCATTAACATAAAAAATTTAAAAAATGAAATCTGAAAAAACGGTTGCATCTAAGAAGCCTGCTGTTCCAAAAAAAGCGGCACAATTAAAAAACTCATTTCCTGTAAATGACTCTATGCTGGCAGAATTTTTTTACGGAGAGTTAAAAGATATTTATTGGGCAGAAAAGCATTTGGTGAAAACTTTACCAAAAATGACAAAAGCTGCAACATCTGCAGAACTTAAAACAGCGTTTACAAATCATTTAGAAGAAACAAAAGTACACTGTACCAGGTTGGAAGAAGTGTTTGGCATTTTAGGAAAAAAAGCACAGGCCAAAAAATGTGAAGCCATGGAAGGTATTACAAAAGAAGGAGAAGGTATAATAGAAGAAACCACCGCAGGTACTGCTACAAGAGATGTTGGGCTTATACTTGCTGCTCAAAAAGTAGAGCATTATGAAATTGCTACTTATGGTGGATTGGTACAGCTGGCAAAAACATTGGGTTATGAAGATTGTGCAGATATATTGGTACAATCACTAAACGAAGAAAAGAAAGCAGATGAAGGCCTAACTGATATTGCTGAGAACAATATTAATTATGAATCAGCAGCTGAATCAGAAACAAAAAAAACAAAGAAATAAAATAAAAGTTATGAACGAAAATCATGAAGAGCAACTAAAGAAATTTAAAGATTTGGTAGAAGATGTAAAAGTATGCATGATGATAACCAAAGCAGAAAATGGTAAACTTTCTGCAAGGCCTATGAGTAATGCAAAAGTGGAAGACGATGGATCTGTATGGTTTTTTACAAATGAATTCTCCGGTAAGGTAGATCAGATATCAGAAGAGAATGAGATTTTCCTCACCTACTCATCTCCCAGCGCCAATTCATATGTATCGTTCAATGCAAAAGCAACGTTGAGTGATGATAAAACAAAAATTGAAGAGTTGTGGACACCAGCCATGAATGCCTGGTTTAAGGATGGAAAAGATGACCCTAAAATTTTACTCATACATGCTACACCCATTGAGGCAGAGTATTGGGATAGTAGTTCCAGCAAGATTGTTATGTTTTTTCATATGATTAAAGCAGCCATTACCGGCACATTTACAGGAGGCGATCATGCCAAATTGAAAATATAATTTCTTTATGAATTTAAGTTCAGGTTATCCATATTGGTTAATACGTCATGGCTTACCATTCGATTATCCAACATTGAATGAAGATATAAAAACAGAGGTGGTAATAATGGGCGGCGGAATTTCCGGCGCCCTTGTTTCCTATTATCTTACAAATGCGGGTGTAGAAAATGTAGTGGTAGATGGCCGTACCATTGGTTTGGGAAGCACCTGTGCAAGCACCGCATTATTGCAGTACGAAATAGATACGCCATTAAGCGAACTGCAACATAAGGTTGGTTTATATAATGCTGTGAGAGCATATAGGCTCTGCGACGAGTCTATTGATACTTTACAATCTATTGCTACAAAATTAAAATTTGATGAATTTGAAAAACTAGAAAGTCTTTATTATGCAGCTGCAAAAAGAGATGCGAAATTTATTGAGGAAGAATTTATCATTAGAAAAAAACACGGCTTTAATGTGCAAATAATGGATGAAAAAATGGTGTATGATGAATATAAACTTACAGCTCCCAATGCCATTCTTTCTGCACAGGGTGCACAAACAAATGCATATTCTTTTACACATGCATTACACCAATCATCAATTAAAAAAGGTAGCAAAGTATATGACCGTACTTGTATTACAAAAATTGAACATCGTAAAGATGATGTAAAACTTACCACCGAAAATGGAGAAACTATTGTAGCAAATAAATTAGTATTTGCTACAGGGTATGAATCTGTAAAATATATTGACAAAAAAATTGTGGACCTGCAAAGCACTTATGCTATGTGCAGCGAACAGGGAAATGCTGAAAAAGCACCCTTTACTAATAAAGCGCTTTTGTGGAATACAGCTGATCCTTATTTATACATTAGAACCACGCCAGATAATAGAATTTTATTAGGGGGCAGAGATGAAAAATTTTCCAATGCTAAGAAGAGGGATGAACTATTGCCCAGCAAAAAAGAAATGCTTCTAAAAGATTTTAATAAATTATATCCTGATCTAATATTTAAACCTGAATTTAGTTGGTGTGGCACGTTTGGTGCAACCAAAGATGGGTTGCCATTTATAGGTGAATATAAAAAATTACCTAATAGTTATTTCGCACTTGGCTTTGGTGGCAATGGTATTACATTTAGCCTGATAGCTGCAGAAATATTGAAAGATATAATTCTGGGTAGAAAAAACAACGATGCAGATATTTTTTCTTTTAACCGGCTTTAATGTAGCGAAAAAGCAGTATACCGAAAAACAACATTATCATAAATTAATACACAACAAAAATATTTCTTAATAACTAAACCGTTTTTTTATGAATCGTTTATCAGCATCCCTTATTGCTATCCTAGCTTTTTTTACTATTACATTAACTAGCTGTGAAGCCATTGGAGGTATATTTAAAGCCGGTATGTGGACCGGTGTTATAGGAATTGTAATAGTAGTAGCCTTGGTGTTATGGTTAATAGGCAGATCAAGAAAATAAGTAAAAAAAGAAGGAACATTTTATAATGCTCCTTCTTCTTACTATTAATTTTTATGATGGTTCTATTAATTTTTTCTAAGCACTGGCAGTGATGGCCGGAGTTATATTTTCTTTTAAATGTGTAATTCTGTTTAGTATTTGTAAAGGAACTGAATTATTTCTATCATGTAATTTTAAATGATTAAAGGTTCTTTTCATGGCATATTTAATAAACCAAATTGGTTCTGTTTTGGTTTGCACATCACTCGAAAAGTCATTATATAAATCCTGAAAAATCAGTATTAGAATTTTATCAGCCTCTGCTTTATCCTGAACTATTTTATAAATACAGCCATACATATTTGCTGCATGCACATCATAAATAGTTTCTATGGAATTATTAAAAGTAGAATTGTGTTGTAGGCTGGACATTTTGATAATTAATATTTAATAAACTGCAAACCTTGCTGTGTTTAACGTTTTTATTTTCATAAATGAAAATTTCAAAGCATTTAATTGGCACAGTATAATTTCTTTTAAACTTTCGAATGGTAATGATTCACTCAATAATTGACTGTAAGCCTCTGTTAAACTTGTTTCATTATAGTTGCAGATACAATTAAGTTCGTTGCCATTACTATTTTGTTGAGGGTTCTCATTTAAATAATCAACATTATCTACCAAACTATCGTATTTAATATATGGAGTTTTAATGCCTAAATCTTTTAAATAATTTTTTAACTCACCTGCATAAAAACTACTTTCTTCCGATAAACCATTCAAAGCAGTTTTTAATGAATAATTCTCCACTTCATCAGCTACCATTTCAAACTCAGTTTTTGAGCGCTTTAAAAAAAACAATAATCCAGAAAGTTTATTAAGTATTCCGGTATTTAAAGTTTCCATAATGGTAAAGTTTTAAAAGTTTTAAAAGCAGTTATCTAAAGAAAGAAACATCTCGTAGAAAATATTCTACAAGTTGGGGAATATTTTTACACCACGGCTTCTACAGCCTTATTTATAATATCGTTGGTAAAAGGTTTTCCAATAAAAAAATCAGCGCCATTTTTAAAAGCTTTCGCTCTATCATCTACAGAATCATGAGCGGTTATCATAATTATTTTGGAAGTAGGGTAATGCTCCTTAATATAGGGGATATAGTTAATACCTAATCCATCAGGGAGATGATTATCTAGAAATATAATTTCAGGATGATCTGTTTTTAAAACCTTATTTGCATCTGATAATGAGTTAACAAACATAGTATCTAGGTTTTTTTTCTTAAGCAAACGGCTTAATAAATAACAAATATCTGTTTCATCATCTATGATAAGTGCTTTCAAAATATTTTCATTGAGGTAGTTTGCATTTTCCATTTTTATACTTTTCTATTTGAGGTGGTTCAATATTACTGCCAGTAACTATTAAAACGTAACGGAGAAAAATAATGTCAGCTTAAAAATATCAAATAATATACCTTTTGCAATATTTTCTATATTAAAACAAGGATTTTCCGTTTTTAAATAAAAGTAAAAATGTTATTAAGTTTTTTTCATTAATGTTTAAAACTTGTTGACAATGATAAGATTGAGGAAAGTTTTTCTTTTTTTTCGAGGAATTTATTACATGGTACAGTTATAGAATAATAAAATGCTACAAACAATTTTATGAAGAAAAAAGTTGTGGGGTTCTTTAAGTTTTTACGGCAGGTTTTTGTGGAATTTATTGGAGATAATATATTAAAGTATAGTGCTTCTTTGGCATATTATACTGTTTTATCAATAGCACCATTGCTGGTAATATTACTTACTGTTACGAGTTTTTTGTTTGGTAAAGAAGCAATAAATGGGGAATTGTATGGGGAAATAAACAAATTGGTAGGGAGTGAAGCTGCCATACAAATTCAAACATCTATTCAAAATATACATTTGAATACAGACAATGTATTTGCAACAACCATTGGTGTTATTGTACTTACTATTGGTGCCACAGGTATATTTGGCGAAATACAAGATTCATTAAACAGAATTTGGGGACTAAAAATTAAAGCTAAAAAAGTTTGGTGGAAGGTAATTATTGATAGGCTTATTTCTTTTTCCTTAATATTAAGCCTAGGTTTTGTATTAATTGTTTCGTTGGTGCTAAATGCTATTGCAGCGGCTATCAGCGAAAAAATTATTGCGCTGTTACCTACAATGGGTACTATATTTTTATTTATAATTGATACAATTGTTACATTAAGTATTACTACATTATTGTTTGGATCAATTTTTAAAGTACTACCCGATGCTAAAATTAAATGGAGAGATGTAACCATTGGCGCTTTTATTACTGCTTGTTTATTTTTATTAGGAAAGTATGGCATAGGTTATTATTTAGGCCAAAGTAAACTAGGCAATATTTACGGGGCAGCAGGTTCTATTATGATTATGATGATATGGGTATATTATAGTTCTGCAATTTTATACCTTGGGGCAGTATTTACGAAAGTATATGCAACCAATTTTGGTGGTAAAATTTATCCAAGTGAATATTCTGAATGGATTAAAATTGAAGAAATACCTGTATCAAAAGTGCATTTAATAGATGATGATAACAATACAGATAAAACAAAAAATATATAAAATAAAATCTGGCATGTTTTTTTAAACGGTTATATTATGAAAAAAAAGATTTTAATTATTGATGATGATGTGGATATGTGTTTGGTGCTAAGTAAATTTCTTATTAGAAATGGTTATGAAGTAGAAACTGCAAACTCTGGAGGAAAGGGAATTATTAAATTCAAAGAAAACAATTTCGATATTGTTATATGCGATTTTAGATTGGGAGATAGAGATGGGAAAGATGTGCTCAAAGAAATTAAAACAATATCGCCCGATACCATTGTATTAATTATAACAGGGTACTCCGATATAAAAGTTGCAGTAGATGTAATTAAAATGGGAGCATTTGATTACATAACAAAACCATTGATACCTGATGAAGTGCTCACAGTTTTAAACAATGCACTTGACCAACCAGATGCTGTTCATCACTCCTTAATTGGAGGAAGTAAAGCTGTAATTGATAAACCAGCTGCTCAAAAAAAAGCGGGCATTAATAGCGAATTTTTGGTTGGCGAAGCTGGTGCTACCAAAGATCTATACAAACAAATTGAAATTGTAGCACCTACAAATTACAGTATTATTTTGTACGGAGAAAGTGGTACAGGTAAAGAGGTAATTGCAAAAACAATTCATAGTTTAAGTGACAGAGCTGATAAACCTTTTATTGCTATGGATTGTGGTACATTATCAAAAGAATTATCTGGCAGCGAATTATTTGGGCATGTAAAAGGTGCGTTTACAGGTGCACTTACAGATAAGGAAGGGCATTTTGAACTGGCAAATGGCGGTACATTATTTTTAGATGAAGTGGCAAATCTTACCTACGAAATTCAAGCATCTTTATTAAGAGTAATACAGGAGAGAAAATTTAAACGAGTGGGTGGTAATAAAGAGATGCCGGTAGATGTGCGCATTATTGTAGCCTCTAACGAAAACTTACAGGAGGCTTACAGAAAAGGAAAATTCAGAGAAGATTTATACCATCGCTTTAATGAGTTTTCTATAAACCTACCACCACTTAGAGATAGAAAAAAAGATATTCCTTTGTTTGCAGATTTCTTTTTAGAAAAAGCAAAAACAGAATTAAATAGAGATATTGATGGTTTTGAAGAAGATGTAATGCAAATGTTTATACATTACTCATGGCCAGGTAATTTAAGAGAGTTTAGAAACGTAGTAAGGCGCTCCGTATTACTTACACAAACAGGAAAAGTGCAGGCAAAAACATTGCCATGGGAAATTACAAACAACGAAACACATGCAGGCACTACACCACCTGCATTTGCTCACCGACACGAAGAAGAGCAACATATACAACAGCCAAATGTAAATGCGGTATCTGCCACTACAGGTAAAGGAGTATATGATTTAAAAGATGCAGCATCAAAAGCCGAATATGAAGCCATCATGAATGTGCTGAAACAAGTAAATTTTAATAAAACAAAAGCGGCGGAAATTTTAAAAATTGACAGAAAAACCCTCTACAATAAAATAAAAGGATTTGAGGAAATAAATAATTAAGCTGAGAATAAAAATAAGCCGAGGAAATTTTCTCGGCTTTATTTTTACTTAAATATTTGAATACAATTTAATTTCTCTTTCTTAAAATAAAATGTTGATTTATTATACGTGCATTGCATTGTCTTTTTATTGGTGTCCATTCGTGTATTCGTGACAACAATTGAATTACATTTTTTCATCTCTTTTTTTATTGGCATCTTCTACACTTTCTTGCCCGGTAATCATTGTTTCTATTTTGTGCATAAAAGTTGAAACCGGTCCTTCCATCTTGTTGGTTCTATCGTCCAACGTAGTATCATCCAGCAATTTTCCTATACGAAGCTCTGCAGGTAAATAGGGTAAAAACCAATCTCTTTGTGCCCCTGCAATATTTCTTATAGAAATTCTCCTGTCATTTTCAGTAGCAGCATTTCTTAAAATTTTCACTGCCTCTGCCGCCACACTATTAAAATGTGTTTGCACCGCATAAGTTGTATTGTCAGAATAGGTAGCTAGTCTTTCTTTGACCTCAGGTGCATTTTTTGCAAATAACAAAGTAAGCCAATCAGGTGTGGACGATGTGCCGGCTAAAAAATTTAATCCCTCTTCTGATCTTGCACAATCGTACATACCGGCTACCGCTGCTGGTACAATTGCTTGCATTAATTTATTTTCTTTTTCTTTATCAGAAGTTATTGCTACTTCTTGTGTATTAGGATCCACTTTTTTAAGAGCTGGCATTCCTAGGTTTTTTCTTAATTCTTCTAAAATATTAATCGCCATAAATACAGTTTTTTATAAAAATGTTGTCATACAGATATCAACAAAACCATGCCACAATAACTGGTATAAAATTGGCTTGTTTATAATACAATCTATAAACAAAGACTTAAACTTTACATGTATGATAAACACAAATTATTTAACAACGCTAAGTTCTGTATTGGAAAAACTTCGTTTAAAAAAGCAAGACAAAGAATTTAGAATGACCAAAAAAGGCTTTGGTACAGAAGCTAAAACTTATAGACCAGATGAATTGGTAATTATAAAAACCTATCGTTTTGAAGGTGACTCTGATCCATCTGATAGTTCTATACTTTATTTAATAGAAGCCAATGATGGCAGTGTTGGATATACCATAGATGCATACGGTGTGTACAGTAACCATGATGGTGAAGGCTACGATGATTTTATAAGAAAAATACCAGTACAGGAAAGAACAGATCAACAGATTTTTGGAGAAGATAAACTCTAAGAAAACTATAAATAAAAAACCCGGGCCATCAGCCGGGTTTTTTGTAAAAATCATTTAGTGAAACGAATTATAGATCTTTTGGATGAATTTTTTTTACTCCGCCTTTACCATCAGATACTACTAAATAGGTGTTGGTGGCTTTTGCTTCTATCCTTATTCGTTCAGTAGCTCTTTTCAAAGCTTCCATCATTTTTTGTGAACGGTCTTTAGTTTTATTATTAATGTTATTATTCTCCATAATTGTAAATGAATTTGTATTTCTCAAAGTTAATTATTTCTAATTCTCCTCTTAAAGATTTAGCAATAAATGAATATTCTAGTTTTGAATTGTCTAAAATATACCATTCATGAGCAATAGCTAAATATTTATTTAAATTTTGTAACCCTTTAAAATACCTTCTTTTAATTACATTTTTAATAATATCGTGATCACCTTTTAAAACTCTAAATGCAACTAAAAAAATTAATTATCAAAGTATAGGCAGCTGTAGTTTTACCGGCTCCATTACAACCTGTTATAATAAATAATTCTGGCATTGCTTATTATTAAAATAAAAGCGGAAGTTTTATAAACACAAAATTAATTTGTATTTATCTAAACTTCCGCCTTTTGATAATTCCACAGATACACCCGTGGTTATGTAAAGTTGAACTCCTTCGTAATTCGTATAAACTGAAAAAACTGTTTTAATTCATCTTCAAACAAATTTCACAATTTATTTCCTAACCCTTTCGAGTCAATCTTTCAATCAATCTCCCCGTCCTCCCTCTCCATTTTTGGAGAGGGAACGAGGGTAAGGTATGGGCTTTTACCTCACCAACTTCAACTCATTAATTAAATTTTTTGCACCGCCCAATTTATCTACACACCACAAGACGTAACGTACATCTACACATATTGTACGGTTAAGGTCTTTATCAAAAGCTATCTTATGGCTAAGTGCTTCGTAGTTGCCATCAAAGGCAAGACCAATTAAATTACCATTACCATCAATAACAGGTGAGCCAGAATTGCCACCAGTAATATCATTAGTGGTTATAAAACCTACCACCAAATCATTCCTGCTTTTATCTATGTACTGACCAAAATCTCTCTTCTTTAAAAGTTCTACTTGCTTTGCAGGTAAATCAAATTCATAATCGCCGGCTACATATTTTTCTAACAAACCTTTACTCGTAGTTACAAAATCATACTTTACTGCATCTCTTGGCGCATAACTTTTTACGTTACCATAACTTACCCTCATACTAAAATTTGCATCGGGGTACATTTTTGCGGCAGCCACAGGATCTTTCTCCATAATGCCTTTTAAGTAAGCACGCCCAAGCTCATTGTTTTTATTTGCAAACACGGTGTACAACGATGCGTATTTCCCATTATAACTTTTTACAAAACTGGTAGCATAATTAAATGCAGGATCTGCTTGCAACGTAACAGCATCTGGCTTCGCTACAAAAGCTGCCCATTTTGCATCATCTAAAATCATGGTGTTTGCAAATAAATCTTTTGCCCATTTCTTAAAAGTTGCCTCATCATTTAGCGGACCATAAGTTGCTTTCATTTTTTCGTAGAAACCAATTGGGTGCTGGCTTTTATCTACATCATTGTAAAACTGCATGGCTGCAGATGCTACAATTTTTTCATCGCTTATTCTGTCTGCGCCCTCCAAATATGCTTTACGATTTGCATCAGCAGCGTTTACCGCTTTCGTAATATCTGCACCGCTCATTCCTGTTTTTACAAGCGCAGCTTCTACCCCCTGTAAGCCAGATGCAAACGTAGCAAGTGGCGATCCTAAAATACCTTCAATTAAATAAGTACGCTGTTTTGCATAAGGCGACCAAACTGCATAATTGGCTGCATAATCACTCATAATGCTAGCATATTCAGGCTTGCTGCTTGCCCAGTTTGTAAAAGTATTTTCATACGCTTGCTTTTGATCGTAGGTTTTAAACTTTACCAACTGCTTTGTTTCCCCATCAAAAAATTTCCAATAATTTGCAACACCTGCATAGTTACTGGCAAGTTTTAATTTTACCGCAGGGTCTTTAATCATTTGCTCATACATGTTCTTTAAGCGCATATCTCTCAAGCCTACAAGCGATGGATTTTCAATTTCATTTTTTAGTTTGATACCATAGCTTGTTTCGTAACGGTTGGTACCACCTGGGTAACCATAAATCATAGCATAGTCACCATCCTTTATTCCTTTAATACTTACAGGTAAAAAGTGTTTAGGCTTTAGCGGAACATTATCTGCACTAAAATCTGCAGGCTTACCATCTTTACTACCATATACACGGAAGATGGAAAAATCACCCGTATGGCGTGGCCACTCCCAGTTATCAGTATCGCCACCAAACTTACCTACGCTTTCAGGCGGTGTACCTACCAAACGTACATCACGATAGGTTTTGTAAGTGTACATTAAATATTGGTTGCCTTTAAACATGCTGTAAATTCTTCCGGTAATACCATTGTCTTTATCCATTACTTTATCTGTAATGGTTTTATAAACCTCCGGTATTTTTTTTGTGCGGTCTGCCCAGTTTAAACCCTTCACCGCATCTTCCACTTCTTTGGTTACATCAATAATTTTATCTAAAAACTGTACGGTAAGTTTGCTTTGAATTTCCTGCCCCATATTGTATGCATAAAAACCATCTCTGAGGTAATTATTTTGTACAGAACTAGCCGTGGCAATGGCATCGTAACCACAATGGTGATTGGTAAATATCAAACCTTTGTCGCTCACAATTTCTCCGGTACAACCTCCGCCAAAAATAATGATAGCATCTTTTAACGACGATTTATTTACAGAGTACAATTGCTCTTTGGTAAGCTTAAGCCCACGCTTTACCATGTCATTATACACTTGTTGCCCAAGTAGCATTGGTAGCCACATACCTTCATCTGCACGGGCCTGTAATAAGCTTGAAATAAGTACAAGCGAAACGATTATTTTCTTCATGATTTATATTGATTTTTTGTGCAACGAATTTAGTGCTTTTGTATGAAGTTGTGAATGGTGACTGATTAGATATGATTTTGAAAATATTTATTAAAAAAACATCCAAAACTTCATTGTTTTTTTTGAATACATTTTGGGGCTTTCAGCCATAGATTATTATTGAACAATTGTTCCGGCTGCTGTCGGCTTCGCTTTGCTACGGTACTGCCTTTGGCAGCACTTCCCTTTCGCATCCGGCAGCCCTTCATCAATAAATCATTTTTCAACTTTTATTGAAGCAAAGATGGTAGCAAACCTTGCGTGGAGGAAAATCATAGGGCAAAGCAAGTTATATTTTGGTGAATAAATGGGGCAATATCAAATAGAGAATCACAAAAAAAATCCCCCTCACAAATTTTAAAATCTATAGTATCAAGGCATTAATGTTTTTTATAAAAATTTATTTTTTTGGCACCGAAATAGGAGCAATACCCATAAACATTTATACTTAAAAACTATTTTTTATGGCGCAAAATAAATACGCACTTATAACCGGAGGTAGCAGTGGTATTGGGTTGGAGCTTGCCAAGCTATTTGCAAAAGACGGCTACAATCTTATTATAGCTGCACGAAACGAAACAGAATTGAACGCAACGGCTGAGGAAATTAAACAGCAATTTGCGGTGGAGGTAGTCACTTTTTCAACAGATCTTTTTCATGTAGATAAAGCTTTTGATTTATACAATGAAATAAAAAATAAAAATATTGTGGTAGATGTTTTAGTAAACAATGCCGGACAGGGGCAATATGGGGAATTTGCTGAGACAGATTTAATGAAAGAACTCGCCATTATACAATTAAACATTAGCAGCCTGGTAGTACTTACAAAACTTTTTTTACAGGATATGCTGCAAAGAGGCGATGGTAAAATACTCAACCTATCATCTATAGCATCTAAAGTACCGGGCGCATGGCAGGCGGTTTATCATGGCACAAAAGCATTTGTACAATCTTTTACAGAAGCCATACGGGCAGAAAACAAAGACAGCGGCGTTACCATCACAGCATTATTACCTGGTGCAACAGATACCGATTTTTTTAACAAGGCAGAAATGACCGACTCTAAAGCAGTCCAAGGGAAATTAGACGACCCTGCAGATGTGGCAAAAGATGGCTACGATGCATTGATGCGTGGCGATGATATGGTAGTATCTGGCTTTAAAAACAAAATGCAGGTAGGTATGGCGGCCGTAACGTCAGATAGTAATTTGGCAGATATGATGTACAAAAAACAAGCACCAGTAAACGATGATTCTTCAACCAATTAAAATAAAAAATTATGAAAGCAGCAGTAATTCATGGCCCGGGAATAATTAAATATGATACAGTAGATGATCCAAAATTAAAAGGTCCACGAGATATGATTTTGAAGGTAACAGCTACGGCCATTTGTGGTTCAGATCTTCACATATATTCTGGCGGCATACCACAGCCACGCCCAATGACCCTTGGGCACGAGTTTATGGGTATTGTAGAAGAAGTGGGTGCTGAAGTTAAAAATTTAAAACGGGGCGATAGAGTGGTGGTGCCGTTTCCTATAGCATGTGGACATTGCTTTTTTTGCAACCACCATGTACCAGGAAATTGTGAAAACAGTAATCCAGAAAATTATGGTCCCGAAGGTGGATTGATGACAGAAAAAGGTGGGGCATTGTTTGGCTACACAGATTTGTATGGTGGCTACGATGGCGGGCAGGCGCAATATGTAAGAGTGCCCTATGCAGATTATGGGCCACGCATTGTGCCAGATGAGTTGAGTGATGAGCAAGTATTATTTCTCACAGATATTTTTCCTACAGGTTATACAGGTATTGACTGGGGCGAAGTAAAGGGTGGAGAAATAGTAGCCATTTTTGGAGCAGGGCCGGTTGGAATTATGGCGGCAAAAAGTGCCTGGCTTAGAGGTGCAGGTAGGGTAATAATTGTAGATACCGTGCAGTACCGTTTAGACAAAGCAAAAGAAACAGCCAACTGCGAAACCATATTGTGGGAAAATGAAAAAGATGTAATTGAGCAGATACGTTCCATGTCAGAAGGCAGAGGTGCAGATGTATGTGTAGAGGCGGTGGGTTTTGAGCCTGACCGTAATTTGCTGGACAGGGCAAAGGCTGTAATTAATATAGAAAAAGGTTCGCCCAAAGTGTTGGAGGCATGTATGAGTGCAGTACGCAGAAGTGGTATTGTATCTGTATTAGGTGTGTACCCTACTACCTACGATAATTTTCCAGTAGGGCAGTTTTTTGATAAGGGCTTAACACTAAAAGGCGGACAGGCGCCCGCACACAAACATATAGATACACTACTGCAATATGTAAAAGATGGTAAAGTAAAATTGGATGATATAATTACGCATCGCCTGCCATTATCTGAAGTGGCGCATGGCTACAGCATATTTAAAAAGAAGGAAGAAGACTGTGTGAAAGTGGTGATGGATCCTTGGAGATAAAAAAATATATTCCCTAAAAAATCAAACCTACGGTGTATCAAAAATAACCTTGGTTTGATTTTTTATTTTCAACTAAACAGGTTCATAAATACAATAGCAAATTATTTATTGCAAAGATGATTATCGTACCCTCGTAAACACTTCTGTGCGCCCAAGCAATGATACGCCCACAAAACCTCTAACTTTTAAATCACCATTGCTTAGCCACATTTTGCTGCTGTAAGTTTTACCACTGGTAGGGTCATATATTTCTCCACGTTTATACTCTCCATCTTCGTAACTAAAATTTTTAAGCAATACCGCTCCCACTAAATCTCTTTTTCTTAATGCTTCGTTTGGGTTATTAAAATCTTTTCTTTTTCTTTTACCCCATATTAATTTACCAAAATATTGATTACCCACTTTAAACATTTCTAATTTTCCGTCTTTTTTAGGCGTCCAATATTGACCTAATATATCATCAGCTTTTTGTGCATGTACCAATGTTGTATTAAACAAAAACATCAAAATAATAACAGCTATAAACTTATAAGAAATTCTAAATAACATAGTAGATTAATTGTTGATTTTAAAACACAATAGGAGAAATCTTATTACAGAATTTTCTATGGGTTAACAAAAATAAATTGCTACTCTTCTATATAAAAATTCGTGCCGACCTTGTGTTGAAAAGAAGGTTTATTATCATTAATTAATAAATTTTTTACTGATAAATAAACTGAAAATTCTCACTCATCAAACCCCGGCCTCACAAACGCCCTTGCATTAGGAAAAGTAGCCTCACCTACTGTGCGTATTTTTTGCAATAATGCCAATAAAGGAATGATATCGTTCTCCAGTTCTGGTAGCAACTGCATAATATGTTGCCATGCCATAATGCACCTATCGGTAGCTATGAGTGCTACTTTAGCGGAGCCGTTGCTATCGCTGTTTAAAGCATCATCTTCTTCTTCCTCATCATCAAATGTGGGCAATGCCCTCATAAATTTTACCTGTATTTGAAAAAGATACCATTGTACAATTTCTATATAATCATTGAGTACAATTAGTTCTCTTTTTGTGTCGGCTATATCTTTTATACCAAGTTCTACCAATTGTAGCAGTGTATCGCCTCTTTTTTTAAAAGCATCATTTTCTTGCAGCAATACCCTCGCATGCATCATATATTTTTTGCTGTATTTTATAAGTGGATGCACTTCCATTTCCTGGCGTTTTCTTTTTACATTTTCCATGTACTCATTCATTTCGGCATCGTCTGCTGCATCTAAAACAAACCCGGCTTCATCTGCCGCTTTTTGCAAAAGCGAAAATGCATCTGCAATGCTGTTGCCCATCTTATCCCAAAACGCCTTGTTGGTTATATCATTTTCTTCTGGAGAGTTTGCTTGCTCGCTTTCATATACCGCACAGCGGCTGGTGAAGCTGCAGCGTTCGCACCATCTGTCGCAATAGTTGTATATGCCTTGTATGTTTGTGGGTTTTAAAGCCATGATTATTTTTTATAAAAATATAAATTAAAAGGTTGTTACCTACATAAAAGTTCGCATTCATTTTATACCTCTCTAGCAGGTTTAATTTTTAAAAAAGCATCCCGATATAAAATTTACGACCAGTTATTTTCAAACCCACTATTCGATTTTTTTAAAATAAATACTTTAAGATAGTAAGATTGTTTAGCTGTTTCCGATAATTATATAGGCTTGCTGTGAATTGATGTATTGAATATCAATATAAATTTTATTTAATATAACAGACCAGGCAACCTCTTTAAAAAATTAACCGTTAGCATAAATACTACACCCATTTTTTTCTGCAACAACAATTTTTAACCTAAAAAAATTATGTTATGAATCCAGAAAAAAACATCCAACATGATTGCAGACATTTTACCTTAAATGCTGCCTCCTTTCTGTTATCCTTTTTTTTATTATTAGTACTACTGCTGAGTTGCCAAAAGCAAAAATTACTGCCTGAAGACACACCGGAAAATGCTACTGATGCTTCCCTAAGCCAACGCAGCAATAAGGAGATTGATCTTAAACTTATTGCAGACAGCCTCACTGCCCCGCTCGGTGTTGTGTATGCCGGTGGCGAAGAGGATAAGCGCCTCTTTATTATTGACCAGATCGGCAAAATTTGGATTTTAGACAGGCATGGCAACAGGCTTACTACACCATTTTTGGATATTACCTCCAGGGTAATTCCGCTTAATCCTAATTCAGATGAAAGGGGAATGTTAGGCGTGGCATTTCATCCAAAATATAAAACCAATGGAAAGTTTTATGTGTATTATTCAGCACCTGCAAGGCCCGGAGGACCTACGCCTACAACACTTTGGAATAATTTTACCCGGGTATCTGAATTTAAAGTATCTACAAGCAATCCCAATATGGCAGATATAAATTCTGAAAGATTGGTTTTAGGTATTGATGACCCACAGGGCAATCACAATGCTGGAACTATGCAATTTGGCCCCGATGATTATTTGTATATAGCCATTGGCGATGGTGGCGGTGCAAACGATGTTAATGTGGGGCATGTGCCAGATTGGTATTTGGTAAATGCTGGCGGCAATGGTCAAGATATAGAAGCCAATTTATTTGGAAATATTTTGCGAATAGATGTGGACCATGGAAATCCCTATGCGATCCCTACTGATAATCCGTTTGTAAACAAACCAGGCTTGGATGAAATTTATGCTTATGGCCTCAGAAATCCTTACCGTTTTTCTTTTGATATGGAGGGTTCTCATGCATTAATAGCTGGCGATGTGGGCCAACGTTTATATGAAGAAATAGATGTGATAAAGAAAGGGAAAAATTATGGCTGGAATGTAAAAGAAGGCAACACTTGCTTTAATGCAGCCAGCAGTTTGCTGCCCTTTGCTACTTGCCCTGCTGTAGATAATTTTGGTGTACCATTAACTGATCCTGTAATTACCATTAATACCACCAGTAATCCTGCAGGAGGCAGAGGGCTGGCAGTAGTGGGCGGAAATGTTTACAGAGGCAATAAAATAAATAGCCTCAGGGGCAAATATATTTTTGGAACGTATGCCCAATCTGCCATTGTACCAAGGGGAGAATTATTTATGGCAACCATGGCAAATTTTGGTCCATGGCAGTTTCAGGAAATTGCTTTAAAAAGTTTTCCTGGCGATGCGGGCTCTTTGATAAAAGGTTTTGGGCAAGATAAAAAAGGAGAAATTTATTTGACAATGTCTACCCGTTTTGGTCCATCGGGCAATGCGGGAAAAGTGTATAAATTGATTGAAGTAGATGATGATGAGGATGACGATTAAATGAACAATGCTATATTAAAGAAAGCAGGAAACTAAAACTTCCTGCTTTTTTTATTATCAACTGAATATGAATAATTTTTATACTTACGGCTGGTGCTGATAACAATAACCATTTCCAATACTTGTTTTATGTTTACATCTGTTACCAGCTTTTGTTAAACCTTTACACTGTGCAGTAGTATTTTCTCCCTGTGTATATTTTGGTGCTGGTAGTTGTTTAGCATAACTAACAAAAGGTTTGCAAATTTTACATGCCACTAAGCCAAGTTCCCTTGCTTTTTCCAACGATATTTTTTGCGAAACATTTTTCACCATATGGCAGTCCGCTACATGATACTTTGTGCCAGATGGTGTTTTGTAAACTATTTGTGCTTTTGCAGATACAGATAATAAAAGAAAAATGATAATGCGAAACATGGAGTAATTAGTTTAATACTAAGTATCTCAATAACTGAACCGATAATTATTAAAAACTTTTGCCACAAGTATAGCTTTTGTATAAAAAACAATTGTGTTGCTATAATAACAATCATATTCAATAACACTTCTTTTAATTTACAATAGTAATTTGCATATAAAATAAATATTATACAACAACAATAAAGATGAGCTTACACGTATCTTCTAATTTTCTTATAAATTTTTTGATTCATAAAAAATGGCGGTTGTTTAGGCATGTGGTAATGGTTATTTTACTTGCTGCATTATTTTATCCATCAATAGACATTGAAGCCCTTAAAAAAGCTGATATAGAAGATATCAATCTTTTTATTACAGCCATGAACAAAGGAGCTTTTTCTATGTTTGTAATTGCCTTGGTTTGTATATATTTAAACCTGCTGTTTTTTACACCATTATTTTTACTTAAAAATAAATTTGGATCTTTTGTAATTTCAGTCTCTCTGATGGCGGTATTTTATTTTTTATCAGAAAACGCCGTTTCCTATTTTTTTTTACAGGATGTAAATAAAGAAATTCCTATAATTATAACTGACCTTTCTTTAAAAGGTTTTATAGATTCTGCTTTAATACCACTTGTTTTTTTAGGGGCCACATCTGGCTACGAAGTTTTTAAAAAGTGGGTATTCGATAATCAAAAATACTCAGCATTAAAAGAATTAAAAACAAGAGAAGAACTTACCAATCTTAAAAATCAGATAAATCCACACTTTCTCTTTAACACGCTAAATAATCTGCATACCTTAATAAATGTGCAGCCGGCAAAGGCATCGGCAGTAGTACTTGGGTTGTCAGATGTGTTGCGTTACCAGTTATACGAATGTGCCAGCGACAGGGTTTTGCTAAAAAAAGATATAGAAATAGTAGAACAGTTTTTAGAACTGGAAAAAATACGCAGAGATAATTTTCAATTTAGCATACAGGTACAAAATGATTTAGCTGGTATTACTTTACCACCTTTTATGTTTATGGGGTTTGTAGAAAATGCTGTAAAACATAGTGCAGATAACAGGGGTTTTTCGTTTATAAGTATTGATATAAAAACTACCCCTCACCAAATTTTGTTTAATTGTAAAAATTCGAAACCTATAATGGAAAATGTGCAACATAAAGGTGGTATTGGCTTATCAAATATTACAAGACGACTACAAATTTTGTATAACGAACAATATGAGCTTAATATAAATAATCAACCAAACGAGTTTACTGTATTTTTAAAATTACCCTTACAAATTAATCTGGTATGAAATGTATCATTATAGATGATGAACCACTTGCACGGGAAGGGTTACAAAAAATGCTTACTGGCATCTCTGCTGTTGAAATAATAGACAGTTATAGCAATGCTATTGACGCCATTGAGCTATTAAAAAGCAATACGATTGATCTTATTTTTTTAGACATAGAAATGGCAACAATTAACGGATTAGATTTTGCCCGAAGTCTTATTAATAAACCGCTTATTATTTTTATAACTGCGTATCCGCAATATGCGTTGGATAGTTATGATACTGATGCTATAGATTATTTGGTAAAGCCGGTAAGAATAGAACGGTTGCTTAAAGCAATAAACAAAGCCGAAAATTATCTTGGTCTTTTACAAATAAAGAATATGGAAGAAGATACTGCTTCAATAGAAAGCGAATACGTTTTTATAAAATCTGACAGGCGATTGATAAAAATATTTTTTAACGATATATTATTTATTGAAGGCTTAAAAGATTATGTAATTATACAAACAGAAAATAAAAAGGTTTTAACTGCCATGAATATAAAAACAATTCATGCACAACTCCCAGATAAAATTTTTACAAGAGTAAGTAAATCATTTATTGTAAATACAGCGCACATTGTTTCGGTAGATGCACATTCCGTTTATATTAAAGAAGAAGAAATACCCATTGGTATTAATTTTAAAGAAAGTTTTTTTGAAAAGTTTGTAGATCAGAAAATTATTAAGCGATAATGGCAAAAAAATATTTCCACAGAAGCCACATACTCACTGTTTTAAGAATTAAAAATGTAGTACTGCCTTTTCTGTTTTTCTGTGTTATCAGTGGCAAAAAATATTTCCACAGCAGCCACAGATTCACTGTTTTTTTCTAAATTAAATTGCCACTTTGATGTTATAGAAAGTATGCCTGATAAAAAATCTTTCTGCGTTTTCTTTTTTTCTGTGTTATCAGTGGCAAAAAATATTTCCACAGCAGCAACAGATTCACTGTTTTTATCTAAATTAAATAGCCACTTTGATGTTATAGAAAGTATGCTGATAAAAAAAACTCTCTACCCTTTCTGTTTTTCTGTGTTATCAGTGGTAAAAAAAAATTGCCATAAAAATATAGCGTCCCCTTTTTGTTTTAAAAGAAAAAAATGCTTTTTAAACAACATTGGTATTTGCAATTTTAATTATTGCGTTAATAAAAAGTTAACACAACATAACACTGTATTGCTTTTCACAAAAAAAAATGAGTTCGTATAATAAATAAGATGCTTTGTATAATTTATACAATCAACCATAGATGCATTAATAATTTACATCATCAAATAATATACTGATGAAAAACAAATTATTACTGTTGTGTATTAGCCTTTGCTATTTTGTAACAAACAGCACCGCTCAAGTAAAAAACAGATTTGCTGTAAGTGGTACTGTAAGAGATGCAGCTTCTGGAGAAACATTAATAGGAGCAAGCATAATTTTATATGCATCTAAGGCTGCTGCCACCCTTACAAATGCTTATGGCTTTTACTCAGTAAGTAGTGAAGAAGGAGAATATAAAATGGTAATAAGCTTTGCGGGATATAATGCAGATACTATCAACGTAATGCTAGACAAGAACAGAAGAATAGATGTAAATCTTCAAAACAGAAAAGGGCAATTAGAGGAAATTGTTATTTCCTCTAAAAAGAAAAACGAAAATATTTCTAAACCGCTGATGGGTGTAGAAAAACTGAACATGGCAGAAATAAATAAACTACCTGTGTTGCTGGGCGAAAGAGATGTTTTAAAAAGTATTCAATTAATGCCTGGTTACAAATCAGCTGGTGAAGGCAACAGTGGTTTTAATGTACGTGGAGGTGGTACAGATCAAAATTTAATTTTGCTAGATGAAGCACCAGTTTACAACGCCTCACACTTACTCGGTTTTTTTTCCACTTTTAATTCGGATGCCATAAAAGATGTAAATGTATATAAAGGTGGTATGCCGGCTCAATATGGTGGCAGGCTATCATCAGTGGTTGATATAAAAATGAAAGATGGAAATACAAAAAGAACAGATGTATCTGGAGGGGTAGGTTTAATAGCATCTCGTATAAATGTAACCGGGCCTATTGTAAAAGAGAAAGGTTCTTTTATGATTAGCGCAAGACGAACCTATGCTGACGTATTTTTAAAATTAATAAAAGATACAGGGCAAGGAAAACGAACACTTTATTTTTATGATGTGAACCTAAAAGCCAATTATCGTTTAGGAAAAAAGGATCGTATTTATTTATCTGGATACTTTGGTAGAGATGTACTTGGGCTTGGCGAAAATTTTAATGCAGACTGGGGTAACCAAACCGCTACTTTAAGATGGAACCATATTTTTGGCAGCAGACTTTTCTCCAACACATCGCTTATTTACAGCAAGTACAATTATAAAATAAGGGTAAAGTCTGGTAGCGATAAATACAAAGCACTTTCTAAAATAGAAGACTTTAATGCTAAACAAGATTTTGATTGGTCGCTGAGTAATAAAAGCAAATTTAAATTTGGTGGTAATATTATTCGGCACAACATTGCGCCTGGGAGCGTATCGGCAGAAACGTCCACAGCAGGTAATATAAAAAAAGTACAAGATCGTTTTTCAATAGAATCAGCTTTATATGTTTCGCATGAGTGGAAAGCTACAGACAACTTGGAAATTATTTATGGTTTGCGTGCATCAAATATTTCCATAAAAGGCCCCGGAGATTTTTTTAAATACGATAAAGCAGGCAACACAATAGCTACCATTAAATACGCAAAAGGTAAAGAAGTGGTAAGTTATTTTAATTTGGAACCAAGATTTTCTGCCAGTTTTAAATTGAACGAATTAGCCTCTATAAAAGCATCTTATAACAGAAATGTGCAGAACCTACATTTGCTCACCAATGCTACTACAGGCTCTCCTACCGATTTGTGGCTGCCAAGTACCAACAATGTAAAGCCGGAAATAGCAGACCAGGTTGCAGTAGGTTTTTATAAAAATTCAGCAACTGGTATGTACGAATTTTCCAGCGAAGCATATTACAAAACAATGCAAAATCAAATTGATTACAGAAATGCGGCTAATACTTTTGGCAACGATAATGTAGAAAGCGAATTGTTATTTGGTAGTGGAAGAGCTTATGGTGTAGAGATGATGATGCGTAAAAAAACAGGTAGGTTCACCGGTTGGGTGGGCTACACACTATCTAAAGTAGAAAAGAAATTTGACGATATAGACAATGGAAAATATTTTAATGCAAGGCAAGATAGAACCCACGATGTATCTGTAGTAGCCATGTACGATCTCAATAAAAGATGGAGCTTTTCTGCCACATGGGTGTACAATACAGGCAATGCAGTTACCTTCCCAAGTGGTAAATATAATGTAGCAGGGCAAACGGTTTTTCTTTACACAGAAAGAAATGGTTATAGAATGCCGGCTTTTCATAGGCTGGACCTTGGCGCTACTTTAGAAGCACGTAAAAATAAATACCGCAGATACCAAAGCAGCTGGACCTTTGGTTTATACAATGCGTACGGAAGAGAAAACGCTTACACCATTACTTTTAGAGATAAAAAAGATGACCCCACAAAAACGGAAGCGTTGCAAACAGCTCTCTTTAAAATAATACCAAGCGTAACCTGGAATTTTAAATTTTAATTATTTACACATCAGCATATGAAAAAAAATAGAATAGTTTTGGCAGCATTTACTTTACTTGTTTTTGCATCTTGCGAAAAAGTAATTGATGTAGATTTAAAAAATGCAATACCTAAAATAGTTATTGAAGGTATAATAGATAACAGCGGTAAACCTGCGAAAGTAGTTATTAGTAAATCTGTAGCATTTAGCATAGGCAATGTGTACCCAGCAGTAACCGGTGCCACAGTAAAAATTACAGATAATACAAACAATGTTTTTGTTTTAAATGAAACGGCGCCTGGTATTTATACAAATGTAGCATTAGTGGGGGTTATTGGTAAAACGTATTTGTTATCTGTATTAGCAGAAGGAAAAAATTATACTGCATCTTCAACAATACAAAGAACAGCACCGCTTGATACCTTAACACAAGAAACAATTTCGTTTGGCACAGAAACACAAAAAATTGTAAATGCTTTTTTTTCAGATCCTGTCGGTTTTGGCGATAATTATCAGATAGTGCAAACCATTAACGGCAAAGGTGATAAATATGTACACATAGCAGATGATAGTTTTAGCGATGGAAGTTCAGCCCCGTTTCAAATTTTTGGAAGCACAACAAAATTAAAAACTGGCGATGTGGTAAATGTTGAGCTACGGTTTATTGATAAAAATGTATATCGTTATTTAAAAGGCATTGCAGATTTAGCAGATGGTGATACTGTACCCGCAGATCCTGTAAGCAATATAAGTGGCGGTGTACTTGGTTATTTTAGTGCTCATACAACCGAAACGAAAACGATTGTTATACAGTAAAAAAATAAATTTTCACCATGCAATATAATAGGTGGTTTTGAAAAACTTAATTATGAAATAATCGTAGAATATGAAAACGTTTTCTTATAAATTATGATATTACAATACACCTATTTGGCTATGAATTAAAAAGCCCACATCTAAGTATTTTTTAATATATTTAACATGGCAATTATTTACAATTTTAAAAGGATGCGCCATGAAAAAATTATTACTAATTATTTCTTTTCTTACTACAATTTTCTCATCATTAATAGCTCAAGATCAAAAACCAATTATTACAATAGTACCGGAACAAAAAGCTGTTACAGTTTCGGAAATAATGGAAAACCAGCGTTTAAATCCTATTGATATTCCAAGACAAAAATTGCATCATCACTTACCAGACAGAAAGCTGTTACCTCAAAACCCTGATGCGCCTGAGGTTTCATCGTATCCTGTAGATAAAGCCCATACAAAGATTGAAGGCAACGACTCGAATAGCGAATCACTGTTACTTTCCACATCTTTCACCGGTGCTACATTAGCGGAAACCAGTTCTTTTCCGCCGGATGACATGGGGGCTGTTGGGCCTACTCAGTACATAGTAGCTGTAAATGGAAGAATAAAATCTTTTAATAAAACAACAGGAGTGGCGGATGGTGTATTGAACGTAAATCCTACTGTATTTTTTTCAACCGTAATTAGTCCATTGGCCAATACATTTACCTCTGATCCACGAATAAGATATGACCGACTTTCTGCACGTTGGATCATCATTATTATAGATGTGCCTGCAGGAACTGGAGCAGTGGAAAACAGTTGCCTACTTGCAGTTAGTAATACATCTACCATTACCGGTGCAACCGTTTGGACCTTCTCAAAATTTTTAGGGCAAACCAATATTTTTTTCGATTATCCTACATTGGGCATAGACAAAAATGCCTTATATATTGGAGGTAATATGTTTTCGCTGGCTGGAGCTTTTACGGGGACCAATGGATACGTAATTAACAGGGCTAGTTTTCTTGCAGGTGGAGTCTATACCGTAAATACATTTTTAAATCTTTGCACAGCTGCAGGCGCAGGCCCCTTTACTCCTCAAGGAGTTGATAACTTTGATGCCAACCCCACGGAAGGTTACTTTATAGGGGTAGACAATGCCACATTTGCTACCTTAATGATAAGGCGAGTTTCAACACCGGCGGGGGTTCCCACCATTTCTGGAAACATAAGTTTAGCGGTACCTTCTACTACCTCTAGCACCACCATTCCACATCTTGGTAATACCGGCGGCACCAATGGAAATTTAGATGGGCTAGATGACAGGCTTTATGCTGCATGTTTAAGAGGAGGTCATTTATGGACAACCCATAGTTTTAGGGTTTCAACTACAGGTGTTGCAAGTGGCGCAGTTGGTTTTAGAAACGGCAGCCGTTGGTACGATATTCAAAACCTTACAACGGTTCCTACGCTTAACCAATCGGGGACTATTTTTGATGCGGCAGCTACAAACCCAAGATGGTACTCTATACCTACAGTGATGGTTTCGGGGCAAGGGCATGCAGTATTTAGTTTAACCACCGGAGGGTTAAACGATAGGGCAAATGCTGCTACCACTGCACGTTTGGCTAACGATGCACTTGGTACTACTCAAGTACCAGTGCTTACCACTGCAAGTGCAACGGCTTATAATCCACCAAGTGACCCCGGTCCTGGCAGAAGATGGGGCGATTATTCATATGTGTCTTTAGATCCCTTAGATGATATGACGATGTGGATGGTACACCAATTTTGTAATGCTACAAATTCATATGGCGTAAATGTAACAAAAGTGCTGGCCCCTTTACCCGCAACTCCTGCAAGTTGTAGCCCGGCCAGTGTAACTAAAGGATTACCGTCTGTAAATGTAGTACTCACTGGTACAGCTGTTGCAGGAAGTGGTTTTTATGACCCGGGTACCAATCTTCCTGCCCCGGCATTGGCATTTAATCATATTGTAGCCTCTATAAGTGGAGCAGTTACGGTAAACAGTATTACTTATACAGATCCAACTCATATAACGCTAAATATTAGCACGGTTGGTTCAACTTTAGGTACGCAAACCATTACGGTTACAAATCCTGATGGGCAATCTAGGACTTCAGCAGCTGGAATATTAAATATTACCGCACCATTACCTATATCATTGCTCTCTTTTTCTGCCAGCAAAAAAGAAAACACCTCTTTACTTAACTGGCGTACAGGGCAGGAAATAAATAATGCAGGTTTTGAAATTCAAAGAAGTGCAGATGGTGATTTTTTTAATAGCAATTTTAGTACAGCTGGCTTTGTACAAGGCAGCAATAATGGGAATGGAAGTGCTTATAATTTTATTGATATCAAACCATTGGCCGGTAAAAATTATTACAGGTTAAAACAAATAGATACAAACAATGGTTTTTCATTTAGCGATATTAAAATGGTTGATTTTACTGACGGTAAAAAAATATCAGTATACCCTAATCCATTTACTGGAATAATAAAAGTGTTGTTTGTGCCCGATAAAACTGACTTTAGAATAGTAGATGCAAAAGGACAGACTGTTTTAAAAGGCATTGTTATAAATGGAGAAGTAAATGGAAACCAGCTTGCAAAAGGGATTTACACATTACAATTGTTGGACACAAATAAAACAACAGAAATAAAGATTATAAAAAATAAGACTTTATAAAGCGAGATATATAAAGCGGTAATATTTTTAAAAAGTGTTACCGCTTTTTATTATTATCTATCCACCGGCACCAACCTAAATACATATCCAGGGTTTTCAACCGCTACATAAATATATCCATCAGGTCCCATTCTTACATCTCTCATTCTGCCAATATTTTTAAGCAATAATTCTTCTCCTACAATTTTGCCGTTTTTAATTTTACACCTGTTTAAATAATTAAAGCGTAATGAGCCTACTAACAAATCTCCCTTCCAACCTTTGTATTTATTTCCTTCTACAAATGCTGTTCCGCTAGGTGCTATAGAGGGTATCCAATACCACAACGGCTGCTCCATACCTGGTAATGCAGTTTTATCTGTAATAATTTTTCCATTGTAATTTATTCCAAATGATATGGCAGGCCATCCGTAATTTTTGCCGTGGTCAATTATATTTACTTCATCGCCACCTCTTGGCCCATGCTCTGTTTCCCAAATTTTGCCGGTTGCTTTATCTAGAGCAAGCCCTTGTGGGTTTCGGTTGCCATAGCTAAAAATCGTTCTTTTTACGGTTGTTGATTGTGCAAAAGGATTATCTGCCGGTATGCCACCATCATCTGTTATACGGTGTATTTTACCAAGGTCGTTTGCAGTTGATTGTGGATTTTGTTTTTCATTACCCCTTTCACCCACCGAAAAATATAGCAACCCACCTTTACCAAAAACCATCCTACAACCATAGTGATGGCGAGTGGTTGAGTAAGGCAATGCTTCAAAAATTATTTTGCCATTTGATAACTCATTATTGTTTAAAGTAGCTTTTAAAATAACGGTAGTAGCAAGCCTTGGGTCATCATCTTTTGCTTTGGAATATGAAAGATAGATTGTGTTATTTTTTTCAAATTGTGGATGTACAATTACATCTAGTAAACCACCTTGCCCCTCATTTACTACTGCCGGCACACCTGCAATAAGTTGTTTTGTTTTGTTGTTGTAAACATGGTGCAATTTGCCGGATTTTTCTGTAACCAACATTTCGTTGTTTGGCAAAAAAGCTATAGCCCAAGGAATATTTAAACCACTCACCACCGTATCTAATTTTACATTTTGCTCCTCGGAAATAAATAAATTTTGCTTGGGAGCTTCTTTAAAATCGTAGCGCTCCCTATTTTTAATTCCATCTAAAATATAATCTGCCAATGCATAAATTTCTTTTGTGTTAAAAGCAGAATCATAAGCCGGCATTCCACCATTTGGATAACCATATTTTATGCCCTTAAAAAGATCTTCTCTGCTGTTGCCGTATTTCCATTTTCTATCTACAAATGCATCCAGCTTTTCGCCATGACAACCTGCGCAAAAACTTTTATAATTTTTTTCTACGTCTTTTGTTGACAAACTACCAACAGTTGGTTTTGCTAGATTGGTTTGAGATAACTGCGTTCCGTTTTTTTGTGAACAGCTAAAAGATGTTGCAATAATTACTGCAATAAAAATTATATACTTAAGCATGATGTATTGATTGTGAGAGAAGCTAGTGCTTAAAGTTATTAAATAATTTTGATGTCACTTTCACCTTCAATATGATCTGCAGTTTTTAAATTGGTAATCCATTTATAAAATTCAGCAAAATAATTTTTCCAAATGGCTTCATCGTGTACACCTTCTATATCAATTTGATAAGTAACATTTAGATGTTGGTATGGCTTTAAGATTTTTACCATTGTGGCTACTTCTGCTACCATGGTTTCACTTTCTCTTGCACCTGCATAAAAATACCATTTCTGGGTATCTACGTTTTCTGTATTTGTAGAGCGGTTAAGCACCTGTTGTGTTTCTTCAAAAATTTTGGGAGCATCCAGCCAAAGGGCTGGAGAAAATATACCAACAATACCAAATACATGTGGGAAATAAAGACCTGCATAAAAAGATATTAAACCACCCATAGAACTGCCCGCTATACAGGTATGCTTTGCTTCCGGAATGGTGCGTAATACATCATCAACAAATGGTTTTATAACCTCAGTAATATCTTTTAAATATTTTGCACCATCTGCCTCCCCATGGTCAGCATTATCGTGCAACATATACTCTGCCATTCTATGTTCTTCTCCATTATCAATGCCAATTACAATAATGTTTCCCTGGTGCTCATCTAGTATTTCATCTATTCCCCACTCAGAACCGAAGGAATTAAATGCATCAAATAAATTTTGCCCATCCTGCATATAAATTACAGGGTAACGCATATCAGTATTATTATAATTTTCGGGCAAATAAACCCACAATTTTCTCTTTCTGTTTAAGTGCGGTAAATGAAAATCATCTGCAAGCAAAAACACATTTTTAGTAGCTGTACTGGTCATCTCTCAATCAAATTTTATAGTATTCTTTATTTGCCATGCACGGCATCATCAGGGTCTATTTGTTTATTTATATCTTCGGCCACTACCGAAGGCGTAACGGTTTTATGCACTGCATCATCAGCATCGTGCACTTTATTTTCTTCAGAAATGGTAGGAGTATTTAAATGCACAGCCTCATCAGGATCTTGTTCTGCTATTTTTTCAACTTCTTCTTTTAGTTTTTCTTCTTCAGTAGGAATAATTTCTTCTTGTTGATCATCTTCTGGGTTTATTTGATTTTCAGTTATCATATTATTTGTTTTGTATTATACAAATAACAATTGTGCCGAAATATAGTTCTATGTAAATATTTTAATTATAAAAGACTTTTGCCTTTAAATGAAAGCAATTGTTGAAATAAAAAATACCCAAACTGTTTATACAATTTGGGTATCAGAAAAAGTATTCCTTTATAACATCATACCACCAGAAACTTCTATGCGTTGCGCATTAATCCATGCAGCATCTTCTGTGCATAAAAAAGCTACTACTGGGCCAATATCGTTTGGCAAGCCGGCACGGCCCAATGCAGTAATAGAAGAAATATATCCGTTTAACTGTGCATTATCTCTTACAGCACCACCGCCAAAATCTGTTTCAATGGCACCCGGTGCCACTACATTTACTTTAATTTTTCTTGGGCCTAATTCTTTGGCTTCATATTTAGTAAGTGTTTCCATAGCAGCTTTCATACTTGCATAAGCGGCATAACCCGGTAAAGCAAAACGGGCAAGCCCAGATGATATGTTTATAATACCACCACCATCGTTCATTAATAGTAAAGCTTTTTGAGTAAGTAAAAAGGGCCCCTTAAAATGGATATTTACCATGCTTTCCAATTGATCTACACTGGTATCTGAAAAAGTAGCATAAGCTCCTACTCCTGCATTGTTTACAAGAAAATCAAACTTGTCAGCATTAAAAATATTTTGTAAAGAGCTATGTATTTCTTTAAAAAAACTATCAAAATTAGTAACATCCTGAATATCCAGTTTCAGGGCAACCGCTTTTCTGCCCAATGCAATTATTTCTTTTATTACTTCTTGGGCTTCTTCCTTTTTACTATTGTAAGTTAATATTACATCAAGTCCTTTATTAGCAATATTAATAGCCATGTTTTTACCAAGCCCACGACTACCACCTGTAATGAGTGCAATTTTATTTTGTATCATAGTTTTATTTTAAATAGTTTTTAATAATGCAAAGCTATCTAAGAATGTAAACAACAAAATGGTGAGTACTACAGTTTAAATGGTGACAGTTTCATTTTTCTCGGTGTAGGAGTTAGATAAAACTTGTTCTCGATATTGTTTTGGAGTGATACCAGTAAAGCGTTTAAAAAATTTGGTAAAATTTGATGGGTCGTAAGTAAGCAATATCGCTATCTCTTGTATAGATTGATCGTTTTTGGCCAGCATGCTTTTTGAAATAGATAGTATTTTATCTTCAAAATAATAACATGGAGGATTGCCTGTGGTTAATTTAATTGTATTGCTTAAATGAGTAGGATGAATGTGCATTAAGTTTGCAATGTCTTTTATTTCAAGCATTTCTACGGCATTACCTGTTATAATATCTGCAAGATGTTTATCTATTTCAGTAAGAAATTCTGCAGTTATTTCGTGTTGTCTTGCAAATATTTTTTTAGGTAGATTCATTTTTACAGCTTAAATAATCATAATTACTGTAAAGTTAAATGGCAATTGTTATTTATCTATATAAAAGAAGCAGTTATCGTTTATTACCTACTTTAAACATTCTAGATAAGTTGAACCCCAACCGCATATCTCCTTTAAAAAAATTACCGGTTGTTTGGGTGATGTAGGCACGCTCGTTCATACCGGTTGCATTGCTAAAATGAAGTTGAAAAACATGTCCGCCGGTTTCAATATCTACACCAATAGAAAGTGGGTCAGTATAATTGTCTGCTAGTTTACCAAAGGGATGATGATAATCTAATGTGAGAGCTGTACGTTTGCTCACCTTATACCTTGCACCACCACCCATTGCAAAAATTTTTCTATCGTCTGTTATTACAAAAGGAATATTGGTGTGCACAAAAATGGGACTTAACTGCATGGAGAATTTTGAATTAAATTTTCGGCCGGCAACTAGTTGAACATAATAAGCAGACCTATCTGCAACAGTTGGTTTTTTGCCGTCAAAATATTCTTCGGTATGTACGGTATATCCTGCTGCTACTACAATGGAAAGTGGAATTTCTCTAGCACCATTGGTTTGTTGTAATAGCCTCGTTTTTACAAAAGCATCCAATTCTTTTCTAAAAGTACTTCTGCCAATACCTACTGTAAAATTATCGGTAATACCATAGTCAAAACTCATGCGCATGCTTGCAGCATCCAGCCCAAATAATTGTTTTATACCGTCGCTTACAAAACCAAAACGGTGTAATATTCTAAAATCTAAATTTCTCTTTGAAAGCATTTCTACAGAGTGCGCATTTATAACCCTAGTGCTTTTAAAAGCACCGGTTACTTTTTCTGAAACCGGTAAATTATCTTCAATATCTTTTAGGAGAGAAGTATCTTGGGCATAGGTAAAATGCACAATAATGCTTAATAAAATTAAGAGTAAAACTTTCTTCATAGTATTATTTTGATGCAAGGATTTTGTAAGCAGGAACATTTATTAAAATATCTATTTTCTTATTTATTTTATCGGCCACCAGCCCAGGTATTTTTATATTATAGTCTTGTGGTATAATGCTAAAACTTGCCATGGCATTGGCTTCTCCATTTTTTACTTTAATGCTAACGGGTACAGTAATTTGTTTGGTAACACCGTGCATGGTTAAAGTGCCGTTTACCTTTAAGGAATAATTGTTATTGGAAGTTAATAAAATATTTTTACTGTTTTCTACAACCCCTTTAAATACAGCTTTAGGATACTTATCGCTCTCCATATAATTTTCATTAAAATGCTCCTGCATTAAAGCCCTATCAAATTCAAAGCCTTTTATTAACAACGAAAACTCAATATTACCACTAGCTATATCCCATACACTGAGCACTTTATTATTTACAGCCTCTATATTCTCTAATGCTGTTTTAGATTTAAAGGAAATAGTGCCGGTTTTTGTAAAAAATTTTGTTTGAGCAGTAGCTGTATTTGCTGCTAATAAAAAGGTAAACAATGCCACATAAAAATTCATAGGGTACTAAAATTATTTGTCATTTACAATGATACAACGGTTCATTTCTACATCTGCTAAAAAACCCGTGCATATACCTTTTATTGAAATTTGATTGCCAACTAAAATATTTTTAAAAGTCTCTTTTTTTCTCATATCCATTAAACAACTTACTTTGCTCATGGCCGTTTCATCCCCTAAAAAAACGTTGAGCATTGTATCTTGCTGGTTTATAATTTCTGCTACTTTGCCTTTGACCAAAACGGTTTTTCCAGCAAATTTTTTTGTAGCCCCTGCTTCGTCTTTTTCAAAAGCTAATACAATGTCTGAGGCATTAATAGTTTCCTCCACTTTTGCGGTATATAAATCTTCCGCTTTTCTGTTGTATTCTTTATAAGCATACAGTCCAGCTATTGCCAAAATAATTATTAGAGCAACTACAATAAGTTTTTTAATTGGCGTCATACTTTTTTAGTTGGTGTGCTGGCCGCCTGCATTTATCCAATCAACTATTTTTTGTTTATCTGCAGCAGATATAGAACCTGATGGAGGCATTACAGATGGATTTGCATCAACAGCCCTAATTTTTATTCTTGTTTTTTGTGCCACAATAGTACAATCATCTGAAAAATTATGTCCGCTTTGAGGAGATGAACCAGCATGGCAACCAGCAGTAGCGCAATTAGCAGTCATAATTGCTTTTACACTTGTGAATAATGGTCCGGCAGGCGCTTGTGCTACCGGAACTGTACCAGTTTTAATACAACCATTTAAATCTCTTACATTAATGGTATAGGTGCCTACAGGCAATGAATTAAATACATTAGATGTTTGATATGGATTGGCATCACGTTGATACATAAAACCAGTACTACCAGTAGCCGAGACAGTTATTGTTCCTGACCCGGTGCCTGCTGGGAGGCATTTATCTGTACCAGTAACAACCTGTGTATAATTAATAGTAGGGCAAGGGTTGCTTGCAACGGTAATAGTGGCGGATGAGCCTAAGCAGCCATTTCCATCTTTTGCTATAATGGTATAATTACCCGCAGTAAGATTATTAAATATGGCTGATGTTTGAAAATTAGCACCTGCATCTTTACTAAAAGTATAGGTACCCGAACCACCAGTGGCAGTTGCTATAATGGAACCATTTGTAGCGGTAGGCCCTGCGGTGTTTGTAGTAGTGCCTGTAACAGTAATGGTAGGACAACCAGCAGCCACCACATTAAATGCCGCAGAAACTGTACAACCATTTACATCTTTTGCAGTTATATTATAAGTACCAACCCCAAGCGCAGTAAAAGTACCTGATGCTTGAAATACACCACCATTGTTGCTATACGTAATACCTGTGCTACCAGTTGCTGTTGCGGTTATTGAACCATTATTAGCGGTAGATGAAGAAGCAGGAGTTGTAGTGGCTGTTAACGTAATAGTAGGGCAAGGTGTAGCTGTAACGGTAAAAGACTGACTACCTGTGCAGTTATTGGCATCTTTAGCAACCACACTATAAGAACCTGCCACAAGATTGCTAAAAGTACCACTCGCTTGAAAAGCACCATTATTTAAACTATAGGTAAAACCTGTACTGCCAGTAGCTGTTGCATTTATTGCACCATTGTTGGTACTACCTACAGATATTGGTGTAGTAGTACCAGTTACTACAATTGTTTTACCTGCACAAGGATCTGCTGGTGGAGTTACAGGATCTGGCTTGCTGCAAGAAATAAAATTGATGGAAGCGAAGAAAAATAAAATAAGGCCAAGGCTGATAAAAATTCTATTAGTCATAAATGAAGTTTTAGAAATATCGGAAAAAAACTTTAAAAGGTTGCGTATTAAAAATTTATAATAAATTATTTATAATCTTTTTTTTTTAAAACTTACATAGGTTTTACATTCATAAAAAACAATAAAAACATCTCATTATTATTGTAAAAAAGAATAAGACCTTTTTTAAATTGGATATATAAATTAATTTACAAGTTAATTAATTTATTTAAAAGGATAATATTTTAATCCCATTTGTAAGCCTGCAGAAAATAATTTTACGCTTCCTTCCCCTACACCTTTTAATGGTATGCCTACAGAGGGTTCAATTTGTAAAAAAAGTTGATTGGTTATCTTTTTTTCAGCACCAGCCATTATAATGAGTGTAGAAATTAAATGTTGATTTCCTGAATAATACCATTCTCTTGAATAAGGCATATTATATCTTAAAAAGTGAACATTATAATCTTCTTTTTTCATAATGTAAGATGATAATCCGATACCTGAATAAACATTAATTGTCTTTTTTTGTACTACATTATATCTTACAGAAACAGGAATTTCATATACAATACACTCCGCATCTACCTTAATTATTTTTACTGTATTATAATAAGAACCTGCTTTAAAATTATATTCGCCTTCTTTTGCCAAATATTTCTTTTTGCCTGCAAATACTCCTGCCTGAACACTTAATTTTTTAGATATATTAAAACCTATAACTCCACCATATTTGAAAGAAGCAGGGTTGTTTTTAAAAGCTAATAATTTAGTAGAACTAACATCAGCACCGGCTGAACCAAGCACATAAAATTTAGGTAATAAACGCTGTTTCTTTTTATCTGCCTTTTTTTTATTTTTGCCGGAGTTGCTGTCTGTTTTTGTTGTAGCCGCTATTTCGGTTTTGGCACTATCTTTATTTATGGCAACAATATTTTTTACATCAACCTCAACATTAGAAACGCTGCCATCATTTATTAAAGAATTTACTTTCGATTTTTCATTAATAACATTTTCAATACTATTAATATTTTCCTCCTTTATTGTTGAATTTTCCTTGGTATTTTGCGTTAATGATGTTGATAAAATATTTTTATTTCTTTTTTTAGTTGGTACTAATTTTTCTTTTTTATAATTAGTAGCAACAGTTAAACTTTTTTTGTTGTGTATTTGTTGTACATCATTTTTCTTTTGTTGTACATTATTTACAATAGCAACATACGACGTAGGTGTTAATGTAGTTTTAGAAGCAGATTTGTCTGATCGAGATGTTATATAGTCTTTATTTTCGTGGGGTTTATTGTTTAGTAAATAAACGCCAAAAGCGCCTGCTAGTGCAAGCGGTAGCATAAACCACCACCATACAAATGGTTTGCGCCTTGGTTCTTTATCAAGCAACAATTCCATTTTTTTCCATGAAGATTCTTCAAAAACAATTTCATTGTTTTCGGCCGCTTCTTTTATTTTATGTTCTATATAATTAAATGGCTCTTCGCTGCTCATACAATTTTATATTTGTTGCCTTTAACATTTTTTGAATATTTATTCTTGCCTTGGCAAGATTTGATTTTGAAGTACCTACCGTAATATTCAATTGAGTGGCTATTTCTTCATGCTTGAAACCATCAATAACATATAAATTAAACACCGTACGGTAAACCGGTGATAATTTTTGTACCAGTTCTATAATTTCTTTATAAGACATTCTATCTATAGATGTTTCATCACTGTCTTTAATATTATAATGCAGCTCTTCAATATCTAGTTGATGATTGTATCTATTATTTTTTCGAAAATTATCAATAGCTGTAAAAATCATAATACTCTTCAACCAACCCATTAGGGATGCTTCAATATTTTCATATTTTGGAGAAAAATTATGGATGGTTTTGAAGACTTTTAAAAATCCATCATTGGTAACTTCAATGGCATCATCAGGGTTGTGGCAATAACGCACACAAATACCCACACAGAAACTATAGTAGAGTGTATACAACTCTTTCTGACAATCCCTGTTTGTGTTTGCACAACCATGGATGATATGTAGAAGATGCTGCCGCTGTGGCAAAATATTTTGTTTATGTCTTTCTTTTTAAAAAATGTTTATGGTTTAGCATATAATCGAACCCAAGCAAAAAAGGGTTGCTTACATCAATTTTAAAAAAAGGGTTAGTTTCTGGTTTATTTAAAGTCTTTTATTATCTGTTTCAGTATCTATTTCGTTATCATAATAATCATCTTCCTCGCTTTCTTCCGGTAAATTATCTCCATCTACCAATCTGTCATTCTCTACTGCATTTAATGCTGCAGCCATTTCTATATCATTGTCTTCTCCTAAAGCATCCAATTCCTCGCTACTTATGCCATCTTCTTCCCTATTAAAATCATCTGTATCCAATATATCATCACCATCTGTAGCGGCTGAAAATTCCATATTATCGTGGCGTAAATCGGTCTTTATATCTTTATTCTCTTTAGGTTGCATAACAATGATTTTTTATTTTATATGATAATGAATATTTGAATTTTTTAGTTTTTGTAATTTACAAATTTTAAAGGAAAATGAATTGTATTAATCCCCTTTTTTAAATACTAACAACAACTTTTTTTGCAATAAATACCGTATATTATTCCACCATTTTTTTTCAACATAAAAAGGTTTTTTTGCAACCCTCATTTACCACTTAACTTTACAATATGCAGCAAATAAACCCCGATATTGATATTGTAGCTCAGGTTATAGAGGCAGTACTAGCAGCCAAGCCAACGGATGCCTTTTGCAAGAGCATACAAATTCAATATATGGAGCGGGGGAATTTGAGCAAAAAGCAATTGGAGGGTTTGCATGGAAAAGCAATTCGCATAAAAGATATTAATCCAGGAAAACTTGCCACCCTTGAAGCTATTATTAAAAAGAAGCATATTACCCATAAATCAGAGGTTACCATTACCCATAAAGAAGTAGAGCCAGATGTAGAAGCGGCTAATATGATAGCAGAAATTTTAGAAAAATATCCACAACACAAAAGAGTGCTTTTCTTTAAAATTAATTTTGATAAAGAGGCTGTTTTAATACCCGCAGAAAAAGAAGAACTTAAAAAGTTTTATAAGATTTTGATGGATAAAAAGTGAATGGTTAAATGTGAATGGGGAATGGGCTTACAATTGATCATTCACTTTTCACAAAATTGGAATATGCTGGATAATATAAGGTAGTACTGAGGCAATATTCACAATTAACCATTCACCATTCACAAAACCATTAAATCATGGCAAAAGGCAAATTGTAAATTTTTTTCTTCATTTGTTGTTTTATGCTTATTATTGCAATGGAAAACGAGTTTTATTTGCTCTGTTATACTGCATCCGCATAAACATTTTCCAACCAGATATCAAATTTTCAACTTCAATTTTACAACCGTTCAACAGCGACTTTTTTTGAAAACGCATTCCTAACAATTTATGTACGACATATTACAATTGAACGACCTGCTCGTTCCTGAGCTGCACGATATTGCAGAAAAATTCAACATTCCCCAGCTAAAAAAATTAAGTAAGCCAGATCTTATTTCGGCTATTCTTCAAAACCAAGCAGATATGAACAAAGAAACCAACAACACAGAAAACAGCGGTGAAGTAGAAAAGCCAAAAAGAAAACGCATTTTAAAAACAGATACAGCCGCAGCAACAGTTTCAGAAAATAGCAGTGCTGCACCAACTATAGCAAACGAGCCTAAAGAACCAGCCAAAGCTCCTGCAAAAAAAGAACCTATACATCGCAATAAAAAAACAGCCGATGTAGAAAAGAAGCCTTTTAAAAAAGAGAAAGTAGAAGAGCAGCCATCGCAAGATGAAGAAGATTTACAACCCATTACAAGCGAACAAACCACCTTACCTGCTGCATTTGCACAGTTATTACAGGAAGAAGATATACAACAACCAGAAGTAGAAGAGCCGACACCGCAAGCACCGGTTCGCCCACAATTTAAACCAAGAGAACAACCGGTTTTTAATATAGAATTTGATGGCATTATACAAGGCGAAGGTGTTTTAGAAATGATGCCTGATGGATATGGTTTTTTACGCAGTAGCGATTATAATTACCTTTCCTCGCCAGATGATATTTATGTATCACCATCACAAATAAAATTATTTGGCCTTAAAACAGGAGATACCGTATTAGGAGCTGTTCGCCCACCAAAAGAAGGCGAAAAATATTTTGCTCTTTTAAAAGTTACCACCATCAATGGCAAGTCGCCGGAGGAAGTGCGTGACCGTGTACCGTTTGATTATCTTACCCCATTGTTTCCGTTTGAAAAACTAAACCTTACCACAAAGGCAGATAATTACAGCACAAGAATAATGGATTTGTTTACCCCAATTGGTAAAGGACAGCGTGGCTTAATTGTAGCGCAGCCAAAAACCGGTAAGACAATGTTGCTAAAAGAACTTGCAAATGCCATTGCTGCAAATCACCCAGAATGTTATTTAATGATTGTATTGGTAGATGAGCGTCCGGAAGAGGTTACAGATATGGAACGTAGCGTGCGTGCAGAAGTTATTGCCTCTACATTTGATGAGCCGGCAGAAAAGCACGTAAAGGTTTCTACCATTGCATTAAACAAAGCAAAGCGTTTGGTTGAGTGCGGGCATGATGTTGTTATTTTGTTAGATTCCATTACCCGTTTGGCTCGTGCACACAATACCGTAGCGCCAAGTAGTGGTAAAGTTTTAAGTGGTGGTGTAGAAGCAAACGCTATGCAAAAACCAAAACAGTTTTTTGGTGCGGCACGTAAAATAGAAAATGGCGGATCGCTTACCATTATTGCAACAGCGTTGGTAGATACCGGCAGCAAAATGGACGAAGTTATTTTTGAAGAATTTAAAGGAACCGGTAACATGGAGTTGCAGTTGGAGCGTAAATTATCTAACCGTCGCATTTACCCAGCTATTGATATTGTTGCATCAAGCACACGTAGAGATGATTTGTTGTTGGACAAAGATACCTTCCAGCGCATGTGGGTATTGCGCAAGCACATGGCAGATATGAACCCAGAAGAAGCACTAAATACTTTACTTAAAAATATGAAAGGCACAAAAGATAATGCAGAGTTTTTAACGAGTATGAACGGTTAAGAACAATGTGATAATTTGCTGATGTGCTAATCCCGAAAAATCGGGACAAGTAATGCTAATTAGGCCCTCCAATTTTTTGGAGGGTTTTTTATGGGGAGCCATCGGCAATAGATTCTGCCATCAGCAGTGGCTTGGCCTGCCCCGCATTTGTTGCGGGGGCTTTTCGCAGTACTCCTCGTTTCGTTCGTGCTTCACTCCACTGCGGGGTACTTGCTTCAAACCTACCTTGTACCCACATCTTTTAGATATATACTTTTGACAAAAAAATAATGCTACGAGCAGATTATAGTAATCTTTTTTTAGATGCCCGTCTTACTAAGCGTGGTTCTTCATTGATTCAAGGACTTTTTTCAAAAGCGACAGGTACAATTCAATCCATTGCAGAGAGCCGTGCAGAGCAAAAAGGATTCTATCGTTTTTTAAATAATTCCAAAGTAAATGAGCAGGCTCTTATAGAAGAGATGAGCTCGAGATGCTCCATCCTGTCGAAGGACAAAACCGTTCTTTGCATTCAAGATACTACTGAAGTAAATCTTTCAGCTCATAGTGGTCGGCTCCAACAAAATTCAGGGTTGGGTACTATAGACGCTGTAAAAAAAGGGATCGGATTTAAATTGCATCCCAATTTTGTGGTAGATGCTGAAACACTGATGCCTTATGGTTTTGCAGGTATTCGTATTTGGCAACCGCACACCTGAAACTAAAGTACAGAAAAAACATAAGGAGAGAGTACCCATTGATCAAAAAGAATCTAACAAATGGTTAGATGGTAATAGAAGTGCACAAACTTATTTACAACAGGCACAGAAAGTAATTGTTATTCAAGATAGAGAAGGAGATATCTACGAACAGTTTGCTATGAACTGGGATCCTAATATTTTTTTACTGATTCGATCTCGCTGCAATCGTGGTTTAGTTAATGGAGAAAAATTATAGGATAAGCTAGCCGCTACAAAATCTGCAGGTACATATAATTGTATTATAGAAGAGGATACACACAAAAAAATAGCTGCAAGAGAGGCGACTTTTGAGGTACGAATTACCAAGGTTAGGCTACAATGCCCGGATCGTAAATCGTGGGGTGTAGATAAACAATCACTACCGGTATATGCAATAAGTACCAAAGAGATTACACCGGAAATTAAAGACCCTGTTGAATGGAAATTACTGACTACATGGCCTGTCGAAAGCCTTTCAGAAGCTGTAAAATAGTACATTGGTATCAATGTAGGTGGATGGTAGAAGAAGTATTTCGGGTATTAAAAAAAGAATGTTACGATATAGAATCTAGTGAACTAGAGAGAGGATAGGCGGTAAGAAAACTGAGCTTAATGATCTTGGATACGATCATAAAACTTTTTCAAATGCACATTGCATATAGCCTACCGGAAGGTGAGGATATATCAACAACGGTAATTTTTGAAGAAAAAGAAATGCGATGTCTTCAAGCAGTAGGAAAAAAAATGAACGGAAAAACGGAAAAGCAATCCAATCGGCATAAAGCAAACACTGTTAAGGAGGCAACTTGGATAATTGCCAGAATGGGTGGATGGAAAGGTTACCAATCTCAAAGGAAATTTGGAATAACAACTTTATTAGCCGGACTAAAAAGATTCTATGAAATTTTTAGCGGATGGAACATTGCTTTAGATGTGGATACACGGTAGGATGGGCAGTAGTAGCTGCCGCAATAATAAACCTTAAAGTATAAAAAAAATTTGTGGCGGCACTACTACAGATAGCCGGGAACCAATGCTTATAGATGTTTCAACTGCTCATGCTCCTCAACACATTCTTA
>JANNMO010000019.1:0-279319 GCA_031398005.1 Ferruginibacter sp.
AACCCTAATGCCCTAACTTAAATATTTTGTCCCTAAAAGAATAATCGCCAAAACAAAAAGTGGTTTTACAGAAAAAAACTTCAAAAAATTAAAGAAAAGTTTAAGGCAAAAAAATTACTTTGTAATTACAGGAATACCCTAATAATTTAAAGAAAAAGTGCCAAGTTACCAACAAGGGCAAGAATAAGAAAGGTTTTGATAAATAAACTGTTAATCCATTCGATGTTATAGAAATAGGTTCGTATGTAGCTCCTGATGGTACTATCACCGTTAACGATGATAAAGACACTGAAGAAACTGTTGCTTTTGTAGCTCCAAAATAAACAATATTGTTTGCGGCAATTGTATTAAAATTTGAGCCAAGTATTTTTACAAAAGTTCCTACTGATCCTGAAGTAGGAGAAAAAGAAGTAATAACAGGTTGAGCCATTAGTTTCAATAAAAAAAAGACAGCAGCACTAATAGCGTTAGTTTTTTACAATTCATAATTTTATCATTTCACTTAAAGGAGGATTATAATATGCTTAGCTCAAACGCATAATTTAATAAATAACTTGAAATTATGATAAATCAACTGAATAACAAGAGAGTATAAAAGTATTTTATAATTAAGTTACGAATCATTACATTAAATAATACATAAGGTTTTATATACGCTTATCTATTTCTCCCCACCAACTCGTGCCAAAAAACGGCTGACTTTTAATAATTTAAAGGGAAAGAGCAATATCGCCAACAAGGGCAAAAATTCATTTGGGAAATTAATATTGTATTTGATAATATTTATGAGTTTTTTTCATTGCGGCGCACTCCATATATTCTTAAAATCTCAAAAATAAATATTTAAACTATTAAAGCACCGCTCTAATGAGTGTGCAGCGAAGGTAAAAATCTCAGCGCACCAACAATACTTGTGCAACTTGGAATAAATAAACTACTTGCAAATGTTGTTGGTACGGCTGCCCCACTTTGCCTGCCCTTCGATACCGAACAACGGCTACTTCATAATAATTTAAAGGAAAAGAGGAAGGTTGCCAACAAGGTCAAAAAAGAGTCACTCCAATTAAATAGTAGGTGCAGCGCACCGCAATATTTGTAGCTGTATTAGCAGCAAAGAGTATTAAAGGTGCAGCGCACCGCTATATTTTTTTTAAATTGAAGTTGTAAAAGTTTAGACCAGCTAATAAATTGTGCGCATCAATCAAACTATTTTATGTGGAGTAGAGTATAAAACTTCTTAAAAACGTTATTGGTACGCTTGCCGCACTTTACCTGCCCTTCGGTACGAAACAACTGCTTAGTCTTAATAATTTAAAGGAAAAGAGGAAGGTTGCCAATAATGGTAAAACTGCTACCTATTAATAATTTAAAGGAAAGAGGAAGGTTGCCAACAAGGGCAAGAATTAGGATGACATAAAATAACTTCTGCAAATGTTGTTGGTACGGCCGCCGCACTTTGCCTGCCCTTCGATACCGAACAACGGCTACTTCATAATAATTTAAAGGAAAAGAGGAAGGTTGCCAACAAGGGCAAAAAAAATCTTCTCTTGTCGCCACTTTATGCTCGCTTATTCTCCCCGCCAATAAAAGCTAAATAAAAATTCTCCCGTCCATTGGCTGCGCTGCTTAGCCGGAAATCCTTTTTTGTTTTTTTGTATCCTTTGACAAGCTCAGGACAACAAAAAAACAAAAAAGATTGCAGGCGGGCAGCGGACAAATGCTGAATAAAGTTTAAATATTCACAGCCCCAAATCCTTCTTTACTTCCCCATCAACTTCCCAATCACATTATCATACTTTTCTTTCCAAGTGCTTATTTCGCCCCAGGTAGATTCGTTTATTTTGATGTAGCCTGTGGTTACCTGGCCAAGTTTTGTGTGGGGTAAGGCGGCGGTAGATAAGGCGGCAATCAGTAAAGGTTCTTGCTCGGCAGTAACGGAAACTACTACCCTACTTTGTGCCTCGCCATACCAAAATGCATCGGTGCGTATATTGTTGTTTTGTTGGGTGGCGGTAAAGCCGAGGTTGTTGGTAAAGGCGCTTTCGAGCAGGGTTACAAAGAGCCCGCCTTCGCTTACATCGTGTGCGGAAGTGATGATTTTTTCTTTTATAAAACCGGCAAGGGTGCGCTGTAAATTATATTCTTCGTCCAGCTCAAAATGCGGACAAGGACTGTACTCTTCGCCAATAATTTTGTGCAGGTATTCAGATGAGTTTATATCGTTTCTACTTTCGCCAAGCAGGTAAATTACATCGCCGGCATTTTTAAAATTCATGGTCATTTTATCGGCAATGCTATCGAGCAAACCTACCATACCAATGGTGGGTGTTGGGTACACAGGTCCATCTGGCGACTGGTTGTAAAAACTTACATTACCACCGGTTACGGGTGTATTAAATTTTACGCAGGCTTCGCCCATGCCTTTTATTGCATTGGTAAATTGCCAATACACTTCGGGGTCGTAAGGGTTGCCAAAGTTGAGGCAATTGGTTACGCCCAAAGGCTCGCCGCCGCTGCATACAATATTGCGTGCGGCTTCTGCCACTGCAATCATAGCGCCTTTGTAGGGGTCTGCAAATACATAACGGCTGTTGCAATCTGTGGTAAGTGCGAGGGCTTTATTGGTTGGTTTTGCTATTACAACTGCCGCATCGCTTACACCGTTTGTGCTGGTATTGCCTGCGCCTACCATGCTATCGTATTGCTCGTACACCCAGCGTTTGCTGGCTATATTTGGTAGACAAATAATTTGCTCGGCAATGCTTCTTAGGCCTGCCTGTCCGGCAGGCAGGTCTTCCGGCTCGGCTATATCATCCAACTCAAACTCGTTTATCAGTTTTATATAGGCAGGCTCTTTTACATCTCGTGTGTATTGTGGTGCGCCGCCGCCAAGCACGAGTTCGTCTGCGGGCAACACAGCTTCCAACACGCCATTCATAAAAAATTGAAGCATACCATCTTCGGTCACTTCGCCAATTTCGCTACAAGGTAAATCCCACTTTTCAAAAATATCCAACACAGCTTTTTCTTTTCCTTTTTCTACTACGAGCAACATTCTCTCCTGGCTTTCGCTGAGGAGTAATTCCCATGCTTTCATATCCGATTGTCTGGTCGGTACTTTTTCTAAATCTATTCGCATACCAGCTTTGCCCTTGGCACTCATTTCGGCAGTGGAGCATATAATGCCCGCTGCGCCCATATCTTGCATGCCTACAACTACGCCTGTTTGTATAACTTCGAGGCAGGCTTCTAATAATTTTTTTTCTTGAAATGGGTCGCCCACCTGTACGGCCGGTAAATCCTGCACACTATCTGCCGTTATTTCTGCACTGGCAAATGAGGCACCGCCAATACCATCTTTACCGGTGGCACTTCCTACAAAAAATACAGGGTTACCTTTACCTTCTGCAGTGGCAGAAATGGTTTCGCCATTTTTTAAGATTCCAACGCTCATGGCATTTACCAGCGGATTCGTATGGTAACAATCTTCAAAATAAATTTCGCCTCCCACTGTTGGTACACCAAAACAATTTCCGTAATGCCCAATTCCTTTTACAACACCTGCAAGCAAATGTTGTGTTTTGGCATCGTTTAAATTACCAAAGCGTAAAGAGTTTAAGGATGCGATTGGTCTTGCGCCCATGGTAAAAATATCTCGGTTAATACCGCCCACACCTGTGGCTGCACCTTGAAAAGGTTCGATAGCGCTTGGGTGATTGTGGCTTTCAATTTTAAAAACCACACCATAGCCATCGCCAATATCCATCAGCCCTGCATTTTCTTCGCCTGCTTTTACAAGCATTTTTGCACCATCTCTTGGTAAGGTTTTTAATAACTTGATGGAGTTTTTGTAACTGCAATGTTCGCTCCACATACCACTGAAAGCGCATAGCTCGGTAAAGTTTGGTGTGCGACCAAGTTTTTGTATAATGAGGTTAAACTCATCGGCAGTTATTCTTAATTGTTCGGCGGTTTTTACGGTTATTTCCATATTTTTTTTAGGTTAGCATGTTTTTATTTTTACCGCAGAGAACAAGAGTGTGCTGAGTTTCGAAGAGAGATAAAGAATCCTCTGCGTAAACTCATTTAACTTATTTCTCTGCGGTGAGCTGCAAATTTACACACCTGCTTTGTTTATGCCGAATAAATAAAAATCAATATTTTAACTATCTTCCCACATCTTAAAAAACTGCTGTTGGAATATATTTTATTTGCCATATACTTTTGTGCATTGTGTTTTGCTGTTACAAAAATAAAATTTGTACAACATGCAAGGCTTGGCACAAATACAGTTATAGCATTGTTTTGCATTAAAATAGCAGCTGGTTTGTCAGTATGGATAGTGAGCCATTATTTTTTTAATGACCTTACTGATTATTACAATACCAACAATTATGGCATACAGGAATATGAATCACTAATACATACACCAAAAGTTTTTTTTACCGATTTATTTATTTCTCCATACACAGAAAAAAGTGAATTTTTTGGTTCCAAGGTTTCTTACTGGAATGATTTGCGATATAATATCATTTATAAAGTATTGGCTTTTACAAATATTTTGAGCCGGGGCAATTATTATATAAATAGTCTGTTTTTTAATTTTGCCGCTTTCTTAGGAACGATTGCATTGTACAGGATTTTTATAAATGTATACCCTGCGAAAAAATGGGCTGTTATAGTTGGTTGCTTTTTGCTTCCTTCTACCCTATTTTACAGCTCGGGCATTCACAAAGATTTAATTGTGTTCACGGCACTTTGTATATTTTGTTATTGTATATTTTTTGGTTTGCAGAAAGGTTTCTCGTTTAAAAAAATCAGTTTTCTGCTATTATCATTTATAGTGATATTGTTTATAAGAAATTTTATAGCTGTTATTCTTTTGCCCTGTGTGCTTGCATGGATTGTAAGTAAAAAATATAGCATACAACCATTAAAAGTATTTGGGTTATTATTTATAACAGGAATAGCAGCTACAGCTTTTGCGCATAATTTTTATAAGAAAGCAGATCCCTTATTGATGGTAGTAGAAAAGCAACAGGCATTTTTAGCATTGGGAACGGGAAGCACAGATTACAAGCTTGATAGCTTACATCCAACTGCCACAAGTTTTATAAGCCTTGCTCCTACTGCTTTGCGCCATTCTTTTTTATCTCCCCTGCCGGGTGAATTTAATAATGTTTTTACCAATTTACTTTCGGTAGAAATTATTGTTTACTGGTTGTTGTTTTTGTTGATGTGTATTTTTCCGATTAAAAATTTATTGGTTCAAAATGAGTTTATTGTTTTTGGGATTGTGTTTACGTTTTTGATATTTCTTTTTACGGGTTATATAACAACTGCTGCGGGCGCATTGGTGAGGTATAGAAGTATTTATTTTCCTTTTTTGATGGTGCCGGTGCTTTGTGGGATTGATTGGGGGAAGATGAGGGAAATATTTGTGTCTGGAAAATAAGAATGTTTTGACTTGTTTACAGAAAAAGAGAAAGAAATTTTGTTTACATGTAGTGACTTGAAATAAAAAATCCCAAAAACAGTTTCTCTGTGTTTTCTGTGGCTATGTTTTTTGCCACAGATTCACAGAAAAAAAAACAGAAAAAGGCATTTCGCTTTATTTGATAAAAAATACAAAAACAGTTTCTCTTAGTAATCTGTGGCAATATTTTTTGCCACAGATTCACAGAAAAAAACAGAAAAATGCATTTCGCTCCTACAAGGCTATGGCTTCTTATACTTATAAAAAATTTCTACTGGCATGTCCTTCCAATGAAGCTAAAGACCAGAACTATCATTTCTATAAAATAAAAGAACTACAACAAACTTAATAGCAGTTAAGTGAAGAATCTTCCTACCGAATTGGATGTATAGAGAATTAAAATATCATCAGCAAGAGAGGTTAGTAACAAGTGTCACAAACTTCGTTTTTGTGGTTTTACTTTTCTTCGATATTTTTTATTTACCAAACACCTTCTTCAAAATATCTGTAACCTGCGCTGCCGGGTCTTTTCTTATTTTTGCTTCCTCCAAACTGATATTGTAAAACATGCCCTCCAATGCTTTGGCGGTTACATAATTGCTTAGATCGGTTTCTACTTTTTGTTGAGAAAACATATTGTATTTGGAAAATACCTGGTTCCAATATTTATCAGCATTTACCTGCCTTAAAGATGATTCAATTACCGGTCGCATTTTTTCTGTAAGCGTTGCAGTGGTTGTTCTTTTTAAAAATTCGGTAGCAGCATTATTATTACCTCTTAAAATATTTAATCCATCTGTTAAGGTCATTTGTTTTATAGCAGTAAGAAATATTGCTCCTACTTGTCCGGCGGCATTTTCGGCGGCAGTGTTCATAGATAAAATGGCTTTATCTACCAATGCACCTGCGCCCATATTGCGCAGGGTTTTTTCTGCTTTTACAGCTTCTGCAGGCATTATTATTTTTATAGCCTGGTTCTTAAAATATCCTCCTGCAGATCCTAATGTTTTGGAAGTGCTATCTGTAGCTACTCTTAACGCTTCTCTTAAACCGTTTACTATATCATCGTTGCTTAACCCTTTACCGGCACCCCCGCTTTTAATAGATGATAAAATACTTTTGCTGCTGTCTTTATTGGTTGTTGCTTTTTTTATTTTATCAAAAATGCCTTGGGCAAAAATATTTTGTACAGAAATTGATATTACAAATAAGAGAAAAATTTTTTTCATGGTACTTTTTAATTGAGACTACAAAGTAATAGATAAACATGCTAAGGAGGGGTTAAAAAAATTTGTAGTTAGCAAAACCTGAAGGCGGCTTGCAGCCTCGGTAGCGGTTTATTTAAATCTTCTTCTACTCTAAATTCAACCGCCGTCAGGGTTTTTAACCGCTGACGGGGTTGGGATACGCTTCTATAAAAGTTGAAAAAATATATTCTGTTCAACGGCTGCGGTGGACTGAGCGAAGTGCCGTTGTGTATGCATGCACCGCTAGGTGCATATGCATACGCAACGGTACGGTACAGCGAGGGAGACCGAACAAAAGATGCTACATGAAAAATGCTGACAGCCCCAAACCATTTTAAAAATTTGGTTTATTATTGTATTTTAAGTAAAACAAACAAAATGAAAATAGCAGTATTGGGCGCAGGCATGGTAGGCAATACTATAGCGAAAGATTTATCGAACAATTTTGAGGTAACATCGTTTGACAGAGATGAAAATAATTTAAACTTATTAAAAGCATGTTCTACTATTAAACGCAAAGTTGCAGATTTAACCTTGTATGAAAATTACAACGAACTCCTAAAAGAGTTTGACCTAATAGTGTGTGCTGTACCGGGTTTTATGGGTTACAAAACGCTGGAAGCGATTATAAATACGGGTAAAAATGTGGCCGATATTTCCTTTTTTCCGGAAGACGGTTTGCAACTGGATGCGCTGGCAAAAGAAAAAAATGTGACTGCTATTATTGATTGTGGTGTGGCACCTGGTATGAGTAATTTAATTTTGGGTTACCATAATTCGCTAATGAAAATTGAAAGTTTTGAATGCATGGTTGGTGGTCTCCCGAAAAAACGGGTGAAACCTTTTGAATACAAAGCGCCATTTTCGCCGATAGATGTAATTGAAGAATACACAAGACCTGCACGGTATGTGGAGAATGGATTTGTGGTTACCAAACCTGCTTTGAGCGATGCTGAATTGATAAATTTTGAAAAGGTGGGCACGCTAGAATCTTTTAATACTGATGGGCTTCGCAGCATTTTATTTACCATGAAACATATACCGGATATGAAGGAAAAAACGCTTCGTTATCCTGGGCATATTTCATTAATACAAGCCTTGATGCAAGCAGGGTTTTTTAGCGAAGATGAGATAAACGTAAAAGGAAAAACGGTTCGGCCAATTGATGTTACTTCTGCTATTTTATTTGAACAATGGAAGCCGGAAGTAAATGGTGAAGAATTTACCATTATGAAAATAGTAATTAAAGGAACAAAAAATGACAATCCAAAAACGGTTGAATATTTATTGTATGATGAATTTGATAAAGCTACACAAACGCCTTCTATGAGCCGCACTACGGGTTATGCATGTAATGCTTTTGCAAATTTAATTGCTAATAAAATGTTTGAGGAGAAAGGTGTTTTTCCGCCTGAGCTTGTGGGTAATAATGCAGATTGTTTTAGGTTTGTGATGGAGTATTTGGAGGAGAGAGGGGTGAGATATAAGGCCTCGTAAATCCAGCCCCCTCGATCCCCCGAAGATAGCCCCCTAAATCCCCCGAAGGGGGACTTTAGGCTTCAATACTTTAAAGTGACTTTTAATTGTCAGAGTATGGCTCTTACATGTCGCCTGTTCCGCTTTTTTTGCAGAAGGAAGTGGTAATAAGTTTTTTAAAGGTTTTTGGACAAAAAATGCTCTTTGTCTAAACAAAGAAGCAGCTATGGTCATCATCGTTTTGTCACTTGACGATTAAGTGTAACATCGGCATCCCGACCTTACATTTTAAGTCGGGAGTTCAGGGTCATACCATTTCTGAACATTATAGACCATAATAAGCCCCCTCGATCCCCCGAATGAGGAAAATGAGTCTTAAATACTTTAATGTACATTAAAGTATCAGAGTCTAGCTCCTCTCCTTTGGATAACTTGACCCGTTCACGGGAGGCGGGGTGAGGTCTTTTTTACAAATTAATTATATACTCAATAGCCAAACTTACAAGTACCGTTGCTTATTTTTGCGCAGTTAATAAAAAACAAATGAAAAAAATATTTACACTTTGTACCATTGCATCTGTATTCGCAGCCTGTAATGGCGAAAAAGAATCTAGTGATCCTGATATAATACCGATTGCAAAAACGAGTAATGTAAAAAGCATTTCTTACAGCATTATAGCGCAATACCCACACGATACAGCGAGCTATACCCAAGGGCTGGAAATACACAATGGTAAATTATATGAAAGTAGCGGCGATTATGTAAATTCTGGTTTACAATATGGTGATTTAAAAACGGGCAAGATTGATAAAAAACACAATATGGGTTCTGCCACTGTTTTTGGTGAAGGCATGACCATTTTAAATGGAAAAATATACCAGCTTACTTGGCAAGCGCACGATGTGTTTGTGTATGATGTAAAAGATATTACCAAAGTTATTCAAAAATTTACATGGCCATATGAAGGTTGGGGCATTACCAATAATGGAACTGATTTAATTATTACAACTGGCGGTACAGATTTATATTTTGTGGACCCTGCCACTTTTAAAATTAAAAACACCGTACACATACATGATGATAACGGACCTATAGATAGTGTAAACGAATTGGAATATGTAGATGGATTTGTGTGGGGCAATGTGTACACTACAAAAGATATTTTAAAGATAGATCCACAAAATGGTGCTGTAGTTGGCAAAATGAATTTTAATAATTTGCCCGGTAATGATAGTATTCCGAATAGAACAGAATACTTTAATGGTATTGCTTATGACAGCACAAGCAAATCATTTTTTATAACCGGTAAAAGATGGCCAAAGATTTATGAGGTGAAGTTGAATTAAGTAACATAGAATTTACAATCCTGTTTGCATTACAAGGCTAATCAATTGCCTTATCCTTCATGGCGAGTGCAAAAACAAATTCGCAAATGTGCTTTAGCCCCACCTGATTTTGGGCTAAAGCCCATTGTACTTATTTTCAGAATCCCTACCCTAAAGGGAAACCAATTCAAGAGTACTGAAATAAATAATTCCAACAATTTACTTCCCCACCACATAAATTAATGAACTGCACTTTTCTTTATTCATCAATGTTTTTATATTAGAAACAAACCCTGTAAAAAAAGCACTCAACAAATTTCCTTTACCGATTTTATATTTTTCGCTTAGCATACTCACATAAAAACTATCAAACCACATCGGCCTTATTTTTTTTATGGTTAAGCCATGCTGCTCCAATAAATTTTTCATGCTTGCTGGAGAAAAATGATACAGATGCCGGGGTACATCATAAGCTGCCCAAGCATTGCTATAGTGTTGTGCATCGTGGCTTGTGTAGTTTGGTACAGCTATAAATATTCTCCCGTTTGCTGTAATTAAATTTTTTAACTGTTCTACATATTTATGCAACTGGTGCACATGTTCCAATACATGCCACATGGTAATTGCATCGTAGGTATTGTGAGCTAAATTAAATAGTTCGGGAGAAGGAAGTGGTGTAAGATGATATAATTCATGTGCTTTTTTTCGGGCAGTTTCATCAGGCTCTAAACCTGTACTCTCCCACCCTGCCGTTTTCATGGTATGCAAAAAAGCACCGGTGCCGCAACCAATATCTAATATTTTCCCTGTATGTTTACTGGTTTCTTTTTGTATTAATTGCAGCTTGCCATTCAAAGTTTTTTTTCTTACTAAATGGTAAAGGCGATTTACTATGCCGGATTGCGTATCGCTGTGAGATATATAATTTTCTGATGCATAGTATTTACCTATTTCATTTTGTGAAGGAATATTTTGAGTAAATAAAAGTGTACAATTTGAACATTCACACACTGAAAATTTTTCATGCGAAACGGTATAATCTTCGGCAGCAAACAAGTCAGTTACTTTTTCACTATTGCAAACCGGGCAATTTTTATAGGTAATCATTAAACTAAATTAGAGAAAGAAAGTTGTTATGGTAATTTTTTGTAGGTTTCGGTAGCGGGTGGTACATCATATTTATGTGATACGCCAAAAAAGGAATTACCGCTTATGTCATTTGCATAAAAGACAATCATGGCTGCAGCAATTAAAAATAAAACGATTGCCCACACCCACCATTTGCTTTTGCTTACAGGTTCATCTTCTGTGTAATACTCAGCCATTGTATTGCGGTCCGTCTCGGTATCGCCAACTAAAATTGAATGTGAATCATTTGGATGAATAACCCTTGCTGCATAAACTGATGGAGAAAAATAAGCAGGCAAATGAACGGTTTGAAAACTTATTCTTCCGTTACCAGCTTTATAAAATTCACCCACACCTACTAGTGAAAACTTATTATTGTTATTAAGTTCAGCAATTTCGTTGCAAATATTTTTTAATTGATAAGCAGCTTCCTCTACACTTACATTTTTATTAGCGGCAATGTATTCAGTTAAATTTCTACTGTCGGTAATTTCATCAGTAAAGTAAATACTTTTTAATGGAGCATTCATTTTTTGCTCTCCCATTACGGATTCTGCAGGAGTTGTTTTTATATTTAATGTACCTATTTGCGGCAGTGCACATTTTTTGTACTGAAATAAATAATCTGCTATTAACTTTTGCATAATGCAATAATAAAACTTACTTATTAAAAACTGCTAAAAACGATGATTTTTTAAAGACTGTTACTACATTGTTGCCACGAATTGCTCCAATCTGCACGAATGATTTTTTCTTATTCGTGTAATTTCGTGTAATTCGTGGCAATCTATTATTTTGAAGACTATTAAAAATTCAATAAAATCCCCCCCATAAAATTGGAACCATACACTTCATAATTTTTCCAGCGCTCATATTTACTGTTTAAAATATTGTTTGCATCGCCCCACACCGAAAAGTTATTATTAATTTTTATTTCAACACCGGCACTTAAATCAGTGCCGCCACTCATAGAAACTGCTTTATTGCCTTTGGCTAAATAATTACTTCCTTCAAAAATATACAGGTCAGATTTAATTAGCACTGTTTTAAATGCCCACCATCTTAGCGAACTTTTAATTTCTACCGGCATGGTATGCCAAGCTCTATTATTAGTTGTAAAATTACTATACCCATTAAAAGTTATTCCCGCAGTAAGCGAAAATTTATCTTGGTTTATATAGCCAACATCGCCGTGTATGCGAAAATTATTTACCGCAGCCTCATTGCTAATTTTAAAAGATTTATTATCGTTGGTAGTGGTATCATTTATAAAAAATGGAAGATTTTTGTAACGGACCAAACCTGCCTTTGCACTAAAGTTAAAATGCTTTGCAATACTAGCTTTTATACCGCCATAATATTCTGTTTCTTTTGTATTTAATTGAGCAAATACAGGAGATAGATAAGGGTTTATACCCGTAAGATTTTTATAACTGTTCTTTACCAAACGCCCTACCCAACCGGCTTGTACAGCAAAGCTTTTATCTTTCACTTGGGCTTCTGCATAAATATCAGGCATCAATTCATATACCTTGTTATTCCATGCGGGTATTATTCCTGCGTGTAATTTTAGTACATCATCATGGTAATCTACAGAAGGAGAAATTTGAATGATGTTGTTTGAAATTTTGATATTGGCGGGAGTAATATTTCTTGTAGCATACTCCGTTATATCAGCTTTCAATTCAACCTTGGCTGTAAAGTTTTCATTTATATTTTTATCAAATGGCAAAGTAATGATGGCATCAGTTTCATTCACTTTGTTTTTATTAGTGAAAACATTCAGCTCAATATTTGGGTTGTAATTAATACCTGTTGCATTGGGAGCAGTATTTTTATAACCTAACCTTAGTGTAATATTTTGAAACTCCTGCTTTATAGAATCTCTTTTAAAATTAAATAATTTGTGATCGTAACCATATAAATAATAATTGTCAACATTTATTTCTAACCCCCCATATAATTCGTTTTTTGGTAAAAAGTAACTACCTGCCGCTTTTACATTAAACTGCGAATAATCTTGGTTAACAATATTTCCTTTTTGGCTAATGTAGTTTCCAGTAATATTAAATAAACCTTTTTTACCCTCGCCCAAACTTATACCCGCACTTACATACGGCGTGGAGAAATTACCGTAACCTACTTTTAAAAACTTCCTATTACCAAGGTATAAATTGGTATCCTGCACAAGCGCCAATGGTTTTAATGAAATGGGGCTATAAGCATAAAACAAATTTTGAGAAGGTATCTTATAATTCAAAATCGGCTTTGATGTATCAGCCGGCAATTGAGATCCATTGAAATTTATTTTAACCGCATTTCTCAAAACTGGTTTGTAAGAAGAATTAATATCAATAGACTGAGGTTTCTTTGGTTCTTGAGCAAACACATGTGTAAATACCAAAGAAAAAACAATGACCAACGCAATTTTATTCATACAATATTTTCTGTTATAAAACATATTAGTTACTAATTTTTGATTGTGATTTTTCTGCCTCAATAGCCTTATCCAGTTTTTGCTGCGCTTCTGTTTTCAATGCTTCAATCGTTGCATTTTTTGCAATGCTTTCGTAAGTAGCTTTTGCGTTAAAATAATCTTTCTGTTGCATAAAAATATCTCCCAATAATAGGTAAGATTTGGTTACCCATTCATCATATGAACCCGTTTCTTTTATAGTGGCCAATGCTGCTTTTTCTGCTGCCGCAAAATTGTTTTGTGTAAACTGGCAATTAGCTATTTCGTACCGTGCCTCTGCGCCCCAGGCAGATTTATTGATAGCCGTTACCGCTTTAAAAGATGTGATAGCTGCTGCACAATCACCTGCTATTTGTGCAGATTTACCCAACACTAAATTACCTATAGATTTATCATCTGTGCTCAATCCTTTTCTGGTAAGCAATTCTTTAGATGCTACATAAGCCTCCGTATAATCTTTCAACTGGTAAAAGCTGCGAACGAGTCCACGTAAGGCTTCCAACTGGTTATCTTGGCTTACAGCGTTGGTTCTAATAGATTCAAAATACTTTTTTGCATCCGCATAATTCTTCAATTCAAAATATGAAATACGGGCAGCTTCCAAGGTTGCTTTTTCAAAATATTTGCTATTGCCTTTACTATTTATGTATGCATAACCAGTTAAAGCATTGGCAAAATCTTTGTTTTTTTGGTAGCATTCGCTGCGCTGAAAATTAGCATCCAACAAAAATGCGCCGTTGGTATATTTGGTAGTGTAATTATTAAAACCTGCAATAGCAGCAGCACAATCACCGGCATTGTATTTATTAAATGCGGCGGTATAGCTTAAAGAATCTGCTTCAGTTATAGAAACCGTTTTACCGTTTTCGTTCATCAATTTTACATACTCATCCGGCTTACCTTCCTCTACATAAATGCTTTTAATAATATCAGTAGCTTCATCTGCCTCGGCAGATTGAGGATAATTTTTTATAAGTTGTGTGTAGCTTTTCAATGCCTCAGCATTGTTGCTGTTGTTATAATATGCAAGCCCAAGTTTAAGGTATGCTCTTGGTTTTAAACCACCATCGTTAGAAGCAATGATGGTATTTAAAAATGGAATGGCTTCATTAAATTTTTCATCAGCAATGTAGGTTAAAGCTATTTCCATATTTATATCCTGCTTCAAATTACTTTTAGGATATTGCTTATTTACATTGTTCAAAATTTGTATTTTCTCCGAACTGTTTTTTATACCGGCAATCATTCCTTTTTGGTACAAGGCATAATCACTTTGTGGCGATGCAGCAGCTATGGCAGCATCATACATGGCATTTGCTTTTATTAAATCTTTCTGCATGTAATAAGCATCTGCATTGCGTAAATAAGCATCTTGTTCCATAGCTGTTGAGGAGGCTGTCACCGACTTTGCTACCTGTTCAAAATAACCCGATGCCCTTTTATAATCTTCTTTTTGAAATTTGCTGTAGGCTATATTATACTTTGCTGTTTGTTGATTGGCCTCTCCCTGTGCAGGAACATTGGTCTGTAAAAAGATAGTGAAGTAACGCACAGCCTCATCATAGCGTTGTTCTCGGTAAGCAATTTCCCCCTTCCAAAAATTTGCATAAACAGCCGTGTTGCCTGCATAATTATCAGCTATTATTTTTGTAAACAATTCATCTGCTCTTACCAGTTGCTGGTCGTTCACATATTCAATAGCCTTGCCATATAAAATAGTTGGATATACTTTTTGCATGGCCAAAGTTGGTTTATCCATAGATTGATAAAGCGCCAACGCATCAGTAAAGTTATTGGTACGAGCTAGCAATGCTACCAATATTTCTTTTGCTTCTGTGTCATATTCTGAGCCCGGATAATCTTTTAAATAATTTTTTATTTCGTTCAGTGCCACATCTTGGTAACCTAATTCGTAAGATAATTTTGCATAATTAAATTTGGAAACTTTTTGTTGCAAAGCATTGCTGCTGTTAAATGAGCTGTACTGAAAAGCTGTACGAGCATTTGCTTTCTCGCCGGTTTTCAAATAAAGGTCGCCCAACAAATACATACTATTTTGCCCCATCGAGTCTTTCTCGTTGCTTAATTGTTTAAACCCATTGATGGCTTTTTGTGTTTCTCCCGCCACATAATAACAAAAACTTAGTTCATACAAAACCTCTTTCGAAACCTTGTCAGAGCTGTTTACATAAGCTTCCAACAAAGGCAAAGCTTTACTGTATTCTTTATTTTCAAAATAAATTTGCCCAATTAATAATCGAAGTTGCTTATCGTAATATAATTGTGTATTTCTATCAAGCACTTCCTGTCCATAACTTAAAGCTTCGCTTTTTTTGCCTTGAAAATAATATATCTCAGCAATGTAATAGGGCACCACTCCTTTATATTCATCAAAAGTTTCTACCAGTTTAAAAGCCTGCAATGCCTCTGTGTATTCTTTGTCGTAGTAGCTTATAAAACCATAATAATAATTTGCAGGAATATAATATTTACCAGCAGGCACCTGGTGTATTTCGTTAAAAAGCGGTTTAGCAGCTGCAAATTGTTTAAGATTAAAATGAGCATACGCTTTTTCAAATTTAGCATCGGCTATTTGTTCGTTGCTTAAATTTTCATAACCTGCAGCATCAAAACTGGTAATGGCATTTTGAAAATCGTTTTTCAAAAAATAATAATGTGCCAGGTGAAAACTCATTATCTGGCTGCGTGGCTGGTTGCTTACACTGTTTATAAAAAGGATGGCATCTTCTCTTCCAATATCCTGCAACATTTTTAATTCACACAAGGCATTGTAATAATTTATGTCATCATTTATGTAAGCATGATCCGTTTTTTTATTGGGAGGATATTTTAATTTTAATTCTTTTACCAATGGGTAAGCAAAAGCATATTGCTCTTTTGCTATAAATTCTTTTACGGTTTTATAATCTTTTTCTTCATCAATAATAACATGAGTGGGCTGTGCAAATACAACGCAGGTAAGCATTGTAGCAAGCATGGTGGTTAAAAATCGTTTAGTCATCTGCTGGTTAAAATTGTAAGTTAAAAGTTGCCTATTATGCTTTGCGTGGCAAGAGCAACAATTATACCGTTTAAAAAAATAAAAAATCGGATATTGCGCAATGTAAACAAATGAAAAGTATTTTTACTTTGCTGTTAAAGAGTTGATAAAAGAATAATTCTTTACAAATTTATACCCTTATCTAAAAAACCAAAATTATTAAAAAATGAGAAAATTACTTTCCACCCATTACTCTGCAGGCGCATTTAATACGGCCATGTTATTTTTAAGAATTGCTGCCGGCGGACTCATGCTTGTGCATGGTTACGATAAGATGGTTCACTTTAATGAGACCGCTTCGCACATGATGAACTTTATGGGCATCGGCACCAAAGCCACCACAGCATTGGTTATTTTTGCTGAATTTTTCTGTAGCCTTTTAGTAATGCTAGGTTTATTTACAAGGCTCGCATGTATTCCATTAATTATTTGTATGGGCGTCGCATTATTTAAAGCACACAAAGGAGATTTTTTTGGCGAAGGCCAAGTAGCAGCGTTGTTTTTAATTTGCTTTATTGTACAGTTGTTGTTGGGTGCAGGCAAAGTGAGTGTAGATAGTATGATTGGCAAATAGTGAATAGTGAATGGTCAATTGTGAATGGTCAATGTGGAATTGTAGAATTCTTCATTGACCATTTTTATTTTGGGGCTTTGGGTAATGGAACATTTTTCAGCATTTGTTGGAGCCTGTCCCGCACTTGATGCGGGAGCTATACGTTGCTATCTTTTTATTCGCTAAAGCGATATAAAAAGGATATCCACTTCTATCCCCCAGCCCTTGAGCAGATTATCTTTTTTCGGCTTTCATTGTGGGGTAGATTGTAGAGGATATTATGAATATAGATTTTAGCGTACGTTGGATGACGATACTCAACGAGGCGGAGATTTTAGCAAAAATTATGGGATTGGAAGATATATTAAACAACATATTATTATTTAATACATATTTAATTATTTCCTCAAATATTAATAAAATTGACATTTTTTTAAATATTTTTTGTTTTAAAGTTATAAATAGCGTTTTTTTGCATCAAATTAATCACAAATGAGTTCAATTAGATCAAATGCAGTAAAAAACTTAGGATTAGCAAAAGATCCGGTTAAGGTTGATAATGCCGCAAAAATTACCGGCATTTTCAACGAAAATGTATTTACACTTGGTGCAGCCAGACAATATTTAAGCGATGATGCTTATAAAAGTTTACTTGCAAGTACCCGTGGTGGTAAAAAAATTGACCGTGCCATGGGTAACCAAATTGCCAATGGTTTACGTGCTTGGGCCGAGAGTAAAGGAGTAACTCACTTTACCCACTGGTTTCAACCACTTACAGGTTTATCTGCCGAAAAGCATGATTCATTTTTTACTTTAAAAGGTGATGGTACTCCCATTGAAGAATTTGAAGGTGCTGCATTGATACAACAAGAGCCTGATGCATCTTCTTTTCCAAATGGCGGATTGAGAGCAACTTTTGAAGCTAGAGGGTATACAGCTTGGGATCCATCTTCTCCAGCATTTATAATGGAAATTGGCGATGGTAAAACATTGTGCATTCCTACTATATTTGTTTCATACACCGGCGAATCGTTGGATACTAAAACACCTTTGTTGAAAGCGTTGGTTGCATTAGATAAAGCGGCGGTAGATGTGTGTCAGTATTTTGATAAAAACGTTTCTAAAGTGACTGCAACACTTGGTTGGGAACAGGAATATTTTGTGGTAGATGCAGGATTGGCCAATGCTCGTCCAGATTTATTATTGAGCGGTCGTACCGTTTTTGGACATGCGCCTGCAAAAGGTCAGCAATTAGATGATCATTACTTTGGTGCAATACCTGAGCGTATTTATGCATTTATGTTAGATTTTGAAAAGGAATCTTACAAGCTTGGTATTCCAATTCGTACTCGCCACAATGAAGTGGCACCTTGCCAGTTTGAGTGTGCTCCTATATTTGAAGAGACAAACCTTGCGGTAGATCATAATACTTTGTTGATGGATATTATGCTACGTGTAGCAAGACGCCATAACTTAATGGTGTTGTTGCACGAAAAACCATTTGCTGGTATTAACGGTAGTGGTAAGCACAACAACTGGAGTATGAGTACAGATACCGGTGTAAATTTATTAGCACCCGGTAAAACGCCGAAGACCAATTTAATGTTCCTTACATTTTTTGTAAATACCATTAAAGCTGTACACGATTATGCAAGTTTAATTAGAGCATCTATAGCGAGTGCAGGTAATGATCACAGACTGGGCGCAAACGAAGCACCACCTGCAATTATTTCCATATTTATTGGTAAGTTTTTAACGGATGTTTTGAAGCAAGTAGAAGACAGAGTAAGTGGAGATTTTGATGAACAAGATGAAGCCATTTTAAAACTGGATATACACAAAAGTATTCCTGAATTAATGTTAGATAATACGGATAGAAACAGAACTTCTCCTTTTGCTTTTACAGGAAACAAATTTGAATTTAGAGCAGTTGGTTCATCAGCAAACTGTGCCGTGCCAATGACTACTCTAAATACGGTAATGGCAGAAACACTTAAAACTTTTAAAACCGATGTAGATGCATTGATTGAAAAAGGGGAGAAAAAAGAAGTAGCCCTTTTGCAGATTATAAGAAAGTATATTGTAGATAGTAAAAAGGTATTGTTTGAAGGTGATGGTTACAGCGAAGAGTGGGCTACAGAAGCTGAGAAAAGAGGATTAGAGAATGTGAAAACTACTCCGCTTGCTTTAGATGCTTATGTAACTGATGCAGCTAAAAAATTATTCTCCAGCAATAACATTTATACACATTTGGAGCTAGAAGCAAGACATGAAATAATGCTGGAAGAATATGTAAAGAAAGTTCAAATTGAAGCTCGTGTAATGGGAGACTTAGTTAGCACACATATTTTGCCTGCTGCAATTAAATATCAGAATGTTTTGTTGCAAAATATTAGTGGGTTAAAAGCGGCCGGATTAGCAGAAAGCAGTTATGCCAACCAATTGCAGATTGTACAAAAATTAAGTGAGCACATAAACATCATCAGCGATAAAACGGAGGCAATGATTAATGCCCGTAAAAAAGCAAATGAACTTACTCATAGCAAAGAAAAAGCAGTTGCTTATTGCGATGATGTAAAAGGAAATCATTTTGATGTAATTCGCTATAATGTAGATAAATTGGAACTGATGGTAGATGACAGTTACTGGACCCTACCAAAATACAGAGAGATATTATTTTTAAGATAATAAAGTAAAAACCCCGAAAAAATTTTCGGGGTTTTTTAATAAAGGTTTACGGTGTGATTAAGGTTTCCCTTTCAAATTATCTGCTCCTTCTTTAATTTTATCGCCAGCTTTATCCAATAATCTACCTGCATCTTTACCTAGATTTACTGCGCCTTCTTTTACTTTTTGAGCTCCTTCATTAATCTTATCTCCTGCATTGTCCATAATCTGTACCAATTTACCTTTGTTATCCATCATACTTCCGTTTGCATGAATCATGGCACCCTCAGTAAGCATCATAGTAATGCCGTCTTTCATTTTCACTTCGCCATTGGTCATTACAATCGTTCCATTACTTAGGGTAATTGATCTATCCATTACTACAGCAACCCCACCTTTCATTACCATCATTTTTCCATCTTTCATCATCATATCTCCTTCGGCCATTTGCATGCTTGTTTGCGTCATTCCTGTAGAATCATTTCTCAAATTTGTACTATCATCTTTAATGATGGTAGTTTCTGTTGTCTTTACATCTGTACATGCCATTAATGAAGTGGCAACTACTATAGCAATCATTATTTTTTTCATTTCTTCAGTTTTTTTGTTTGAATATAAGATCTGTTGAAATTATCGTGCCATTGCAGAAAAATTAAAGATTATTTTTTGAGGAAATAAAAAACCCTGAATTTTTGTTTAAAATTCAGGGTGTCAAAATGTTATTATTAAATCCTATTTTTTTCTAAAAAATAATCTAACCGGTACACCAGTAAAATTAAAATTCTCTCTCAATTTATTCTCCAAATAATTTTGATAAGGTAGTTTTACATCATCAGGATAATTACAGAAAAATGCAAAAGTAGGTGCGTATGTTGGCAACTGTGTTACATATTTAATTTTAACGGCATTACCTCTCACAACCGGTGGATGAAACTGCTCAATAGCTTTCAACATTATTTCATTCAGTTTGCTGGTAGGCACTTTACGCTGTCTGTTTTCAAAAACCATTAAGGCTAGTTCAATGCTTTTAAGCAAACGCTGCTTTTCGGTAACGGATATAAATAAAATGGGCACATCAGAAAATGGTGCTAAACGTTGCTTTAAATCTTTTTCATAATCACGTGCAGTGTTGGTTTCTTTTTCTACCAAATCCCATTTGTTCACCAGCACCACAATTCCTTTTCCTTTTTTTACTGCCATGGCAAAAATGGATAAATCCTGCGCAGTAATTCCTTTCTCTGCATCTATCATTATTAAACACACATTGGCTTCGTCCATTGCTTTTATAGCTCTTATAACGGAATAAAATTCAATGTCTTCATTCACCTTATTCTTTCTGCGAATACCAGCGGTATCAATCAATATAAATTCTTTGTTGAACATATTGTAATGAGTATGAATAGTATCTCTTGTAGTACCTGCAATATCACTTACAATAGTTCTCTCCTTCCCTATCAATGCATTTAATAAAGATGATTTACCAACATTTGGCTGACCTATGATGGCAAATTTTGGTATCTCTGTTTCATTTTCTACACTATCGCTTTCATCGGGCATTAAGGTTACAATTGCATCCAATAATTCACCTGTACCACTTCCACTTATGGAAGAAAGAAAGAAGATATGCTCAAAACCCAGACTGTAAAATTCGCTGGCTTCCAACATGCGTGCATGGTTATCAACTTTATTTACAACCAAATAAACAGGTTTTGTGCTTCTGCGTAGCAAATCAGCCATGCTTTCATCAAGGTTAGTAATACCTGCAACAGCATCTACCATAAAAATAATTACATTGGCTTCATCAATGGCAATGTGTACTTGCTTACGAATTTCTCTTTCGAAAACATCATCACTTCCTACCACAAATCCACCAGTGTCTATCACATTAAACGTTCTTCCCGTCCATTCTGCTACACCGTATTGTCTATCTCTCGTAACACCGCTCACATCATCCACAATGGCCTTACGCTGCTCCAGCATACGGTTAAAAAAAGTACTCTTTCCCACATTCGGGCGTCCTGTTATTGCTACTGTAAATGACATAATTTGCAATTGGCAGTTGGCAGATGCAGTTGGCAAAAAGCAGGTGGCAGTTTGCAAAAAGCAGCTGGTAAAACAACTACGCTATTTTATTTTTTGTTATTAATAATTGAAATTTATTGCAAGTGCAAAAATTTAAAATTTTATTTTATATATTTTTCCGGGTTGTTTATCATGTGCCCTAACATTCTTCCCACTTCTGCACTTCTTGCAGATAAATCAAAGAATTTCTCTTCAACTAAATATTTACAATCAAATGCAAATTTTAACCATACTTCTGTTTCTGTACTTTCTGCATCACAATCAGTAAGCTTACTTATAAAATGTGCCGGATATTTAGTCCTTCTGTAAGCCTCACCAAAATTTGCACAAACTGAACGTGAGCATCTTCTTATCTGATCAGTTAAACTATATTTTTCTTCTGGAGGAAATAATTTACTTACTTCAAAAATATCCATTGCTAATGAATACGCTTTTTGAAAAACTAAAAGATCTTTATAACTTCCCATAAAATAAATTTCAAAATTTAAATATCTTGAAGAAACAAGAATCCCACTGCCCTCTGCCCTCTGCTCACTGCCAACTACTTAGTATCCATATTCCTTCAAATACAACTCATTGTCCCGCCATTTTGGTCGCACTTTTACGTAAAGTTCTAAAAATACTTTTCCTCCAATAAATTCTTCTATATCTTTTCTGGCTAAAGTGCCAAGTTGCTTAATCATTACTCCACCTTCACCTAATATTATTCCTTTCTGTGTTTCTCTTTGAACGATAATTTCCGCCCTAATTTTAGTAAGGGTAGTTTTTTCTTTGTATTCCTGTACTACTACTGCTGTGTGGTAAGGCAATTCTTCGTGGTACAGTTGAAAAATCTTTTCTCTTACCAATTCTCCCACAAAAAACTTTACAGGCATATCGCTTATATCATCTCCTTCATAAAAAGGATGACCTTCGGGCAAATAAAATAATATGCGTTGCAGCAATTCATCTACACCCGTTTTTTTTAAGGCAGAAATTAACACTACTTCTTTGCAATACGTTTGCTCTTCAAAAAACTTTTTTAAGTCCGGAGTTGATTCTTGATTTTTAACAGAATCTGTTTTATTAACAACAACAATTACCGGTGCTTTTAATTTTAATTTTTGAAAAATTTCATGACTCTCAGTTGGGTCTTCTCCGGCATCTACCATTAATAATGCAACATCTGCATCTTCCAAACTTCCTTTTACGGCCTGCATCATTTTTTCATGCAGTTTGTATTTAGGGTCAATAATACCTGGTGTATCAGAAAAAATAATTTGATAATCTGCAGCTGTAAGAATTGCTTTAATTCTGTGCCTGGTAGTTTGAACTTTGTGGGAAACGATGGCCATTTTTTCGCCCATGAGTGCATTGAGCAATGTACTTTTACCAGCATTGGGCTTACCGAAAATATTTACGAAACCTGCTTTCATTTATTGGTGGTTTTCTAAAAAAATGATGACTACCACATGCAAGCAAAAAAGATGGAGGAGGTAATCATTTGCTAAATAGAATTTCTACTTAAACAAAAAAAATCCTCAAATCATGATGATATGAGGATTTGATTTTTAGTTGCGAAGACCGGGATCGAACCAGTGACCTTCGGGTTATGAGCCCGACGAGCTACCGCTGCTCTACTTCGCCCCACAAAGATAGGGAGTTTGGATTTACCGTCCTAATTAAACCAAAAAAATGAAATGCAAATTTTTGTAAAATGGCTTTAAACATTCATAAGAAAATATAAAAAGAAGGGTTACATTCACTTTTAAAATATATATAAAAATGTACAAATTTTTATTGTTCCTATTCATAAGCGCTACGCTCTTAAGTTGTAAATCATCCATAAAACAACAAAGTGATAGTGTTTACAGCAGGCATTTACAAAGGCATGTACCCTTAACAATTATTACAACGGCAATGCCAAAAAAAAAGGAGGCAATGAATTTATTGCTTTTTAATAATCCTGCCTTGCTGGAAGATGTTAGAGCCAAAAAAATTATAGATAGTTTATTTAAAGAAAAATTAATTCAACCATTAACATTGGTTGCTTTTGAAGGTAAAAATGGGGACTATGGGTTAGAAGAAACCATATCAGCTAATACAAAACAATTTAAAAAATTTAATGAATTTGTTATTGGAGAATTGTATCCATTTATAAAAAAGAAAGTCGTTATTAGAAAATTTAATTCGGTAGCCATTTGTGGTGTTGAAGAAACTGCTCTAAGCGCTTTCGATATTGCTTGGAACCATGATGATAAAATACAAAAAGTGGGAATGTTTTTACCAACAATTAAAGGAAATGACACTACAACATTTGAAACAATAAAATCATTGAGAAAAAGACCAGATATAAAAATATGGATAACAGATAATGGAAATAATGATTCTTCCATCATAAAAATGCACCAGCTTATTTCTAATAAAAACAATACTACCAAAGCTGTATTAATAAACGCTCCTTCCTCACAAAACCTTAGAAAATATAATTTTGCAGAATTTTTAATATGGGCATTTCCTAAATAATTATTGAACCCTGGCAATGCTGCTGGCACCACTGCTTTGCTTTTCTTTTATTTCTGCAGCGCCTTTGTAATATACATTGCTTGCTCCGCTTGCGTTTACCGATATTTCTTTGTTTACAGTAATGTTTACATCACTTGCGCCCGATGATTTTATGTTGCATGTTTGTGTAATTAACTCATAAGCTTTTACATCGCTTGCGCCACTGCTTTCTATGTTTACATTTTTTGCAGTACCATGTAATTTCATATTGCTTGCACCACTCAGTTTTATATTTAATTCATCTATTTTTATTTCGCCTTTAAACTCACTTGCACCACTCATTTGCACATTCAGTAAAGGCAATTCCATTACACCCGCTATGTAAATATTAGATGCGCCGGAAGATTGTATTTGCTCCAAATTTTTGTAAGCTATATATACATTCAGTTTGTAATTATTTCCAAAACGAATTTTATCTCCAGCATAAAATATGTTTAATATTCCATTGATAATTTCTGTCTTGATACCTTGTTTATATTTTTCGTTTGAAGCACTTACCGCAAGCACTTCCACATCTCCTTTACTTAAATAAATATGAATGCCAGATGAAACTTTAATGCTCGAAAAACTTCCGGAGATTTCTCTTAATTCTGCATCAGGGTCAACTACAAATTGTCTTTGCGCAGCCGCATTAAAACCTACAAACAGCAACAAAATTATTTTTATATATTTCATTTTAAATTCATTTTTATAAGGTTGAATAATACCCTTATATTTTTTTAATGCTACCACCACTACTTATTTTTTTGTTTACAATTTCTGCATCACCTCTATAACCAACCATGGCGCCGCTGCTTACTTTAGCGCTTAACTGTTTGCTTACACCAATTTTTATTACGGAACCGCTGCTTGCATCAACTTTAAACATTTCTACACTTAAATTAGGAGAAGTACATACAGCTCCACTGCTTATATCAGCCTTGGCATTTGTTGCGACTCCGGTAATTTTTGATACCGCTCCACTATTCTGTTCTAATGAAAAATCAGTCACTTTTATTTCTCCGGTAAATTGTGCACCACTATTTATACTCATGTTTAATGAAGGTACAGCAATGGCATTTGTTGCTATCATTCCTGCACCGCTGCCTACCATCAATTTATTAATATTTTTATAAGTTACAAAAGCCTTCAAAACCAACTTTTGGTCTTTTTTATTTTTCCAATCTTTATTCTCATAATAAATTTTAAGTAGGCCATTTTCTACAACAGTCATAATTTTTTCAGCATACATATCATCTGATGAACTTACAAAAACTACCTCCTCATTACCTTGGGTAAGTTGAACTTCTATACCAGTAGCGGCACTTATGCCATTGAATGAACCTATATTTCTCTGCTGTTTTGTTTGAGCAGAAACATACATACTAAATAATATTGCTGCAACTGTAAATAATTTTTTCATGCTATTTTTTTAATGATGTAAGATTAGTTTTCAGCTATACGAACGGAGTTACACAATTGTTACAAAAAAATTTAGAAATTTTATATTTTCTCTTATACCTTTGTTGCTCGATCTTTTTATTACAGACTGAATTTCCGGGGTGCTTCATTTATTGAGGCTGAGATGATACCCGTTTTACCTGCTCAGGATAATGCCTGCGAAGGGAGTACAATTTTTACAGCACCGGCATCTCTGCCCGGAATGTTCAGCACAAATTATTTATTATTATGAAGAAGTTAATTGTATGTGTGAGCATTTATTTTATTGCTGCAAGCCTCTTTGCTCAAAACAAAAAATATTTTAATGATACTGCTTATTTACAATCTGTTGAAATTACAGCCATAAAAGCACAGGATAAAAATCCTTTTGCAAAAACAAATCTTGCCAAAGAAGATATAAAAAAACTAAACATTGGGCAAGACCTTCCTTTTATTTTAAACAATACTCCCTCAGTTGTTGTAAACTCAGATGCAGGTACAGGTGTGGGTTACACGGGCATACGCATAAGGGGTACAGATGCCACTCGTATTAATGTAACGCTTAATGGAATACCTTACAATGATGCGGAGAGCCTGGGAACATTTTTTGTGAACATACCAGATATTGCGTCGTCTGCCGGTAGTATTCAAGTACAAAGAGGCGTTGGTACTTCGGCAAATGGCGCAGGTTCTTTTGGTGGTAGCATCAACCTTAGCACTAATGAATTAAATAAAAAAAGTAATTTGGAATTAAACAATTCTGCAGGTTCATTTGAAACATTTAAAAACACATTAATGTATAATAGTGGCCTACTAGGTAAACATTTTACTGTAGATGCCCGCATGAGTAATATACGTTCGCAGGGGTATATTGAGAGGGCTAGCGCAAGGTTAAAATCTTATTTTTTAAGCACTGCTTATACCACTACTAAAAGTTCTTTACGCTTTAATATTTTTACAGGAAAAGAAAGGACCTACCAGGCATATTATGGTGTAAATGAAACTGCTTTAGATACCAATAGAAGGTATAACAGCGCTGGAACAGAAAAGCCAGGCACGCCTTATAATAATGAAGTAGATAATTACTCTCAAACCCACTACCAATTATTTTATAACCATAGCTACAACCAATATGTAAAATCTAATATTGCCGTTTTTCTTACCAGAGGAAAAGGATACTACGAACAATATAAAGCCAGTGTTGATTTACAAGATTATGGACTACAACCTGGCTCATCAGATATTATAAGACGCCTTTGGCTTGATAATTATTTTTATGGAACAATATTTTCGTTGCAGTATGATAAAAATAAAACTCAGTTAATTGTAGGTGGTGGTTATAATCGTTACGAAGGTGATCATTATGGACAAATAATTTGGGCCAAAGAACAAAATGCTGTTCCGTCAAATTACAGATGGTATGATAACCCAGCAAAGAAATTTGATTTTTCAAGCTACGCTAAATGGACACAATCTTTGGGCGCAAATTTTCAAACTTTTGCAGATGTGCAGGTAAGAAATATTAACTATACAATTAATGGTTTCAGAAATAACCCGAGTATTAAGCTTGACAAAGATTATTTCTTCTTCAACCCAAAAGCGGGTATAACATTCTCAAAAAATAAGTATAAAATTTATGCCTCTTATGGGCGTGCAGTAAAAGAACCTAATAGAGATGATTTTGAAGCATCTATTACAAATTTACCTAAGCCTGAAAAATTGAATGATATTGAAACTGGATTTGAATTAAACAAATCGAATTTAAAACTTGGCGCCAATTTTTATTACATGTTTTATAGGGATCAATTGGTACTTACAGGTAAAATAAATGATGTAGGTGCTTATACCAGAACCAACATACCAAAAAGTTTCCGTACGGGTGTAGAACTGTTTGGCAATGCAGTTCTAAGTAAAATATTATCTATTGAGGGGAATGTAACACTCAGCAAAAACAAGGTAAAAAACTTCACCGAATATTTTGATGATTATGATAATGGCGGACAAAAATCAGTGTTTTATAAAGAAGCAGATATTTCTTTTTCGCCCAATATAATTAGTGCGGTTATTCTCAATGTAGCTGCTACAAAAAGCTTAGTATTTAATTTAACCGGCAAACATGTTGGCAGTCAATTCCTCGATAACACTTCTAACAAAAACAGAATGCTGCAAGATTACTACACCCAAGATGTAAAAGCAACCTATACTTTAAAAGGAAAGCAAATAAGTGAAGTAAATTTTTATGTGCAAGCCAACAATATTTTTTCAAGAAAATATGAACCCAACGGATATACTTATAGTTATTTTTATCAAAATCAATTAACTACAGAAAATTTTTATTTCCCAATGGCGCCTGCCAATTTTGTAGTGGGAATAAATTTTAGACCCAATATTTCTTTTGAGAAGAAAAAGTAAAAATTAAAAAGATTGTCAAATTGAGCTTGTCGAAATTGATAATCGTTTGAATTTTGAAGTGTATGTAATATTTAGACAAGCCTGCCTGCCGGCGTAGGCAGGCTCAACATGACATACACTTCAAAATTTTGTTACAGCCTCTTATCCTTTTTAATTTATTTAAAATAAATTTCTGTAGCGCCAAAACCGTACCATGGATGATATTGGTTTATAAAAGATTTTACTTCATTTTTTAGCCTTAAAATATCGTGAATTTCGTTTCGTAAAATTCCCTCTCCTACTCCATGTATAACTATGAGTGTAGCTTGCTTGTGTGCAACAGCCAATTCGTAATATTTTTCAAAAGTATTTAACTGCGAAGTGAGTATTTCAAAATTGGAAAGCTGTTTCCAACTGTCGGTAATTTTTTCAATGTGCAAATCAACTACAGAACGTGATGGTGAAAGATTTTCTCTTATTTTATCTGCATTGTACACCCTAAAGCCGGCTTGATTAAGTCCGCTTAAATCAACTTTTTCTTCTTCAATTCTATCAGGATAATGCGTAAATAACTCATACGCAAAAGATGCCTCATTTTTCAACAGTGTTTCTTCTATTTTTTTAAACAACTGCTTACCCCTTAGTTTAAAAAAAACTTCGTGTGCTGCTGCTTTTTTCTTATCAGGATTGGTGAGAGAAAAATCAAATTCAAATTTTGGACTTTCGCCCATGTCTTCAAAATTTACATCATGTAAATAAAACTCAGCAAGCCCACCAATACTAGCTTTTAGGCTAAAGGAACTTTCACCATTAAATACCAAATCGTATTTAAATTCATATGCTTCTTCATTTTGGTTTATAAGATAAACTTTTAGTTTTTCAACTACATCATCATCAAACACATCTTTATCAAACACAGGTAAAAAACGTAAGAAAACCCCATCTCCTGTTTTCTTTTTAGGAACTGTTTTTTCTCTTTTAATATTATCTACATAAATCGTTTTCTTTTCAGGTGTTTTTTTCTGAGAAAACATTTTAAAATAAGGAAAATCTATTTGGTCCATATATGCAGGAAACTTTACGCCCCGCACTTCAATCATCACCATTTTTTCGTTCATCAGCTCCACCACTTTTCCTTCTTCATCTGTTGCCAACACTAAAATCTTATCTCCTACTTCGTATTTCATCGTTATTTTTTCTGTAAATTTTTAGTCCTCAAAGTTAAATTAGTTAATGCCACGAATGCACGAATTTTCACTAATATTAAAACCATTAGTGTTTATTAGTGCATTCGTGGCAAAAAATTTTTGTATTCTTTATAAAAACAAAAATCCCTCCGAAAAGATATTCGAAGGGAAAATATTGTAAAGTTTGTTGGAAATTATTCAGCTTTTTCTGCTGCTGGAGCGGCTGTTGTAACGGCAGTTTTTTTACCAAAACGCTTATTAAATTTATCAATACGACCTGCAGTATCTACCAATACATTTTTACCGGTATAAAACGGGTGAGATGTATTAGAAATCTCCAATTTAATTACAGGATATTCTTGGCCATCTTCTTCAAATACAACTGTTTCGCTAGTTACCGCAGTTGATTTGCTTAAAAATGTTGTACCGTTACTCATGTCTTTAAAAACTACCATTCTGTAGTTTTTTGGGTGCAAATCTTTTTTCATTTTATTGTTTTTGGTGCATGGATTTTGCCATGCTTTGTTATTTTAATGTGCAAAAGTAAGGATTTACAGTTAAATATGCAAGAATAGTAACCTTTACAATGATCTCTACACTATTTCATATTTACAAACTGCAATGCTAATCCCACATCCCAACTTTTACTAGCTTGAATAACTTCCTGCAAATCGTCTATTTTTTTACCTGTTACTCTAATAATATCATCCATAATGGCTGCCTGAACTTTTAATCCACTGTCTTTTATGAGTTTTACTATTTTTTTTGCATCCTCTTGTTTTAGGCCATTTCTTACAATTACTTCTTGCTTGGTAATTTTTCCACTGGGAAAAGGCTCTTTGCTAAAATCATAAATTTCTGCTGCCAAACCTTGTTTCATACTTTTACTGATAAGCACATCCTTTATCTGATCAATTTTCATTTCACTATCAGCTTCCAAATTCAGTTTAAAATCTTTCTTATTTAAATCAATCACTACATGTGATCCTTTAAAATCGAAACGGTTTTTAATTTCCTTGCTTACCACGTTAATGGCATTATCAAGGGTTTGAAGATCTACTTTGCTGGCTATATCGAATGATGGCATAATTATTTTATTTGTGCAAAGATAGTGTAGGTAATAGTATTATGAATTAAGAATTATAGACAAGCTACCAAAGAGGTGACAGCTTTATTGTAACCTTGTGATAATTTAAAGTTTCAAAAAAACGTGTCACCTCTTATGCAAAATTAGAATGTTTAAAAAAAGTTGTCACCTCTTAAGTACATCCTCAAAATTCTATCCCGCTTTTATTCTTCCCTGCTCATCTCCTGCCCCACCAGTTTTTCTTTGCTGTATTTTTAATGCTTTTCCAAAACGGTAACTAAACGTAATACCGGCATTTCTGTTATCTCTAAATTGGCTAAAAGCTGCAACCGTATTTTGAATATTTACTACACCTCTTTGATTGCCTGAATTAAAGATATCATTTACAAATACTTTCAAACTACCTTTTGTTTTTAATATCTGTTTAGATACGCCTGTACTTAGTTGTTTTACTTCACCAATATTAAATTGCCCTCTAATCATTTTCGATCTGTAAAAACCTGTAAGCTCTGCACTCCATTGTTTACTAAATTTAAATTGGTTATTAATGTTGCCATTAAAGCCCGTACCGTTTGTTTTTAATTGAAATCCATATAATTGGGAGTTTACTGCATTGTAATTTAATTCCACATAAGGCATGATGGTCCACCATTTTGTAGGTTTTATTTCTGCGTTTACCGATAAAGAAATATCATCTATACTTCCATAATTGTTTTCCTTTACAATGGTAGCAAAACCTGACTGTTCAAAATATTCATTAAACATATCTTTACTGTGCGTATAGTTTAAAGTACTTGTCAAGAATTTATTGTAAGTATGAGAAAGTTCAAATACGTTTGCATACATAGGTTTTAAAAATGGGTTACCAGCTTCGTAAGTATATTTATCTATGAAAAATATAAATGGATTTAAGCTTTGATAATCAGGGCGAGAAATTCTTCTGCCATAAGAAAAACCAAACTCATTTTTATTGTTTAATTTATAACCCGCAAACATAGTTGGGAAAAGCCCTGTGTAACTTCTTTTAAAAGATGAATCTGCTTTTATAGGATTACCAAACTGGTTACCACTATAATTTGTATTTTCCAATCGTAGTCCCGTTTGTAAACTCCACTTTTTAAATTCTTTGCTGAAATTTACATATCCTGCATTAATGTTTTCTTTATACTTAAAGTGGTTTGTTTTATCATTATCCACCATTTCTGATCCATTAATGATATTGAAATAGCCAGCAAAGTTATCAGTGTTTACAATACTGGTTTTAAGGCCTGTTTCCATTTTCAAACCACTTTTAAACGGATGTGCATAATCGAGTTTCGCACTATATACATTTATGGTAGCAGGTAAATCAGCTTTTAAATCTTCAGCAGATTGCTTTACCCAAAGTGGCGTGAAGTTTTGAGAATTAAAAAACTGATGCTCCATACTTTTGTATTTTAACGCATCTACATCCACTGTTAATTCTCTGCCGGTGCTATCAAAGCTGTGGCGTAGATTTAAGTTTAACCCTGCATTTTTAAAGTTCTTTTTCTCATAGTTGGTAGATGATAAAATAGAATTCACCTCACCCATGCCATTTTTTAAGAAACTGGTATTTGTTCCATCTTGAGAACCATTGGTTACATAACCTGTAGCAACCATGCCAATAGTTGTTTTTTTAGTTGCAAAAAAATCTACTCCCAATCTTGCATTGCTATTATTATTTTGTCTTATAAACTCAGCTGTTTGGTCAAAAATGGCATTTACATTTCCACCGTTGTCGCTGTATTTTCTATTAATATTTAATTGCTGAAAATTCTTTCTATGGTTGAAACTAACACTGGAAAAGACATTGAACTTGCCATTTTTATAATTTAGATTGAGTGTATTAAACGATCTTGGATATTTACCAAATGACAATGTGTTTTTTACGCTTCCATTAAAACCTTTTTGTTTATTTCTTTTAGTTTTAATATTTATTACGCCCGAATTGCCAGATGCATCATATTTTGAAGAGGGGTTAGGCATCAATTCTATTTGCTCCAAATTGGCAGCAGGCATTGTTTGTAAATAATTTGCAAGGTCTTGTGCACCCATGTACGTTTGTTTGCCATCAATTAACACAATTACTCCCTGTTTGCCTTTTAAAGAAATTTTTCCATCTTTATCAACTGATACTCCCGGCGATTTTTCCAACATTTCCATGGCAGTACCTGCAGATCCAGTAATAGAAGCTTCTACATTAATGATGGTTCTGTCAAGCTTTCTTTCTATAAAAGGTTTTTTGGCAAGAACAGTAACGGTTGCCAACGATTTATCTGATGGTTTTAAAAACAATGTTTTTACGGTTTCCTTCTGATCAGCTCCGGTAATTGAAATTGGTGCTGAAAATGTTTTTTCAAAACCTACAGCGGTAGCAAGTAAAATATACTGACCGTTTTTAATTTGCTCAATAGAAAAACTTCCATCAGCATCTGTTAAACTGCTCTTAACCAGTGTGGAATCTTTTGAATGCAAAAGACTAATTGTGCTTGCCAATACGGTATTGTTTTTATTTATTTCCAATACGTTTCCTTTTACGGTGGCTTGTTGTGCAAAGGCTATGCAACCTATTAACATGGCTGAAAAGCTGAGTAATGTTTTTTTCATTTTTAACTATTTTAAAGTTTATTTAGTTCTTTAGTTTGATAAATACTAAACAAAGCTATGTACTTTGCATTGCATAGTACAATGTTTAATAATGAACGGTATTAAAAATGGATAAACGGTATATGAATTATTTTATATTTGGAGAATGATCAAAAGAGTCTGAAATCCATTCGATACTTTTTTATCACTATCCTTGCTTAGATGGCTTAATAAATAATGCCATTATTCAAATACACATTTAAATTCTTTTACATCTAATTTTAACTGCTGAGTAAAGAAAAGAAGGTATTTGAAATATAAAAATGTAGAAGAGTATGAATTGGTGAGATGAATGTCTTAATTGAAAAAACCGCCTGATTATAGGCGGTTTTTAAAGAATTTTAAATTTACTACTTGGCTAAAGCAGTACAAATTTTTCAATCTGTTTTATGATAAAAACTCTAACAGTTTACAATGAAAAATGATTATTTCTTATAAGAAACTTTTGCATAAATGATGGTGCCTATACCTGCTACAATAAGTATTAAAGCTATTTCTTGTGCTTGAGAGAGTGTAATACCTGAAACGTTATACGCTTTATTTACCCGAACAAGTTCTACAACAAATCTTTCTATACCATTAAGAACCAAATATATACCAAACATTAAAAAAGGTGCTTTTATTTTCTTTCTTATAGACCAAAGAAAAAGAAACAGTATGGTACATAAAATGGTTTCGTACAAAGGTGTTGGAAAAACTGGTTGAGGAAGAACACTGTAATGTTCATCTGTAATGCCAGGAATTACCACTCCATCATTATTTACATTTTGCGGATAACTGTAAGCAAACAACCAATTTGGCAAAAATGAGACGCCTTTTATGTTTCTATGTGGCACTTCTTGTAACGACGAATAAGTTCTGTCAGTTACGTAAACCAATTTTCCTGTACTATCTTTTACCTTTCCTTCTAAGAAATAAGTTGAATTGTTTTGCAATGTTTTTTCAAAATCGCCAGGTGCAGCAAGTGATAAGTTACCAAATGCATCAGCTTTGTAAGCGCTGTTTGGTATGCCCCAATCGCCATCGCCTGCTACTTGGCAACCAATACGCCCAACTGCATATGCAATCATAAGGCATGGTGCGGCAGAATCTACCAAATGACTAATGGTTATTCTTTTTTTGTAAGCATACCAACAAACTGCAATTGCAGCCAAAATTAATCCACCATAAAATGTAAGTCCACTTACGGAAAACAATTTACCAACCGGGTCAGCCATAAATTCATCCCAATGCTCAAAATTATCAAACAATTTTGCGCCAAGTATTCCAAAAATAAGCGATATGATTACTATATCTCCTACTCTATCGTGTGGCCATATTCTTACAGACCTACGCTCAGGAACTTTTAATTTTTGCTTGTTTTTATCGTACCATTTTATACCTACTAAAAATGCAGCCATCACAATACCACCAATTATACTTCCTTCGGTAGAAAAAATATATTCCTGTGTATTTACTTCGGGGGGCTTATTAAATAAAAGCCCGAATAATTTTGCGCCAAAAATAAACCCAACAATTGCATTAAATATCAAATCGAGAATGGAAGCAGGCTTACCTACAACAATGGTTTCCTCATGTGGATGGAGTAAACCCAATTTTTCTCTTCTTTTTAATTCAGCACTTAGCACAAGAGCTGCTGCCACAAATGCCAATGCTACCATTAAGCCAAATGTGTTTAATATTTTAAGACCGTTCCATTCTACGCCAAACCAGTCTTTAAATACGTAATATAAATTGGGATACATAAACAGTTTTTTTGAAGAGATGGGTGAATGGTGAATTGGCAATAGTGAATGGTAAATGGTCAATAGTAAATCGTGAATGGTGAAAAGCCCATTCACAACTCACCATTCACCATTCACAAAATCAATTACAATGTGCTTCAAAAGCACCTTTCAAATTATCTGCAATCATTTGTGCACTTCTTCCTTCTATCATATGACGCTCAATCATGTGAACGAGTTGACCATCTTTAAATAATGCAATTGCTGGAGAACTTGGTGGGTAAGGCATCAAATGCTTACGTATTTCATTCACAGCTTCTACATCAAAACCTGCAAAACTGGTTTTAATATTATCAGGTTTTTTAATAGCCGTTTGCACCGCCATTAATACACCTGGTCTTGCAGTACCTGCGCTACAGCCACAAACTGAATTAATTACAACAAGCGAAGTACCTTTTTCAGATAAAGTACTATTCACATCTTCTGCAGTAAGCATTTCAGAAAAACCATTGTCTGTAAGTTCTTCCTTCATCGGTATTACTATTTCTTCTGGATACATATTTATTATTTTTTAGAGTGCAAAATTACATGGTAATTATTACTTAGTGGTATGTAAATTTTTCAGAACAAAAATGAATAAAACGCCATTATGTCTTTTGTACAATATAAAATATGCCATTAAGTCTTATAAAAGCATATGGAATACTCTTTGAAATATTGATAATGAAACAATAAATTCAAAAAACTTAAAAAATAATAATTATGTCTTACGTAAAAGTGAACAACAACTACAAATCATTGGATGGTTTAATGAAAGAAATTTTTAGTGAATTTCCATCCGCTGTTAGCAAAGCCGTTAGAGAAGATGTTTTACATTATCCTCCGGTAAACATCATTGATAAAACCGCTTTGTATTCGGTAGAATTATCAGCCCCAGGTTATCAAAAGGCAGATTTCAGCATTAAGCTGGATAACAATGTGCTTACAGTAAGTACAGATAAAAAAGAAGAAGCCGCTGTAGAGAATGAAAAACTAATTCGCACTGAGTTTGGGTTAAAATCTTTTAAAAGAAGTTTTACTTTAAATGAAAAGATTGATACAGAAAATATTGCTGCACGTTATGAAAGCGGTATTTTAAAAATTGATTTACCTAAGAAAGAATCATTTAATGCAGGTGCAAAAGATATTAATATTTCATAAAAAAATTAAACTCAGTTTTGGTTGATTAGAAGGTTGTTGAAAAGCAAAAACTCCTCGGGAAACCGGGGAGTTTTTTTATATTGTAAAAACCTATAAACCTGTCAGGCTTTAAAAACCTGACAGGTTTATAGGTTATTTTATTCAGGGAAACTTTTATTTGGCAACCCGTTCAAAAAGATTTGTCTTTCAGGTCCATTTAAATTTATTTGCCTTTCACCATTTAAGGATGCCCTATTTTTTGTTTGAATATTTACAATAGATAGCAAGGGATAAATGTTTTTTAATTCTTCAAAGTCTGCGCCTGTTTCCACTTCTACTTTGTAGATATAGGATGAATCAATTTTGATACTGGTAGGATTTTTAATAAAATTTCCGTTTAATAAAAGAAGAACTGGCTTTTTGTTATTGCCAATGTATTTGTTTTTTAAATCAGTAAACGATAGGAAATTATAATCTTTCGGATTTATGGAAGTAATGTAAATTTTGCCAGATGAATTGGTAGTTGAATCAAATTTACTCTGTACATTAATTATGCTTTTAATTTTATTTCTATCAAAATAAAATAATTCCATACGAGTAGGAATAGAATCAAAATACACTATAGGATTAGAAAAAAATACAGTTGGTATAGATTTTACTTTGTCTAGAGGTTGCCCATGAGAAAACATTGAAAATGCCAAACCCAAAAAACTCAACATTATTTTCATACACTTTTTTTTATTCATTAGCAAATTGGCACATTAGCAAATTTGCTAATTATCAATTGTACCCCAATATCTTCAACATACTCTGCGAAGTTTGTTCTTTAGCATATACCCATTCTATCAACTTACCATTTTTATCTCTTTCAATAATAATATGTTTGGGAGAAGGTATAAGGCAATGTTTAATGCCGCCATAGCCACTAATTTGATCTTGGTAAGCCCCCGTGTGAAAAAAACCTACATACAAAGGTTCTTTGTTGCTTTCTATATCATCTTCATTGGTAGTTTTTACTTTGGGTAAAAATACTTCGTTAATATGTTCTTCGCTATCGTAGTAATCATGCCCATCGCATGTAATGCCGCCAAGTACTACACGCTGGTATTCGTTTTTCCATTTGTTTATGGGGAGCATTAAAAACTTTTCACCAATACCCCAAGTATCTGGCAATGTAGTGATGAAAGATGAGTCAATCATATACCAAGTCTCTCTATCGTTTTGAACTTTTTCGCCAATAACACTGTAGATATGGGCCATACTCTCTCCTACTGTAAAACTGCCAAACTCTGTATAAATATTTGGCATTTGCACTTTTGCTTTTTTACAAGCAGCCTTAATATTTCCTACAATTTCGTTTATCATAAACTGGTAATCGTAATCGAAACCCAGTGAGTGTTTAATGGGGAAACCACCACCAATGTTTATACTATCAAGTTCAGGACAAATCTTTTTTAGCTGGCAATAAAGTGTGATGCTTTTTTGCAATTCACTCCAGTAATAAATATCATCTTTTATACCTTTATTTAAAAAGATATGCAACATTTTTAGTTGAAATTTATCTTCATAGCCTTCAATTTCATCTACATAAAAACCCAATACATCTTTTGCCTTCATTCCTAATCGAGAGGTATAAAACGGAAAACTTGGTTCTTCTTCAGCAGCTATTCTTATTCCTAATTGAAATGGTTTTCCTGTACGAATATTGCGCTTGTACATGTTTAATTCCTCTTTGTTATCTAAAATAGGAATTACATTTTTGAACCCGTCATTTATTAATTTAGCAATACGACTTGTATAATTTTTTTGCTTAAAGCCGTTGCATATTATATTGATATCTTTTGTTATTTTTCTTTTTTTGTACAATGCATTAATGATATCTATATCATAAGCATAAGAAGTTTCTAAATGAATATTGTGCTTTAATGTTTCTTCAACAATGAAACTAAAATGCGAGCTTTTTGTGCAGTAGCAATAATTATATTCTCCTTCGTATTTGTGCTTTTTAAAAGCATTGGCAAACATTGTTTTTGCCTTATTTATCTGCATTCCTATTTTAGGCAAGTAAGATAATTTTAGTGGCGTACCATATTTATCAATCAGCGCTTTAACATCTACATCATTATATTGCAAATAGTTATCCTGCAGTTTAAAACCTTCTTGTGGAAAATTAAAGGTTTGCTGCACTAGGCTGTCGTAAGAATTATTCATTGTTGGTTATGCTACTGGGTTTAAATATTTAAATTTTTCTGCGCAAATATATTTAATAGTGATGGTTTGTACGTATTGTTTAAGATAATAATTTATGATGAAGCGAATTTGCTACATATATTATTCATCATATCTACAATTTTATCATTACACAAATTACCTAAACTACCTTCATGCGTATGTTTAAGTGCTCTGGATGCATCGTAGAAAAAAGTTTTATTATCAATATCATTTCCAACTTGTTTATATGCATCTCTAAAAGGAACTCCGTTTTTTACCAAATCATTTACTGCTTCTACACTAAATAAATAAGTATATTTTTCGTCAGCTAAAATGGAAGGATTCACTTTTATTTGTGGCAACACCAACAATAAAATTTCAATACAATTTTTTAATGAACTTATTTGTGGAAATAATACTTCTTTAGTAAGTTGTACATCTCTGTGATATCCGGTTGGCATGTTTGTGAGCATCATGGAAAGTGTGTTTTGTGTGCTCTGTATAATATTCGTTTTAGAACGTATCAATTCAAACACATCAGGGTTTTTCTTGTGGGGCATAATGCTGCTGCCAGTTGTAACAGCATCTGGAAAATATATGAACCCATGATTTTGGTTTACATATAAACATACATCAGCAGATAATTTATTTAGTGTAGCCGCAATACTACTCATTGCCATAGCCACAATTTTTTCTGTTTTCCCTCTTGTTGTTTGTGCGTAAACGGAGTTATAATTTAAAGTTCCAAATTGCATTAATTGTGTGGTCAATGTTCTGTTTAATTCAAAAGCAGAACCATAACCTGCGCCAGAACCAAGCGGGTTTTTATTAGCAACTGTATATGCTGACTGCAATAACGTTAAATCATCTACCAGGCTTTCAGCAAATGAGGCAAACCACAAACCAAATGATGAAGGCATGGCTATTTGAAAATGTGTATAGCCTGGCATCAACACATCTTGGTGTTCATTACTTAAATTAATGAGTATATCAAATAATTGTTTAGCTAGGTTTTTAATAGAAACTATCTCCTCTTTTAAAAATAATTTTATATCTGTCGCCACTTGGTCGTTTCTGCTTCTCCCTGTATGTATTTTTTTTCCTGCATCACCAATCATTTCAGTTAGCATCATTTCTATTTGCGAATGCCCATCTTCTACATGTTCTTTAATAACGAAATCTCCTTTTTCAATTGTTTGTAAAATTTGATTCAGTGCATTTTCAACAGCAATAATTTCTTCATTATTTAATATTTCAATGTTGTGCAACATTTTTGCATGCGCAATGCTTCCAATTACATCATGCTTTGCCAATTGTACATCAAATATTTTATCATTACCTACAGTAAATTTTTCTATACTTTCAGATAAGGTTGTTGAGTCTTTGTTCCAGAGTTTCATTTGATCGATATAATTTTAGTGTCAGGCTGAGCTTGTCGAAGCCGTTGTGTTAAAATAGACCCGCTTTCGATCCCGCTAATTGCGGGAACATCATAAAAATTGAAAGTAAACTTTCATAAAATATTTTCTAATAATTTAATGTATAAATCAATTCCCTCTTCAATTTCTTTTACATAAATAAATTCATCTGCACTGTGGCTTCGTGCACTATCTCCAGGGCCCATTTTTAAAGATGGGCAACTCATCAACGCTTTATCTGATGTAGTTGGTGAGCCATACATTGTTCTTCCAAGTTTAATGCCCGATTGAACTAAGGGATGCGAAACAGCAATTCCCGATGATTTCATTCTCATACTTCTGGGAACAATTTCTGCTTCTACATTTTCTTTAATTACTTTTAAAATTTCTTCATGAGTATATAATTCGTTTATGCGAATATCAACAGTGAAAGTACACAAGTCAGGAACCATATTATGTTGCATTCCAGCATGAAGGATGGTTACACTCATTTTTACAGGCCCAAGTGTGTCCGACACTTTTTCAAACTGATAATTTTTAAACCACTCCACATCTTTCATTGCTTTGTAAATGGCGTTTTCGCCTTCTTCTCTTGCTGCATGTCCTGCCCGGCCTTTCACTGAACAATCAATAACCAACAAACCTTTTTCTGCAATGGCCATATTCATTAGTGTTGGTTCTCCTACAATCGCCACATCTATTTTCCCTAATTGAGGATACATTAATTCGATGCCATTCGTACCCGAAATTTCTTCTTCAGCAGAGGCAGCAAAAATTAAATTGTACTGTAAATTTTGTTTTTCGTAGAAATATAAAAACGTTGCAAGCAGGCTTACCAAACTACCTCCTGCATCATTGCTTCCTAAGCCAAATATTTTTCCATCTTCAATGGATGCATCAAAAGGGTTTCGGGTATAAGCTTTGTTGGCGGGTACAGTATCGTGGTGGCTGTTTAAAAGAATGGTTGGTTTAGTATCATCAAAATATTTATTTTGTACCCAAACATTATTTTGCAATGATTGAACCTTGGAACAATATTTTTCAAGATAATTCTTTAAGATTACTGCAGTTTCATTTTCTTTTTTACTTAACGAAGGTGTTTGTATTAATTGTTGTAGAAGATTAATTGCTTCCTGTGTGAGTGTAGATATTTTATCCATATTAAATAGCTACTAAATAGCTGTAGAATTATTTTTAAGCCAAATTACCAATTCTTCAAATTTAATTTCGGCTATAGATATTTTTATGGTAAGGTCATACATTTCTTCTTCCGTTGCTTTTAATATTAAACTATATTCAAATAGTAATGATATTATTCCTAATAAGCCAGTTCTTTTATTTCCATCAATAAAAGGATGATTAATAATTAAACTTTCGCCCAAAGCTGCTGCCATTTCAAAAGGAGTTTTATATAGATTTTCTCCACCGAATGTTTGAAACGGCCTTGCAATGGCACTTTCTAAAAGCCCAATATCCCTCGTACCTTTTGCACCTCCATAATCATCAATAGATGCTTCATGCAATTTTAAAATATCATCTATCAAAATCATTGTGCAAGTTTTTGAAGTGTATTTCCATACTGTTGTTTTATTTTGTCATAATGCTGAAAAAGATTTAATGGCTTTGTTTCATCACTCTCCTCATTCAATTTCGCAATATGATTCAAAATTTCTTTTACAGCATTTTCACTTTCAAGCTTACTTATTTCATTTATTGCTACTAATTTCATTTCTGCTATACTCATAAAAATATTTTTTATTATACTAAATTTACGATTTTTATTAATTAAAAGTGCTAATGATCGCCTTTGTAAAAGCTAATTGATTGTTGTTCCAGCTTCGCCTTTCATAATTTTTTTCAAATCCAATGCATGCCCAAGTGTAACTTTATGTACACCTGAAGCTACAGCCTTTAATGCATTATCAATTTTTGGAATCATCCCTTCATTTATAATTTTTTTATTTTTTAACCCTTCTATATTTTCTTTCGTAATTAATTTTATTACAGAATTTTCATCTGAAATATTTTCTAAAACCCCCTTCTTATCAAAACAATAAATTAAATGCACTTGATAAAGAGCAGACATTCCTTTTGCTATTTCACCTGCAATTGTATCGGCATTGGTATTTAGCAATTGCCCATTTCCATCATGCGTTACTGGTGCAATAATTGGGGTACAATTATTTTCTAATAATACTTTTAAAAAAAGATCGTTTATACTCATTACATCTCCCACAAAACCATAATCAATATTTTTTACCTCACGTTTTTTTGCTAAAATAATATTTCCATCTGCACCACAAATGCCGAAAGCATTGCATGTTTTAGCCTGCAATTTTGCTACAATATTTTTATTGATAAATCCTGTATAAACCATCGTTACCAACTTCAATGTTGCTTCGTCAGTAATGCGCCTTCCTTCAATCATTTGTTGAGGAATTTGCATAGTAGTTGCCATTTCGGTTGCTAACTTTCCGCCCCCATGTATCAAAATTTTAGGGGTTACAATAGCAGCAAATTTTTCAATAAAATTTTCTAATGCACTAGCATCATCAATAATATTTCCTCCAATTTTTACTACTATTAATTCCTGCATCTTATTACTTTAAATTTTTTAGGATTTCTGCCAAAACAGCTTGTGCTGACCACACTCTATTGCTTGCTTCTTGCGTAACCAAACTGTTTGCACTGTCCAATACCTCATCACTCAATTCTACATTTCTACGCACAGGTAAGCAATGCATAATTTTTGCATTGTTTGTTACTTTTAATTTTTCCGGTGTTAACATCCACGATGGATCATTGCTATATATTTTACCATAGTCATGATAAGTACTCCAATTTTTTACATACACAAAATCTGCATCTTTTAGGGCATCCTGTTGGTTGTGCGTAATGGTTGCACCATTTGTAAATTGTTCATCTAATTCATAATCTTCGGGATGTGTTATAACAAATTCAGCTTGGTCCCATGTATTTATCCATTGAGCAAAACTATTAGCTACACATTGAGGCAATGGTTTTATGTGTGGCGCCCAGGTAAGTACAATTTTTGGTAGCCTCCTCCCAACCTTCTCCAATGGAGGAGGAGCCATAACCATGCTTTCTTTAATGGTAATAATGTCTGTAAAACTTTGCAACGGGTGAAGTGTAGCAGTTTCTAAACTTATTACCGGAACACCGGCATATTTTATAAATTGCTTTATTACATGCTCACTATAATCTTCTTCTTTATTTGTTAATGATGGAAAACTTCTTACACCAATTACATCAAAGTAATTACCTAAAATTGGTGCTGCATCTTTTATATGCTCTACGGTTGTACCGCTCATAATGGCTTCCTCTTCAAATTCTAACTTCCACCCATCTTTATCTACATTAAAAGTAAGCACTTGCATACCCAAATTTTCAGCTGCTATTTGTGTGCTTATACGGGTACGCAGACTTGGGTTTAAAAACAATAAACCAATTCTTTTATTTGCACCCAAATGTTTATCGGCAAATGGATTTTGTTTGTATGCTAAAGCTTGTTTTGCTAAAGCATCAATATCGTTTACATCGTTTACCGAAATAAAATGTTGCATTAATTTTTTAATTTAAAAGTGATGCAAATGATTCTAAAAATAAATCTGCTTCTGTTTTTGTTATATTTAAAGCAGGTAAAAGCCTTATGGTATTTGGTTTTGCTTCCCCAGTAAAAATGCAGTGTTTAATTAACAAATCTTTTTTTACATGAGCCATTTCTTTGGGCATTTCAATTCCAATCATCAATCCTCTCCCACGCAATTCTTTTATTTGTTCAAATCCTTTTAATTTTTCTAATAAATAATCACCCATTGTTTTTGCATTCATTAACAGGTTTTCTTTTTCAATTACTTCCAATACTGCCAATGCTGCCGCACAAGCCAAATGGTTACCACCAAAAGTTGTACCGAGCATAAAATGTTTTGGTTGTATTTGTGGGGCAATTAATATACCTCCAATTGGAAAGCCATTGCCCATGCCCTTAGCCATCGAATAAATATCAGCTTGCACACCTGCATAATCATGTGAAAAAAACTGTCCCGTTCTGCCATAACCACACTGTACACTATCTGCTATATAAACTGCATTGTATTTTGTGCAGAGATTTCTTATGAGTTGTAAAAATGATTTACTTGCTTCTCTTATACCACCAACTCCTTGTATGCCTTCAATAATTACGGAGGAAATTTCATTGCCATAATGTTCAAAATGATTGGCCAAGGCTACTTCATCATTAAATGGCAAGAAAGTAATATTATCCGTTTCGTTTACCGGTGCTACAATAGTTGGATTATCTGTAGCGGCAACAGCCAACGATGTTCTACCATGAAATGCTTTCGTAAATGAAACAATTTTTCTTCTACCGTTATAAAATGAAGCCAACTTCAATGCATTTTCATTTGCCTCTGCACCGCTGTTACAAAGAAATAATTGGTAATCTTCTTTACCTGATATTTCTCCCAGCTTTTTTGCTAATTCTTTTTGTATTGGAATTTCTATAGAGTTTGAATAAAAAGCTATCTTATTTAATTGCTCCTGTAAACGTGCTATATAATGTGGGTGTGTATGTCCGATAGAAATTACGGCATGACCACCATACATATCTAAGTATTTTTTGCCTTCGCTATCCCAAACATAACATCCACAAGCTCTCTCTATTGCGATGTTGTTAATAGGATATACGTCAAATAATTTCATCATTAAAATTTAGAAGCTTTTAAGTTAAGACCAGTTGTTTCCTCCAACCCAAACATCAAATTCATATTCTGCAATGCCTGCCCAGATGCGCCTTTAAGCAAATTGTCAATTGCTGAATGTATCACCATTTGGTCGTCTATTTTTTCAATATAAATTACTGCTTTGTTTGTATTAACTACCTGTTTTAAATCTATCATCACATTACTTAAATGCACGAATGGGTGCGATGCATAAAAAGTTTTATACAATTCATTCGCTTCTTCCAAAGTCATTTTAGATTGGCAATAACTTGTTACAAAAATCCCTCTTGCAAAATCGCCACGCCATGGCACAAAATGCAAGGTAGATTCATTGCCTTGCAATTGATGAAATGATTGTTTTATTTCATCTACATGCTGATGCGACAACGTTTTGTAGGCTTGTATATTATTTACTCGCCACGAAAAATGTGAAGTGGCTTGCATTGATTGTCCCGCTCCTGTACTACCGGTAATGCCAGTTGTATGTATATTTCTTAATATTTTTTCTTTTGCTAAAGGCAATAATCCTAGTTGAATACAAGTGGCAAAACAACCGGGGTTTGCAATATTGTTTGCAAGTTTTATTTCTTCTCTATTCAATTCCGGCAAGCCGTAAATAAATTTTCTTTCCCGCAAATTATTATGTGCTTCTAATCTAAAGTCGTGTGATAAATCAATAACTTTTGTAGAGGCTGCAATTTCATTTTCTTGCAAAAACTTTCTGGCTTCTGTATAACCAACACATAAGAAAATTACATCTACATTATCTACAATTTTATCTGTAAAAACAATATCCGTATCACCAATCAAATCATTGTGTACAGCATGCAAAGGCTTGCCTGCATTACTATTGCTGTGTACAAAAGTTAAATTAGCGTTAGGGTGATTAATTAATAAGCGAATCAATTCACCAGCAGTATAACCTGCACCACCAATAATACCGATGTTTATTTTTGTGCTCATTACTTATCGTTGTGTGTGAGGTTATAAATGGTATTTTGATTGCCAAATATTTTTGCGAAACCTTTTACATCATCGCCTGTCCAGCTATTATTCATTTCTCCATAACTGCCAAATTTATTGTTCATCAAATCGTTTTCACTTTCAATACCAGTTACCAAAAAACGATAGGGCAATAATGTTACAAACACTTTTCCTGTTACATTTTTTTGTGTATCTGATAAAAAACTTTCTATGTTACGCATGGTTGGGTCAAGCAATTGCCCTTCGTGTAGCCAGTTGCCATACCATGTGCTCAATTGGTCTTTCCAATACAATTGATTTTTTGTAAGCGTATGTTTTTCTAATAAATGATGCGCTTTAATAATGATGATGGGTGCAGCCGCTTCAAAGCCCACTCTGCCTTTTATGCCAATAATGGTATCGCCAACATGTATATCTCTGCCAATGCCATAAGGTTGGGCCATTGCTTGTAAGCTTTGAATAGCGGCCACTTTATTTTCAAATATTGAATCATCAATTGCAACTAATTCTCCTTTCTCAAAACTCAAGCTAATTTTCTTTTCTGCAGTTTCTGTTACTTGTGTAGGCCACGCTGTTTCAGGTAAATAATCTTTACTCTTCAATGTTTCCTTTCCCCCGACAGATGTACCCCACAAACCTTTATTGATGCTGTATGCAGCTTTTTCAAAATTCATCAAAACATTATGTTCCTTCAAAAAATTGATCTCCACTTCTCTGCTAAGTTTTAAATCTCTTATAGGAGTTATAATTTCTGCGTCGGGTACCATTGTTTGAAAAACCATATCGAAACGCACCTGGTCATTTCCTGCACCAGTACTTCCGTGAGCAACAGCGGTTGCACCAATCTCTTTCACATAATTTGCCACTGTTATAGCCTGTATCATTCGCTCGGCACTTACGCTCAATGGATATGTAGCATTTTTTAAAACATTGCCAAAAATTAAATATTTTATGCAACTGTCATAATATTTTTGGGTAACATCTACACAGGTATAAGATGCCACACCTAAATTTTCTGCATGCTTTTTTATGGCTGCTACTTCGGTATCATCAAAACCACCGGTGTTTAAGGTAATGGCGTGCACTTCGTAGTTTTTTATTTTGTTTAGATAGATAGCACAATAGGTTGTATCTAATCCTCCACTAAATGCTAGTACAATTTTTTGTTTCATAATTTTTAATTTGCCAACAATTACACTAATGCACACGAATAAAAAACATTAGTGAAAATTCGTGCCATTAGTGGCTGTTAAGAAAATATCGAAAATATTTTTGCAAAGTCTTTCTTCATAAATGGTTGTAATAATTTCGATTGTTTGATACGCATAAAACGGTCATACAATTTTGAGTGCTGTTTAAAATCTGCTTTTGTTTCTTCTGGTTCATAATGGTCTTGAGGATCGTACAACATACCCGTACACATACAGTTCTTTCTATCTTTACTCATTAATATCTCATAATTTACACAGCTTTTACAACCTGCCCAAAAAGCATCATCTTGCGTAAGCTCGCTATAAGTAACAGGCTCATAACCCAGATCAGAATTTATTTTCATTACTGCTAAGCCTGTTGTTAATCCAAATAATTTTGCATCAGGATAAGTTGTTCTACTTAGTTGAAATATTTTTTTCTTAATAGCTTTTGCCAGACCACTTTTTCTAAATTGTGGGGCAACAATTAACCCTGAGTTGGCCACATATTGACCGTGGCTCCAAGTTTCTATATAACAAAAGCCTGCCCAAATACCATCTTTGCTAAACGCCACTACGGCTTTGCCTTCTAGCATTTTTTGCTCAATGTATTCAGGTGTTCTTTTGGCAATGCCAGTGCCTCTTGCCTTGGCAGAAGATTCCATTTCATTGGCAATAATTACGGCAAAGCCTGTATGATCTTTTGTTGCTATGATAATATCAAATTGCTCGTGCATAATGATAGTGCGTTTAAAATAAATAGAAAATGTTGTGTAGCATTTATATGAATATGCTAAAAATCAGTATTGTTGGGTAACTGCTTATTGTGCCGTGAGAATATCAACGTCGCACAATAAAGGGAGTAGGTCGTACGGGGATAAAATAAAATGAAGCCTCCACAAAACTTAATGGTTTTGCATTATTGTAGCTGTTGCTGTGCGGCGTACTAATAATGAAGGTTTGTGTCATTTATTTAATTAATTCAGAACAAATATATAAATAATATTTTTTTGTGAGGACCTAATAGTAAATTTTATCAGAAGTTTTAGAAAAAACATTCATTTTTATTTTCTATTGTAATGTTTAATAATCTTTATAAGCACTATTGTTAGCCCCAATGCAAAGAGCAACATTAACCAAACAATTATTAAATCTGATGAAAAAATATCCATTTGCAAAACTAAAATATAATACAACAAAAAACCGCTCTTTTTCAAGAACGGTTTTTTAAAAATATAAAAAGTAATTTTTATTTTACGGATGCTACCAAAGCTTTAAAAGCTTCTGGCTCATTCATTGCAAGGTCTGCAAGCATTTTACGGTTAAGGTCTATTCCTTTTTCCGCTATTTTATGAATGAATTCGCTGTATATCATTCCTTCTTCACGTACTGCTGCGTTTATACGAGCTATCCATAAAGTACGGAATTCACGCTTCTTTAATTTACGGCCTACATAGCTATATGTAAGACCTTTCTCCATTACGTTTTTAGCAACGGTATATACATTTTTTCTTTTGCCGTAATATCCTTTAGCGGCTTTTAAAATTCTTTTTCTGCGGGCTCTACTAGCTACAGAGTTTACTGAACGTGGCATATTTAATTTTTTTTAAAGTTAATGGTGGGGCCATGCTTGATGCAAGGCGATTCGTTTTATTTCAATCCAAGCAATCTTCTTACAAAATACATTTGTGTAGAATCTACCTGTCCGTCTTTACGCATAGCACGCTTGCGCTTGGTAGATTTTTTTGTAAGAATGTGGCGTTTGAAAGGTTTTTGGAAAACGATTTTTCCTGTACCGGTAACTTTAAAGCGCTTTTTTGCGCTGCTGTTTGTTTTTACCTTTGGCATTATATAACTTGTTTATTGTTACTCCCTGCTGGCGCCCCGAAATGTCGGGAACTTATGGAGCCGTGTGGGAAATGTCTAAAAAGATTACTCTTTTCGGAGCGCAAAAATAAGGGATTTTAGTTTATAATGTATAATGAATGATGAATAATTCCTTTAAGTTTTGGCAGTCAGTAATTTATAGCTGCAATTAAATAATAAGATATAATGTTTATATAATTTTTTTGTAAAGAAGAAGAAGTTCAGAATCTAAAGTATTTCTCAGTGTAAAAGTGTTACCCTTTTTTAAATTCTTTTAATAAAATCATCCTCTCACAAATTTTCCTAAAAAATTATAAATGGTATGATTTGCTTATGATGATGTACTATTTTCGTTTAATAATTAAATCCCCAAAGATAAATGATGAATAAAATTAGTACAATCGTTTTTGCAGCCATGCTATTGGGTGCATCTGCATATGCACAAAAAAGTGTAAGTGAAGTGCCAAAAGATTGGCATTTACAAGATCCATCTACATCAGGCTACAACGGTATAAGTTTGAAAAAAGCATACGATCTTGTAAAAGCAAAAAAATTAAAAAGCACAAGAGTTGTGGTGGCAGTAATAGATAGTGGTATAGATACGGCCCACGAAGATTTAAAACCAGTGCTATGGATTAACCCTAAGGAGAAACCTGGGAATGGAATTGATGATGATAAAAACGGTTACATAGATGATGTGAATGGTTGGAATTTTATTGGAGGTAAAGATGGTAGAAATGTAAAGGAAGACAGTTATGAAGCTGCCAGAGTTTATCATAAATTAAAAACAAAATGGGCAGGTAAAACATCAACTGATGCTGTTACTGCAAACGATAAAAAGGAATTCGCAGATTTTGAAAGGGCAAAATCAAAAATTGTTGGAGATGTTAATCCTCAACAAATGCAACAGGTTAATTTTATGCTTGGTAAAATATTAAAAGGTGATTCGGTTATAAGAAAAGAATTAGGGAAAGAAGAATATACCGCTGTGGATATGGAAGCTTATAAACCAACAGATGCTGATGCAAAAATGGCGAAAGGGATTTTATTAAATATCTCGAAAGCAAATAATACCACTGATATAAGTAATACAATGCTTATTGAAGAGTTGAATGGCGAAGTTCGTAAAGGTGAGTCATCCACAAAAGCGCCAATTGAGTACAGAAAAGATATTGTGAAAGATGATGAAACAAACATCAACGATCGCAATTATGGCAACAACGATTTATTGGCAAGTACGCCAATGCATGGTACACATTGTGCCGGTATAATTGCGGCTGTTCGCAACAATGGTAAGGGTATGGATGGTGTGGCAGATAATGTAAGAATTATGGCAATACGTGCTGTGCCAGATGGAGATGAACATGATAAAGATATAGCAAACGCTATTCGTTATGCAGTTGACAATGGTGCAAAAATTATCAGCATGAGTTTTGGTAAAGATTTTTCTCCGGAAAAAGAATGGGTGGATGATGCTTTTAGATATGCAGCAAGCAAAAATGTTTTATTGGTACATGCCGCAGGCAATGATTCTAAAAATGTAGACACTACGTATAATTTTCCAAATCCTTTTTATATTGATGGAAAAGGAAGAGCTGAAAATGTAATTACAGTTGGAGCTGCCGGAGATAAAAAAAATGGCGGTCTTACTGCATCTTTTAGTAATTATGGTAAAAAAGAAGTAGATCTTTTTGCACCTGGAGTAAACATTTATTCCACTTTGCCAGGCGGTAAAAATTATGGTAATTTAAGTGGAACATCAATGGCTTGCCCTGTTGTAGCGGGTACAGCAGCTTTATTATTACAATATTATCCAAATCTTACAGCAGTTCAGTTAAAAGAAGCAATTGAAAAATCTGCAGTGGTATCAAAAGAAAAAGTGAACAATCCTGAAACTAAAGAGAAAGTTTCTTTGAGTGATTTATCAAAAACAGGCGGATTTTTAAATGCTTATGAAGCCATGAAATATGCAGGAACCATTCAAACACAAAAAACGATGGTTTTGCCTCAAACAAAAATTAAAAGAAATAAGAGAGGATAGATGTGAATGGTGAAATGTAAATGGTGAAATGTGAATGAAAAAAAGATAGCCGCTTCAAATTTATTGAGGCGGTTTTTTTTATTGGTTGATCATGTACATTTGATAAAAATTAGATAATATGAACCAACCAGCACTTTATAAAAATTATTTTGAAAATTATACTTCTCTTGTAAGTGAGCAAAATGTATTAAGCGCTATTGCAAATCAGGAAAAAGCATTGAACGATTTTTTAGGATCTGTATCAGAGGAAAAATCTACTTATGCATATGCAGAAGGAAAGTGGACATTGAAAGAAATGCTGCAACATATAATAGATACTGAAAGAATATTTACCTACCGTGCATTGGCAATTGCTAGAAAAGAAACTGCTACTTTGCCAGGGTTTGATGAAAACCTATATGCAGATAATTCCAATGCAAACCGTAGAACCTGGGCTGAACTGAGTAAAGAAATAATAGTTGTAAGAAACAGTACAAATTTGTTATTTGAATCTTTTACCGAAGATATGTTGCAACAAACAGGAAATTTTAGTTCAAATAATGGCAGTGCAAATACACTCGGGCTTATTATAGTAGGCCATATTTACCACCACATAAATATTGCAAAAGAAAGATACTTATAATTGTGATAAGCATTACTTGCTACCAGGAATCTTTAAAATAGCAACTGTTAACCGACTCACACAAATAAGTTTGTTGTTTTCATCGTGTATTTTTATGTCCCACACATGCGTACTGCTGCCTAAATGCAGGCGTGTGGCGGTTGCTATTACCAGTCCATCCTTTGCGCTCCTTATGTGGTTGGCATTAATTTCTAAACCTACACAAATAAATTTTGAAGGATCAAGCACATAATACGATGCAACGCTGCCCACTGTTTCAGCCAATGCACAACTTGCACCACCATGTAAAAGTCCGTAAGGTTGTTTTGTACGTTCATCTACCGGCATACTCATCTTTAGGTAATCATTGCCTACTTCTACCCATTTCATCCCAAGAAAAGTACCCATTGTATTATCAATTATGTGCAGATCTTCAACAGCTAAATTCTTATTGAACCAAATGGAATTATTTGCCATTTTTAAATGTTTTTTTGATAGATTTATTTACCGCTTTGGGTAAAAATTTAGTTACATCTCCCCCGTTTCTCAACACATCTCTTACCAATGTAGATGCTACAGAAGTGAACTGTGGTAGGCAAGTTAAAAAAACAGTTTCTATATTATCTGCCAAACTCCTGTTCATATCTGCTATGGCCTTTTCGTATTCAAAATCATTAACATAACGAATACCTCTTAATATAAATTTTGCACCAATTTCATTGCAACAACTTACTGTAAGACCATCATATAAAACAGCTTCCACTTTATCGTTTTCCGCATATATTTCGTTCAGCCAATCAATACGCTGTTGATCACTAAACATGGGAGTCTTATTTATATTTCTTCCAATACCAATTACTATTTTATCAAACAAAGGCAATGCTCTGTCTATAATATCTGTGTGACCAAGTGTAACAGGGTCAAAGGTTCCGGGGAAAAGACAGATTCTCACTAATGGATAATTTTATAATTAATAATACGATTTAAAAAACGCCAACGTAATTTATGGAACTTCAAACTTTTAACCTTGAACCTTTAACTTTATACCTGGAACTATCAATAAGCCCTCTCTGCCAGTAAATACAATACCGCCATTCTTACTGCTACCCCATTTTCTACCTGTTGTAAAATAATAGAATTTTTTCCGTCTGCTACATCACTGTCTATTTCTACACCACGGTTTATTGGTCCGGGATGCATAATTACTATTTCTTTATTTAAACTATCTAATATTTTTTTTGTTACACCGTATGCAAGATTATATTCCCTTAAAGTGGAAAACAATACTTTTTTTTGCCGCTCTAATTGTATTCTTAAAACATTTGCTACATCGCACCATTGCAAAGCCTTTTTTAAATCGTATTCTACTTTTACATCAAGTGCTTCTTTTATATATTTTGGAATAAGCGTTGGTGGACCTGCAACCATTACATCTGCACCCATTTTTTTAAGTAAATAAATATTACTGAGTGCCACTCGGCTGTGCATAATATCTCCCACTAAAACAATTTTCTTGCCTTCTAGTGTTCCTGTTTTTTCCTGTATAGAAAATGCATCCAGCAATGCTTGAGTAGGATGTTCGTTTGTACCATCCCCAGCATTTACAATAGCAGTATTTGGTAAATGTTTTGCAAGAAAATGTGCCGCTCCACTTGCCTGATGGCGCATAACCACCATATCTACCTTCATGCTCAAAATATTATTTACAGTATCTAATAATGTTTCTCCTTTTGAAACAGATGAAGCGGAAGCACTAAAATTGATGGAGTCTGCCCCAAGTCTTTTTTCTGCAAGCTCAAAGGAAATACGGGTACGAGTACTGTTTTCGTAAAATAAATTTACAATCGTAACATCTCTTAGGGAGGGAACTTTTTTTACAGGACGCTGTAAAACTTCTTTAAATTGATTGGCAGTTTGTAAAATGAGGGAGATATCTTCCGTAGAAAGTTCTTTAATGCCTATTAAATGTTTTGTAGATAGTTGCATTAAGGAGCGAAGCTATGGTAAAAAAGATAAAGTATCAAGAATTTGAAATCCCTATTTATTATTTATCATTTACTATTCATTATTTATTATTCAGTAAAATCATGCTATTTGTTATTACCTTGACTTATTATAAACCAAACGAGAAACGATTAACGAGCAACGAGAATACGAGATACGAGTAATGAGTAACGATAAATGTTCTTATAAAAATTAATAAATAACCACTTCTCCTTTTTCCCTATCAACCTTTACTTTTTGCTCAAATTGTCCATCAATGGTTTTACCGCAAAAATCTGGTTGTATGGGTAACTCACGGTCAAATCTTCTGTTTACCAATACACAAAGCTCTACTTTTTGTGGCCTACCAAAGTCTTGTAATGCATCTAAAGCCGCACGTATAGTTCTACCAGTATACAGTACATCATCAATAAGAATTACCTTTTTCCCATCAATAGAAAATGGAATATCTGTTTTGTTCGAAACATGAATTTCTCTTCGTACATCATCTCTGTAAAAAGTAATATCTAACAAACCATACTTCACTTCTTTATTAGGGCAAAGCAATTTTATTTCATCAATTATTTTATTGCTAACATACACACCACGTGGTTGTAACCCAATAAAAATTGTATCGCTTACATTTTCATCGTTTTCAATTAATTGCTGTGCAAGGCGTTTTATAACAAGATTAAACTGTAAGGCTGATAAAATAATTTGCATAAACGAAGTTATTGAATTTAGTTTTTTATCAATTAATTACTCATTTCAATTCTTCTTTTACTTCTTTTAATTCTACCTCTTTAATATCAGCATCCATCTTTTCTCTTTTAGTACCTACCCTTAATCTGGCAAATAAACTCATATAAAGATTAGCTATCCATACCAAAGAAAAGCCACCAATAAGGTAACCCCGCCAATCTTCAAATAATAATTGGTACCTCGTAATAATTAAAAATGCGAGGGTTATGTAATGACTAAAACAATATTCGCAAGTAAACAGATAAAAGAATTTTCGCTCAAAAAGAGTTTTACAACGTTCCGATTTTTTTTTACAATATTCTCTTGGCTCTTTAAAAATTTCTTCGTGTGTAACTGTCCATGCAATGCATGCAATGGGCAAGGCAAGCAAAAAAAGATTGGAAACCTGGTTATGAATATTCATGTAAATAGTTTAGAAATTAAAATCAAATAGCATACCACCAAAGTTTATTTAAAATCGGATAATGTTGCGGTAAAAATTCCCCTCTCCCGTTTTTTAAATATGGCTTTCCAATTTCCATTGTATCTAATTAATGAAGGCACAGTAAGTTCACCAAATTTTGTCATTTGCACATCCATACTTACTTTAAAATCATACACACCTGCATCATAACTCAATGTATAGTTTCGTGCAACTACATCAAAAGTAATTTCATTAAACCAAGTTGTCATTTCATCTATTACAACAGTACCTTTTTTGCCATCTTTTACTTTCTGTTTAAAAACGTAACAATTTGTATTATTAAAACGTTCCCAATCAATATCCATATCGTAGCTATCCGCTATTTCATCTTCATAAATGGCAGTTTTATTGCTCATAAAAGGAAGCCCATTTATTCTTCTACCTGGGTTAAAGAATAGCATTTTTAATTGTTCTTTATGCTTTTCCATTCCACTTTTACCTTCTGTAGAAAATTCTTTTCCTTTTACGATATTATCTTCTCCACAAATACTTCCTTTTGTAAAAAATAAGGAGGCATACATTTGTGCAGTGTAATAATTGAAGTCTTTATTACCTGTATAAAAATCACCAGTTGATTTTTCATCAATGATTTGCATGGTGCGACAACCGTTTTGTACAACTTGCTCGGTATGGCTAAATAACGATGCATTCAAATTTCCTTTTTTATCGTTCATTCTTATATCATTGATGGCGGTAAAATTTACAGTACGTAAATTTTTAAAAGCTTTGTAAAAACTTGTATCGCTTTTTATTTTATCAATAAATGCAGGAACGTTTAATTTGTTATCCAATACCACGGTAGAAAGGGTGATCATTTTACTACCAACCGCAACGATACTATCTGACTTTATTTGTGCAGATAATGATAGATTTAATAAAAAATAAATACAGAAAAAGACAAAATATTTCATAACTGCAAGTTATAAATTAATACAGCTATTAAAAGAATCTTACACTCATTCTTAACTTTATTGTTGACGAAGAAAATGTAGAAAAAAAATAGCAGGCACTTAGGAAGTGCCTGCCGGTATTACTGATGCTCAATTTTTAAAACGTAAGGTAGTTCATGATTTAAAAAAAGTGGTACAAAAAACATCAGTTATTTTTGGGTGTACCAATCTATTTCTACCCAATAAAGGGAATTTTTAAAATTTTATAGCGTTTAATAGTTTGTTACCAACATTATTATTTATAACAAAGCATAGGTTTAAATGTTTTGGTATTATAATACAGTTTTGAACTAAAAGGATAACAGGAAATTTTAAGGATAGGATTAAACTTGAAATACTAGAATGTATTTTTCAGGAGGAGTGGATGAAATAGAATTTAAAAGCAATATAGTAAATAATTATATAAACAAATTAATAATTATTTGTTTTTATTTTAATAAGTCATTTTTTTTCTGATAGCACTGTTTGTCTTAAAAAATTCACTTCAACTTATGGCTGTATACGACAACAATCATTTGGGAAAAACCATTCTATAATCAACTTTAATTTTCCCTTTGGTAATGTCATCGAGTTTTCTTTTTATTAAAGTGCGTTTAAGTGGTTTTATATAATCTATAAAAAGCTTACCTTCTAAATGATCATATTCATGCAAAATAACACGTGCGGTTATACCATTGAAGGTTTTTGTATGTGGTATAAAATTTTCATCAACATAGGATAAGGTAACTGATTCATCCCTTAAAATATCTTCTCTTACTCTTGGTATGCTTAAACAGCCTTCGTTGTATTTCCATGGTTCCCCATCTAATGAAATTATTTGTGGATTGATAAAAGTGCCTTTAAAACCAGGTTTATCAGGATAATCATCTGTATCCCCATCTTCATCGTTGGTAAAAATCTGTTCACTATCCATGGTAAAAATGCGAACGCTTTTATTTATTTGGGGTGCTGCCAAACCAACACCATTACTGTTGTACATGGTTTCCCACATATCAGCCAATAGTTTTTCTAACCCTTCGTATTCTGGGGTTATATCTACAGCAATTTTTCTTAATATGGGTGAACCGTATGCTACAATTGGAAGAATCATGGGGTAGTTGTAATTTTTTTAAAGTGCAAAAATAGTGCTAAAACCAATGTGCTAATATGCTAATTTGCTAATTTGCTAATGTCCTAATTTTTTATATTCAATGTGCTTTATGAAATTGCAGAGCTAATTCATTCAACTATTCAACTATTCAACTATTCAACTATTCAACTATTCAACTATTCAACTATTCAACTATTCAACCATTCAACCATTCAACCATTCAACCATTTAATCAATCAACCACCCTCCATATATTCCTGCAAAATTATGGCAGCGGCAATTACATCAACATTGGCTTTTACTTGCCGGTCTTTCTTTTTCATACCCATATCTATCATGGCAGCTTTTGCCATTTTAGAAGTAAAGCGTTCATCAACTGTTTTTAGAGGCATGGCTGGAAAAGCTTTTTTAATACGCTCTATTGCTTTCTTTGCAGGGGCTGTTCCATCAGTATCACTTTCATCCCAATTAACAGGTAAACCAATAATAATAAGTTCCACTTGTTCTGCAATGAAATAGTTTTTTAAAAAAGGAATTAATTCGTGAGAATCGATTGTGCAGAGGCCTGTAGCAATAATTTGCATGGGATCAGAAACGGCAATACCTGTTCGTTTTTTACCATAATCAATTGCCAATATTCTTGCCATAATAAAATTATTGCTCTATTAAAATTGTAAACTCCGCTTTTACATCATTTGAATGTTGATGCAGCATATCAATAAAGCTGTTGCCATACAGGGTAATATATTCCAGAATATTATCTACTCTTTCCTGCAAATTATTGTTAGGGTAAACGGCCGATTTAATTTTTTTTATTTGACGTTGTTGTGTTTCAAATTTTTTCTTTTCAGCCTTCAACATTTTCTTTTCTAATATTTCCAATCGATTAAGCGCTTGTGTGCGTAAAGCATGCACATGGCAATTGAGTGAATTATCAATATTACCTGCAACCGATTTTATTTTTTCATACAAATTTTTTAGTTCTTCTTTTTCCTCTTTTATATCAAGCATTAAAGTCGATTGCTGATAAACGATTTTCTCAATTAAGTTTTTTTCTGATTGAAAAATATCAGTTACTCCCAAACCTACATGTTCAATTTTTTCATGGGTATTTTTATTAATAACAGCAAATGAGTTTCTTAAAACAAGTGGTGGAAAAAATGCATTTGCGGTCTCAAATACATTTTTAAGTTCCAGCCAATATGCTAACTCCCCTCCTCCGCCAATAAATGCCACATTTGGTAAAATCATTTCCTGAAAAACCGGTCTTAAAATAACATTGGGGCTAAATCGTTCCGGATAATTTTTAAGTTCTTCCAGCATTTCTGCTTTTGTAAAAGCTGTGGTAGTATTTGCAATTACAAAATGATCGTTTGCTACTTCAATCCTTTCTCTGCTATTATCTTTTAAGTAAAATAAGTTGATTGCTCTACCTGCTGCTTGTACTTTATATTCTTTAGGAAATTGAGCTACTGTTTTAGCCACCGCTTTTTCTGAAAACTGGTCAATTAATTCTTTTGTAATTATAGAAGCAAACTCATTTTTTAATAACCTGTTATCTGGCATTAATATAACTAAGCCATAATTATTAAAAAGATAATGAACAAACAGAAAAGTTGCTGCTTCAATAGTAGTACCTTCTTGGTAAAAATTGCTGACCTTTTGTATGATTTCTTCCCCATTTTTTTTTATTGATAATTGCCCTGCAATAGCATCAATTATGCTGATGAAATTTTTATCGATGAGCATTCTACCAACAGCACCTGTTTGATTTGTTTGCCATTTATAATGTGTGCCATTTATATGTACTTCGCCCAGTTCATCTAAATCTGCATCTTCACTACCCATGTAATAAACGGGAACAAAATTATTTTCGGGCATTGCTGCTTTTAGAGTTTCGCTCAGTTTTATTGCATGAAGAATTTTGTAAATAAAATACAAGTGCCCTGTAAATATATTGGGCTGGTGAGCGGTACAAACGGTAAAAGTATTTTGTTGAAGAAGGTTTTCGATATTAGATTTTAGCTTACCGGATATTTGTGTATTGGCATATTGGTCATTTAATACATCTACCAATAACTTTCTGTTTACTTCAAATGATGAACGATCTTTTACTGCTTTTTTAAATCCATCTAAATTTATGGGATAATTATAAAAAGGTTGTAATTGTTCGGCATCATTCAAATAATCCAATACTAATTTGGAAAAAGAATTTGTTTGACTGTAAAGGATTTTAGTAGAAGAAAACATTTAAATCATATTTTTTTAAGACGAGTGATGTAAAATTCTTAATCATGCTTCAGGAACAAATTTTAGCAATTCGTCAAGTTCTTTATCTGTAAGATTTTCCTTTTCCAATTTATCATAAATAGAAAGTAGATAAACTGTTTTTTCTGAAAGTATAAAATTGGTGATAATTCTAGCACCCCCCCTTTTGCCTTTTCCTTTTGATGTAATTGCTATCCGAATTTTATAACAATTATTTCCAAGGTTGGTTCCTTGTTCAGGGTTTATTTCAAGACTTTCAATAAGGTGAAGAAATTCTTCTTTGAGCGATGTGTATTTTTTGCAAAGCCTTTTTAATTGCCTATCAAAGGGAGGTATTGGAAGTATATTATAAATCATCGTACAATTGTCTTGCTGTTTTTAGTTTTAATTTACCTTTTCTTGCCAAAGCTAAATTTTCTACAGCCTCTTTCATTTCTTCCATCAATAATGCTTTCTCATTTGAAATTGTTTTGGCTTTCACATATGACAATCCCTTTAACACCTCCATTAAATGCATTGCTTTGTTATCTTTAATGTCAAGTAAAACTTTCATGTTATGTAGATTTTATAGTTTTTGCCAATTTACTTTTGAAACAACAAATTACTTCAATCTTTGTTTAGTTTTCTATTCAATCTTATCGATCTATAATGATCAGCAATGGTATGACCCTGAAGGGAGTGACACAACGATGATGACCATAGCTGTTTCTTTGTTTGGACAAAAAGCATTTTTGTCCTTAAAAACCTCACCCCAACCCCTCTCCAAAGGAGAGGGAACTCGAATTGAGGCTATACTAATTTAAACTCCGTTAAAGTATTTGAGGGCACAAATTAGCAAATTAGCACATTATCAAATTAGCTAATTAACTCCCCTTCCAAATCATAATCAAACGCTTTGGTAATTTTCACCATCACAAAATCGCCAATCACCAGTTTTTTATTGGTGTTTATTATTACTTCATTATCTACTTCCACACTGTCAAATTCTGTGCGACCAAGGTACCTGCCGCTCTCTCTTTTATCTACCAATACCTTAAATATTTTACCTACTTTTTCTGAATTTTTTTCTAAAGAAATATCCTGTTGCACTTCCATAATTTCCTGTGCTCTTTCTTCTTTTTCTTCTGCCGAAATATTATCTTCAAATAAATGGGCACTCGTTTCTTCTTCATGAGAGTAGGTGAAAATTCCCACCCTGTCAAACTTCATTTTAAGCAAAAAGGTTTTAAGCTCTTCTACATCTTCTCTGGTTTCGCCGGGGAAACCTGCTATTAATGTTGTACGAAGACAAATACCCGGAACCTTTGCTCTTATTGCGTTTACGAGCTCTTCCATTTCTGCACGAGTAATATTTCTTTTCATTGCTTTTAGCATATTATCTGCTGCATGCTGCAATGGCATATCGAGGTATTTGCAAATATTTGGGTGCGCATTCATAGCATCTAAAATCTCCATCGGAAATTTTGAAGGGTAAGCATAGTGCAATCTTATCCACTCCAAACCTGGTATTACAGCCAACTCATTTAAGAGGCGAGGGAGTTCTCTTTTTTTGTAAATATCCAACCCGTAATATGTAAGTTCCTGCGCTATGAGCATTACTTCTTTTACACCACGTTTTACGAGTTGGGTTACCTCATCTACAATATTTTCAATTGTTCTGCTTACATGTTGCCCACGCATTAACGGAATAGCACAAAATGAACAGGTGCGGTTGCAACCTTCACTTATTTTTACATAAGCATAATGAGAAGGTGTGGCTAATAGTCTTTCGCCTATTAGCTCTCCTTTATAATCTGCCTCAAATGCTTTTAAAATTTGGGGGAGTTCCATAGTGCCAAAATAGGCATCTACTTCAGGTATTTCTTCTTCTAAATTATTTTTGTAACGCTCGCTTAGGCAACCGGTAACATATACTTTATCAAGCTTGCCTTTTTTCTTTAATGCTACATTTTCGAGGATGGTATTAATGCTTTCTTCCTTTGCTTTATCTATAAATCCACAGGTATTTATGATTACAATATTATGGTCGAGCTTTTCATTTTCGTGTACCGTATCTATTTCGTTTGCAAGTAATTGACCGCTAAGCACCTCACTATCAACCATATTTTTGCTACAGCCAAGTGTAATAATGTTTACCCTATCTCGTTTTAATGTTTTTGTTTTCATAATTTTTGCAGGCGCAAAGTTAAGTTATTGAAAAACAAGTTTGCGTTAAAAGAAAGCATGGGGCTTATAAAATGACCACGGTTTAAATAATTCAAGTCCTCAACCTTTAATAGCACTTTCCCACACGGGTTTTATCTTTAATAACTTTATAAAATATGGAGTGAGCAAAACAAGTTCTAACCTAAAGTAAAATCTTACTTCTGCATTAATTAAAGCATAACTCATCAAAAAAAAACATATAGCAGCACCTAAAACAGCATCCACTATTCCTAATTTAACAGCCCAATCTTTCTGTAGTAATAATCCAAATGAAACAAAACCTTTAAGTGTGAAAATTAAAATTATTAAAATACCAATTAAAGATATTGGGTCATTAGTAGTGAGCCCGTAAATTGATAAATCTATACTATAACCTACAATTCCTGCAATGAGCGTAATAGGACCTATAACTCCAAAAAGAAGAAAAATCCAACTAAAAACTTTAATCCACCATGGGAGTAATTTTTTTCTTATAATTAAACTTAAGGGAATAATATTTTCGGGTAGAAGATCTTCTTGTATTTCTTGCATTTAGTTTATTTTGAAAGATTATTTTAAGGCATCTATTTAACTAACATTTATTCACTTTTTAAACCTATAACCATTTTACCCAAGTTATCTTCTTCAAAAAAGGGAGCGGAAAGTTCTTTAGCTTTTGCCATAATTTCTTTCACACCATCACTACTTATTTTATTTAAAGGATATGATCTTTGCAATGCTGTTTCATGATCCACAAACTGAGTTGCAGCTACAGCTTCGGCAGTAGCCATTACCCTTAACCCATCATCTTTCAGTTTGCCCAACTCATAAATTACATAACTAAGGGCTAAAAAATATTTTTTTTCAAATTCAATTATTGCTTGGTTATTGCCAACGGCAGGCATTACATTGTAAGGAGAGTTTACAATATTATCTGTAAGATATTTTGTAGTTGCCTCATCAGTTATGCCATTATCTACAAATTGTATTTTACCCTGTAAAGCCTGTGGGTAAATACTAAGCCATCGCAATTTTCGCCTTAATTCATGCACTTGTAGCTCGATATCTGTAAATTCATTCCCGGTTTTTTCGTAAAATTCTTTAATATCTTTTATAGCTTTTTTATAAAAATTGTAAATTGCCGTAGCTTCTTTTTCTGGTTCCAACCAATCTGCTTTCTTTATTTTTTTTCTTATTTTTTTTGTACGAGATCTATCACTATTGATCCACCTTTTTTTTACTAACAGCGTATTTAATGCTGCAAGTTTCTCTTCTCTTTTCTGCTCCATAAACATTCTTATGGTAGTTAACATTTCTGGGTCAGCCAAAAATTGAGTTGCATAAGCATCATAATGGTCTATATCTCCCAACGCATCTTCTAAAGTTTTAAAATGTTCTTTAGCATAATCAAACCTTTTTTCGTTGTGCAAACCTGCATATAATTTTGATAAACCTTCCAGCATAAATGCTTTTGTACGAGCATCATTCTTGTACAAAAACATGGCAGGGTTATCGGTTTTTGATGCTTGCTGTAACAGTTCATCCAACTGTATTAAATAGTATTCAAATCTACCCGGACCTTGAGTCATAATAATAATGTATATGAAATAAAAAAGTATAAATTTAAAAGAAGTTTATTGCTCAAAATATGCAATGGTGCCGCCCACCCATGTTTTATCTTTATTGTAACGGGTACCAATCATTTTGCCTTTACTAAGTCTGGCTAAATTATGTACCGCAATGGGCCTCTCCCACTCTTCTTTCCAAAAATAAAAAAGTCTGATCTCCGCTTTTGCAGGCTCATCGGGCGTTTCAATGATGGATGCATATTGTACCTTTCGTTGTAAAATCCAATTCTCGGGATCTTTAATTTTATCAATATCTTCCTGCACTACATCTATTACCACGCCCATGCCTGCAAAAGAAAACAACGGTTTTAATACAAACTCATCCAAATTAACTGGCTGTGTAATTTCATTTAGGAAAAATGTTTCCGGCACGTAAGGATTGTCTATAAAAGGCAGCGTAAATTTACTTATGCGGTAAAACCAATGTGGGTGTGGCAGCCATTCCACATCATATTCTTTAGTAAGATCAATAATATTTGTCAAGCCTTCCTGCTGTTGAAGATCATCAAAAATAAGCCTGTTGTAAATTCTTTTTACAAGCTGCTTATCACCATTTTCTTTTAGGTAATACAATTGTTTTCCATCTGCTTTTAATTTTGTAAGGCAAACTGGTTCTATTCCCAGCAATTGTTTTGTTGCATAAAAGTCGATACGTGTTTTTTGTTTCTCAGGAAAAATTTCGAGCAGAATTACTTCTTCTACAGGATGATTTCCCACAATAATTTCTTTCAATAATTGTATGTAAGATTCTTTATTATATCCATTTAAATAAGAAGAATAATTAGCAGGTACCTCTGCATATTTAGCAGTAATCTCACTATGAAATGCTTGAAAACCATACAAGGTTGGGAAACCCTGCATTTCTATTAACTGAGGTTCAAATTCTCCTTTTTCATTTTCACAAATGCCAAAATCGAAAACCATACATTGGGCATGTTTTTCATTGCCAGGGACTCTTACATCTGCAGGAATGCTGCGTTCTGTAAGTTCTTTAAAATTGGGTGCTACAATTACATCAATTATATCTTCACATGCATCCAACATTTTTTTTGTAAATTCTTTGCCTATAAAGATGGGGGTTTCTGCATTTCTAAAATCCAATGCGCCGGGGCTTATAGCTTCTACATTGTTAAGATAAGCATTGTATTTTTCTGCTGTAAAATTACTATTGAACTTTTCTCTGATATCTTTTTGCATAAACACGTAAAATTTGTAAAAGAAATATTTAACGAAAAATAAATTTAGTACTTATCCTTTACACAAATAAATATTAATGATATAGTAATTTGAAGGGAGGGTAATTTACTTCGTTGTAGGGAGGTTCGGATAATAAAAGGAACAAGAGTTTAGTTTTCCAAATTAATGTGCATGCTAATTAATTGGCATGTGCAAAAAATAGAATAATTGTGAATGGTCAATTAATTTTTAGATACTTAACAATTATTAAATTTACAATTCACTATTCACATATTCACCATTCACAACTCCACCAATGCCATTTTTCTTACAGCATTGTTTAAAAAATTAGGGAGAATATGTTCGTAGGTATGCGCAATTTTATCCGGATCGCCCAATTGCTCGATCATGCTTTTCCACTTTTCTTCCCCGTGGTTTTCTACTACTATTTCTTTACGCTCTGGTCTTTGCAAATACATGCTCATACCTATTGCATCAGCCTCGGGGTGAAACTGTGTACCCACCATGTTTTCATTGAAACGAATTGACATAATGGCTCTTTCTAACGGAATATGCGGCCTGTTTTTTTCGATGGCAAGGATGCTGCCCCCCATTTTTTTAAGTCGGTTATGTTTGGGTTGTGTTACCTGATAATCTCTGCTATCTACTGCATAAAATGGATCTGTGAGTCCTGCAAAAATTGCATCCTTGTTGGCATCTGCTAAATAATGAATAGGGAAAACGCCAAAAGCAGTACTTTTTCTTTTAGTTACTTCGGCAATATCAAAATACCTGCAGGCAAGTTGAAAGGAGTGACAAATAAAGAAGACCTGTTTTTTTATGATATTTTCTTCGGCTCTGTTATATTCTTCCGCCAATTTTATCCAGTCAAAAAAACTATTTTCCCAATGGCTTCCTTTGCTTTCTAAAGGCGAGCCTGGGCCACCGCTGCATAAATAAATATCATATGACAAATCTGGAAGTTCACTTAGTTGCCTCACATTAAATTCATCTCTTACAAGGTCTCTGCTATGTATTTCTGCAAAATGGTTTAAAATTTCCCTGATGCATCTCATTCCTTGGTTTTCTACCCCTTCATACATATCTAATATGGCAACTCTTATGGGTACATTTTCATAGTTCATATATCACAAAATTATGAATTACTTCATCATTATGTTGTAGAATATGGGTGAAAGTTTGGGAGAAGAAGAATTATAACTTTTGTAATTGGATAATATAATTAATCGTTGGTAGGAAAGAATTTAAATATTAAACTAAAAACAATTTTTTTTACCCTAAAACTCCCCATCAGGGTCCATCCACATTATTTCCCAAAGGTGCCCATCCAAGTCTTCAAACCCATGTACGTACATGAAACCCTGGTCTTGCTTATCGTTGGCCGCAGTTCCACCTTCTGCTAAGGCTGTTTTCACCATATTATCTACCTTATCCTTACTGTCCACACTAATACAAATAATAGATTCAGTCGTTTTAAAAGCATCGGCCAATATCTTTTTTGTAAACTTTTCAAACACTGATTCTTCCAACAACATCACAAAAATGGTGTTACTTATTATAATACAGGTAGCAGTTTCATTTGTAAATTTTGGATTAAAGCTATAACCTAGTTTTGTAAAAAACGCTATGGATTTAACCAGGTTTTTTACAGGTAAGTTTACAAATATTTGAGTTTGCATATTGGGGTAGTAAATGCTTTTTTTAAAAATTATTTTTCAAGTAGTTTTTTCAAATTGTCCAGGCCCGTATCCAAATCTCCGCCAATCATTTTATCCATAAACAAGCCCATTAAGTTAGATGGATAAGGCATTTTACCGCTCACCTCCCATTTAACCAAAGTTTTATCTGGCGCTATGCTATCTGTGCTCATGTAAGATTTAGCAACATCTTTCATAGGTTTTTCAAACCTTAGTTCATAATCTATTCTTTGCCCTTCTGTAACTTTTTTAATTTCCTGTGTACCCTTACCTACTTTATCATTATTACTTTCCCATGCAGCCACAAAACCGGGAGTGGCATCAGTACCGGTAAACGTTTTTATCATGGCAGGGTCCATACTCGCCCATTTACTGTACTCATTTTGGTTTTTTAAATACTTTACATAATTAAAAACTTCCGTTTTGGGTTTGTTTATAGTAACAGATTTTTCTACAGCATAATCATTACTAATAAATAAAGCTACAATAAGTAATAGGGCAACTATGGCCGCCAATACGATTAATATTTTTTTAATTATTCGGATAATATATAGTTTTAGTTATTTAAAGATAATAATTTTTTATAAAGTGTAACTATGCAAAAAAATGATAAAAATGTGGTAAGGAAATTGCTCTTCGCATCTGATTCTTTATTTTTACCACTAATTAAAGCCATCTGCGTAAATTTTTAAAAATATTATCTAGGGTTATTCTTGCAATTTTATTGTTGCTCGTTATTTTATATGGCGTTTTGCATTTGTCATCTGTACAAACCTGGGTGGTAAAGAAAGTAGCCGCCAATCTTTCTAAAAATTTACAAACAAAAGTTACTGTACAAAGTGTAGATGTACGGTTTTTTAACAAAGTACTTTTAAAAGGAGTAATGGTGGAAGATTTACGCCAGGACACGCTGTTGTATACCGGCACACTTAAAGCCAATGTAAATGATTGGTTCTTTTTTAAAGATAAAATATCATTGGAAAATGTGGGGTTGGATGATGCTATTGTAAATATGAAGAGAACTGATTCTGTATGGAACTATCAGTTTTTGTTGGATTATTTTGTGGGACCAAAAAAGCCAAAATCAAATAAAGAAGAAGTTGTAATCGATTTAAAAGAATTGCATTTTACCAATATTAAATTTAATAAAATTGATGGATGGATTGGCCAAAATATGATTGCCAACCTTGGCAAGCTGGATGTAGAAATGAATTTGGTTGACATTAAGAACAAAAAAATTCATGTAAAAGAAATATACCTGGAGAATCCACTTTTTGCACAGAAAGATTATGAGGGCAACCGTCCACCAAAAGAAAACCTGCAGGAAATTATAGAAAAAATACCTGTGCTTGGTGCATTTAAATGGAATGACAGCGGTTGGGAAATTAAGTTAGATAAACTGGATATAAAAGACGGTGCTTTTCAAAATGATAAATTTACAAAAGAGCCACCTTACGTAGATAGGTTTGATGGCAAGCATTTGTTGTTTAGTAAATTAAATGGGAGTATGAAAAACCTCCTTTTTTTTCGTGATACACTTTCCATGTATGTTAACTTAAGTGCTAAAGAGCGAAGTGGTTTCGAAATAAAAAAACTGGAGAGTAACCTTAAGCTTACACCAGAAATAATGGAGTTTAATAACCTTGATCTGATAACCAACAAAAGCAGATTAAGAAATTATTACTCGATGGAGTATAAAAGTTTTCAGGATGATTTTAGCAGTTTTTTACACAACGTTTCATTAACTGCAAATTTTAAAGAAAGTACTTTGAGCAGTGATGACCTTGCTTTCTTTTCTCCCAATTTAAAACAGTGGAAACGTATGTTTTATTTGGAAGGAAATGTAAAAGGCCCCTTGGATAATTTTTCAGCAAAAGAAATGAAAATTAAAACCGGTAATACTTACCTAGAAGGTAATATTGCCATGCGTGGCCTGCCAGATATCAATACCACTTTTATAGATTTTCAATCTAAACAACTGCGTACTAATTATGCTGACATGGTAGCTATTGTACCATCATTAAGAAATGTACAAAAGCCTGCCATTGCCAAACTGGGCGCTGTTTCTTTTAAAGGAAATTTTACAGGTTTTATAAGAGATTTTGTGGCCTATGGCACATTTAATACAGCGCTTGGTAATCTTACTGCCGATGTAAATATGAAAACACCGGAGCACAAATCCCCTTCTTACTCTGGTAGTTTGGCTACCTCGGGTTTTAAAATTGGATCATTTATAAACAGTCCATCATTGGGCAATGTGGCGCTTAATGTAAAAATAAAAGGCACCGGTTTTAAATTAAATGTGTTAAATGCTAACGTAGATGGTACTGTACAATCAGTTGGTTTCAATGGTTACAATTATCAGAACATTGTTTTAAATGGAGCATTTGAAAAAAAGCTTTTTACTGGTCATCTTTCCGTTAACGATCCCAATCTTAAAATTTCAAGTTTTGATGGTTCTCTAAATTTGTTAGACAAAAACCCGGGCTTTAAATTAGTTGCCAAAGTAGAAAAAGCAGATCTTAAAAAACTCGGCTTAACCAAAGATGACCTTGCATTTAATGGAGACCTCAATTTAGATTTTACCGGAAACAACATTGATAATTTTCTTGGTACAGCTCGTGTTTCAAATGCTCAATTAATGCAGGGAGGCACACAACTTTCTTTTGATATGCTTACCATCAATTCTGAGATCATTGGTGGAAAAAAATCGCTCTCATTAATGTCAAACGAAATAAATGCAAATGTTACTGGCAATTTTAAAATAATGGAACTGCCAGATGCGGTGAAGGTAATGCTTGCACGGTACTACCCTACTTACATAAAAGCACCTTCTTACATTATAAAAAGTACACAAGACTTTACTTTTTTTGTAAAAACAAACAATGTAGATTCATACATTTCATTGATTGATAAAAAACTTACCGGCTTTAATAATGCCAACATAAATGGAAGTTTTAATCTGCAAAATTATCAGCTTACTTTAAATGCTAATATTCCACAATTTGTTTACGATAAAAAAGAATTTAGAAATACAATTGTTACCGGTAAAGGCAACAGAGATACTTTGGTAAATGATATTGCTATTGAAGATATTATTATAAACGATAGCCTTCATTTACCCAACTCAAAACTTCGCATTGCTACCAGTAACGATTTATCATTTATAAAATTAAATACCAGTGCCAGTAAAATTTTTGGCGATGCTGAGTTAAATGCAAGCGTGCAATCATTGAGTGATGGTGTAAAAATTCATTTCTTTCCATCATCTTTTGTAATAAACAATAAAAAATGGGAACTTGATAAAGATGGCGAGCTTACCCTCAGAAAAAAGTTTATAGATGCAAGTGAAGTGAAATTTTTTCAGGGAAACCAACAAATTATTTTACGTACAGAACTATCTTATGAAAATGACAATACCCATTTAGTAGCCGAACTAAAAAATGTAAATTTTGGAGATTTTGCTTTTGTATTGCCCGCCACTCCTACCTTAAAAGGATTGATAACCGGTACAGCAACTGCCACAGATATTTTTGGTAAAACCAATATTGAATTTAAAGGAAGAGCAGATAGTTTTGAACTGGATGGAAGGTACATTGGGAAAGTAAATTTGCAGGCAGATGCAAATACCACTACAGGACTAATAAAATTTAAAACCGATGCAATAGAAAAAGATTTTGATTTTGCCTTAAATGGATCTTACAATTATAAAGACAGCACAGGTAAATCATTACAATTAAATGCAAAAGTAAATTCGCTAAAAGTAGATTTTTTACAACCTTATTTAAGCACCGTTTTTAGCGATATGCAAGGTATTGCAAATGGAGATATTGAAATTAAAAATGATGGCGATAATCTTACTATCATTGGCAATACTATTATTAATAATGGAAGTTTTGAAGTAGCATATACCAAGGTGCGCTATAATTTTGATAAGCAACCGATACAGTTTGGTAAAAATTTTATTGACATTGGCACCATGCAAATAAAAGATACACTCGGCAACCCTGGCGAAGTGAGTGGTAAGATGTATCATAAATTTTTTAAAGAGTTTGAGTTTGAAGACATGCGATTTTATGCTCGCAAAATATTGCTGTTAAACACCGGTAGAAAAGACAATGCTCAGTTTTATGGTAAAGTAATTGGCAGGGGTAATATGACTTTAAATGGAGACATAGCCAATATGAGAATGAATATTGATGGAGAGCCGAGTGAAAAAGATAGTAGTCATATTTATTTACCTACCGGCAACAGCAGAGAAAGCAATGTTATTGACTATATAGATTTTATACAGTTTGGTTCGTTGATGGATAATGATAATACTTTAAAGGGTGCATCTAACCTTGTAGTAAATATGAATTTAACTGCCAACCCTGCTTGTAAAATAGATGTTATTTTAGATGAGCAAACCGGTGACGTTATTAAAGGAGAAGGAAATGGATTACTTAATATAAGAGTAGGCACCAAAGAGCCTTTAACCATTAGAGGAAGATATGACCTTACAAGAGGAGAATACACATTTAACTTTCAAACATTTTTAAAGAAACCTTTTACATTAAGCCGTGGTTCTATTACCTGGAATGGTGATCCTTTTCTTGCAGCTATTGATATGGAGGCAGAATATCTTGCAAAAAATGTAGATATCGGCAGCATAACATCACTTACAAATGTGCGGCAGCAGGAAGATATTACTATCCTTTCTAAAATTAGAGGAACACTAAAAAAACCAGAAATTAGTTTTGAATTTAAACTGCCTGAAAGAAGTGAATTTAACAGAGATTTTTATGTAGTAAAAAGATTGGCCGATTATAAAAATGATGAAAACGAAATGAATAAACAGGTGGCAAGTTTGCTGCTTTTTAATCAGCTAATAAGCAACAATGAAGCATTTATAACTGGTGGCAGTACACTCTCTATTGCAACTAGTACAATAGGTGGAGCCGTTAGCTCTTGGCTTACAAGTGTGCTAAGCAATGCACTGGAAAAAATTACCAATGGTATAGTATCGTTTGCGGTAGATGTAAATCCATCATTAAACCAACAGGCTACACAATTGCAGGCAAACATAAGATCTAGTGTAAAATTTAGATTTAGTAAAAATATACAGTTGCTGGTTGAAAAAAATATTGATTACAATAATCCATTAACCCAATTATACAGCAGAGGTTTTATTTTTCCTGATGTATCGGTGGAGTGGTTAATAAACAAAGATGGATCGCTGCGAGTGGTAGGTTTTAACAGAACTACCATTGATTATACAACCGGCCAACGCAACCGCTCTGGTGTGCAGCTTGGTTATAGAAAAGAAGTAGATAGGTTGGGTGATATATTTAGGAGTAAGAAGAGAATACAGCAATTAGATTCCATAAAATTTACACCAAAGAAAAAGGTGTAAAAAATTTAATGGGGAGCAAGGAAATGAGAAACATGGAAAGATAAATTTCTCAAAATCCAAAATACAATTACCAAGCTTGAGATGGAATAAATGAACCATACTTTATTTACAATTTTTATATTGATGATGGTTTTATTGGAGAAATAATTAATTGTCTCTACTGCATAATATAAAAATAGGAAAGGTAAAAATAGAACCAATAGTAAATTTGAATAGATGGCTCCATTTAAATTGCCCACCAACAAATAATGCAACGCTCGTTGCGAGCCACAGCCCGGGCAATACAGTCCGGTAACTTTATAAAATGGACAACTTGGAAAGTATTTGTTTGTAGAGGGATTAAATAAAGCATACAAAATTGCTATTCCCATGATGCATAGGAATAGCAATAAAAATTTTACATACTTTTTTTTCATTAAAAATTTCTGCTGGAACTGGCTGCCATAAAACCACCTACGCCTAATACAACAAAAAACAAGATGTATAAAGCAATAACGCCAATGCCCACCCAGAAACCAATTTTGGTCCATTTGGCAGCTTCTTGAGATGCACGTACTGCGCCATCGTAATCGCCAGAGGCAAATTTTGAAGATACTTGTGCGGCGTTTACAATACCTGCTATGCCAAAAGGTAAGCAGCAAAATAATGTAACTAAAATAGATTCAGCCAGCCAATTTTTCGGTTGTTGAGGAGTTATGATATCCATGTTTTGGTAAATGATTTAGCAACAATTTAAATATTTGTTTCATTAAACAAAAAATTATTTTTTTAAAATTTCCGATTGAGGTTTTCGAAATAATTTTTTTTCATCAACATTACAGCCATTTTAGGCTGACAAGAATATCCATAGTTCATAGAATGAAAAATATTATTTATTTAATACACTTGTTATTATGTTTCATAAAATCAATTACCATTTTCCAACAGACATTAAAAGTATCTTACAAAGAATAGATGAAATAGATCCAATAAAATATAGCAGTACCCGGAATTTTATTGATGGAGAGGTCACTTATTTATCACCTTATATTTCTCGTGGAGTTATCAGTGTAAAAATGATAAAAGATTTGGTTGTAAAAAAGGGATACAAACCATACCAGATACAAAAATTTATTCAGGAACTTTTATGGAGAGAATACTGGCAACGCATTTGGCAAAGCAAAGGAGATAAAATATTAACTGATTTAAAACAGCCACAGCCAGATTTTATACACAAAGAAATACCTGATAATATTTTAAGCGCCAACAGTTCTATTGTTGCTATTGATAGTTACATTAAACAATTATACGAACAAGGGTACATGCACAACCATATAAGAATGTATGTAGCCAGCATTACCTGCAATATTGCAAAAGCGCATTGGTTACAACCTGCACAATGGTTGTATTATCATTTGTTGGATGGAGATGTTGCAAGCAATCATCTGAGCTGGCAATGGGTTTGTGGTAGTGCTTCGTCTAAAAAATATTATTGTAACCAAGAAAATATAAATAAATACACGGGCAGCAATCAAGAGCAAAGTTTTTTGACAGAAGAATATGATGTTTTGACTTCAATGCCTGTGCCCAATGAATTAAACAAAACTTTACTGTTTAATTTGCAAACTGTTTTACCTAAAACAAGCCCTTTAAATATTGATATAAACAAACCAACCTGTATTTATAATAGTTATAATCTAGATCCGTTTTGGAGAAAAGAAGAAGATGTAAATAGAATATTATTATTAGAACCATCCCATTTTCAAAAATATCCTGTAAGCCAACAAGTGTTGGAATTTATAATTTCACTCTCCAAAAACATAGAGGGAATTGTAGTGTATGTAGGTGAATTTAAAGATGTACCGGAAAAATATCAACAACTTAAAAACAATATAATATTTAAAGAACATCCAGCATTTGATCATTATATTGGTATTTGTGATGAAAGAGATTGGATTTCAGAGCATGTAAAAGGAGATTTCAATTCATTTTTTTCCTTCTGGAAAAAAGTTGAAAAGAATATTTAACTACTATTTTTTGTTAAAATTTTAAAACCAAGATTCATCATATATCGTATTTGAAAAAAACCCTTTTAATATGATAATGAAAAAAATTACAAGCAAATTTTTAAAAATTACGCTTGGCTTAACGTTAGCAAGTATGACTTTTGTTGGTTGTGAAAAAGATGATGATGAAGTGATTGTAACTCCACCATCACCTGCAGTAAGGCCTGATATAGTTTTTTATGGCTTAACGCAAGACAATAGAATTTTAAAGTACAACGCAAAAACCGCAGAGGCATCTTCAGGTTCTATTACAGTAGCTGGCTTACAGTCAGATGAAAGAATTCTTAGTATTGATTTTAGACCTGCAACTGGTCAATTATATGCATTAGGTAGCAGTAGCAGATTGTACACCATAAATTTAACCAGTGGAAATGCCACTGCAGTAAACAGCCTGCAATTTACACCGGCTATAAATGGTGCATTAGCAAATATTGATTTTAATCCAACAGTTGATAGAGTGAGATTGGTATCTAACACAGGTCAAAACCTTCGTTTAAACCCTGAAACCGGTTTGGTTGCAGCTACTGATTTAGCTATTAATGGTGGTTCAACACCGGTAATAACTTCTATAGCTTACACCAATAGTGTGGCAGGAGCGGCTACTACCGATCTATTTGATATTGATGTAACTTCTGGTAAATTATACAAACAAACACCGCCAAATGATGGAGTGCTTATGGAAGTTGGTTCTTTAAATGTGAAATTTAATGGTAAAGGTGGTTTTGATATAAGTCCAGATAACAGCACAGCATTGTCAACATTTACTGTAGGTGGAGTTGATAAACTTTATACTGTAAATCTTACAAACGGAACTACAACATACCTTGCAGATTTAAATGTTCAATTAGTAGATATTGCTATACCAACTCAACCTGTAGCTTATGCCATTAGCAATGCTGGTATGTTTCAAATTTTTAATCCTACTGCTACAACAGCACCCATCAACAAATCGATCACTGGTTTAGCAGCTGGTGAGTCCATTTTAGGAATTGATTTCCGTCCGGTAAATGGCCAATTATATGGTATAGCAGCAACAACAGCAGGTGCAGCAAAACTTTATACATTCAATTTAAGTACAGGTGCCGCTGCAGGTGTAGGTGCAGGTTTTTCAATAGCTGCGGGTGTTACCGGAGTTGGTTTCGATTTTAATCCTGTTGTTGACAGAATTCGTTTTGTAACAAACACCGGACAAAATTTAAGGTTAAATCCAATTGATGGAACAATAGCTGCTACAGATGGAACTATAAACCCAGGTACTCCTAATGTTACAGGTGCAGCTTATACCAATAATTTTGCAGGTACTGCTACCACATCATTGTTTGTTTTAAATGATACCGCATTGTATAACCAAACGCCTCCTAATAATGGAACACTTGTAAGATTGGGTAGTTTGGGTGTTACCAATGCCTCACAAAATGGGTTTGATATTGGTGGTGCCAGCAACAATGCATTTGCCATTTTCACCGTAGGTACTACCTCAAAAATTTATGGTATTAATTTAACCAGCGGTGCTGCCACTGCGGGTGTGGATTATCCAAACGCAGTTACCGCAATGGCGGTTGGTTTAGGATTTTAAAATTTAATTCCCTATTGATTATAAACAAAATCCCGCTAGTTTTTTAGCGGGATTTTTTATTCAATAGTTTTGCAAACAATATTAAATTTTTAAAATGTATTATACTAATTGATTATATTTATAGATGAATCTTAATGCAGAATTAAATGGCTTTTCTTTTATTGTTCTAAAAATATTTATATCCTAAATTTCTACGCCCCATCATTTTGGAATTTTTATAACTACCCCTTTCGAAAATACAGTATTAATTGAAATTATTTTTATTTATTTCTAATACTTATCAAAAAGTAAAATCATTTTTTAGATACAAATTGCTGTAAAAATGTAAACCAAAATATAACTTGATACCCCTTGTTTTTTTGTAAACAATTTTTATAAATTTTAAATTCTACAATTATGAGCAGACATGGAGCGTACTATCAAAACATTATTCCTTACTCATCCAAATACCATGATAGAGGAAAATTTGGGCGAATGTTTGGCAATCTTCCTGCATTTGCAGAAGATACAACCAAAGTAAGAAATGCTTTAATGGACATTGGAAAGGAAGGCGGTATTATGGATGCAAAAGATGATTTAACTGATCCTGTAAAATTAATTACACAACTGGATTTGCAGGTAAACAATCCTAACAGTCCGGTTATGACCGCAGGCATAACTTTTCTTGCACAGTTTATAGATCATGATATGACTTTTGATCCTACATCAAGTTTAGAGCGACAGGTAGATCCAGAGTTTATAGCCAATTTCCGTACACCATCTTTAGGACTTGATAATGTGTATGGTTCTGGTCCTGCGGCAAGTCCGCACCAATATGATATGGAAGATGGCTTCGGTGGGATCAAGTTTTTGCTTCATCCATTAGGAGTAACTGGAGCAGGTAATATTGAAAAATTTGATTTGCCACGTAACACTCAAAACACCGCTCTCATTGGTGATCCTCGAAATGATGAAAATTTAATTGTGTCACAGTTGCAAGTTATTTTTTTAAGGTTTCATAATAAAATAGTTGATCATCTTCATGCAAAATTTCCTACAAAACATCCGGGTCAATTATTTACAGAAGCGCAGGAATTGGTGAGGTGGCATTATCAATGGATTATAGTACATGAATTTTTGCCGCTCATTTGCGGTCAAAAGGTAGTGGATGATGTTATGGAAAATGGCAGAAAATTTTATCATTGGAATAATGAACCTTTTATACCAGTTGAATTTTCTGTAGCAGCGTATCGTTTTGGTCATACACTTGTACGCCCATCTTACAGAGCAAATTTTGGAAACTCAGCAGAGCTTGATGCTACGGGAAATAAAGTGCCTTTTTTTGCAATGATTTTTGATCACAATGTGGCTTCTAATAATCCTGACCCTACAGATTTAAGAGGTGGTAAAAGAGCGAACCGTCGATTTATAGATTGGGGCACATTTTTTAATTTTATGGATGGAACTACACGGCCAAATAAAATGGTAGATACAAAAATATCATCCCCTTTATTTAATTTACTTGGTTTTCCTGCTGGTGAAGTAGTATCGCTTCCACAAAGAAATTTACTACGCCATCTTACATTTAAACTTCCAAGTGGCCAAAGAGTTGCTTATGCAATGGGAATGGAACCAATGGATAGAGATGTGTTTGATGACTTTAAAAAATATAAAGTAAATCTTGAAAATAGTACACCATTGTGGTTTTATATTTTAAAAGAGGCAGAAGTACTTGCAAGCGGTGTATCTCTTGGGCCTGTTGGCGCACGTATTACAATGGAAGTATTTGCAGGTTTGTTGTTAGGCGACAATTCAAGCTACCTTTCTCAAAACCCGTTTTGGAAACCAAGTCTACCATGCTTTGAAGCTTACCGAAGCGGCAAAAATTTTACCATTGCAGATTTAATTAAAGTTGCTGAAGGGGCAGTTCCTATCTTATAAATTATTAAAAAAAAATTTAAAAATTTTAATAAAATCAAAAAGCCACTTGTTAGTTTCAAGTGGCTATTTTTTAAATAAACTATTTTGCATCAATATGAATATTGAATATTACAAAGCTCCAATATCCATAGATTTCGAACGCTTAGATGCCAATGATGGATCCATTTCTATAGCCTTATCACACATTCCTTGTCCTTTATCTTTTTGTCCCATTTTTTGAAAAGTAAGTCCAGCCTGATACAACGCTTTTGCATCTTTAGGATTACTTTCCAGTAAGCGCTGGCAATAAGCTAATGAGCGGTCATATTGCTTTTGCTCATATAAAATTTGTGCAAGGTCTCTTAGCATTTCAATGTTACCCTTCTTTTGGTAAATGCCAAAAAGTTTTTCTTCGCCTTTTGCATATTGACCACTATACAATAATGAGTACCCATAATTTTCGTTGTAATCATTACTAACCGGGTATCCATTTTTTGCAGCAGTTTCAAAAGCTGTTACTGCACTTCTGTAATTGTTGTTGTTATAATACAACAAACCAAGTTCGTATGCCCATGCATTTTTTTCAGGATTTAATGCTACTGCTTTTTCATATGGCACAACCGCTTTTCTGTATTGCTCCATATCCATGTAAGTACGTCCTAAAATGTAATTTGCCTGTGCATCATTTGGGTCTTTGGCAATTACTTTTACCAAAGCCTTTTCAGCAGCTACATAATTTTCTTTCTCATAATTACTTAAACCCAATATCCTTTCTGCGTTATCGCAACCCACACATTTATTAGCAAATTCAATGGCTTTATCCCATTGACGATGATCATAAAAAATGTTGGTTAATTCTTTTATAACTGAAGGATTTGAAGGCTGTAATTCGTAAGCTTTTAAGAAATGTGCTTTCGCCTGGTCGGTTTTGCGCATTTCTTTATTGGCATATCCATTTTCAATATAAGCTTCAATGTATGCTTTATTAAAGCCAATTGCTTTGTCAAAATTTGCTGAAGCAGTTAAAAATCTTTTTGCATTTTTTTCAACCATTCCCTGCGAAAAATAATACGAAGAACTGTCAGGGGGATTGCTTGCATAAGAATTGTTTGCGAGGCTTACGCCAAGAAGTAGGAGTAGGTTTTTCATAGTACGATTTTAGCAAGTTTTATACCGTTATTGCAGTATTATACCTGTAAACGCATTTATACGTGTAATTATTTTACACAGCTTTTTCTTTTTATCAACAGTTTCACATATTAAATTTTTATTCATGTAATTTCCGCTGCCCCAATATGCTATATCGTCACTATTAAAAATTTCCTGCCAATTATTTTTTCCTTTTAAAAATATTTCTTTTCCTTCTTGTGCATAGTCGGCTACATTTAAAATGATTACAACATCTTTGGTACCATCTGCACATTTTCTTCTATAAATTATTAAGCCGTTTTGCGGCTGAGAAATATCTTCCCAGGCAAATCCTTTTTTATCAAATTGCAACTCGTACATTGATGGAATTGTCTTGTATAAATGGTTTAAACTTCTTACACATTTTTGCATACCATGATGGGAGTCAAATTGTAACAACTCCCATTGCAACTCACTATCATAATTCCATTCGCTTGTTTGTGCAAACTCATTGCCCATAAATAACAACTTAGCACCAGGGTGAGTAAACATATAAGTATATAACAACCGGAGATTTGCAAACTTTTCAAACTCTGTACCTGGCATTTTGTATAACATGGGGCTTTTGCCATGCACCACTTCATCGTGACTAAGTGGCATCATAAACTTTTCATCGTAATAATACATCATCGTAAATGTAAAATCGTTTTGAGACACCGCTCTTTCAGGCCAGGATTTTTTGAAGTAAGTAAACGAATCGTGCATCCATCCCATCATCCATTTCATTCCAAAACCTAACCCATCTTTCTTGGTAGATTTTGTAATTCCTGCCCAGTCACTTGCTTCTTCGGCTATGGTTTGTACATCGTCAAATTCTCTGTACACCATATCATTAAAATCTTGTAAAAAAGATATTGCTTCTTCATTATCATTGCCACCTTTTGCATTGGGCTCCCACTCTCCTTCTGCTCTCGAAAAATCGAGCCGAATAATTGAGTTTACTGCATCAACTCTTATTCCATCTACATGAAAATACTTAAGCCAAAAATGTGCACTGCTCAATAAAAATGATCTTACTTCTCCCCGCTTGTAATTAAAAATATAACTGTTCCAATCTTTGTGAAAACCTTTGCGCATGTCAGCATACTCATAAGTGTGTGTACCATCAAACTTATACAAGCCATGGGCATCGCTGGGAAAATGTGATGGCACCCAATCCAATATTACACCAATATTATTTTTATGGAGTTCGTTTATTAAATTCATTAATTCTTGTGGCGATCCATAACGAGAAGTAGCAGCAAAAAAACCCGTGCATTGGTATCCCCAACTTCCATCGTAAGGATATTCAGTAACCGGCATAAATTCTACATGTGTAAAACCCATTTCTTTTACATAAGGCACCAATCGTTCTGCAATTTGTTCATAAGTATTAAAAAGATTTGGCTGGTTTTTATCGGGTCGCATCCAACTGCTTAAATGTACCTCATACACACTCCAAGGAGAATTAAGTGAATTGTTTGTTTTCCTGTTCTGCATCCAATGTTCATCTGTCCAATTGTAATAAAGAGGTTTGGTAATAGAACAGGTGCCGGGTCTTAATTCATTGGCTATGGAATAAGGATCTGCCTTATAAGTTTCCATTCCTTCAAAGCCTGTTATTTGATATTTGTATAATATATTTTCGGCGATGTAAGGAATAAAGCCTTCCCAAATGCCTGAATGATCTAACCGCACAAAAAGTGGATGTAAGTTTTTTTTCCAACCATTAAATTCGCCTATAACACTTACCTCTGTTGCATTTGGCGCCCATACCGCAAAATAATATCCCCAAGTATTTAATACATTTATTGGATGACTCCCAAACTTTTCATGCGCATAAAAATGCTTACCCTCAGCAAATAATTGAATATCTTTTTCTGTGAACAATGAATAGTTCCAAACCATTTTTGTGCTGTCAATAAAATTATCGTCTTCGTATGCCATTTATAATTGAGGTTATGCCGCTTATAATAAAAGTTGTTTAACGTAAATTTAAGATTAGTTAGTTTGTAATCAGTTTTTTAAATGACATTTTTGTGACACCGTATCCCGCCTTAAATAAACTAACATTATGATTCGCAAAATTTTACTGCTTGCCTGTATGGCATTTTTTTATTTTACTACCATAGCACAAAATGTGCAGGTAACCGGATCTATTAAAGATACAGCTACAAAAGCAAATGTAAAAAATGCAGTAGTGGCGCTACTTACTCCTAAAGATTCAATTTTAAAATCGTTTACAAGGGTAAAAGATGATGGTAGTTATTTGCTAAAAAATGTTCGTCCGGGCAAATATATTATTTCAGTATCTCATCCAAATTTCGGCGATTTTGTAGATGATATAGAAATTAAACTTCCAAATGAAACTCTTGCACTTATTGCGCTTACACCAAAAAGTAAATTACTGGAAGCGGTAATTGTAAAAAGTGGTAACCCCATAAGGCTTAAAGGTGATACTACCATTTATACGGCAGATAGCTTTAAGGTAAGCGCAAATGCCAACGTAGAAGAATTGCTTAAAAAAATGCCGGGCATACAAGTAGATAAAAACGGACAAATAAAAGCAATGGGGCAAACGGTGGAAAAAGTATTGGTAGATGGGGAAGAATTTTTTGGGGATGACCCAGGCATGGCAGTTAAAAATTTACGAGCAGATGCTGTGAAAGAAGTACAGGTTTTTGATAAAAAAAGTGAACAAAGTGATTTTACCGGTATTGATGATGGCAATACAAAAAAAACGATTAACCTGAAATTAAAAGAAGATAAAAAGAAAGGATATTTTGGAAAGATAGATTTGGCAGGAGGACTAAAGAAAGACATAGATGACAGATACAATGATAATATTTTACTAAGTTCATTTAAAGGAAAAAGAAAAGTAACAGGTTTTTTATTAAATGGAAATACAGGGCAGGATGGGCTTAGCTGGCAAGATGAAGAAAAATTTGGAAACAGCGCTGCAGATGTAACTTTTGATGAAGAAAGTGGCAATACATATTATACAGGCGGAAGTAGATCTGCCGATGGAGAACCATATATAAATGCTCAAAACGGTTTCATAACAAATGTAAACGGCGGTTTACAATACAGTAATAAATGGGATGATAAGCATAATTTAAATTTTGCACCAAGGTATAATAGTCAACGTTATAATAATACCCAGCAAACATTTACTCAAACACAAATTGGAGATTCAACATTAAATGAAAACAGTAGTACCGCTACATACATCAATAGAAATAATGTAAAATTAAAAGGAATTTACGATCTTAAAATAGACTCAAATAACAGTGTAAAAATAACAGCCAACGGTAATTTTTATAATACGCAAAGTAGTGAGAGAAGAAATGCCATTACCACGGGTGGTACAGGTACTTTTAAAAATGGCTCTAACAGATTTTTAGCCACCAATAGCGATAAACAAGCTTACTCTGGCAGCGCAGTTTTTAAACATAAATTTAAAAAAGCTAGAAGAACACTTTCTGTAACAGCCGATTGGAATTTGCTTGAAAGTGAAGGGAAAACATTTTTAAAATCTGATACGCTAAATAGATTTTTGGCAGCATTACCCAATCTAAATCAAATGAAAGATTATGATAGAGCAACAACTGTTATCAGTACAAAGCTTGTATACACAGAGCCTTTAAGCAAAAATTATTCTTTAGAATTGGGTTATCAAATAAGTTTAAATAATGGCACCAATGGGCAAACAACTTTTGATTATACAACTGCTTCTCAAAAATATGATGTAGTGGTAGATACACTTTCCAACAGGTTTAAGCAAAACATTACCCAAAATATTCCGTCAGCAAAAATTAATTACGCTTATAAAAAATTTAAAATAAATGTGGGTAGCGGTGTAAGTTTTATCAATTTCGATTTAAAGGATATTACCTTAAACAAAATTTACAGCAGAAATTTTACCAACTTCTTTCCATCTGCTCGTATGACTTACACGTATAAATCTAACCATAACGTAAGTTTTAGTTACAGTGGAAGTACAAGGCAACCAACCATTGACCAATTACAACCTTTAAGAAACAATAACGATCAGTTTAATCAATACCTCGGTAACCCAGATTTAAAGCCAGCTTTTTCAAACTCATTTAGTATTAACAACAATGGATACAATTTTATTAAGGATATTTATTTCTATCAAGGGTTAAGTTTAAACCTTATACAAAATTCAATTACCAATAACAGGATCATTGATAAAACAAATGGCAGAACCACTACACAGCCAATAAATACCAATGGCAATATTTCAGTAAACTATTATGGTGGCGGAGGCTTAAAAGTAAAAAAAATCAATACCAGATTTAATTTAAATGCAAATGTTGGTTACAACAAATTTGCAGATTTTATAAACAGTAAAAAAAGTTTTGCTGAAAATACCAATGCTGGTCTATCATTATACATTTCGAAAGATAAAGACAAAAAATACGATATCAGCACCAATTATAACCCAAGATATAATGTTCAAAAAACATCTCAGAACAATAATAAAATAAGTTATTTCACGCATGAGTTTGGAATAGATGCTACTGTGTATTATAAAAAGGTATGGTCGGTAGGTACCAATTACGATTTAAACATTAGACAAAAAACTGCACAAATACCGGGCATTACAAACAATTTATGGAATGCCAGATTGCAAAGAACATTTAATAAAGATGAGTTTACCCTTTACTTTTTAGTAAGAGATATTTTAAACCAAAACATTGGAGTAGATAGAAACTTTTTTAGTAACAGCTTTACAGAAGTAAGAAACGATCGGTTGAAAAGATATTGGATGTTGGGCTTTACATGGAACTTTAAAAACAAAGCAGCAAAGGCAAAATAATTTTAAAAAAATAAAATAAATAATTTGAAAACGATTCTATTTTTAGCATGTATTATTCTTTCAATAGAAAATACCAAGGCGCAGATTTTTATTGATAAAGCAACCATTGAATACGAAGTAAAAGCCAATATAAAAAAGAACATGGGCAATAATTCGTGGGAAGAAATGATGAAAGATAAACTACCAACATTTAAAACAGGTTACTATACATTTACATTTGCTGATAACAAAAGTATTTACAAGTTTGACCGCTGGCCTGAAAAAGATAAGATGCCAGATTACATGCGGAAGGATGATGAAAGCAATACATGGTATTTTGATCATAACACGGGTAAAATGACCATACAAAAAAACATTTTTGGCTCAGCCTTTAATATACAAGACAGCATTGTAAAACTGGAATGGCAACTAACCAACGAAAACAGAAACATTGCTGGCTTTAACTGTAAAAAAGCGGTAGCTAAAATTTTTGACAGTGTGTATGTTTTTGCTTTTTATACTGATGAAATTATGATATCTGGTGGACCATGCTCTATAAACGGATTACCCGGTATGATAATGGGTGTAACCATTCCAAGGCTTTTTACTTCGTGGATTGCCACTAAGGTTTCGGTAAATAATGTAGCTGTAAATACCATACAACCATCTCCAGCAAAAAAGTTTTATACCATGCCATATATTGTAAAAACAATTGAAGAGCGCACAAGCGATTGGTATAGCGGAGACGATGCTACAGATGAAAACAAACAGCAAAAAAATAGGTTTGTTTGGAATATGATGTTGTGATTATTTTATAAACATTTGCAATCTGAAACTCATAAATAATTTATTATTCTGATAACAATTTCAAATGACTTAAAGGTTAAGAAAGTAATTATAGTACATGGTTTTGAAATGCTTGAAACTCCTTCAGCAAAACAATTTGATTTTTTGCCCGGTTGTAATTTTGATTTTCATATGTACAACCATAATAAATATCATCGTTTAAATAATCTGTCAAAAATCTTAAAGCCTGCATGTATATGGCAAACTCACCTGCATAATGAAAATGTTCAATTTCATTATTACTTAGTTCATCTTTCATTTGGCTTAAATAACCTTCTGCCACCGCCGAGTAATATTCTTTGCGAATTATGATTCTGTCAACATCTGCTTCTTCTTCGTTAAGGGGCAAACATAAGTACGTATCATATCTCCCACATCACTTATAAAATAACCCGGCATTACAGTATCTAAATCTATTATACAGAGGGCTTCATCACTTTTGTTATAAAGTACGTTGCTTATTTTAGTATCGTGGTGTGTAACCCTTAACTTAAAATTTTTGTTTAAAACTATTTCTTCAAACTTTTCTAAAATATATTTTTGTTGCAATAAATAGTCAATTTCATGTTTGCTACATTTTATTCTTTCTTTATTCCCTTTTTGCAAACTATTTTCAAACTGGCTATAGCGTAATGTTAAATTGTGAAAATCAGGAATGGTATTTTGTAATTGCTTCACATCAAATGCAGCAAGTAATTTTGTAAATTTTCCAAATGCCGCAGCAGCTTCAAAAGCTTGTTGCGGGCTGGTAAGCACATTATGAGTAATGCTGTTTTTTACATAAGAAAACATGCGGTAGTAACCGTTATTCTTCATGTGAAGCATTTGCTTTCCGTTAGGTAAACTTAATGGGGCGGTAAATAAATATTCGGGGTAATGTGTGTTTAAATTTGCAGAAATTAATTGAATATTTTCCTCTATTAAAAACGGATCAATGAATATTTTATCATTTATTTTTTGAAGAATGTATTCATCTGCCTGCGGCGATTTTATTTTGTATGTTGCATTTATAAGTCCGCCTGCAAGTGGTTCTATAGTACTTTCAGCAGCAATGTTATAGGCTTGCAGAGCTGGCAATAAAATTTCAGCTTTAATCATTTAAACAAAAACTTATTATTAATAGGTATCTCATTATTTACTTTTTTACCTTGATGCAAAAAAGTAACAAAAAAAATCAAGACTCAAGAAAAAAAGCTAAAAATTTGAATGTTTGTCTAAAATGAAATCAGTTACAACTTTAATACAAAGCCCAACACAAGTGCGACTTACCAACAAAGAATCTTTTCCAAACATTTGTAACATCGATTTCATTTCTTAACGACAAACATTTAAATTTTCTTTACGCTTTTTTTCTTAGGTCGGTCGCACCTCTGTATACTAGAAACTAATTATTCTTTCATGAATTTTAAAGAATATAATATCAGTATTCATCATTCAAAGCAAATATTGGTTTTTTATACATCCACTGCCCGCCGGTAAAATCTGGGAATTCGATGGTTTCATTACCTAATGCAATGCTTTGTTCGCTTAACGGAGTGATGGCACTCCATGCAGCAGCATCATACACATCGAGTGGAGTTGGTTGTTTAGCTTTTATACTTTCTACAAAACTATGAACTACAAAAAAATCCATACCGCCATGCCCCGCACCTTCTGCGGCAGATTCATATTTTTTCCACAACGGATGGTCATACTTATCCAACCACATTTTTGCATTATCCCATTGGTGTGGCTTGGCCGATTTTCCTTCAAAATAAATTCCCTTATTTACATCCATCCACAAACCTTCTGTGCCCTGTACTCTAAAACCCAATGAATATGGGCGTGGCAAACTTGTATCATGCTCCAGCAAAATGGTTTCGCCATTGGCACAATTTATATTGGTAGTAACCACATCGCCTAGTTTAAAATTAACTTTTGCATTTGGATGCGATGCCCCGCCGTTTTTTACAATATGATTGTGAAGCCCACGAGCCTTGCTACTAAAAGAACAAAGAGATGTAAACCTGTTTCCTCTGTTTATGTTTATATAATTTGCAACGGGCCCAATACCATGTGTAGGGTACAAATCGCCGTTGCGGTGAATGCTGTGTTCAGTACGCCATGCAGCTTCACTAAATCCTTTTTCACCAAACTCTACTCCATGCCCATAAGGATTAATACCATCATTAAATTTTACTTCTCTAAGATCATGCTGGTACCCACCTTGCAAATGAATTAATTCTCCAAACAAATTTTGCCTTACCATATTAAGTACCGCCAATACATCCCTTCGGTAACAAACGTTTTCCAACATCATTACATGTGCATTATTTTTTTCTGCAGCATATACTACATCCCAATGGTCTTGTAAACTGATACCAATAATTACTTCGCTTGCTACATATTTTATGCCTGCATTAATGCTATCAATAATCATTGGCTTATGCCATTCCCATGGTGTAGCTATTAAAATACCATCAATGTTTTTATATTTTTCCAACAGTTTTTTGTAACTGTATTTATCGCCGGTAAAAACTTCGGGCATTTTTTTATTAAACTTTGTTACGAGTGCTTTTGCATCTTTTAGCATTCTATCGCTTATATCGCAAATAGCCACCACATCTACATCATCTCTGCGCAGCAGCAACTCTAAATGATCTTGCCCTCTTAAACCAGTACCTATTATGGCTAATTTAATTTTTACATCTGCAGCGGTATCCAATGCAAATAATTTTCCACTAGGCAATAAAATAAAACCTGTTGAAGCCATTCCTACATTTTTAATAAAATTTCTGCGGTGCATTGTTGAAGTTTTTTGATAAGTAAGTTATGAAATTATTTATATCTTTATTTGCCATGGGGCTGAGGTTTTATTTGCCACTTTCACATGCAGAAATAACTGCTTTAAAATAATACGAACTAACCTTTGCTGCATCTGATAATCTCCCCTTCAATAATTGGTATTACTTTTACAGCAGTTATTACTTTTAAGTTTTTTAGCAAAAGGGTTATTAAACAATAAAGCTGCAGTTATCATCACAAAAAGTATTTTATAATAATTTTTTAATTAAATAATGGTGCAAATTATCAATAGTACAGAAGCAGATGTAGATACAATTTTTACATTTTACGATCACGCCATCGCTTATCAAAAAACAAAATTTAATAAGCATTGGCAAGGGTTCGAATTAGATTTGGTTGAAAAAGAAATAGCAGAAAACCGGCAGTGGAAAATTGTGGAAGATGGGGAAATTGTTTGTGTATTTGCAATAACATTTAATGATGCAATTATATGGGGCAAAAAAGATGAACAACCTTCTATTTACATACACCGAATTGTAACACACCCAAATTATAGGGGCAAAAATTACGTGACGCTTATTGTGGAATGGGCAAAAAAATATGGTGCCGAAAACAACCGGCAATTTATCAGGCTAGATACTTGGGGAGATAACGAAAAACTAATTAAGCATTATACCAATTGTGGATTTACATTTTTAGGTTTGTCCCCGGTAATGAAATCTGATACCTTACCTAAGCATTATGATTCGCTGCAATTAAGTTTATTTGAAATAGAAATACCAATAAAATAAATTTTACTGATATGGCCATGTATGATAACCCAAATACTGTAGAAAAATCTTTTGATTTAAATTATATATCTGAACATATGATACAGGCTCAATGGGCAGAATTTATAGAATTGAAAAAAATAATTACTGAGCTGTTTGTTAAAAGAAATGCACCCATCAGTATTTTTGATATTGGTATGGGCAATGCCCGCATTGCAAAACATTTAAGCGGTGTAAAAGAAATGTGGGCAATGGTGGATCATTATGACGGAACCGACAATGCACAAGCATGTATAGATATTGCAAATGAAACAACAAAAGCATTGTCAATTAACGATAAGGTTTCTACTCATTTATTGGAAGCAACCGAATTATCTTCTTGGCATAAAAAATACGATCTTGTAATATGCACCTGGTTTACGCCAGGTAATTTTTACCCTGATGGTTTTAATTTTTCAAATTACGATAGCATTAATACTCCACTGGATTTATCTACCAATAAAAAGTTTGATACTGTATTTACCCAAGCGTACAAACTGGTAAAACCTGGTGGCAAACTTTTATTAGGCGCATGTTACCATGACAATGATGCTACCAGATTAAAACAGGAAGCATCTTACCGAAAGATGGGAATGACCATCATAACAAAACCTACAGATAGGTTTACTGCCACTAAAGAAGGTTTTTGGAGCCAGCGCTTTACAAAAGAAAAACTCTACAATTATTTACATTTTGCTCGTCCTGAAAATATAAACATGGTAGAGCTTGATACATACCAATATGCTTTTCAGGTAAGTATTGTAAAATAATTACTGTGAGTTACCAAAGTTTAATGATATAGTGAAGATTTTAAATTGGTTGAAGAATTAAAAAAATATTTAAAAATCATAGAAAAAAAATTTGAGGATTGCGTAAACTATATAGAGTCTTAAGTTTTCTAAATAATATAAACCGGATAATTTTGAGAATGGTTATTTGTAATAAAACGAATTAAATAAAAGTCATCTTCTTTATCAAATACAATATACCATGTGGTATTTGTGTTGGCTTTGTAACTGCAATAATATAGGCCGTGTCTGTTATTTTTGGTTTGCTTGTAGCGAAGCGTGGGTATTGTATAAATGAAGTTATATATTTTGTTTACATACTCTTCAGAACTTTCAAAATAGCTAAAATATTCTTCATCAAAAAAAAGGGTTATGTAATCATCAATTTCTAAACGTACATTATGGAGAATTCTTACTTTTTCCATAAGCTACGAACATGCTTTAAAGATAATGCTCTTGCTTCTTCTATAGTTAACGCTTTTTCAAACTCTTGCTGGAATGTTGTTTTTTGTTTTACTTCTGAATTATTTTGATCAGATGCAATAACTGCTTTTTTTACTTTTATATTGGTTGATGGTTGCATGTTAAAAAAATTTGATGAGCAAATATAAATAATTGTAATTATCGTTCCATCAAAGTTATATTGCAGGGAAAAATCAACAATTTGCCCATCCGCTCCCCATTAAGATCATAAAAGATTTACCGCCGAAGGGCTGAGGGATGGGAAGTAGTACCCCACAGTGCAGCGAAGCGGAACGAGGAGTACTACGGACCGTAGAAAATGCTACCAAAAGTTACTATGCTGAAAGCCCCAAGGAAAGGAATTGAGAATTAGGAATTTGAGTTTGCCAATTTTAATTTCCGAGATTTTTAGAAAATAGAGGGGATTTTTAGAGTCTCAAAGCCACAGAACCAAATTCCCAATAGCAAATTCCATTAAAAGCCCTATTTTTGCGCACCAAAAAAATACACTTTTATATGATGGAAAATTTGATTTACGTAGTGCCAGCAATGGGTATTGTAGGCTTATTGTACACTTTCGTAAAATACGCTTGGGTATCTAAGCAAGATGCCGGCAACGACCGCATGAAAGAAATAAGTACTTATATAGCAGAAGGCGCTATGGCTTTTTTAAAGGCTGAGTACAAAATTTTAACCTACTTCGTTATCATAGCTGCATTGCTTTTAGGCGTTATGGGGTACACCAACGAAAACAGCCATTGGAGTATTGCAGTTGCATTTATTTTAGGTGCTTTTTTTAGTGCATTGGCAGGTTTTATAGGAATGAAGATTGCTACCAAAGCTAATGTGCGTACCGCTCAAGCGGCTCGTACAAGTTTAAGCAAAGCATTGTCTGTGTCGTTTACCGGTGGTAGCGTAATGGGTATGGGTGTTGCAGGTTTGGCAGTGCTTGGTTTAGGTGGATTGTTTATTATTTTAAAAATGGTTTTTGCAAATGGTGCGCCGGTTGACAGCATTGAAATGGAGCGTACCATTGAAATATTAACGGGCTTTTCTTTAGGCGCTGAGTCTATTGCATTGTTTGCCCGTGTGGGTGGTGGTATTTATACAAAAGCTGCCGATGTGGGTGCTGATCTAGTGGGTAAAGTAGAAGCTGGTATTCCTGAAGACGATCCTCGTAACCCTGCAACTATTGCAGATAACGTGGGTGATAACGTAGGTGACGTAGCAGGTATGGGTGCCGATTTATTTGGTTCTTACGTTGCAACCGTTTTAGCTACCATGGTATTGGGTAGAGAAACAAATGCACTAACAGATGCGTTTGGTGGGATGAGTCCTATTTTATTACCTATGCTTATAGCAGCAATGGGAATTATATTTTCAATCATCGGAACTTTCTTTGTAAGAATAAGTGAGAGTGCAGGTTTGAGCACACATAAAGTACAAAATGCTTTGAACATGGGTAACTGGGGTAGCATGGTTTTAACGGCTATTGGTTGTTACTTTTTGGTGAATTTCTTAATGCCGGAAAGCATGGAATTGCGTGGATTTGTATTTACAAAAAATGGAGTGTTTGGTGCAATAATGGTTGGTCTTGCAGTGGGTGCGTTAATGAGTATCATTACAGAGTATTACACCGCAATGGGTAAGCGTCCGGTAATGAGTATTATTCGCCAAAGTGCTACAGGACATGCTACAAACATCATTGGTGGTTTGGCAGTAGGTATGGAAAGTACTTTGCTTCCTATCATTGTATTGGCTGCGGGTATATATGGTTCTTATTATTGTGCAGGTTTATATGGTGTGGCTATTGCAGCTGCGGGTATGATGGCTACAACTGCTATGCAATTGGCAATAGATGCTTTCGGACCTATTGCTGATAATGCCGGAGGTATTGCAGAAATGAGTGAATTGCCTGCTGATGTGCGTGAGAAGACAGATATTTTAGATGCAGTTGGTAATACTACTGCCGCTTCAGGTAAAGGTTTTGCGATTGCTTCTGCGGCACTGACTGCATTGGCTTTGTTTGCGGCTTTTGTTGGTATTGCAAAAATTGATGGTATAGATATTTATCATGCAGATGTGTTGGCAGGATTATTTGTGGGTGGAATGATTCCGTTTATATTCTCCTCATTGGCTATTAAAGCCGTGGGTGAAGCTGCCATGGCAATGGTGGAAGAAGTTCGTCGCCAGTTTAGAACGATACCTGGTATTATGGAAGGTACAGGAAAACCTGAGTACGATAAATGTGTGGCTATTTCTACAGAAGCATCTTTGAAAAAGATGATGTTACCTGGTGCCATTGCAATTTTATCTCCATTGATTATTGGTTTTGTATTTGGTCCTGAAGTGTTGGGTGGTTTTCTTGCAGGTGCTACGGTTTGTGGTGTGTTGATGGGAATATTTCAAAACAACGCAGGTGGTGCATGGGATAATGCTAAAAAATCTTTTGAGAAAGGTGTTGATATTAATGGAACAATGTATTACAAAAAATCGGAGCCACACAAGGCATCTGTAACGGGTGATACAGTAGGTGATCCATTTAAAGATACATCTGGACCATCAATGAATATCTTGATTAAGTTGATGAGTATTGTTTCTCTTGTAATAGCTCCTACCCTTGCAAAATTGCATGCCGGTAAAATTGAAGCTAACAGAAAAGCACAAATAGAAACATTGATGAAAATGAGTGGAGCAACTGCAGTAGTTGCAGCAAGTGATAATAATTTATTGGCAGATGCTGTAAATAACGAGAATGTAGCAGTACGTACTGTAGCTAAAGGTGATATAAATGAAGATGGAAATTTTGTTTATGCTACTGGTGCTGCTAAAGAAATTGATTTACCAAACGATGCAAAAATTACCTTGGCAGAAGGCAGTGATTTGTATAGAATGCATGAAAAAATTAAAGCAAATGACGAAGCTTTATTGGACAAGGCTAATTGGTTTACTTTAGAAGATCTATATTTTGAAAAAGGCAGTGATAAATTGAAAGCATCTTCTGAAGCCAGCTTAAAAAACTTATATGAGATGGTAAACTGTTATAACTTAAACATTAAATTGGGCGGCTATACAGACAATAGTGGTGACAAATTGCAAAACGAAAAATTAAGCGCACAAAGAGCCGAAGCTGCAAAAGCTGCCTTGGTAAAATTGGGTTTAGCTGCTGATAGAATTGAAACGGAAGGATATGGTCCAATGCATCCTAAATGCGATACAGATTTATCGCAGGCCTGTATGGCACAGAACAGAAGAATTGATGTGAGGATTACTAAGAAGTAAGAAATGAGATGTTAGACATTAGATTATAGACAAGTGCCTCGATTGTTTCGAGGCACTTTTTTGTTGCCACGAATGCACGAATGAGCACTAATAAACTGCAATTACGCTTTTCAAGTTTAAAGTATAAAAATACTCTAACTAAACACAATTTTACATAACAAAATACTTTTCTTACTTTATTTTTACACCCATGCAAACCCTCTCCGTTTCCAATCTTTTTTCCGAACCATTGCTTGGTAATTTTTCTTTGGAAAATATACATTTTACCCAACAAAAAATGGAGAAGGTTGCGTTGATTGGGGAAACAGGCTCCGGGAAATCTACTTTGCTGAAAACCATTGCAGGTTTGATACAACCAAAAAACGGAACCATTTTATTTGAAGGGGAAAAAGTAATGGGACCAGATTGGCAGTTGATTGCAGGGCAAAAAGGAATTGCATATTTATCTCAGCACTTTGAATTGCTCAATAATTACCGGATGGGAGAATTGTTAAGCTATGCAAATGAATTACTGGCAGAGGAAGCAACTGATTTATTTAAAATTTGCCGGATCGATCATTTGATGAAAAGAAATTCTTACGAACTTTCTGGTGGTGAAAAACAACGAATTGCTTTAGCAAAATTGTTGATTACAAAACCCAGGTTATTAATATTAGATGAACCTTATTCCAATCTTGATTTAATACACAGAAATATTTTAAAAGATGTGGTGGAAGATATTTGTAAAAAATATGAGATCTCCTGCATCTTAACTTCACACGAGCCGGCAGATGTTTTGCCATGGGCCGATAAAATATTGGTTTTAAAAAATGGAAATATAATACAGGAAGGAACAGCAATGGAGGTTTATAAAACACCGGTAAATGAATATGCCGCAACATTGCTTGGCAGTTATAATTTATTAGACTCCACAATATTTGGTGAGCAAATTTTGTTGCGCCCTGAAGATATTTTGATTACAGATGATTTATCAGAAAAATATACCGGAACAGTAACTACCTGCAATTTTATGGGTAGTTATTATGAGCTAGAAATCAAAATAAAAAACCAGATAATAAAAGTGAAAACTACAAATAGTAAGGTAGTGGTTGGAGATAAAGTAGGGATTTATTTTTAGAAAATATTTGTTGAGACTTCATTGCTTAGATTTATAAACTGAAAAGTGACTGCTAAAAAAATAAAAACTTCGCCATATTGTTGATAGAAGATCTACTGACGAAGGGCTGCGGTGTATGAAGGGTTTAGTGCGCAGCGAAGCGTAGTACCGCAGCGATAGCGGAGCCCGCAATACGCCGAACTTAAGTTGATTATTGTATATGGAAGAAAGCCCCAAAAAAAATTATTTATAATTTTAAAATACCTATTAAAGGGTATTTTAAAATTTTAGATTGTACGCTAATTTTAGTAAATAAAACCAAAACATATGAAACAGTTAACGATTGCATTCATTTTTACCTTCACATTTATTAGTTTATCAAACACACATGCACAAACAATTTTAAAACAAGTATTGGTACTTCAAATGCCGGAAGATGATGGCAGCAATAGTGCAGCGGTGGCTTGGCATCCGCTCACAAGAAAATATTACACCAGCATGGCGGGTAATGCGATGTACCCCATGGGCGTTTTTGATGAGAGGGGAAAATTGATACAAGATGACATGGATGCTGATTATGATTTTAGAGGAATTTGGTATAATCCTGTAACCAAATTGTTGCAATTTAACACCTACGACTCAAGTGGTGTAGGGCACATTGAACTTGAAACTGATGGGAAAATTAAAAGTAAAATAATAGATTTTGAAGGACTGAACCAACCAGATAAGCAGTCGGTAGGTACCTATTACACGCCGGGTAATAACGTGTTATTTTTTAGCCCAAAATATTATGTAGAAAAATACGATTCAAAAACATTTAAACCATTAGGATCTCTTACTTATTTGTATGTGGGCAGCAAAACGAAACAGGAAGAGCAGGCATTATCAGACGATGAATTTTTAAAAATGTGGGATAATAGAAATTTATCTCTTCAATACACGGGTATTTCAAAAGGCGAGTTGGCCATATTAAATGTTGCAGACCGTGTAATAGAATTATATGATAAAAAAACCGGCTTGCTTACCAGTGCCAACATACGCATACCTGCAGGCATTAAATTAGAATACAATTTTAATTTTAGCTATGCAAACGGCATATGGTGGTTTTTTGATAAAGCGGGTAGAAAGTGGGTTGGTTATAAATAATATTACTTAAAAATTGAAGCTCCATCATTCCTTATAAATTGATAAGAAATGATGGAGTTTTTTTACATGCATTTTAAAATTTAATTTTTCATTTACGAACAAAATCGTAACATTGTTATACGAATAAAATCGTAACCATGGAAAATATAAAAAATTTTAAACCTACAGAAAGCGAATTGGAAATACTTGCTGTGCTGTGGGCAAATAAAAATGCCACCGTACGTACCGTACACGAAGAACTAGCCAAAACAAAAGAAGCAGGCTATACAACTACCCTAAAGCTTATGCAGATAATGCACGAAAAAGGTTTGGTTACCAGAAACACTGATAGCAAAACACATATTTATACACCTGCAGTTGATAAGCAAAAAACACAAATGCAAATTGTAAATAAAATGATTACAAATTTATTTGCTGGTTCACCCGCAGAAATGGTGATGCAAGCCTTGGGGGGCAACAAAACAACTGCTGCCGAATTGCAAAAAATAGAAGAACTGATAGAAACATTAAAAGCAAAAAAATAAAAGCTTAAAAGATGAATTTCTTTTACTCATTTACGGAGACAATATTGCACAGCTTATGGCAGTCTGCAATTTTGTTGCTAGTCAGTTTTTTTCTTTCTTTGTCTTTTAAATCACTTCATCCTCTTTATAAAAGAAATTTATTTTACAGCATTATTGGTTTACAAATTGTTATTTCTGTATGCACCTTTTTATATTGTTTTAGTAATTATAGTTTAATACAATGGCTTACTACAAATAATTTATTGATATTAAGTAACCTACAGACACAATGGCTGCAAAGCAATGCCAACCTCATCTTTAGTGTATATGTAGCAACAGTTTTTGTAAGACTTTTTAGTATGTGGTGGCAATGGAATAAATTTAAAAGATTTTATACTAAAGCACTTATTAAACCTTCTGCACCTCTAAAAATATTTACTCAGCTAAAAGCTTTTCACTTTGGTATAAAAAGAAATATAAGTATTTGGTATAGTAAAAATATAGAAACACCAGTTACGTTTGGCTTTTTTAAACCGATTATACTCCTTCCTTTTAGCCTAATTAATAATATAACTACCGAAGAGGCTGAGAGTATTATTTTACACGAACTTGCTCATGTAAAAAACAACGATTACTTACTTAATTGGGTATTGATTTTTGTTGAAACAATTTATTTCTTCAATCCATTTATAAGAATCATCACCAATAGAATAAAAAGTGAACGTGAAAAAAATTGTGATGTACAAGTAATTAATTTTGGATACGACCCGTTACTTTATGCACAAACTTTGTTAAAGGTTGCTAAAAATAACAACAACCATCCTTCTTTTCAATTAGCAGCAGCAAAGAATACTACACAACTTTTAAAGAGAATTCAATTTTTTACTAATGAAAAAAAGTTGAATTTTAAAAAAGTATCTCCTTTGTTTATTTCTTTTATGTTTTTGATGGCTGTAGGTTTTTGCTTATTACCATTTGTTAGAAAAAATTCTTTAAAAGAAAAGGTAAGTAATGTTGCTAGCATCTTCAACACATCAACTCCCAATATAATAGAATATGCTGCTAGCTTTAAAACAGAAAATATTGATAGCGAGAACAAAAAAAACATTAAAACCAAACATGCAGCTTTAGAAAAGTCTTATATAAAACCCATAACTAACATTGCATTAGAAGAAAACCTACATGAAGAATCTGCAACAATACCTGAAAATATATTCTCTACAGTAGCATACAACCAAATAGCAGATAGTACAAAAGAGGTAACTATAAACCTAGAAACCCAACAAGGAAAAATCACACAAGTTTATAAGCTATCCTTGATAAATGGTAAATGGATTGTTCAGCCTCAATGGATGTTGGTTGAAAAAAATGCAGACAGCAACACAGTAAAAATGCGTGACTCTTTGTTTAATAAAATTGATAGTATTCAATAGACATCAATTTAGTAGAATAACTTTAGTACACGATTAATAATATAATTTTTAAAATGCTCGCTCTTTTACCCATATACAGTAAGTGATTTTAAGTTAAATAAAATATTATAGTACAGACTCAATTTGATAGTTTTAAAAAAATATAAAGCAATAACCTTATTTTTATAGAAGGTATTTGTATTATATAATTCAATTTTAAACTTCAATACATTTTAATGTTGCAAAAGTTATGGGTTTGTTTAATGCTCATTTCAGCTACTTTATGCAGCAATGCACAATATGATGCATCTTATAATTTTAAATTTAAAACCTACACTACATCTGAAGGTTTGTCAGATAATACCACTGTAAAAACCGTAAAAGATAAACATGGTTTTTTATGGATAGCTACACATAATGGTATTGCACGCTTTGATGGCCTCCATTTTAAAACATACACTCATAATCCATCAGATAGCAACAGTTTACGCAGCATTTGGGCATGCGATTTATTGTTAGACGACAATAAAACATTATGGGCTTCAACTGAATTTGGCTTGTGTTATTACAATGAAGAAAAAGATAAATTTATTTATATAAATGGAAGAAGAGAGCTTCAATTAATTTATAAAATGCCTTTGTGCAATGGAAACAACAACAATATTTGGGTAGCCTGCGAAGATGGTCTGAAAAAAATAAATACCATCACTAAAAAAATTTTCAACACTTCTTTAAAGAGAATTGCAGACCCACAATTTGTGGTACTCACGCAAAACAACCATTTAATAATTGGTACACGTGGCAAAGGCTTATACGATTACAATCCTGTAAAAAATAATTATACAGAATTATTTACTAAAAATCTGCCGAAAGATGTTCATTATATGGATGCGCTTGTAGATGGAGAAGATACATGGATAGCAACCGGGGAAGGGCTTTTGCTATTAAATTTAAATGGAAATACCACACTCTACAACAAAGGAATTAATCTTACAGGTAATAGTGTTACCCAATTAATGTGTGTAAAAAAATTTAACGCAGCTTTTGGCAATGATAAATTTATATGCGGTACTTACAATAAACGGCTAGTACTGTTTAATAAAATTTTAAAAGTTTTTGAATATGAATGGCTCTCCTCTGCTACCGACCCTGATGGATTTGAGCCATCTATCATCTACAATATTTATACTGATAACAAAATGATGTGGATTGCCAGTGACAGGGGTTTGTATCAGGTTAATTTAGATAACCAACAACAACAATCTTACTTTATAGCTGCACTTTTAAATGGAAACAACAAAGCGCTCGTAAAAAAAGTAGTGACAGATAAAACACCCAACCGTAATCTAGTATGGTTAATACCATGGCAACCGTATTATGGCATTGCATTGTATGATGTAAATGCTAAAAGTATTTTAAAAGAATGGAACACTGCCTCTTCTCACAACAAAAAAAAATATACTGATATTATAAGATCTGCTTACAGCAATAATATAATTGCTTCCAGAGATTCTGCCATTGATTTTTACAATACCCAAATAGGTTTTATAAAATCGCTTAAAGTAAATGCAGCTATACTTTGTATGGTAGAAGATAAGAATGGTAACTTATGGATAGGCCACGAAAAAGGAATAAGTTTTATACAGGTAAATAATTTTTCCGAACAACATTTTGAACCCATTTTTGCAGGTACTGATATTGAAAAAAATTCTTTTGGTGGTGCATTTCCTGTTCTGGCGCTTAAAAAAAGCGGTGACAATTTACTTTGGCTTGTTTGTGGAAAGTATGGTCTTTTTAGCTTTAATATTACCAACAAAATATTTACTCCCCACCGCCAATCCTATACAGGCTCCTACTCTACCTTAAACAGGTGCAGCGATGTGTTGGTAAAAAACAAAGACTCTATATGGGTAGCTACAATGGCAGGCATTAGTTGTTATATACCATCTCAAAATAAGTTTACCAATTATGATATGGGTAACGGGTTAAAGTCAACATATGTTTATTCTTTAGGATTAGATAATCAAAATAATATTTGGGCCCGAGGCAATGCAGATATTTTTTGCTTTAATACCATCACAAAAAAAATAATCGGTTCTAAGCTTAACCAGCAGTATGATATATCTTGTTTTCAGCAAAAAATTTATGTTGAAAATAATACAGTATTGCTGGGCCATGAAGCCGGGTTTACCATTTTTAATGGGATCAGTTTTACAAAAGCAATTGATGATTTGCCTGTCGCCATCATTTCTAATTGTAAAATAAATAATGCAGATTTTTATTTTAGCAGAGCAACTAATAGTAGGTTTCCGGTACGTTTAAAATATTACGAAAATCAAGTGAATTTTGATTTGAATGCCATTGAATATAATTTTCCGGAAGATATTGAATACACTTATATGCTGCAAGGGCTGGAAACTGATTGGACAAACGCAGGTAATAAACGCTCTATAAGTTACAACCATCTCTCTCCAGGTAAATACCAATTTGCTTTTTATGTAACTAATACACGAAACAAAACAAAAAGTAACACTGCTTACTGGGCTTTTACTATTCAACCAGCATGGTGGCAGTATTGGTGGTTTTGGCCTGCCCTTGCTTTATTATTTGCAACATCTGTAATAATAATTGCAAAACGTAGAATAAAAAAGATAAGAGAGAAAGAAAAACAAAAAACTGCAGTAAATAAAACAATGGCGGAGCTGGAAACAAAAATGCTACGTAGCCAAATGAATCCTCATTTTATTTTTAACAGCCTTAACTCTATTCAAAAATATATATGGGAAAATAAAGAAGAAGATGCTGCGGAATACTTGGCAAGGTTTGCGAAACTTATAAGAGCTATTTTAGAAAATTCAAGAAAGGAAACCGTAACACTTCAAGAAGAAATAGATGTAATGAAATTGTATGTAGAACTAGAGCATAGACGTAGCAATGCAGGTTTTGATTATACCATAAAAGCTGATGCAGCATTACTGGAAAAAAATGTATTGATACCGCCACTAATTATGCAACCATTTATAGAAAATGCCATTTGGCATGGTTTAAATAAAAAAGAAAAAAAAGGTAATCTTTCTGTATTTGTGTTTGAAGAAAAAGGTAATCTTATTTGTATAGTAGATGATGATGGTGTGGGTAGGAATTTTAAAAAAGATATTGATGTAACAGAAAAAAAATCGTTGGGTATAGAAATTACAAAACAGCGGATAGAAAAACTTTTATTAAATACAGGCCAGTATGCCGAAATAAAAATTAATGATAAAACAGAAAATGGAAAACCCAGCGGTACAGAAATTACAATTACATTACCATTACAAATTTTAAAAGATGCTTAAATATTATATTGTAGATGATGAACAAAATGCTGTAGATGCGCTTTCGGCTATGCTTAAAAAGAAATTTTCTCATCAGGTTGTTTCTTGCGGCAGCAATATAAAAGCATCGTTAGCTATTGAAGAAATAGAACAATGCCAACCAGATATTTTATTTTTAGATGTAGAAATGCCGGAGATGAATGGATTACAATTGTTGAGATATTTTCCTGAAAGAAATTTTCATGTAATATTTACAACCGCTCATGAAAAATATGCTTTGCCTGCAATAAAAGCCGATGCTGCAGATTATTTGGTAAAGCCCATATCGCCGCAAGATGTGTATGATGCCATACAAAAATGTACAGAAAAAAAATCTATAAAAGAAAACAGCTTAAATGGAGCTGTTCATAAAATAAGCCTGGCAACTGCACACGAATTATTAATGATAAACACCGATGATATTATTAGGATTGAAGCCAATAATAATTACTCTCATTTTTATTTTACCAACCGCCCAAAAGTTATTGTAAGCAAAACCTTAAAAGATTTTGAAGACCTGTTAACCATGCATAATTTTTTTAGGGTTCACCAGTCACACTTAATAAACCTTAAATACGTTGAAGCTGTAAAAAGCAACGATGGAGATTATGTATTGCTGCAACAAGGCCACTGTGTACAAATTAGTCGCCGTAAAAAAGCGGAGTTTTTACAAAAATTAAAGTTAGGTTAACCACATTCTCATTCATTTTTACCGAATTCTTTTTTTAAGCACCCAACCTCTTATTGAACTGGTGCCAGCCAGTAGTATGTGTATATTTTAGTATATCGAAATGATGATGATTACCGAGATAAATATACAAACAGAAAAGCAAAATCACGGGCATTGGCTTAAAATCTTCATCCCCTATCCTACCAATGAAAAAACAACCGCCAGCATACAAAACAGCCATGGAGAAATTATAAAACATGTAAAATTAAATGATGGAAACAATGCTATTGATATAAGCAATATTATAGAACACATTATAGATGTAAAAATAGAAACCGCTTTTGAAATTATTTTAAGAAAAATAAATATTACCCACTAATGAAAAAACTTTTTACTCCTATCGTTTTATTTTTTTGTGTAAATGTGCTTGCACAAAATGTAGGCATTGGAGAAACCGCACCTACAGCTATGAAACTTCAGGTAAAAGCTTTTGATAGTGCTGTTGCATTAATTCAGAATGGCACTACGCTTGGAAACAATGTTAAGACAGGTTTGTTTTTTAAAACCGGTTTCAATTATTCGGGAAGTATTGCTACCATTGGCTCTGGGGCAACATTTCGTATGGGCTTATTTACATATGGTGGTTCTTCCCCAACAAGTTTAATTGAAAGAATTTCTATTTCAGACGGAGGCAATGTAGGTATAGGTAAAACTTTTCCGTTAGAAAAACTTGATGTGAATGGCGACCTTAGAGCTGATACAATACTGCCTGTAGCTATAAGAATGACTCCTAATGCAGGCGATGGTAAAGTTTTAACGAGCGATGCTTCCGGTAACGCTACTTGGCAGGAGAAAAAAATAAACTTTTCTGTAAAAGGAGATTACACATGTGGTACCTGTAATGGTTCGGCTCCCTATTTTTCCTCCATGGTAAGAAATGCATATGTAGAGTTACCACACTTAAGAGATACAATAAAAAAATCTGGAAGTTACTTGGTAATACTTACTGCAACTGGTCAAGGTGTAGACGAATACAATGCGTTGTACGATGCTACAGATAACAGGAGTGATTATGAAGGTTACTTACGGGTTTGTCCTCCAGGGTCGGCAGGGAATTTGGCATTGATTCATAAAGATATTTTTTATACAAAATACAGCAACCCGAGTAACACTACTGTTACTTTCGAATATCATACAGATGATGGCGAAAAAAGTGCAATTGTTTTTTTAAATGCAGGAGATATTATAAAAACGTTTGGCTATGTTACTCAATTTATTGGGCCCAATGCTCCAGTTCAAGTAAGTGGATGGGGTGCAAGGGCACAAGTAAAATTTATATTACTCAATTAATAATTATACATAGTCCTTTTAATAAAAAAAATTATTTTTTAATTAATACAAAAATAAAATTAAAATTCTCCATCCTCCTCAGTTCGTATCTCACGAAAATTAAAAATAAAATAATGAAACAATTATTTACCCTCATCGCCATATCATTTTCGATAATGGTTGATGCCCAAAATGTAGGCATTGGTACCACAACACCCGACGAAAAACTGCAAGTGGATAGTGTTATAAGAGTAGGAAAAAATGCTATAATCCAAACGGGTAGTACAAGAAAGAATACTATCAAGTTTGGTGATGGAAATTTTGCAACTATAGGCGAGCAGGATAAAGATGATCGGATTGTTTTAAATGCAGGCTCATTTAGTTTTAGAAATGGTAATGTAGGTATTGGAGTTGATTCTGCTATTGCAAAATTGGATGTAGTAGGTAGTTTAAAAATTACAAATGGTTCTCAAGGTGTAGGTAAAGTATTAACCAGTGATGCTGCAGGTAATGCAACATGGGCAAATGCAGCTTATGGTAATACTGAAAGATTTTATTTTAGATTAAGTAGTTCTGTAGGAAATCCAAATGCATTATCCACCATTTATAATTTTGGTACAACAACAACTACATATACTCCAGGAAGTGAAGCTTTTAGAATTAATTTCACAAAATCCGGTTTGTATCATTTTGATATGAATGCTTCTCAAGCAAGCACTAATGATTTTTCAGCTAGTAGTGTAACTCCTAGAACAATGGAAATTGAATGTTCATTTGCACCTTTCATAAATTTTAACGCTTATCCCCCTTTCTCAAAAGGTAATTTAGGTTTTAGTTCAGCCTCATACGATAAAAGTTTTGAAGTATATATTACCGCACCGTCTAACATTCAATTTTACTCGTTAAAGCAAACAGGTAATATTGTCTATGCAATAAATGTAACTGGTCATTTAATTTCGGAATAATAATTTTTATTGGTGTGTGCCTCCACCCACCAAAACTTTAAAACCGGCGAATAAACTACTTAAAAATGATAAAAAAATATGAAAACATTACTAGCCATATTTTCATTAATACCCACATTCATTTTTGCGCAAGCTCCAATAAATGATGTGCCATGTGGTGCCATAACCATACCAGTAGTTACAGCTGCCAATTGTGTACCTTCTACCATTTATCAATGGGCCAATGCTACTTTTAGCACAGGTGGCACATCAAACCCTACTTGCGGAGGATTTAGCAATACCAGTAAAGATGTGTGGTATAAGTTTACTTCAATAAATAATAATTGTGCCATCCTTTTTGATAAAGCCTATACAATATCTCACGACTTAGCAGCCGCAGTTTATGATGCAGAAAGCTGTAGCTTTTTTTACAGCAACCAATGGTGTAGCGACGATGATGGACCAAATGCATATCCACAATTTCAATTTGATAATTTAGTACCTGGTGCTACTTATTTTTTAAGAGTGTGGCAGTATAATTCTACCATAGATAGTGGCTCAGCCAAAATATGTATTGTGAGTGAGCCTGCCGTATCGCCAAGTAATGGTAAAACAGGTATCAACACTAATTTCCCTTCTACCACTTTGGACGTAAACGGAATTATAAAAATAAGAGGTGGCACACCTGCAAACAATAAAGTGCTTACCAGCGATGCTATAGGCAATGCAAGTTGGAAAGTAATACCAGTACCCACAAAAATAGCTTTCGGCATTTACGCTGTACCGGGTGTATTACAATCTTATAGCAGCAATACATTTACAAAAGTTTTATTTGGTGAGCCAGAAGAATTAGGAGATGCGAATACAGCATCATCAGTATTTACAGCCCCTGAAACTGCCACTTATCATTTTGAAGCTTCATTAATGTTTGCATTACCGTCAGTTGCAAATATTGCCTTACGTATTGTGGTAAGAGATGCCGCTTTAAATATAATTAGACAATATGAAACAAGAGAAAACAATGCTTCGGCAAGCACCGAAAAAAACGTATTCGTATCTACCACAATTGCATTGACTGCTGGGCAAAAAGTAGAAGTACAATTTTATCAAAACACAGGTACAACTCTCAATGTAAGCAACAGTGGTACTTTGGGGTTAGATAGAAAAACGAGATTTCAAGGCTTTAAAATAAATTAATTTATAATCCTTAACATTTTAATAAAATAAAAAAAATGAAACAATTCATCACACTACTTGCTGTATTATTTTCAGCAATAGCCTTTGCACAAAACGTAGGCATTGGTGAGACCTCACCTACCAACGGAAAACTAACAGTAAAAGCAACAGACAGTGCTGTATTGCTTTTGCATAATAATACTGCAGCTACAGAAAACAAAACCGGACTGTATTTTAAAACCGGTTCAAGCTATTCGGGTGCACTAGCTACCATCGGAAATGGGTTTACGCACAGGCTTGGGCTTTTTACTTTTGGCGGTTCAGGGCCTGCTAGTTTATTGGAAAGAATGAGCATTTTGGATGGTGGTAATGTAGGCATCGGTACTACAAATCCCATAGATGCTTTCTCTGTAAAAACTGCCTCTGGTTTTGCCGGCATTTCACATACAGATGGTACAGTAAGTTTAAAAACAATTGTAAATTCCTCCGGTGGATTTTTTGGAACTACTACTGGCCATCCTTTTTATTTAATAAGTAGTGGTAATACAAAAGTTACTATTTTACCTACAGGCAATGTTGGGATAGGTGATGTAAATCCTGCAGAAAAATTGACCATCTTAACTAATACGGGTGCAGCCGGTTTATCGCATACTGATGGAACGGTAAATTTAAAAACAATTGTAAACAGTGCAGGTGGTTTTGTGGGTACAACAACCAATCACCCATTTTATTTAATGGCAAGTGGCAGTACAAAAATAACCATGCTTCAAAATGGTAATGTTGGTATTCTTAATACTACGCCAACAAATCCTCTTTCATTTCCTGCTACTATCGGCAAAAAAATATCTCTTTATCCTGGTGCTACTGGCGATGCCGGGTTTGGTGTTTTTGGAAATGAATTGAGAATGAATTCTGATAATGTAAATGCTGATATTACCTTTGGGTTTGATAACTACACAAATGGTTTTGACGAGAATATGCGTATTAAAGGAAATGGCAACATTGGTCTTGGTACTAACGCTCCCATTTACCAGTTAGATGTAAATGGACGTATGCGTTTGCGACACAAGCCTGGTGCAACTGCCGGTGTATGGTTTAATAATTCTTTAAACACTGAAACAAGTTTTTTAGGGCAGTACACAGATAATTATTTAGGAATATTTAGTGGTGGTGCATGGAAGTTTGCCGTAAATAGCACTGATGGTTCGGTGGTAATGGGTACTACAAATTTAGATGCAGAAAATCTAGCATTGGCTGCTGGCTACAAGCTGAAAGTATTTGGTAAAATAATTGGCGAAGAAGTAAGGGTGCAATTAAAAACTGCTTGGCCTGATTATGTTTTTGGAAAGAATTATAAAAAACTTTCCATTGACGAATTGGAGAAATATGTAACAGCAAATAAACATTTACCAAACATTCCTTCTGCTGCCGAGGTAGAAAAGGATGGACAACATTTGGGAGAGATACAAAGAAAGATGTTGGAAAAAATTGAGGAATTGAGTTTGTATGTAATAGAGTTAAAGAAAGAAATCGATTTACTAAAAACTCCTAAAAATTAGTTTCATGAAAAATTTCCTTTTTATACTTTGCTTAATAATGGTCAATGCATATTTCAACATTTGTAATGCACAATATAAAGAACGTATTCCTGTTGGAGGATGTACTACCGGACTATACGATTCTGCCAACTACATGAAAGATGCAGCAGGGTTTCTTAGAAATGCCTTATTGCAAAAACAAATGTCGCCTAACAGCACTAATGCATTTACGGCACCTTATGTAATAAAATGTTTTATAAGAATATTTAGAGAAACAGATGGATCTGCCCCCGCCGCAACCATAGCTGAAGCCAGAGAAAATTTCGATGAAATGAATGTACAATTTTCTGGACATGATATTTGTTTTCAATTGGTGGGTATAGATTTTATCGATGATTCTTATGGCAATAATTTGGTGTATGACACACTGCTTTACACTGATTATAAAAACTATTTGGAAACAAAAAGAATATCAAATGCCTTTACCATTTTTATACACAATGAATTTGTAGAGAGTGGAAGTAGTGGAAACGCATATGATATCCCGAATTCTTTTGTGAGCATTGCTAGGTGGGCAACTATTAGCAGTAATGTACATTCAATTTTTGCGCATGAGGTGGGGCACACGCTTGGTCTATATCATACTTTTCAAAGGCAGTATTATAATAACAATACATCCAAAGCAGAACAGGTTACAAGAAACACTTTAAATGCATGCTACAGTTGCACTAACTATGGAGATTTATGTTGTGATACTCCTGCTGATTTTTCAGGATCTCAATCATCTGTAAACGGCAGTTGTGTTTATACTGGAACACTAAAGGATACTTGCGGCCCCACCACCTATGCACCAAGTATTATAAACATAATGAGCTACATGCCTTGGAATTGTATTTCATTTACCTCTACAGGTTTCACCACAGACCAACGAACAAGAATGCATGCTACAATAAATGATGTAAATGGCCCTATATATTCTAAAGTTTTATTGGATAATGTAAATTTTGGTTTTGGGAATTCATTATCTAGCGGAATGGTAGTAGCTGCTGCTAAAAACACGGTTATATCTACCAATACAACAACGTATAGCGGTTCCAATAAATTTTATGGAACAGTTTCCAATGCTGGATATATTACCGTAAATCCGGGTACAATTTTTACACCATCTACAGGGGGCTTAGCTATATTAAGTTTTTCAACAACTTGTAATTAAAAAATTTTGAAACCACCATTTTTTAATTTAAAAGCTATATGTTTTTATAACATTTCAAAATATGATTTATTTTTTTGTATTTCGTTTACTAAGTAAATATGTTTCGTATAATTTTGAATGAATTATACAGATCATGAAGAACAGCAGTGAAACAAAAAAAGCATTTTCATTAATAGATACAGATCGCATTATAGAAATGGCTTGGGAAGACCGCACACCATTTGAAGCAATTGAATTTCAATTTGGAATAAGCGAAATGGAAACGGTGGCGTTGATGCGCAAAAACTTAAAGCGTAGCAGTTTTAATTTGTGGCGGAAAAGAACGCATAGTGGAGTAAGTCAAAAACACTTAGCCAAAAGAGTAGATGGAATTACAAGGTTTAAATGCACGCTACAGCGTAGCATAACTATGAACAAAATAAGCAAGCGGTAACAGTATTATTGCTTGGCTAAAAATTCGTAAATATCTTTCCAATGAGGGCTTGCAAGTGCAAGATGATTTGTTTTTAATTCTTCAATAGTATCTGTAAGTTCTATTTGCCCACGCAAATTTTCTGGGTGTATTAGTATGCCTTTACAACCAAGATTCTTTGCAAATTGTATATCCGTGAACCTGTCGCCAATTACAAACGAATGTTTAATATCACAAGCCGGATTATCAATGTAAGCACTCATGCGCCCAATGCGTGGTTTTCTTAATGGGGAATTTTGCTCCGGTACTGAGTCATCTACAATAATATCTTCAAAGAAAATATCTTCATTTTTAAACACCTCCAACATAAAATTTTGTGTGGGAGTAAATAGTTCATGCGGAAACATGGGTGAACCCAAACCATTTTGGTTGGTGACCATTACCAATTTGTAAGGAAGCTCTCGAGCAATTTTTCCCAGCCATGTAATTACGTGTGGATAGAAATGTAGCTTTTCAAAACAATCAATTTGCCCGCCGGAAAATGCCGGACCTTGTATTAACGTACCATCTCGGTCAATAAATAAATATTTCTGCATAGCAAGTTTAAGAAAGGAGGGCAATGTAAATGAAAAATTTAACTTGAGAAAGGTTTAGGCTGTATTTAAACTTATATATCCATAATTCACCGCAGAGAAAAGAGTTAAATGAGTTTGCGCAGAGAAACTCAGCGTAAACTCTGTTCTCTTTTTCTCTGCGGTGATTTTTTTAGCCACAATTTTTTATTTAAACGAAAATTTAAATACACCCAAAGTTTACTAACTCAAGAATTATAACAAAATAAGTGGACACTAAATACTAATAAAATCTACCACTCTCCCATTTCTATACCAAGGCCATTGATTTCTGTATAAATAATTTTTCCGTTATTAAATGTAACGCCGGTGGCAATATCTTCTGCAAGCAATAATGGTCCATCCATATCTACAAAATCTAGTAATGGAGCTAATTGCGCAATGGCTGCAGTACCTACACTGCTTTCATTCATACAGCCCATCATTACCTGTAAACCCAATTCTCTTGCCTTGTTTATCATTCTTTTTGCCGGTGTAATACCACTGCATTTTGTAAGTTTTATATTGATGCCATGAAAATGATTTGGGCACATTAAAACATCCTCTTCCTTTACGCAAGCTTCATCTGCAAAAAGTGGAAGTGCTGCATTTTCAAATAATATTTTCATGCCGTCCCAATTATCTTTTGCCAGGGGTTGCTCCACCATCTCTACTCCTAGTTCTTTTAACTGAGGAATTTTTAGCATCGCTTCTTCAAGTGTCCAAGCTGCATTTGCATCTACTCTAAAAACAGCGTCTGTATTTTTTCTTAGGGCTGCTACCATTTCTACATCTCCCTCAAAGCCTACTTTAATTTTGTAAATGGGCCAAGGTTTTTCAGCCATTTTTTTCAACATTATTTCTGTGGTATCTATGCCGATGGTATAATCTGTAATGGGTGCGTTTGCAATATCCAACCCCCAAAGTTGATGCAGCGGCATGCGTTTCATTTTACCATAAATATCCCAAGCGGCCATATCTAATGCACAAACCAAAAATGGATTATTGGGAAATAGATGATGCAGGTAATGCCAGTAACGTTCCGGATCGCTCAATGAAAATTTTTCTACAAAAAGTTTTTTTGCTTCCAGATCTGCTATCATTTTTTCTACCGTAATATCGTAGTAAGTAATGGCAGGAGCTTCCCCGTAACCGGTTTGCCCAAAGTACTCCAGCTTTACAATTAAAGATGGCTGGTGCGTTTTAGTGCCTTTAGAAATAGTGAACGGATATTTAAAAGGAAGGTTTATTTTTTTGTAAGAAAGCTTAATCATGTACATCTATTTTGAGTACGGCAAAGATGGGGAATTTGTGTTAATGATTTTGGATAGGGCTATTTTGAAGTTTTATTTCGAGATTATATAATCAAGTCATGAGTGAAAATCTTAAGACAGCCTGTGACGTACTCCGACACTCTATTTTTTTTTAAGAGATTTCAATTGCTTAATATCGGCTAAATCTTTAGGACGTGAATTTGCAGCTTTATCTTGTAGTAATTCATCAAAGCCAATGAATTGTATATTTATTCCTTTTATAGTGGTGATTTCTTTGTTTTCGTAAGCTTCCTTGAACTTAGTGGTTCCTTTCAATTTTGGCAAAAAGTCTAGAGTAAAACTGTCTAAGTCAAATTTGAAATACGATTTTAGTGGATTTGGCGATTGCTCTTCAAAAAACTCCGTTACATCTTGGCCTAATTCAGATAGAGCATTTAAGAGTTTAAAGTAGTTGTCATATGTAGGATTATACCAAATATCAAGATCAAATTTTTCTGTAGAATTGCCTGTAGAATTTTGTGACCATCTAAAATACCCATGAAAAGCCACTGCTGTACCGCCAACAATTAAATATTGGACACCGTTTTTATTAAGAATTTGACAAACTCGGAGTATCTCGTCGGTTAAGTTCATCTCCATTTTCTTTTAAGCTTTTTTTGATTTTGTCTTACTTACCAGCTGAAGAAATGCCTCCATCTCTGCTTCCGCAATTTTTTTATGATTAGCAACCTTCTTAGCCTTAAGGGATGAATTTTGCTTCAAGCTTTTAAAAGTATTATATCTTGTCAACGTTGCCATAGGGATAAAGCTAAGAATTTTTCGCATATCCTCAAAAATCTTACCCTCGTCGAATATAGCAGCTAACGAGAGTCTGTGAAAAACTAAATGGTCCCATCGCTTTGGTTCCTGTCGCCACGAACCCTTCGCTTCAATCCCCATCAAATATTCAAATGTTTGTAAGAAGTCCAAAATCTTCATAACCTGTTTCATAAAATTTTGCAAGAAATAATAAACAATATTATCTTTTACTAAATTCTAAATATTTTAAGCACTGACCTAAGCGAGAAATACTACTGCTGATTGTACGAAGGTCAAACCCATCTATGGTAAAACATCATGTTGTATGTAGGCTTTTTATTCTGCCTCACTTGCAAAGATTGCCGGTTGTGTATTCTTCGGGGTGATCATAACAGGCCAAAAGAAATTATAATCCCCAATCCAACCATTTTCTTTTTTACCTTCTTGATGCAAAAGTATAATAGTTGGCGTATCAACAGCCATATTCTTTGCTTCGGGTAAGTCAACATTTCCATCTTCAGGGGAATCCTGAAATTTTTGTCCATGAAATTTTAGCCTGCTTACATTTCTATTCCACTTGATAAAACAATGAATTTTATTATTAGTACATGTTTGTTTTGCAATAGCAATAAAAGAACTAATGTCCCACTTATAATCTTTGTTTTCTGAATAGTCTAACATCCTATTAATTGTTACAGCAATATTTATAAAATCACTTAAAGTTATTTCGATGTAGGAATTTTTTCCTTTTACTGATTTATAGCTCTTTAAAATTGATATAATTTCTTCATAATGTTCAGTGTTTGCACCTTTAGATTTTGAATTAAAACCAATTGGTAAAAACCGTTTTAGAGGTTTTATTGTCGTGGTAGTCGAAATCAATAATTTGTTGGGTGAGCAAGGTCTAATTCCTTTCGAGAAATCTGAATTTACAAATACAACTCCATCGTTGTTTTTGCCTTTTAAAAAAGCTTCTCTTAATTCTGTATCAAATTCATACATCTGTTTCATTGCCAGATATATTCTTGCAGTTGTATAAAGTCGTGTAACTACTAAATCTTCTTTATTCCTTGCTCCATACATTCTTGAATGTTGTAAAACAGTGTCTTGTTGAAAAATTTGTGGACTGCGTCCATAGAAAAATCCTATCATGTTTTCTATAGTAATTCCTCTATCTAATACATCCCCACCAATAAAAATATTTAATGGTGTGTCTAATCGCAATTGTCCATTTCTATCCAGTAAATTTTTAACTTCTTGCTCAGAGTTTACGGTTATTATATTTATATCCTCATCATTTAAAATTTTTTCACACTCTTTAATTACTTTTTCAAAAGAGGGCATTTCATACCGTGTTAGTTCTATTGAGTTTTTAAATTCGTTATATGAATCTATGAAAAAGGTAGATATATCTTTATTTGCATTAATAAAACTATCTCGAAGTAAGTTGATGAATTTAAATGTTAAATCATATTGTGAATTATGAGTTTTAATTGCTTTATCAATGTGAATTAAAAAACTTGTTTTGTATCTTTTCGCTTCCTTTCTTGTTTGAATAATTCTTATGCAACTTCCAATTATATAATTTACAATTGATTGTTTAAATACAATAAGTTCTGCGTGATTTGGAATCAAACTTGCGCTGTCTTTACTATTAAATTTTTTTAATTCTTTTATTGATAGTTCTTTAAACATCTGGCTAGCTGGAGAGAGCTGATTTTCACTTTCCTCGAAATAATATTTTCCCCCTATGTATTTTGAATGATTAGGGACTAAAGCTGTTATAGTCGGTCTGTTAGGATGATACAGATTATTATTAACTTTTGTCACACCATCTGGTTGAAGGTACAAACAATAAGGGGTTGCGGTCACTTGTAGAAAAGTATAATTCTCAGTTAATTGCTTTCGTATTGTATTGATTTTTGACATTATAACATTAGCACTTACTCCGTCATCTTGTTTAGTATCTCTTTTGAAACCAATAGATCCAAAATCTGCCTCGTCATCCACAAATAATACTTTTTTCTTTTGTAGCCTTTCATACTTCTCAAATAATTTTACAAGTCTGTTTAAATTGTCTTTTTGCTTTTTTACTATAAAAACTAATTTTTTATTTAAAATGCCGCCACCAATTTGTGTAGGTAATTGCATAATATCATAAACCGTTACAAAACCGTCGTCAATTATTTCTTGAAAATTATTATCAAATCTTTTATATGTCTGCTCAGCCAAAGCAATTGTATTTTTAGTTAGGACTACACAGATATCATAATTATTATCAAATGCTGCCGCTATAATTCCAATAAATGTTCTTGTCTTTCCGCTTTGAATTTCTCCAAATAACATTGCAGGTTTATTCTCTTCTGATGTCGGAATTAAAAATTCACTAACAATTTTATTTATACAATCTTCCTGCTCAATTGTATAATTATTCTTTGCTTTGATTGTCTCGAAAAAAGTCATGATTAAAGTTTATTTGAAGTGTTGCGGTAAGTTTACGTAAGACGTATGGACTTTGTATCAGATGTGGTATTAGAATTCCTTCCACTTGGAACTTCTTCTAAGTAAAGATATAAAAATGATGTTAAGAATAAATGCTCAATGTTGCTTGTCCTGCCCGAACCAAAGCCCGGATATGCGACTGCTGATTACTGCAACGTTCAGCCACACTTGCACAAAGGAACCCCATATTAGCTGCTCGCCATTTTCCTCTTGCAATTTAAGTCCCGAATAACTTTCCTAAGTAAGCCCCCAACACAGCTGCAATTAAAAAAAGTATAAGACTGTAAATCCAATGATCTTTAGCAAGTTCAAATAATCCTTGAGGACTAATTCCATAAATGTCTTTCCATTTGGATTTTGTTTTTAAGCTGTCTTCTGCAGTTAGCTTTAATATGTTTTCAATTACGTCCACTTTGGCTAACGTAGATTGATGCAACCTGACGTACTCTTTACCGTCAAAAGCTTTTGCTTCATCGTCTCCGTTGAGCCAATGTTTCGATGAAATTTTATTCATTTCTAAAATTGAAGGAAGTCTGGGATGGTTTGAATATCCTTTGCCGTATTTGTCAATTAAAAGTCTCGCAAGGTCATATTTATTTTCGTCTTTAACCTCAAATGTGTTAGCACCTAAAATTGTTGCTCTATATTGTAATGCTTCAAATCCGTAGTTGATGTCACGCATATTCCAATGTATCCATTTGTAATCTTTATGTTCTTTTACAAAGTCAAAAAAGTCTTTGAGCATCTCGTTTTCAAGTTGGTCGTAACTGTCGTTTATTTGGTCGAATGGAATTCTTCTAAGTTCAGCAACTTTGTGAATAGAAAAAGATTTAGTTTGAGCGGTGCTTAAATATCTTACCGCTATCGAAGTAATTCTTGGTGTTTTGCCCTCTTTAATGTCATAAAAACTTTCACAAGAATAATGAATGATTAAGCAATGAGATTTATTGTCATAAAAACCGTTAATAGTTTCTTTCGCTTTTCTGTGTGAGTTAATTCTTCGTCTTGTTTGTCCCATTGATGGTAAGTGTCGGTTTATGGTGGCAGCAAACACAATATTACATGCAACTCTGCATTTTTCCTATTTTTTAATAACTGCATATTCCGTAAACTTGCTATGCTGTTTGAGAATTTACTCTCAATGTTATATTGGCAAATATTAAAATGAAATCTCCTATGCAATACACTTCAATAAAAGCTGAAAAAAGATATACTGCTGAAGGGCTGGCGGATGGGAAGTAGTACCCCACAGTGGAGCGCAGCGAAACGAGGAGTACTACGGACAGCCGCATCAAATGCTGAAAATGGTTGACTGCTCACAGCCCCAAAATCTATTTCCAACCCATTCTTTCTCTCAACTTATTTATATGCGCTGTGTGGTGTTTGCCGTGCCATGCATAAGAGCCGAGCAGGTACCAAAGTGTCATTTGCTTACCATACTCAGGGTGAACAATGCTGCGTTGCCATTGCAGTTCGGTAATATTTTTGAACACTTCGTGCATGCGTGCATGTAATGCATACAACAACGTGATGGATACATTTATGGGAGTGTTTTGTACGTCGCTCAACAAAATAAATGCATCTTGATCGTAAGGTTTTATGGTGGGATTTTCTTCTGTTAGTCCAAGTTTAAAACGCATGAAAGCGTTCATGTGACTGTCTGCAACATGATGGACAACCTGCCTGCTGTTCCATCCATTTGGGCGGTAAGGAATTTCTAAATGTGCGGCATCTAAATTTGTGATAGCATACTCCAATGCTTTTGGTAATACCTCAATATCGAGCAGCCACTCTTCCAGCTGTGGCTGAGAGAATGGCTGTTCAACATACTTACCTATGGGGTAACTTAAATTGTCCATATTATTTTGTAGCTGCTTTAAATGTATGTGTCTGACACCTTATTGATGAATTATAATTTAAAAATTCTAACTAAGGTGTCTGACACCTGGCAAAAAAACTGTTGCTTCAAACATTCTAAACTAGGTGTCTGACACCTCGCAAAATACTTTTACTTCAAACATTCTAACTAATTTGTCTGACACATTTAGCAACACTTAATTATATGTGTCTGACACCTCGAAAAAACTTTTAATTTAAACATTCTAACCAAGGTGTCTGACACATTTGGCAACACCTCGAAAAAAACTTTTAATTTAAACATTCTAACCAAGGTGTCTGACACATTTAGCAACACCTCGCAAAAAAATTTACATTAAACATTCAGACCAAGCTGTCTGACACATTGAGCATATAATTATTTTGTAGCTGCAGGTTTAATATCTTCTAAAGTGATATCAAAAATCAACACATCATTGGGTTTTATTGGGGTGCCTTGTGGGGGATATTCGCCGTATGCAAGGTCGCCGGGAATATACACTTTCCAATGAGAGCCAATGGGCATTAACTGTAAAATTTCTGTCCAACCTTTTATAACACCGTTTAATGGAAAAGTAGCTGCCTGCCCACGTTTTACAGAGTTGTCAAACTCGGTACCATCCATTAATTTACCAATGTAATTTACTACCACGGTATCAATCGCTTTTGGTTTAGCAGCAGAAGGGTCTCCTGCTTTTATTACTTCGTACTGTAGCCCATTTTGTAATGCAATAATGCCAGGTCGTTTTTTATTTTGATCGAGATAATTCTGGCAAATGGCTTTTTGTGCATCGCCTTTTTTCTTAGCATACTGCTGTAATTTTTCTTGTAATATCATACCTGATTGATCTTGTGTAAATGCTGTTTTCGATTTATTAAATACATCGCTCATTGCTTTGGCTACCATTTGTGTATTTAAATTGGTAACGCCTGCATTTTGCATACTTTCTGCTACGCTCATTCCTGCAGCATAACTAAAACTATCCAATGCATTTTTAAAAGGAGAAGTGGTCATTTTAACTGCCGCAGGTTTAGCAACCGGTGTTGCTTTTTTCTGCGCTTCTGCATTCATTAAAGCAACTGCTGCAAGAGCGCATAACATTAATTTCTTCATTATTTATATAGGTTTGTTTTTAAAATTGTACAAATAAAATAAAAATTAATCAGGACGCATCTCTTTTCCTGTTAAATGTATAAAAACATCCTCAAGACTGGCTGCTTTTACCTGTTTGGGTCTTTCAAAACCGGTGGCTACCAGTTCATCTATCATACCATCTGGGGTATTTAATTTGATGATTTTACCTTCATCCATAATGGCAATACGATCGCACAATTGTTCCGCTTCATCCATATAATGTGTGGTAAGAATTACGGTGGTGCCACTGTTTCTTATCTCCTTTATCAGTTCCCACAAATTTCTGCGAGCCTGCGGATCAAGGCCTGTAGTGGGCTCATCTAAAAAAATAATTTTAGGGTTATTTATCAAAGTAGTTGCAATGGAGAAGCGTTGCTTTTGTCCGCCGCTTAATTCTTTGCTTTTATTTTTAGCTTTATCGGTAAGGTTTACTTTTTGTAGCAATTCCATTGGGTTTACATCTCTGTTATATAAACCGCTAAAAAGTTTTATTAACTCTATTAAATTTAAGCCTGGGTAAAAGCCGGAAGCTTGTAATTGAACACCTATTATTTTTTTTATTTCTCCTGGCTGTTCGTCTAAATCAAAGCCATTTACCACCACTTTACCGGATGTTTTTGGGCGGAGTGTTTCTATAATTTCCAGCGTGGTACTTTTACCTGCACCATTAGGACCAAGTAACCCAAAAATTTCTCCTTCTTCTACATCAAATGAAATAGATTTTACTGCTTGAAAGCTGCCGTAATTTTTGGTGAGGTTTTGTACAGATATAATTTTGTTGGGCATTACATTCAATTTAATTAGTAAATGTGAAACTTCTATTTATCTATTCGCCATAAAATATTTTCGGGTGTTTGATTAATCTGACGAAAATTATTTTTTTGTAATATTTTTTGCGACGCAATATTTAAAGGATCTGTTTGTGCAATGATAGATGTTACTTTGGGCTGTTCAAGAGCCCATTTTATCATTCCTCCCGCTGCTTCTGTCATAAAACCTTTGCCTTCAAAATTAGTATAAGTTCCGTAACCAATTTCTATTTCGCCTTGTTCATTTGGTTCTCCCTTAAAACAAATATCTGCCACCATTACATTATCTCTTTTATAAATGATGGTCCAAAAAGTACGGTATAATGGGTTTTTTGTGGTATCATCTAAATGTGGAAGAACTCTAGATTTTATAACATTGATTAAATAATCTGATAAAATTCTGGGAACAAGATTTACCTGTAAACTTCTTTCGAGGGAAAAATCACTGTAGGTATAATTGATTAATTGTTCTTTGGTAAGTGGAATTATGATAAGATTTTGAGTTGATATAGACATATTTAAAAATCATTTATAAAATCAACTTATCATCTCCCATACATCAATACCAAATTCTTCTCTTATGGCTCGAGTATATTTAATTTGACAAGGCTCAGCATTAATCAACGTGGTAAAAAAATTACTTGCCCCATGTCCATCTAGTGCAATTTCATCACGCTTTCTAGCAATATATTTTTTCCGATTATTTGCAAGATGAATATCATCTAATTTTAATAAATCACTTAAATTTTTAGCTTCATTATCATCTTCACTTTTAACAATATAATCACCTTGAATATAAATAATTCTTTCTTCAAAATCTAAAGCTGTCGGATTTAGCAAAGGCTGAAATTTTTCCCATTTTTCAGCTTTCTCCATATTCCATTGATGTTTTACAACAAACCAATTGTTATAACCATCTAGCTCTGTCTCTTTAAGGTTTGGGTTAAAATGCTCAATATCCTTTGCATCAGTTCTACTAATATACTCATCGGTATATGCACAAAACATTTTTTGTTCATCCAATAAAATGTCAACAATTATTTTATTGTTGGTAGAATTATTTGGGATGTATTTCAGTCTATTTTTTAGTATGGTCGATTCAGGATTCTTAACCGCTCTTCTCATTAAAAATTATATTTATCACCTAGTTCGGCTAATTCAACAATGAGTTCTTTCTTTCTTTCAGGTTTAGTTTCTTGTGCTACTTCTCTTTTTAAATCAAGGTATTTTTTGTGTGCTTCTTTGCCAAATTGATTGTAGTAATCTACATTAAAGTCATTACTCAGCATATCATTTGGATCATCCCCTATTGGAGATTCGCCTCTGCGTAATCTCACTTTACCTTTCTCATCGAAAAATAAAATAAATCTTTCTTCTGGCTCAAAAGCGGCAGCAATAAATGGTGAGTGGGTAGCAATAATTAATTGAGCTTCGGGTGCAAGTTTTTGGTAATGTGAAATTAACTCAATTTGCATGTCAGGGAAAAGAGAACGTTCGGGTTCATCTAATAAGATAATAGCATCTTTTGTATTCAACTCAAAGATTGGAAAAATGGAAAGCAATAACCCCTTTGTACCTGTGCTCAAACCTGATATAGGAATGACCTCATCATTTAATTTGGATTTAATTGGGATAGAGTATTCTGTATTTATTAAATCTATTTCCAAATTTAATTGGTTAAGAATAGGATTAAAATAAGTCGCAAATATTTCTAATGGATTCTTATTATCGTTTGCCCATTTACTATACTGATTGCTTAATTTATTAATATCCCCAATGGCTCCTTTATTAATTAATTCAGAGGCCATTTGAGTAAATCTTTTTCGGTAATTTAGAATTTTATACAAAAGGGAAAACCAAATTTTTTCATCAATATTTTGGACAAATTCGTAAACATAATTTTCATTTATTGGCCCTAAATTAGCCTGATCATTTGAGTATTTATCCGTCGAAAATTCATTGCTAATTTCTAATGGATTTTTATTAAAAATATTTATGGCTTCCTTAGAAATTATTTCAGAACTTAAATAAATAAGTTTTAAATCTTTGGGCATCAAGGTTCCTATGCTACCACCACCACTACCATCTAAATTTGTATATTCTATTCCATTTTTATTAATTTTATTCTCGGACATTTTCAAAAAACTCTTTTCTTTTGAAAATTCTAGATCTCCTTTAAAATTAAGGCGATAATGGCGTAATATTTTATGTGAATTATCTATAACTTCTATATCTTTTAAATTTAAATAGGCCTCTTTTATCAATTCCAATAGACTTGTTTTCCCTGTAGCACTCTGCCCAATAATACAAATTTTCTCCAGAGGTTGTCCTGCTCTTGCATGGCCCTCAGGATATGTAAAATCAAAATCTAAATTTTCTAAATGCCTGTAAGAATCAATATGTAAGCTTTTTAATTTCATATTCAATTATTGAACAAATATAATAATTTATAAGGCTAAAGGAAAATGAGACATCTTTAGCGAATCTAAGTTTCAAAACCCGTAAACCGCAACTCTTAACCCGAAACCTTTTCCTCTGCAAATAAATAACTCTCCAATTCCTCCATCATTTTCATACTACCACAAAAAAATGGTGTCCGCTGGTGTAGTTCTGTTGGCACAATATCTAAAATATTTATTTTTCCATTGGTTGCTTTACCGCCGGCTTTTTCCAAAATAAAAGCGCAGGGATTACACTCATATACCAAACGTAATTTACCTTTTGGTTTATCTGTAGTGCCAGGGTATAAAAAGATGCCTCCACGTATTAAATTTCTATGCACATCGCTCACCATACTTCCAATATATCGCTGTGTGTATGGGCCACCATTGGTTTTATCTTTCTTTTGGCAACAGGTAATGTATTCTTTTACGGGTTGGTCAAACACAAAAAAGTTACCGTGGTTTACAGAATACATTTTGCCCACTTCAGGGCATTTAATATTTGGGTGGCTCATTAAATATTCTCCAATTTGCCTATCTAATGTAAAACCATTTACGCCTCTTTTGGTAGCATATACCAACATGGTAGATGAACCAAAAACTACATAACCTGCTGCTACCTGTTTGTTGCCTGGCTGTAAAAAATCTTCTTTGGTGGCAGGTTTCCCTATTTCGCTCACACGCCTGTAAATGCTGAAGATGGTACCTATAGAAACATTTACATCAATATTACTGCTACCATCTAAAGGATCGAAAAGACAAACATATTTTGATTTATTACTTACTTCATCATCAAAAATAACTACATCATCCAATTCTTCACTTCCAATTCCTGCACAGCTTATACCATGGCGCAACACTCCTACCATTTGATCGTTTGCAAAAATATCTAGTTTTTTTACCTCTTCGCCTTGCACATTTACGGTACCATAATCTCCCAAAATATCTACCAACCCTGCTTTGTTTACTTCCACATTTATTCGTTTGCAGGCAAGACCAATATCTCTCAATAATCCTGCAAATTCGCCTGTTGCCTTTGGAAAAGCTCTCATTTCCTGTATGGTAAATTCATCGAGGGTGAGTATGTTTCTGTTTGTAGCCATAAATTAGATATTAGATTTTAGACATAAGATACTGGATTTTATGTCTGATAAAATATTTTAGATATAAAAATTTTGATAATAGATTTGCAATGTAAATATAAATTTAAAAGAAAAAGAAAGTACTTAAAAAACAACTTACATAAATAATGACATACATAAAGTATCACTTTTATTACAGTCTTTAATTTGAGTTATCTAACATTTAACATCTAATATTTTTTATCTAATATCTAATTCATGAGGGTTTTTAAATTTGGCGGCGCATCAATAAACAATATTGAAAGAATAAAGAACACATCTAACATTATTAAAGGTAATGCTGAGCAAAAATTATTGGTAGTAGTATCTGCCATGGGCAAAACTACCAATGCACTTGAAAAAATAGCAGAAGCGTATTTTGAAAACAGAAAAGAGGATGCGCTGCATTTATTTGAGCAGTTAAAAAATAATCATTTAGAGGTAGTAAAATATTTATTGGTTCACCATTGGAAGGCTGCTGAAGACCAACTTAAAGATTTTTTTACAGAAATTGAATGGATGCTACACGATAAACCGGTGCGCAATTACGATTATTATTACGACCAGATAGTTTGCTGTGGGGAGCTTTTTAGCACCTGTATTGTAGCACATTATTTAGCCGAACAACAGGTGAAAGTAAAGTGGGTAGATGTACGGGATATTTTTAGAACCGATAATAATTTTAGAGATGCCGCTGTAGATTTTGATTATACCACTGCAAAAATAAATGAAGATATTCTTCCATTGTTTTCTGAGTACGATGTAGTGATGACGCAAGGCTTTATAGGTGCTACAGATGAAAACGAAAGCACTACATTAGGCCGTGAAGGCAGCGATTACTCAGCCGCTATTTTTGCAAATATTTTACAGGCTGATGGGCTTACCATTTGGAAAGATGTACCTGCCGTAATGAATGCTGACCCGAATAAATTTAAGGACGCAGTAAATATTCCATTGTTAAATTATACCGAGGTTATAGAGATGGCTTACTATGGCGCACAGGTTATTCACCCTAAAACAATAAAGCCTTTACAAAATAAAAACATACCGTTGTATGTAAAAAGCTTTTTAGATACTGAGTTACCGGGCACTGTTATTAATGCAGAAAAAACCGCCAATTTACCTCCTATTATTGTTTTAAAAAATCAACAGGTGTTAATACATTTTCGTTCAAAAGATTTTTCTTTTATGGAAGGAAAAGCATTGGGCCAATTACATAAAATATTTAACCAAGTAAAACTACAACCTAATCTTACACAGAATACTGCCATTTCATTTGTATGCTGCTTTGATGGGCATGAAGAAAAAACTGCGCAAATAGCTGCTGATGCATCTTTGTTGTTTGATGTAGATGTAGAAAGAGATTTATCATTGCTTACCATCAGGCATTATGATGCTGAAACCATCACAAAATTAACCGATGGTAAAAATATTATTTTAGAACAGAGAACACCGGAAACGATACAGGCAATATTTAGGAATTGATAATTATGTAGTAAAGCAAAAGCCGCAAAGAAAATTTTCCTTTGCGGCTTTTTTATATTTGAAAATTTTATATCAATTCACCACATAATCTCCTTTCCTGTTTACCAAAATGATAGGTAACTCTTTCTTGCTTTCAAAGTAATCAAACACCTCTTTTATATTGCTATTAAAATGTTGTAGGTAAGCATTATCCTTCATGGAGTTTTCTAAAAAATCCATCGACTTTTTTACATTGTATCGTACCGGGAAAACATGCACAGGTATAAATTCCTGTCCCTGGTTTCTTACACTGCTGGCAATAAAATACAATTCCTCAATAGGCGCATCTGTTATAGGAATACAACCGGTAGACACACAGTTGCCATGTATATAAATAGCACTGCCCGGTCTATGAGCATCGCTTAAAATTCTGTCAGATGCATTTGGATAATTTAAACCTAGAGAAAGGTGGTAATTGCTGTTTGGATTAAACTCATTGATGTAATAAAATCCTTCGGGCACCTGGTAATCACCTTCTACCCTTTTTGGACCCATAGAACCGCTTTGTTGACAAACCTTGTAGGTTTTAAATAATTTATAAGGTTCTTTGGAGCTAGACTTCACCCAAATTTCCAGTTGTCTGTCAAATTTAAATGAGCGTAAATACATGGCCTGAGGTGGCCAAGTAAGGTTTTGTTTTTCAAATTGTCTTTTTAATGAATCTTCCATTCTGCTGGCAGCATCAGGAGATTTTAAAAAATATTTTGGACCTGCACTAGACTGAGCAGATACACTTTTTGAAAATGCAGTTAAAATAAAAAAGAAACAGCCGAGTTGGAACAACTTATTCTTCATATTACTAAAAGAGGTTTTACTTAATAGGAACGCTAAAATATTAAATTTATTTAATTAGGAGTGTTAAAAATTTGGAGAAAAAATAAACTGTTCTATAATTTTCAATTATCCATTACTAATTACCCATTACTAAAGATTCCCCCTAGCATCTTGTTCCCTCTCCAATGCTTCAAACAAGGCCTTAAAATTTCCTTTACCAAAACTCTTGGCGCCCTTGCGTTGTATTATTTCAAAAAATAAGGTGGGTCTATCTTGCAATGGCTTACTAAAAATCTGCAATAAATAACCTTCATCATCTTTATCTATTAAAATACCCAATTCACTTAAGGGTGCAAGGTCTTCATCTATTTTGCCTACACGGTCCAGTACATCTACATAATAGCTTGCAGGTATTTTTAAAAACTCCACTCCCCTGCTTTGCAAATTTGTTACAGTTGCTACAATATCTGCTGTTGCAATGGCCACGTGCTGCACACCTTCACCGTTATAAAAATCCAAGTATTCTTCTACTTGGCTTTTCTTTTTACCTTCTGCCGGTTCGTTAATGGGGAACTTTACAAACCCATTTCCATTACTCATTACCTTGCTCATTAATGCAGAGTACTCAGTAGAAATATCATTGTCATCAAAGCTTAAAATATTTTTAAAACCCATTACTTCTTCATAAAATTTTACCCATGGGTTCATCTGGTTCCAACCTACATTTCCTACACAATGATCTACATATAATAATCCGGTAGAAGCAGGGTTGTAAACGCTCTCCATCTTTCTGAAGCCCGGCATAAACACCCCGTTGTAATTTTTTCTTTCAACAAAAAGATGCACTGTTTCACCATAAGTATGTATGCCACTCATCACTACTTCGCCATTATCGTCAGATAGTTTTTTAGGCTCCAAATAACTTTTGCCACCACGTTTGGTAGTTTGTGCCCATGCATCTGTAGCATCGTTTACCATTAAGGCTAGCACTTTTACACCATCGCCATGTTTGCTTACATGTTTGGCTATTTCATGGTCTTCCCGCAGTGCGGTTGTTATAACGAATGTGAGTTTGTTCTGGCGAATTACGTAACTCACTCTATCCATCAAACCAGTTTCAGGGCCCGCATAAGCAAGGCTTTGAAAACCGAAAGCAGTTTTATAAAAGTGAGCAGATTGCTTAGCATTGCCTACATAAAATTCCACATAATCGGTACCCATTAAAGGTAAAAAATCAGTAGTAGCTGTAATGTTTTCGTTTTGTATTGTTGCTGTATTTTCCATTGTAATATTTTTTTTAGCCGAGCAAAGACATAGCTATGTGGAACTGCATTGGCGTCGCACATTTCATCTTCAGCACTTTTCTCAACTTTAATTATGTGATATGATTGCCCAAAAAAAGGGAATTAAATAAGAAGAATTATTTAATACCATCCATAGCAAGCACTTCCATAAGAAGATTATAGTTGCAGCGCTTATCGGTAAATATTTTATGGGGGTAATCGGGAGTCATTGGGCACAAATTTAATGTATTTGTGGTTTTGTCGATCGATAATATATAGCCCATAACATAAATAAGGAATTTACATTTCATATAAATTATAGTGAATATAATTCATATAATAAATTATTGAGATATACGTTAATTGTTTTCGCACTATTGTTTTTGTGTAATTATTCATTCAAAATTATTTATGAAAAAAGTACTTTTCATTGTTTTTATTCTACATTTTAGTTTCAGTAAACGATCATTATCACAAAGTTGTACAACATTAAATATTATAAGTTCAAATGTAATACCGGCAACTTGCCCAAGTGGAGGAAGTATAAGCATTGTTGCTACAGGCACTAACTTAATATTTCAAATGATTAGTGGCCCATCAGGCTACTCAACAGCTACTAATACAACCGGAAATTTTACTACATTATCTTATGGTAATTATATAGTTGAGGTAAGAGATGCTTGTGCAGTAAAAACAACTGTTGCATTATCGGTGACCAATGCATATCCAACATTTAATATCAGCAGCGTATCTGCCAGTAATGTTTGTACGAGTAATATCAGTGGAGGTACTATTACTGCAAACGTTGTTGGGGGAAATCCACCCTACCAATATGCTATTGTACCTGCAGGAGGCACTCCTATTTACGGCACAAGTACATCATCTACAAGTTTTATTGAAAACCAATCTAATTTTGGAATATTCAGGGTTTATGTAAAAGATGGCTGCGGAGAAGTAAGAACAAATGATATCGAAATATTACAAACTCAACCTACACCTATCGCATTATGGTGGGAAGATATAGTAGTAAACAGACCGTGTACTGAAACAATGGATGGATTGCCGACAGTATCGTGGAATTTGCATTTTTTAGCACAAAACGGAGAGGGTATTAATTTTAATACATTATTGGGATCGACCTACAGCATTTATAAACCCAACCCTTCTAATTCCATTTCTTCCAGCTCTGTAAACTGCTCAACATTGTTGGGTACACTATTAAACTCAGGCACCATACTTTCTTCAAACATTGATCCTGCTGATCCATTTACCTATCCCGTTACAATTCCGCAAGAAGATGTGATTTTGGTTTTTACCAATAAATGTGGAGCTGTTTTTAAATATTGTTACAACATTAATGAAGGAAACCCAATTGTACCTACTGCATTTTTTGATGTAATACAGGAAGAGTGTGGAGCCACATGGAATACGCAGTATGTAGATATTTTATTGAGAAATGTTTTCAACATGTCTGCCCCCTACACTTTCTTATTAACCAAAAACGGCGGTGCTACAGAAACCAACAGTATAGGTAAGTTTTGGTATTTATTACCATCAGATTTACCAGCAACCGTTAACATTACAGATGCATGTGGTAGAACAATTACAAAAAATATGACAATGCCTATACAGGGTTCAGCATTGCAGGCCGTTATTGAACCTGAGTGGACTTTAAGTTGTACAAATGTTATAGGTGCCGCTTCCGCATACATTCGCATTTCTGGTGGCGATTTGCCCGGACAAGCACAAGCAACAAATATTGCAATAACCGGAGGTACAGCCACGGCCATTCCAAGCATAAGCCAATACGATTATTGGATACCAGGCTACATAGCAAGTAATTTACTGGCTGGTCACAATTATAAAATTGTACTCACAAATTTGTGTGGAGAAAAAGATTCTATTATGTATACTGTTCCTGCAGACCAGTGGGGGCAGAACACTCTTAGTTGGAATTTAACAGCCACCGTAAATGCATTGTGTGGCCAAAATAAAAGCACCATTAATGCGGTTTCAAATTTTTCAGGGCATAATGCTCAGACCTATTATCTATACAACTTAACTGCACCAAATACTGCAATTGCCAATAATAACAGTGGTGTTTTTACAAATGTTTTACCCGGTAATTATAAAGTAAAATTTGTGGTACTAGCCAGTACTAATTGTCCGGGTCAAGACATTAAAGATTCTTTAAACCTAACAGTAATAAATGATGCAATAGGACAATCAATTACCAGAAAAACAATTACCACTTGTGAGGTAAATGGTGTGCCAATGAGTTCAGGAAAAGTAGTGGTAGATGTGGATGGATCTGCACCTTTTACTTATGAGGCCATTAAAACAAATTTGGTTGGTACGGGTGCTACTGAAGTTTGGAATTTATCTTCAACCAATAACCCATCGAGTACCTATACCTGGGATATTCCACTTGCTGGAGACCCATCTAATACGCAATACACATTACGATCTACAGATAAATGTGGCAACAAAGTTACAACTCAGGCCAGTTTACAGCCGCTTAACAATCCTACCATTGTAAGTCAAAATAACCCTTGCATAAACGATGTTAATTATACACTTACTATTAACCCCTATGCAGGTGCCTTTACCTATCGTTGGGTTAAGTTGCCAGATATGGCAACTACTTTAAGTACACAAAATAAATTAGTATTTCCCGGAAATTATGTGGCTTCAAATAATGGAACGTATAGATGCTACATAGATCTTGCAGGGTGCGTAGATCGCATAAAAGATGTACAAATAAGCAGCACAAATTGCTTAACTGTTTTACCTAACACTATTCTTTCTTTAAATGGCAGTATTAATAATGAGGTAGCTGTAATTAAATGGGTTTCGGCAAATGAAACCAATGTTGCAAATTATGAATTGGAAAAAAGTTTGGACGGCAAAAATTTCTTTAAGATACATACCGTTTTATCTGTGAGAAATAATGCCCCTGAAAATAGTTATTTCTTTAACGATCCATTGATTGGAAAAAGTGAAGAAATATTGTATTATCGGATTAAGACAATTGAAATAAATGGAGGTGAACTGTATTCTTCTATAATAAGACTTAACAAAGATCATAAGAAAAATCAGCTCCTAATATATCCAAGTCCAACACATGGAGACATTACACTCTCTTATAATAGTGGTGCAAACAATAATATAATCATTCATATTTTAGACAATACAGGAAGAAAAGTATGGTCAGCAAAGAAAGCAGTAAAAATGGGTAACAATATTTTTAAATTAACAGAAATAAGCAAGTTTCAAAATGGCACATATTTCTTTCAAGTTATAGATGGCGATATAATAGAAAATATAAAATTTGTAAAATTGTAAACTATAATAAATTCTTGAAAATATAAAATTAGCTAACATAAAAAAAGCAGTCTAGTAAAAGACTGCTTTTTTAATATATAAACTTTACAAAGAATTATTGACCACCACTCTGTTGTTGCTGTTGCATTTGTTGCTGCATTTGCTGTTGCATTTGCTGCTGCTCCATTTGCTTAGCCGCTTCAGGGTTAGCTTTTCTTAAACTATCTGTATATTTTTTTTGCAGATCCATCATTTTCTTTTGCTGTGCTGCGGCGGCTGCTGCTGCCTGAGCCTTATTCATTACCTCTAATACTTCTACATCAAAAATTAAGTTCTCATTTGGGCCAATATCGCCACCTGCACCTTGCACACCATATCCAAGGCTTGAAGGAATATAAATTTTCCCTTTGGTACCTTGGTTCATCATTTTAAGTCCATCACTCATACCCGGTATTACACCATTGCCAAGCGACATATCGTTTGTAAGATTTACACTTAAAGGTTCCATACGACCTTTAGAAGGATCTGTATTAGAATCGAAAACTTTTCCTGCAATTGTTTTACCCGTGTAGTTAATTTTAGCCACTACAGTCGTATCAATCATTGGTCCAGTACCCATTTGAGTAATTACTACATAAGCACCTTGCGCAGTTTTCGTAGCTTTAATATTATTCTTAGCAAAATAATCTGTAAGAATTTTATCGTCTTTCTTTAATTGCTCCATTGACTTTGCTTTTGCTGTAGCTACTTGTGCTGCTGTATTAGCTTCTCTAGCCTTATCTGCTTCAGCTTGTGTTTTGTAAACATTCAAAACTTTTATATTGGTATATAAAAATTTACCTTTTTTCATAAAAGGAGGCATTTGCTCAGGCTGTTTTTTAAACACTGTATCTGTAAGCATTTTTGTAGAAAGACTATCACCTTTTTTTAATTGTTGAAACAATTTAAAATAAGCAGGTGGTAGGTTTAAAGAATCAAAAGTTATAATCTGCGGAGCACCCATTGCTCTTGTGCTATTTAGAACACTGTCTTTTTTTCCATCGTTATAAACAGAGGTAAAATGAAACTCTACAAAATCGCCTGGCTTTAAAGTTTCTCCTTTACCATCAGCAATAATTTTGTATTCCATACCTTCTTCACCTTTTTTGTAAGGAGTGGTACAAGCTGCAAAAACTACTGCAACCATTAATAATAAATAAGCGCTTTTTTTCATTGTGTTGTTGTTTTTTAAAATGTATATGTACTTAATTCTTTTCTATGTTCTGCAATGGCTGTTTTAAAATCTGTCACTGCTTTTTCTAAACTATCTGTGGTGGCGCCGCCAGCTGCATTAAAATGACCGCCCCCATTGAAATAAGTTCTTGCAAATGTATTTACATCAAACTCTCCTTTGCTTCTAAAAGAGCATTTACGTTCTTCTCCTCTATCAATTATTATAGCTGCCAATTTAATGCCTTCAATACTTAAAGGATAATTTACCAACCCTTCTGTGTCGCCGGTTTTAATATCAAATTTTATAAGATCTTGTTGCGGTATTGAAATGAGTGCAGTGTTATATTCATAAAAAACTTCCATTCTGTTTAGCAATACATTGCCAATAAAACGAAGTCTATCCTCACTTCCATTATCAAACAAGGCTTCATGTATGGGTGCATGTATAAGACCTAATTCTTTTAAATGAGCCACCATTTTATGCACGCTTGCGGTAGTGCTGGGGAAACGGAATGAACCAGTATCCGTCATTACGCCGGCATATAAACATTGTGCTACTTCATCGGTTATTTTATCTGGATGGCCGGCATTTGTTATAAAATCGTACACCATTTCGCAGGTACTGCTTTTACCAGTATCGCTTATGCCGTATGCAAATTTTTCTTCTTGAGGTTCTCTGTGATGATCTATTAAAATACGTTCTCCCTTTGCAGCATCCAATGCTTCTTCCATTTTTTTAGTGCGACTAAGCGTATTAAAATCTAAACAAAAAAGCCAATCGGCATTCTCTATTAGCTCATTGGAAGTTTCTGTTTGCCTTTCATAGTCTAGTACTGTATTAATACCTGGCATCCAGCCAATAAAGGAAGCCCAATTGGTAGGAGAAATTACTGTAGCATCGTGCCCAAATTGTTTTAGGAAATGATATAACCCAAGTGTGGAGCCCATAGCATCCCCATCAGGTTTTTGATGCATGGTAATGATCACTTTTTTAGGAGTGCTAAGTTGGCTAAATAAATTGTGTATTAACTGCATAAGGCGGCGCAAAAGTAAGTAAAAACATCGTTTTAATAAGATAAATTGTTTGATGTATGAAGGGCTGAGTTTAAGGGCAATGGAATTGTAATTTCAATTAATCAGTTATTTCTAATTAGCATTTCATAAAATAAAATGTGTGAAAATTAATAAAATAAAGAATATAAAATTATTAACATTCACTTCTTATGGCAATAAATAATATTACATTTAACATAGTAAAAACTCTTTTATGAAAAAATCCATAATTATATTCTATTTTATTGTTATTAATATCTTTAATATATATGCACAAACAGTAACTGTTTTTGTAAAGGCATTAGACAATAATAATGTATTAATACAAGGTGAATCTACAGATGCTGTGCATGCAAATGAAATTGTTGCAACTACTTTTGGGCAAACAAGCGCTCTTTGCACACCTGCACAAACTTGTGGTGTAGCATCAGGAAATTTTATATTGAATATTGGAATTTCAAAAGCTGTTAATCCATTAAAGAGATCAATGTATCTCAATCAGACTCTAAATTCTGTTGATGTGGTTTTTAGAAAAGCGGGTGCCAATCCATTTGAGTATTATAAAATTCACATGGAAAATGTAACCGTTACAAGTGTTTCAGAATCTCAATCATCGGGTGAGCTCAATATTTTTCAAATATATTTAGATCCACAAAAATTTCACTGGTCATATATTCCACAATTAAATACTGGACAGGCAGGTACTCCTATAAAATTTGGATGGAATAAACTTACTAATACAGAATATGTATTTTAATAATGCTGGTGATGTATAAACTAACTATATTTTTTTTGTTGATTTACATGAGTGGTTTTGCACAAACGCAAAACAATTTAATTCCAGTGCCTAGCATTGAAGTGCAAAATTTTTCAAAAAAAATTTATGCAAAAAACGAAATTGCTTTGCTTGGTATTTCTGTATTAAAGCAAGCCCAAACCACAGCTACTATTTGCCCGGGTGGCGCAGGCTGTGTATTACCACTTACCTCATTAATTTTAAAGGGTAAAAGATTAACAAAAGATGTTGTTCAACTTAATTGGGTTACACAAAATGAAGTAGATGGTAAAGGTTTTGATTGGGAAATATCTTTTGACAATGCAAGCAATTTCATAAAAGTTGCTTCGGTAAATTCTAATGCTGATGCTGTTTACGAAAAAAAGTACACAGCCATTGATAACAATAATTTTGAAGCAATAACTTATTACCGCATTAAACAAATAGATATAAATGGAAAGTTTACCTATTCAAATATCATTGCTGTAAAGGGCATTGCGACCGAAGAGCTTTTGCAGGTGTACCCCAACCCAGCTAAAAATAATATTAATGCAATTATAGTTTCTAAAAAAAATACTTTGGGCAAAATAACAATTTGTGATGCAAGTGGTAAAATAGTTTTTTTACAAAATATAAATATCACCAAAGGCTTCAACACGATACCAATAAATACGCTTTACTTTTCAGACGGTTTTTATATAATAAAAATTGTTCGCTCTCAGCAAACTGATATGGTATTAAAGTTTGTAAAAAATTAGTAACTACTTACAAATTTATATATTCAACAATTGGTAATATTTCATTGAATTATTATCATCCATTTTATTGTTTTACTTATCTAATAGAAAGTAGATTTTTCTTTTTAATCATCAGATTTTTTTACAGATTAAAGTGATGCATCCCTTGCGTAGCATTGCTGCATGAGCTTAGACGGTTTACCTTTTATAAAAAAACAATAATACATTTTGCTATTTTAGTTTTCCGCTTAGTATTAATCTAAATATGTAGGCATTGGTAATACTTCACCAAATGAAAAAATTTTTATAACTGGTCATGCAATAATTTATTTTATATAATTTTTTTCTTTAAAAATTATTTATTCTTTTCTCAAGTAATCCTCCGTTATTTAAGCTACCCGTTTAAATATAATACAGTATATATATTTTTAAATTTTTATAACAAATTCATTTATTAAATGTAATGGTCATTGATTTTTGCATAGTCAAAATAATACGTTACTAAAATTAAATATATCATTTTAAATACATAATTTCAGTATATAAAAATAGCAACATGAAAAAACATCTACTGGGCTTCTTTTTTATGCTTTTTACAACTACATTATTGGCTCAAGAAAAAGCAGTTTATCCTTCTAAAATCTCCTTTGCAGAAATTGAAAAGATTGACCGTTTTCCTGGGCCAGTTATCATGAAAATTGGTAATGACATTAAAGGTAAAAAACCTATTCCTCTTGAATTTGAGCTACCGGAAAATGCTAATATTAAAAGAGAAATTCAACAATCAAATGTTGCTAATAAACTACAAGAGGAAAATGTTCCGGAGCCACTATCTCCATCACCATCTGCCAGCTTTAATGGGTTAGATGATAATGCATCTATTATACCACCAGATACCAAAGGTGCTGCGGGACCAAATCATTTAATGGTTACGCTTAACAGTCAGTATAGAATTATGAGTAAAACAGGTACTGTTTTAAGTACAGTGTCTGCTCTATCTTTTTGGACGGGAGTATCACCCAATTCAGGTGGTGACCCCCACATCATTTACAACCACTATGTAAACAGATGGATGTTAATTGCACAAAGTGATTTAACAGCTTCATCATCCCTGCTGGTGGCCATGAGTACTACCAATGATCCTACCGGCACTTGGAACCGTTATGCTTTTGATATTGATGCTGCTAATCTTGATGGTTTCGATTATCCACTTGTTGGGTTTAATCAAAATTGGCTGGTTGTAGCAGCTAACAAATTTTTATTAACCGGTGGATCTTTTTCAGGTACACAAATCCATCTTTTTAATATTGCAGACCTTGCAGCAGGTGCTGCCATTACCATTGGTACCAATGCGCAAAGAATAATTAGTGGTACAGCACAGGGCGGAAGTATTTCTCCAGTTACCGTTTTTGAAACCGGTGCACCTTCCACCACCATGTACACTATTCAATCGTGGAATGGATCCTCTGCTGCCAGCCGATTGGTTACACTTACCGGTACCATTCCTACTGTAGTGTGGAATACAGGAACTGCCATATTTCCAACAGGCGCAGTTATATGGGCAGGTACCACTACCGGAGATTTTACACCACAACTGGGAGATACAAGAAAGATAAACAACGGCGATAACAGGCCTGGCAATTTCGTAATGGTGAACGGAAAACTCTGGTGGGCGCATCACATATTTTTACCGCAGGCATCTCCTACCCGGTCGGCCATACAATGGTGGCAATTGCAAACCAATGGCACTATTTTACAAAGAGGTTTAATTGATGACCCAACAGGAATTATTCATAGAACTTACCCCAGTCTTGCAATAAATGCGAACGAAGATGTGCTTATTGGTTATTCCACCAGTTCAGTTAATCGATACATTTCTGCAGCATACTCTTATAGAATGCCATGTAATGCCCCAAACACAATGCAAAGTGAGGTAATTTACAAAGACGGATTGTCCAGCTATTATAAAACTTTTGGGGGTACAAGAAACAGATGGGGAGATTATAGCAATACCTGCTTAGACCCTACCACCGGCGACTTTTGGACGCTACAGGAATATGCAGGAGCAAGAGTGGGCGCAGCAGATAATGATAGCCGATGGGGAACCTGGTGGGCAAGAGTAACGCCACTTCCTGCAGCCGCTGCCAGCCAAGTGGCTTTTGATGCGGAAACACTTACATTATCAGAAACAGGCAATACCGGCACTTGCCCAAAATACAGAGATTATACAATTAACATAGGGGTTATTTGTGCAGCAGTAGGAAATGCAACCATCAATTTTTCAAAAGGCGGCACAGCTACTGACCTTGTAGATTATGAATTATTTACCAACAGTGTAAGTTATGTAAATGGAGAAAGTGCAGGTAAACAACTTTCATTAAGAGTGTATGATGATGGAAATGTGGAGCCTAATGAAACCATTGTTTTAAACTATACTATTGTTGGAACAGGAGTAGTGCCTGCAGCTAATGCGCAAACGCTCACCATTACCATTGCTGATAATGATGTAGCGCCAGTAAGTATATCCAATGTTGGCGACGTTAATATTTTCTCTGAAAACTTTAATGCCGCAGCCACACTTCCTGCAGGGTGGACGACTACGGTTATAACAGGTGGTACAACAAACCAATGGGTAGTAAGTGCAAATGGCGGTGTGGACTTTACCGGTAATGCAGCCCATATTACCAATAACACAGTTACAAGAGCTTTAGCTTATACAACAACAACTACTTCAGACAATGGGGTGGTAAGTCCGTTCATTAATGCAACAGGTAGATCAAACTTAATCTTAACTTTTAAATATAAATTTAATGGTGAACCTAGCTGGGACTATGGCCGATTGGAATACAGTTTAAATGGAACCACGTTTATATTAATTGAAGGCAATTCCACTTCGCCTTTTGTAGGAGTAACTGCTCTTTCAACAAGAACTGTATTATTGCCTGCTGCCTGCAACAATACCAATTTTAAATTGAGATGGAGATTTACCTGTGATAATATTGATGGCACAAACCCACCGTTTATAATTGATGATATAAATGTTGTGTCTGTAAATACCATCATAGCAACTGCTGCTGCCACTACGCAAACATTTTCGGTTTCATCAGGTAATAATGAAACCTATTTTATTACAAACCCCGGTAATAGCATTATTGCAAAAACTAAAAACTTAAATTTAAATGGAGGTTGCATAACAGCATCCATATTTGAAGCAGGTGTTGGGCAAGCAACTTTAAATACTGCAAGTGGGGTATTTCAGAGAAGCAGTAAAGTAATTTCTATTACACCAGCTACGGCCAATAGTGCGGTTACGTATGAGGCCTCTTTGTATTTCACCAATGCAGAACTAGCTATTTGGGGAGCTAATAAACTTAACCTAAAAATTTTAAAAGTAAATGAAGGGGTAGATTTATCAACCACCATTACAGGTACGCAAGCTACTTTAGTATCACCAACTGTTGTTGATAATAGCGCAACCGGAGGATATGTAGAATACAAAGGAAATTTTACAGGTTTTTCTAAATTCTTACTGGTGAGTCCTGCAACTGTATTGCCTATAACCTTACTTAATTTTGAAGCCTCTTTACAACAAAAAAATGCAGCACTAAAATGGAGTACCAGCCAGGAAATTGATAATACAGGGTTTAATATTGAAAGAAGTACAGACGGAAATAACTTTAAAAACATTGGCTGGGTAGTGGGCAATGGTACATCTAATGTAATAAACGATTATAACTTTATAGATAATGATTTGAAGGCTGGAACTGTATATTACTATCGATTAAAACAGGTAGATGTAAACAACAGATTTTCTTACAGCAAAATTATTTCACTACAATACAATGGAAGTTTTGTAGATATAGCAACCATTTTACCAAATCCTATTAAAGATGTATTGCAAATAAGGCTAAACAAAAAATGGCAGGATGTTGAATACAGTATCTACGATGCAAGCGGTCGTTTAATAGTTCAAAAAATGCTGGAAAAAGCTGATGATGTAATAATGGTAAATTCAGAAAAGTGGGCGAAAGGAAATTATCAACTGGTATTAAAAATAAACGGGGTTAAATTTTCTAGTCAGTTTGTAAAATAAAAATGATTGTTTCAAATTTATAACTGCTTCCATTTGGGAGCAGTTTTTTTGTGGGAGTAATAAGATGGGAAGCTGCAAACGATGCAAAGCCTAATTTTTATCATCTATATATTCAACGCTGTATTAAAAACCACTTCATATTGTATACAGCTTTTTGCATATGGTTACTAACTACATTCCATAAAAAAAAGCTTCGCCTAGCTTGTGAAACACAAGCCCCCTTGCTTTGTTATCTTTCATATTAACACTCGTATTTTTCTTATAATCGAAGACGTTATGTGTTATGCATTTGTGACACAACCGCAGGCTAAGACGAGGCCTCGGCAGTTTAATAATTGGAGCGATGGGCGACTAAAATTGTTACAGTACCGAAGAAGGCGATAGGTTAAAGGCCGTACTTGCCTCATTTATTCAATTTATAGATTGTGTTCTATGCAGTCTGATCGTCAACTATTGAGTTGGGGGCATTGCTTTTTACAGAAGCAATCCCCTTATTTCTTGCTGTTTCACTTTCATACATTTCACTCGTTCCAATAATTTGCCCATTGCTTGCTTTCAGATTAAAAAATGCTTTTCCGTTTGTAGATGTCTTCCTGACATATTTACTGTCGTCTTGTGAGTTATTGCGTACAGACTCAATTCCCTTTTTGCAATTGGGCTTTGTTACATAACCTTCGCTGCTTAAAATTTTTTCTCCGTTGCCGGCTTTTAAATTAAATTGAAACTCACCGTTGGTTCTTTTGGTAATTACAAATTTACCCATAAATGTTTTTTTAGTGTAGTTATGAAAAGTTGTGAAGTAATCTTTGGTACTGTTTTCTGTTTGTTATTTGTTTTAGTGATTTTTAGAAGATATAATCTTATGCTTAAGTAAAACCGAATCAATAAAAGAACTTTAATTTACCCGACAATAAAGAGAATACTAGCGAGCATTATGTTACAATATTAAACCCAATTATTTATTTTTCCTAATATTTAAACTAGTTTATATTCAGTAGATTAATTATTACGAATTATTAACATAAACCGGCTTCGCAATAATGTCTCGGCCCTTGCCGGACGTTGCGTTAAGTAGTCTCAATTTGATGATATTATTAGCGCAACGTCCCCATTGGGAGACGTTGCTGAGAATTAGGTAAACCCCCATGTTGCCTGCAGCACTAGGTATAATAGCTATATTTTCTAAAGTGTTCATCGTCTTTTTTGACTTTTTCGAGGATAAGGCTTCAGGTTATTAGATTGTGGAACTAAAATTTCACCTAGAATTGCAGACATATTTTCATCATATATTTCAACACTAGCAACCTCTCTATATTCTTTAGATGCTGATGCAGAAGGGTATGCTATACTAAGTCCATTATTATTGGAAAGATGAGAGGCTACTTCAATATCATTTGTGCCTTCACCAACGAATACACCCTCACTTAAACTGCAATTTGCAAATGAACAGAAGTCTTCGAAGGCGATTACTTTACCAATAAAATCAGACTCTTTGTTTTGGTAGGGTGTAACTTTTTCTAAAAACCCACTATTGTCATAATGGAAATTATTAAAATAAACTTTATCAAAAAGTGATTTTATATTTTCATCAAGTCCATACTCGAAAAATGTATTTATTCCACCTGATATAATTGCTGTTTTAATTCCATGTTTTTTTAGAGCAGTAAGTGTTGTTAGTAAACCTTCGGCTGGTTTAAGATTTCTTTTCGCTATTATTTCAGGAATATGTTTCCTATTCATTTTTTTGTCCATAAAAAACTTACAACAGTCATTACACCATTCCTCATAAGTATAGTTTTGTGATTTATCCTTATGTTTTTGATATAATTCTCTACGTTTAATATCATCATAATCCAAATGATGCCATACTTCCTTCCAAGAGTAATCAAAATTTTTCCCTTGAAGTACTGTGCCATCAAAGTCAAAAGCAACCGCTTTGTATTTATAAAGAGAACTATAATTAGGTGAATTCACTTTTGATACAGAGTTTTTTTCTTTTTTTGCTAGTTCTCTTACTTTGTCAATAAATATTTTTCTATTTTTTTCCCAAGTTGTCGTTGGAACATTATTACAGTCAAATTTTTTATGAAGGTCGTCTCTAAGTGAATTTAAATCTTTCTCTGCTGATGCCTGTACAGAGATATTTGATCTAATGAAATCTCTTAAATTTCCATATTGCATTGGTGGTATTAAAATTGGAATAATTCTTCTGCACAAACCCCAAGCTGCCCCAAGTTCATACATGCAATATTTGCTATTGTAATAATTATTTGTCACAATTGCAAGAACTTCCGCTTCCTCACCTTTCAATTGACTGATGATATATTCATTAAAATCAAGTCCCAAAGGAACCCCTTTTCCATCAGTTGATGAACAAAAAATTTGATTATGATTTATTCCAACACTTACTGTCAAAAACTCAACAATTGCATTGGCAATATCACTGTCTGAATGTGTGTGACTGATAAATAGCTTCATCGATAATTTATTTTATTTTGTTAGAATGTAGTGTTAAAAAAGTATTGCTACCAACACAATATTACACGCAATTACTCATTTATCAATAATTTTTATCATATATATATTCAATATTTTAATCAATGCTATTTAATAATGTTCACATGTTTTAGCATATAGTTTTAAACTGCCTTACACAAAAAACCTCCACAAAAAATGGAGGCTTTAGTAAGATAGCATTTGTAAATATTACGCTACCAGTTTTAATACAGGTGCAGTATATACCAGTTGCCTGCGTGCGCCAGATATACCAATACGTATATGTACACGTTGCCCTACAGGCATATCTACCAATGTACATTGGGTAGTGCTGCTTGGGCGACTTATCCATGTAGCATCTTCTGCTATGGTATTGTTATCTGTAGCCACGCTGTATTCAAACACCAGCCCTTTGTGGCCTTTTACTCCTTTTACTGCTACATTCATTTCGCCGGAGTTGGCGCCATAGCTTACAATTACATTTTTTGCAGGCTCTATTACTACAGTGGCCGCAATATCTTTAGAGATATCAAACCCTGAGCTTAGTAATAAAACACGGTTGCCCGCTGCAACAAAATTTACAAGGTTACACAACTCACGCAGTGCATCTTGCACGGCAAGCTTGGCTACATTTTTTTCTGCAGCCTGCATACGGTTGCCATCTTTAGCAATAGATAATGCCGCAGCATATGCTGCATTGGCAGTTACCAGTGTTGCAAGCGGGGCCGCAGCCGTAGGAAAATTTGCATTCCCTGTAAGTGCCGTAATAACAGCATCAGAAAAAGCCAATACATTGGCTTCAGAAAAACCCATAAAGCTTTTTAAAGCTACAGTTACTCTGTTTGTCATAAAAAATTGGTTTAATTAAAAAATATAATTCGTAGAGTATAAACGAAATAAATTATTAATTATTATATATGTTGAATATAATGAATTATTAATTATATAATTTATTGTTTTGTATTTATAAATAAATTATTAATATTTTAATACTAATATATAATAATATGTATAAAAAACTTCATTTTATGGATAACGCCAAAACGAATATTTAACTTTTTAGTTTATTTTACCATAGAAAAGTTTTGCCGAACAATAGAAAAGATTTGCTTATACGCATAAAATAGTTGTTTGAAAACTTTGAAAATGTATTGGCAATCTCAAATGGAGCTATATGTATTGGTACCCTATTCTTTTCCATTAATGGAGGTATTGAACTTTATATGACCCACTAGAGCAACACGAAGTTGTTGGGTTTAGTAGAAGTCTTTAAAAAAATACGCCAAGGTACCAAGCGTATTTTATTTACTACTATCCATAATATTACAAGCAAACAACCAATACCCCTAATTTTTAAATTTAACTCCCTTAATTTTAGCACATATAAATTATGTATGACACTTAGCTGGAACGAAATTAAAGACAGGGCATTGAGTTTTTCTAAAGAATGGGCGGGTACTAGCAATGAAGAAGCAGATGCAAAACCTTTTTTGGTAGAGTTCTTTAATGTTTTTGGAATAAGCCGCAAACGGGTTTCCAGCTTTGAACACAGGGTAAAAAAGCTGGACGATAAAGATGGCTACATTGATCTGCTGTGGAAAGGCACCATTTTAATAGAAATGAAAAGCCGGGGCAAAAACCTTGACAAAGCTTTTACACAAGCCAAAGATTATTTACACGGACTTAAACAGCACGAACTTCCAAAATATATTCTCATTTCAGATTTTGAACATTTTAGATTGTACGATCTGGATTCCCCTCCCACGGAGGGGTGCCCGCAGGGCGGGGTGGTATCGTTCAAACTAAACGACCTTGTAAACAATGTGCAGCATTTTGGATACCTCTTAGGCTATACCAAAAAAGTATATGCAGCGCAAGACCCCGCAAACATAAAGGCAGCAGAGCTGATGGGTAAACTGCACGACAGGTTAGAAGACATTGGTTACACCGGGCACCCGCTGGAAGTTTACCTGGTACGAATTTTATTTTGCTTGTTTGCAGAAGACACTACCATTTTTAACAAGCAACAGTTACAGGATTATATTGAGCAAAGAACCAACGAAGATGGCAGCGACCTTGCAAGCAGATTGCAGGAACTGTTTCAGGTGTTAAACACCCCAAAAGAAAACAGGTACAAAAACCTTGATGAACAGCTTGCAGACTTTCCGTATGTGAACGGAAAACTGTTTGAAGAAAATTTACCTACCGCAAGTTTTGACAGTAAGATGCGCACAGCATTATTGGAGTGTTGTTATATTGACTGGAGCAAAATATCTCCCGCCATTTTTGGCTCCATGTTTCAAAGTGTAATGAACCCCAAAGAACGCAGAAACCTGGGTGCACATTACACAAGCGAAACCAATATTTTAAAACTGATAAAGCCACTTTTCTTAGACGAACTGTGGGCAGAGTTTGAAACCATAAAAGATAATAAAAACAAGCTGCCCGAGTTTCATAAAAAACTTAGCACACTAAAATTTCTTGACCCCGCCTGTGGCTGCGGAAACTTTTTGGTAATTACTTACCGTGAATTGCGATTGCTTGAATTGGCCATTTTAAGAAGCCTTTACAAAACAGGACAAACCGTGTTGGATGTAAGAGAAATTATTTGGCTCGATGTAGATATGATGAGCGGCATTGAGTATGAAGAATTTCCTGCACGTATTGCCGAGGTAGCCATGTGGCTAATAGACCACCAAATGAATATGCAGATAAGCAATGAGTTTGGGCAATACTTTATAAGGTTACCATTGAAGAAAGCTGCCAATATTGTACATGGAAATGCATTACAAATAGAATGGAGTTCATTGCTAAAAAAAGAAAACTTATTGATTACATCTGAAAACACAACTGTAACATTAAACGAACCAGAAAATGATTATCAAACTGTAAACATAAAGACTAAGAACCTTACTATTATTGATGAGCGACGTGATAGCTCAAATAAAATAATTTTAAAAAATACTTTTGATTATATATTAGGTAATCCTCCATTTATTGGCAAAAGTTTACAAAATATTGAACAAAAAAAAGATTTAGAAAAAGCATTTGCGGGTATCAGTGCAACAGGTGTTTTAGATTACGTTGCTTGTTGGTATATTAAAGCTGCTCAAATCATTCAAAATACAAATACAAAGGTTGCTTTCGTTAGCACCAATTCTATAACCCAAGGTGAACAGGTTGGAATATTGTGGAACATTTTGTATAATCATTATAAAATAAAAATTCATTTTGCACATCAATATTTTAAATGGAATAATGAAGCGAAAGGAAATGCAGCAGTATATGTAGTTATTATTGGCTTTGCTAATTTTGATACAGGCAAGAAGGTAATATTTGAATACAACAATTCAAATCTTGAACCTCTTGAAAGGACTGTACTGAATATTAATCCATATCTTTTAGAAGGTAATGATGTATTTATTACTTCTAGAAGTACTCCAATTTGCTCAGTGCCGGAAATTATTTTTGGGAGTATGCCTAATGACGGCGGCCATTTATTATTAACTAAAGATGCAAAAGAAGAATACCTAAAAATGGAGCCAGCGGGTTCAAAGTTTATTAAAGAATTTACAGGAGGTGAAGAATTTATAAATAAAATAGAACGTTTCTGCTTTTGGTTAAAATCTGCAGATCCTACCGAAATTAATAAATGCCCACAATTAAAGCAACGAATCGAAAAAGTAAGAGAATATCGTTTGAAGAGTATTAGACCTGCTACAAATAAATTAGCCCAATTCCCTTATTTATTTGGTGAGATAAGACAGCCTGAAACAGATTATATCATAATTCCAAATTTATCATCAGGATTTAGGAAGTATATCCCAATAGGATTTAAATCTAAAGATGTTATTTCGAGTAATCTAGCATTAATAATTCCTAACGCTTCTGTTTTTCATTTTGGAATATTAACCTCCATTATGCATATGACGTGGGTAAGATTTACTTGTGGTATGTTAAGTACTAGTTTGAGATATTCAAATAAATTAGTCTACAATAACTATCCTTGGCCTTTAAACCCAACAGACAAACAAATAAAAGCAATAGAAACAGCAGCACAAAAAGTATTGGATGCAAGGCTTGCATTTCCTAATAGTTCGTTAGCAGATTTGTACGATCCCTTAACCATGCCACCACTTTTAACCAAAGCCCACAATGAGTTAGACAAAGCCGTGGACCTTGCCTACCGCCCACAACCTTTTACTACAGAAGCAAAACGAATGGAGTTTTTATTTGAATTATATGAAAAATATACTGCGGATTTGTTTACGGTGGTGAAGGGGAAGAAGGGGAAGAAATTTTGATTAAGTAATTTATAATCTTCGAGTTTGTTGGTTGGTGCTTTTCACAAATGTATTGGTAGTATTCTTATATTTCAAGATTGGTTTATTAGGGTTTTGTGTGCAATGAGGGAAGGGCATGGGTTTTGTAGGAAATTCAATCTAGTGTGTTAGTGCATTATTTAATCAAGGTTTTTTTGGAAGATTTTCAGGAAATAATTTATCCAACATTTTTAAAAATTTTTTGCTGAATATATCCCTTTTGGTTGTCTGCGCATTTAGTACAATATTCGCAAAAACTGTTGATTTGATTTTAGTTCGTTTTAAATATTCTTCCCAAGGGCCTTTATCTCTTTTATCAAGGCCTGTTAGGGCAAGTTCAAAATTATTTAACTTATAATAACAAAAGGCTTGTATTCTTGCTTCCAAAAGTTTGTCTTCATAGGATTGGAGAAATATCCCTCCACTTTTTTTTATCGTGATTGTTGCATCATTTTCAATATCAAATTCAGAATGATTAGAAATCTCCTTAAATACTTTCGAATTCAGTGCAGAAATCTCTGAATCAGGCTGACCATTTATTGCAACTTTTACTGGACTTGACAATGCTGTAATTTTTATTTTATAGGGAAATTTAATCAATATTTTTTCACGTCCTTTGACATTGATCACTGTAGGCTTTATTATTTCTATAGATGATTTTAAGCTTATCATTCTATCATCATCAAAAGCGGAAACATCAGGATGGTCAACCTGCATTTTGTCTGTTTCTGAAAGAAAAGCCAAACGTCTATAACTTCTATCAACCTTAAAACTTCTCCATGCAAGAACAAAGCCTAATCCACTTAGAAGTATGGCAGTTATTGTTGCACCCCACTCCCACCATTTATTATCTTTATCCTTTAGTTTATTCAATAATGCTTGTTGTATTTCTGGCTCAATTTTAATTTTGACAACTTCCTTTGATGAATCGCCAAATACTTTCACATTTTTCGATGAACTATCAAGGTTATTTATTTGAGTTTGTTTATATAGTAGGCTGTCTTTTTGTTTTTTTTGGCAATTACCCAATATTCCTATTAATAGTGATGCGATTAAGATTAATGTGATTTTTTTCATAATATTTGAAAATTTAAATATTTCACAACTTGTCTAACTGCAAATCAAATGATGCACATATAAAGGATTTGGCTTAGTTGGGGCTTTTGCTAACGTTAAGTCGTAACCGCTGAGGGTTGAAAAACTGATCTTCCAGATAAGAACTAAAGACCAGCAATTTAAGTCCTGCCCTAACAAACGCCAAAGAGAATTACAAATGCTCATTTTTATTCCATCTGCCCCAATATTTCAAACCCCTTGTTAGCTGTAGTGCACATTTCAATCAATCATTTTTATTAAATCTTTTTTGAATGCACCTGTTCCTTTTTTACTTAAATATTCTAGTGCTTCTTTACTTGTCAGTTTATGAGTAAGTTTTAGTCCGCTTAAGATTAATTCTGCATATTCTGAATGAGGCTTATTCGTTGTTATGTTATCTTTATTGGTAAAAGTCAAGATTGGAAAGCCTTTGTAATTTTTGTCTAATTCAACTATTCTGTTATAAAAATTATAGGCAAAGTCTAAGATCCCTAATTTTGATAACTTGTCAAAATCAATTATTGCTTTCTCTCTACCATTTTCTTGAGCAAATAGATGTGAAAATTGTGCTTCACTTATTAAGTATAATTTACTTAAGGTTTTACTTTTCTTATTTTTTCGGTTTGAAATAAAACCTACTCCGTGTTTATCCCACGTTTTAGATTCTTTAGCGAAGAATAACTTTCTATCAATTAAATAAGACTCTGAGTTTTTAGGCAATGATGTATCTGTTGGGCAAGGTGAATAATTCTTAATTTCACCATTAACAGTCAATTGTCCACCTTGAATATATTTTAAAAATCTGTCCAAATCCATATTTGAACCATAACAAGCATACCATACCATAAGTTAATTTATTTAAGTCAATACTTACTTTAACCCTAATTTTTCGATGAATTTTTTATTCCTTAATTCAGCTCTTTTTAATAAGGAAGTGTATTTTAAAACTTCAGTATAAATTGAACCATTTTCTTTTCCTTCAAAATGAATTACTTTTTGTGCAGGGCTATATAAGTAATCAAAATTATGAGAATATTCAAAAGTAGTGACAGCACCTTGAACATCTCTTGGCTCTATTCCTTCGCCCAATAAATATCCATAAAATGTCTTAATTTCAAAATCTTCTGTTGTGTAATTTCTAATAAGTGAAGCATACTGATTAATCTGTGTTAAATGGTCTGAAACATTAGTCTTTGGTGTTTTAAATTCAATAATTATACATTTACCTTCTTCAGGAAACAATAATACATCTGGTCGCCTATCAATCCTACTTTCGCCAAGTGATTTAAGGTGCCTTTCTTCCTCTTCTTCAAACTTAGTTCTGAATACTTTTTTGCCGTCTAATTCTAAATCTTTTAATTTGAATTCAGAGTTACCTTTAAAATAAATAAACTCTTCATTTATTAACCACAAATCACTATCATAAGTATTTGTTGATTTTTGATGAAACAACAAATTATGTATCAAGGCTTCGTCTTTATCTCTTGATTTGATATTTTGTGTTTTAAGTTTCTTGGCTAAAATTTTAGAAAATAATTCAATAACTAATTTTCTTCTTGCAATGTAATGGCTTAAAGTTCTTTTATTTTGTTCTGGAATAATTTTAACTAATGCAGTTATTTCTTTTTCGAGTTCCACTTCATAATCTTTAGAAGTAGTATCTAAATTTTCAAGCCTATCAATTGTTTGTTTAATAATCGCATCGATTTTCGCTTCTTTTTTTGCCTGAGCTTCATAATATTTTTCTAAGATTCTTTTGTCGTCGTCATTCAAGTTTATATCAACATCGTCTTCATCGCCTATAAAAAACATTTCTTTCAATTCTTGTAACTCATTTTTGTGTTTTTCTTTAATTTCTTCAATTTCTGGGTAAAGTTTTGCAAGTTCAATATTTACACCTTCTTCAATATCTTCTAAGAAAATCACCTCTGAATTAAATACATTTAGAATTTTACTAGAATTGCGACTAGGTATTTCTAATTCCCCTCTATTGTTTGTGTCTTTTTCATCTATGTAATTTGAGGAAACTAAAACAAGATATTTATTCCCATTTATATTGTCATTTTTGGAAATTCCTGTTAAATTAATTTTGGTAGCTTCTACAACTTCACCTTTTGAAATTAACTTAACATCATTACTATCAAGTAAGTCTTTCGTAACTTTAAATGTTGCAACTTCAAATTCCTCTTTTTTATTTGTACTCTCATAACTAGTTGCACTCTTCGTTGGTTTTAGATAGGGGATTTGAACTTTTTGTTTTTTATCAAATTGTGGTATATCTTTTTTTGTAATACTTGATGAAGATTTTAAAATATTGTTGACATAGAAATCAATTATTATTTTTGGGATTTTTGTTGAATTAAAACAGAAATAGTGTAAATATCTTTTTAATAAATCTCTTTTTAGTATTGTGTCATTCAAAGTATGATACACATAACTATTCTCTAATAAATTTGAAAATGTCAAATTTGAAAATGTTTGCTTTACATTGCTTGATTTAATATATCTCTGTTTAACTATAGCATTCTTATCTAAAAATGGTCTACTTTTTGAAATCACAAACTCTCTTTCAAAAAATTCATTATTCTTGATAAAATTACTTTTTATGACAGTTTTTTCAAAAAAATGTGCATATTGGATTCTACCTGAACCTAAATTTTTAAAACCCTTGGTATTATCTTTAAATATATTAAATCTTGTAAATTCAGTTTGATCAAATCCAACACCATTATCAAATATTTCACAAGAATTAAATTCAAAATTATTATCAATTAATTCATTTACATTAATTCGTATTTTAATTTCACCTTTGTTAAATGTTTCATCTTGCTTAGTCTTAAGCTTAATAGCTTCTAAAGAATTTGTGAAAGCTTCAAAAATTGGTTGTAAGGCCGTACTTGATTTTTTTATATCAGTTAAAATTCCGATAAAGGATAAATCTTTTGCAACAATAAATTCTGGCTGGTCTTTTGTCATTTTGAAGTATTTGTAAATTGCTGGGCATCACCGCTGACACAATATTACACGCAATCCTTCACTTTCTTATAATTTTTAACTCAGTTACATTCATTCATATAATAATAATCTTCTCATAGTATATGTAATTATCACAGAGACTAAATTAATTTACAAATGTTAATGCGCTTTAACAAAATAATTATAAAAACATTTGCAAAAAGTAAAAATAGCTGTTTTAATGTATTTGAGTGGCAAAAAAGAATTGTCGAACGCCTCTAAAGTTTTGTCAAAGAACTCTAAAGTTTTGTCGGACGGCTCTAAAGTTTTGTCGGAGGGTTCTAAAGTTTTGTTGGAGGGCTCTAAAGTTTTGTCAGACGGCACTAAAGTTTTGTCGGACGGCTCTAAAGTTTTGTCGGACGGCACAAAAGTTTTGTCGGACGGCTCTAAAGTTTTGTCGGACGGCGCTAAAGTTTTGTCGTACGGCACTAAAGTTTTGTCGGAGGGCATTGAATAATTACCTATATAAAGGTTTATTTATTAATGTAATAGATAAAGCCATCAATAAAAGCACACAATATATATTAGACTGTAGAGGCTAAAACCATCATATGGTTTTATGACTTAGCAATTTAAAGAAGTTATGTTTTCCCCAACATCTACCTTATAAAATGTCAATCTTACTCTTGTACGCTAGGCTTTAAATATAATAATAATCAGAATACCGTTAAATAACGGTAAAAAAAGGGTTAAATAACGGTGCCTTATATTGGTTTTTATTACAATATTTGTTTTGTAATTAATTCCAATTATATCCTTCTCGAAAAATATTTTTTCTCTCTCTACGAAAATGACGGCTTGGTCATTATTATGTGCATAGACTACTGGCAATGAAAGTAGTAATTACAAAAAATGGGGTTATTGGTTTTGTGGGGGATGCTGGGGGGAGGAATGCAGATTTGATTTTATTAAAAATTTTATGAGAAGGAGTCGCAAGAGAAAAGTTTATAGCATTGTTATGTGGGCTAGGAACTAAGGCTGCGGACGGCACTATAGTTTTATGTAACTGCTCAAGCTTTTAATAATATTAAAGTATAAATAAGGATATTATGTTTAACAATATCGCCTTTGATCTTTTCATAGGAATGATTTTTATATTTTTCCTATATAGTTTGCTTGCAAGTATTATGCAGGAAATAATTGCCAGGGCCTTTGGCCTCAGAGGAAGAATGCTACAGAAAGGTATAAGAAGAATGTTGGAAGATGATAACAAATATTCTGCTTACACACTCATAAATGCTGGCATCGAAATCTTTTATAGTATCATTCGCTTTTTTAATCCAAACTATAAATCGAACAATAATTTTACCAAAGCATTTTTTAACTATCCCTCTATAAAATATTTGGCAGAAAGCAGTTGGAATAGTAAGCCAGCTTATCTAGAAGCAGGAAATTTTTCCAAAACCATTACTTATTTATTGCGGGGTGAAGAGTACGATGGTTCTATTCCGCAAATGAATTTGATAAGAGATGCTTTATTTACTGAACAACAATTTAAAGGCATTGATGGAATTCCGAGCAATATTGATAATGAAACTTTAAAGCAGTTACAAAAACTTTTTATTGACTCAAATAGTGATATAGACCGATTTAATAATTTTTTGCAAAATTGGTTTAAAGAAACAATGGAAAGAACCAGTGGTTGGTACATTAGGCAGAATAGAATTATGCTTCTAATACTCGGTTTTTTCCTTGCCTATACTTTCAATGTGGATACAATTGCCTTATATAAACTTTTGGCCAATGATAAAACTGCAAGAGAAAACCTTGTAAAATTAGCTGTAAGCTCTGCACCTAAATACGATTCACTAAATAAGGTAATAAAATTTACAAAAAGTTCAAACAGTGTAGATACTGTAAAAATTGATTCTGCGAGGTCAAATACTACAAACCAAGATACCTGTAATGTCAATATTACAATGAAAATCACTGATACTTTATATGTAGGTGTTGATGACAGTATTTTGCTTGCTGCAAAACAAATAATTGAAGATGATTTAGAAAAAGCCGGCAGTATAGCTGCTTTAGGATGGCCCAATAAAGACAGTTGTAAAATTTGCGATTCTTTATACACCGAGTTGTCATGCTGTGCAGATAAAGACAGTGCACTGGCTAAAAAACTCCGTTCTGAAATAGAGAAATATAACAAAGCATATAACTGCAAAGGAAATCCATATCAAGATAAAAAATACAGGTTTTTAGGATGGTTATTAACTGCTCTAGCAATTTCATTAGGCGCACCTTTTTGGTTTGATCTTTTAAACAGATTTATTGCGTTGAGAAACGCAGGTAAAAAACCTGATGATGATAAAACAACAGAAAATAATTCCGATTCACCCGGCTCCATGCCCATAAAAAGAGTAGGATGAAAGTAACTGTAAATAAAAATTTAAATGCAAGAATTGGCGCTGCTTCTACTTTCGCAGCATGCGAATCTTACAAAACGCCTTCAAGCATTATTGAGATAGATGATGTAGTTGTAGGTACAGAAATAGATGGAAACGCTATTTGGTATAAAAATAAAGAAGATGGGAATTATTATTGGAGTGGTGGAGTGGAAGATATTGAGTTTGAAATAATCAATTTATTTCTTGAAAATTATACTTCCGAAAATCAATATAAAATTTTAGAAACATTAACTAACATCAACGAATTCTACTTTTCTAAGAAGATTAAACTCTATTCGGGATGTGCAATTGGCGATAAAAACTCAGACCCTCACCTTGGTTATTCATTGATTATTTATGTTTCTAAAAAAGAATCGAATAGCAGCTTTCAGGTTCCTCCATTTTTATTTTTTAGAGGTATAAAAATTCAAACAGATGTACAAGAAGTCAATATTATAAATCAACATGATTATAAGGATTATGAAAAAACAATTCCAATTTATTTAGACAATGATTCTCCACTAAAAATGGGTGGCAGTATTTGTAATCCAAAAAAGAATTATTATGGAACAAGAGGAGTGAAACTTACTAAAAACAATAAGTATTATTTAACGAGTTGTTTTCATGTTTTGCTAAATGATTATATAGATACAGGATATTTTACTTCTAGTGATAATAGTAATAAAGAAGGCGGAGAGTTTCCTTCAAAGCAAAGACGATTTGGTACAGATAAATCATCACAGATACCAATAGTTGAAGGTAAGCATAGCAAGTTCAGTAGTATTTATGATTATGCAGTTTGTGAGCTAAAGAATCCTTTAGATGTACGAAATAAAATAGCTGATAAAGAAATTTCAGGTTTTTACGGGAAAGCTGATATAGCAGATCTTAAAAACAAAAAAATAGAAACTGTAGGAGCTACATCTTTTCGCCAAGAAGGGTCCGTCTTAGATGTTTTTGCTACCATTTATTTAAATGATGGGAAACTTAAATTCTCAAATGTAATTACCACAACAAAAATTTCAATGCCTGGCGATTCAGGTGCTCCTGTTATTGATGAAGGTGGACGATTAATTGGCTTTATTATAGGTGGGAATGAGATTGACCGAAGTTTTATTATTCCCTTTTACCCTCTCGTATATTTTCAAAATTATTTTTTAACAAGCTAAATAAATTACATGAAAAAAATAATCAGCTTCTTGCTAATTCTTTTAGTCGCCTCAACTATATATGCTCAAGAAATACAGCGAGATATAAGTAAGCTTAAAAACAAAAACATTGAAGCTAAAATTCTAGCACCTAATGGAACATTAGAATTATTGAATTTTACAAAAAAGGATGCAAACGCTGTTTTATCCAATTCTAAACTTACTTGGGAAGAAAATAGTATCTCAAAAAGTAAAAGCTTAGTTGAGTTAGCAAATACAATTGCTAAGAAAGTGAATAGTACCAATGATTACAAGAATCTCATTGAGGCAGTCGATGCAAAAAAAACAGGCGATACAAATCCTTTCAAGATAAAGTTTAAACTTTCTGAGTTGATTGAACAACTTGGCGAAAGTCCTAAAAATATAAATATTGTTGTTTCAAATGCGTTAGCAACTCCCCTTTCTGAATCAATTAGCATTGCGGATCCTGAACCTGTAATAACTGGTGGAACAGTTGATCCTAAAAATGAAAAAGCTTTAAAAAAAGACGATGATCAAGAAAAAATAATATTAATTGAAGCCTTTATGGAGGAAAATGGACTTTTTTATGTTGGAGGCCAAAGTAATATTATTTATGACCGTCAAGGTATAATACATATTTTTTTAGATGAAGATTGTCAGCCACTTTATTCATACTATCCAACAACTGCAAAAAGCAACTATGATAAATTTCAGTTTCATTTTGTTGTTTCAAAAAATTCTACAAGAAAATATAGTATTTCAAGTACGGGTAAATTTATTGCTACAGAAATAAAAGATGACATAAATAATTCTGCCGGTAGTCAACAAAGTAGTAATCCAACAAAAGTTTCCGAGAATTTCAAAATAGTACCATCACCAATTTTTGGTCCTTATACGGGAACATTCCCTTTTACAATTTTTGAGAAAGGCAACCCTCCAACGGTCTTATCTACAACTAAAATAAAATTATTGCCAACAAGCAGGGTTAGCCTAAATACGGGTGTTGTACATACATGGTTACAAAATGCAGAAAATATTTCAATCTTTAAAAAGCCTAATGGTGATAGTACCTTAATTGCTGACAATCCAACAAATAGAGGTCTTTTAACGGCTATGCTTACCTTTCATCTGGTACCTAGAAACCTAAATATCAAGCCGAGAGAGTTTCGTGAAAGACTTGGAATTTCTTTAGGAACAAACCTTAACGGGAAGATTGGTGATAACTTTTTTTTGGGTGTAAATGTTGAAGTTACAAATGGGCTTTTCTTAAATGGAGGTGCTCATTTCGGTCAGGTAAATTATGTGGTAAATAATCCTGATTTTAAATTTAATGATGATAAATTCTCGGGAACTTTAGAAACAAGAAAAACGTGGAAAACTGGCTTTTACCTTTCAGTTTCAGTTGATGCGGGGCTTTTTATTAAAGTTTTTTCAGCAATAGTTGCACCTTCCTCAACTCCATCATCTAATAACCAATAAACATACAGAAATGTTGTAAGAGGTTTGTGTGTTTACTTTCTGTGCAGCAATTTATAAAAGAGATTTAAAAACACAAATACTCTAAAGCAGGCAAAGATTTTTTTTAAAATAAAAAATTACAATCTTTAAAATTTAAACTTTTAAAACTAACCATCATGAGTTATCAACTACTAAAAGCAGATGTGCTTTTTTATCAGCGTTTTTTAAAAGCTAATGGATTTTATAAAAAACCACTGGATGGTGCATGGGGCAAACATACCGACGCTGCTGATGGCGCATTTTTGGCGAAAAGCCAAGCTATTGCAAATGAGTATGGATTCTTTGATGTACGGAGTGAAGGAAACATCATCACTCTTGCACCCCAAGTACAGGTGCTTGCAAGACAATTTTTAAAAATAATGATTGATGCACACAAAGATGTACGTATCATATCAGGCACACGCACATATGCTGAGCAGGATGCTCTTTACAGGCAGGGGCGAAATGGAAACACACTGCCCAAAGTAACCAATGCCCGTGGAGGACAAAGCAACCACAACTTTGGTCTGGCCTGGGATATTGGCCTTTTTGAAAACGGCAAATATATTACTTCAGACAATAAATATAAACCTTTAGCTAAACTTGTTAAAGATGAATTGGAAAATTTGGAATGGGGAGGCGACTGGCAAAGTTTCCCAGATTTTCCACATTACCAATATATACCTATTGCTGATAGTGTTGCAGGTGTAAGGGCATTGTTTGATGATGGGAAAAATTATGTTTAGAAAAGAAAAATATTTAATAAAGCTCCAAGAGATTCAGTTTCCATTTTTCTCTCAAAAAAAATGCACTCAACTTTAAAATAAAAATTATTTACTTATGAAATTATTTACTATTGGTGATAGCATCTCTCAAGGTTTTATGTCTTTAGCTTCGGCAAGGACTGACTTAAGTTATTCTACGCTTTTGTCAAAAATTCTTTCAATAGATTCATATAAATATCCTACTTGGCCAAAGGGTGGGCATCCGTTAAACTTTGAGATGCTTTTTAGAAAACTTGAAAAGCGATTAGGGACAAATATTTCAGGACCGGTTGAGTGGCCAATGGCTTACAGTATTATTAGTAGTTTTTTAGATGAAGTAGAAGATTATTATGAAAGGGGTGACGGCAGCAATCTTGTGCCGCCAAAAGAAGATTTTTTTCACAACATTTCCGTAAGAGGTTTTGATCCGGCTTCATCATGGCTAATTAGGCCGAGTCTATGCAGAGATCATATAGAATCATCTAAAAACAAATCGGATAATGTTTTGGGTATGGTAGATGAATCTTTTCTGCGTACTGCATTAACAGTGCTTGAAGCCGGTTCACAAAACGGGCCGAACGATCCAAGTCAGTTAGATTGGTTAAGGCATCATCATTTAAATGAAGGTGTGGAAAATTTAATTCTTTGGCTTGGGGCTAATAATGCCCTTGGTACTGTAACAAGTTTAAATATAAGTCAAACTTCCGAAGATGGTACTGCATTTAATGAAGGCCCGGAAAATGTAAGTTATGAAAAAAGGAGTGGCTGGAATCTATGGCATCCTGACGATTTTAAAAAAGATTATGAATACATGTTCAATAAAGTAATTGACATAATGGAGAATAACCCAAATAATATTGATTACAAAGTATTCATTCCAACCATACCAATAGTAACTATTGTTCCTCTTATTAAAGCAGTAGGCAAAAATGAAGATAGAGAAACAGTAAAAGCAAATGAGTGGAGGGTAGATGCAAAAAATCCTGCACCCACAGGCATCAAACAGGTTCCTGTTGCAAAAGAATACGATTATTCTTATGGCCGATATTACCCATACTTTGTGTTTGCGGAAAATTTTGATATTAATATGCCTCACCTAAATATGATGCAAACTATTCATATTGATAATACTATTCGGCAGTATAATAAAATTATAATAGAAACAGTAGCGCTGGCAAATGAAAAATTAGGTAAAAAGAAGTTTTATCTGGTAGATATTTCTTCTGCCTTATCGGATATGGCTCTTAAAAGAAATAGTTACAGCCCTTGCTATAAGTTTCCTTCCTATTTTGACTTTATTTATCCTAGAGTTGATACAAGATACTATGGAACAAATAAAAAAGGAAAAGTAATGTCAGGGGGATTATTTAGTCTGGACGGCGTACACCCAACCGCAATTGGACAAGGGCTTATAGCATGGGAAATTTTAAAAGTAATGAAAATCGCAGGAACGTTTAAAGGAAATGTTGATAAGGTAATTGACTGGAAAGCATTGTTTGCTACCGATAGCCTAAGAAATGATCCTATTACTCTAGTAAGTGAATTGTATGATAATATAGAACTTAAGAAATGGGCAATTAAAATGTTGATCAAATAGGGTGATTTTTTTATTAATAGATTAAATAAATATATAATGTCAGATAATTTAAAAACAACTTTAATAGCTGGGATGTTTGCATTAATGGGAGGAATAGGAGGTACAATTGTTACGGGCATATCTCAAATTAAACTTGCTAAACAAAAATATAATGCAGATTTAGTACTAAAAGCGTTAGAATCGAATTTACCACAGCAAAGGCTTCAATCCCTAGAGCTATTGGTAGAAGCTAATTTATTGCAAGATCAGGAAATAAAAAATGGAGTAATTAAATATGCAAAAGATAGAGAAAGTAATCCTTCTATTATACCTCAAATTACATCCACATCAGGTTTTGATAGGCCAATTGTTTCTAATTCAAGAATTTTCCTTCTAACAGGTAATAAATTGAAAAAATCATTGTTTTCAATTTATTCATCACAATTAGATTCAGCAGGTTTTAAAGTGCTTGGAGCGAAATTTATTGTTGATAATGGCCGTCCGAACAATGAGGAAGTTAGATATTTTCATGCAGAAGATGAAGTTCAAGACAAAAAAATTGCAGAGGTTTTAAAATTCAAGTTATCTATTAATCAATTTGAAGCGAAACTTTATTTGGATAAAACAGCAGATCCAGGTTATATCGAAATTTGGTTTGGGAAGTAGTATACCATTTTATGGTTTTAGATATGTAGCTCTCTCTCTCTCTCACTTCCCTTGTGCAGAATTGCTGAATAAGTTAATGAGCGGTGGCAATCTTTGGGGCTACATGTAAGTAGTTTGCATAATTGCACTACTTCCATTTGAATTCTGTGAAATACTTAGGTCCGCTGCACCTGTGTATTAAGAGAGTATGCATTTTACGAAGATTTCGGTGAGCTGCACCACCTAGGCGGTGGATTTAGATTAAGGATTGTTAAGAGAAGAAATTGAGAAAAGAATAAACTGGTGCGATTTAAATTGTGCTAGTTTTAAAATTGGCAGTTTTAATCAATACTTTTTAAAAACCAATGCGTTGAAACAATAAATGATAGTTTTAGAATTTAATAAACTTGTACAATAAAAAACGTATGAAAATTTTTTTATGAGATACCCTTTACCCAAATCGAATACTAAAAAGCCAATAATCGAGACTTTAGTAAAAATAGTACCACTTTTGTTTACTCTTATTGGGATAGGTGTTGGCCTATTTCAATACAACCAAAATTATAAAAGGGAGATACGAAAAAACGCATACAACACAACATTTAATATCTACCAAGAATTTGTAGAAAGAAGTGCAGTCTTGTCTCATTTCGATAAAGACAGTGCAAAAACAATTAGTTTTATTAAAGAATATAAAGACTTTGAAAGACTTTACTATGGAAAGTTACTTTTAGTTCAGGATTCCCTCTTAAGTAATAAAGCAACGAACTTCTTTATCGAATTAAATAAATTTAGAAAAAAAGAAACACCGACTTCAAATTCAGATTTGGAAAGATTATTATATGACATTATAGATGCTTCTAAAAAATCTCTTAAAAAAATTCAATATGAAGACAATCCTTTTTAGTCGAAAATGCATAATTTCTTTCCTCTTTATTGTGTTAGGCATTAATTGTTTTTCTCAAAATGCAACTTTAATAATTTTAAAAAATGGAGTTAAAATAAGTCCCGAAGATATGTCCGCTAAAAAGGGTGATAAAATTGTTGTGCAAATTTTAAATGCAGACTCAAAATTAAAGTACAAAATAAGTAACCTTAATCTTGAAGTCAGAACAATTCAGTACCAGCAAATAAAATCTATGGAACAAGCAAAGAAATATCATAAAAATATAACCCTCAGTTCTGATTTTGAGAAAAGTCCAAAACTTGAAATCGAAGTGAAAACTTATGCTAGTAAATTTGTATCACGCTTGCTCCTAAAATTATTGTTAGTTGAACAATACAAAGACAATGAAACAACAACTGTTAATTGGATAACCTATGGAAAGGAATATGTATTTTGGTACTACAATTAAAACATTTGTTCCGCTATTCTGACTTCCCTAGCCCTAATCTCACCCTCTAGCGCAGAGTTCCCTTACCCCCTCTATCTCAGAGTTCCCTTGCGCAGATTTGATGCGTAGCTAATGAGCGGTGGCAATCTGTGCAGCTATACACAACCAGCTTGCAAAATTGTAATGGGTCTATGTAATTTTTTAATAAATATTTCGGTGCGCTGCACCTGTGTGCTACGTAAGTATGCATGTTACAAATATTTTGGTGCGCTGCACCTATTCCGCTTTTTGTAAACACGAATTATATTCAAAAAAATGTTTAAATTTTTCCACCCTACGCTGTTTCCCCTTCCATGATTGCCACAAAATGGTTTTTTAAACAGTAGCGTATTAATTTCACTTTCAGGTATTCAAGTTACTATTACATCTATTCTTTTTAAAACAAAACTTACCGAGAGCAATTACACACCTCAATATAGTTTTACATATAAGTATTATTTACTTATATTTATGCTGATATAATTTAGCCGTTTTACAAAACAACCTTAATTATATTTCCCATTCTTCTCAATCCCCACGTTGAATGATGATTATGCCTTGTATTAAACGATACAAGATTGTGTAATACCGGCTCACACCCTACCCTCGTAAACTATAAAAATTAATTATTAACCAACCTTAATTATATTTTATGGCCAGCCAACATGAGAAGTTTACCTTAATAGATGATGCTAAGATTTACTTGCGTGGAGCAGCTTACAATAATGAAAAAATTATTGCCTTGTATAAAAAACTGGAAAGCAATAATCAGTTTGGATATGCATCTGAAGTGATTTATAAATACCTGGGAGAGTTAGAAGAAAATGGCGAACAAATTACAGATGAAGAATACCAGGTGTTGGTGAGAAATATTTACAAGGACACCTCTTTATCATCTTATTTTAAATATGATAAAGCCATCAACATTTTAAGATCTGATTGTAGTTTAGATAGAACCTCCTCTTGCGAAATTATGGGCCTTGCAGGCGCCATTTATAAATACAAATGGAAATTTGATCACCAGATACAACACCTGTACACTTCTTTAGGTTTTTATAAAAAAGGCTATCTAATTTGGGCTAAAAATATTGACCATACTATTGATTCCGACTATGGATACACCGCCATAAACTATGCTTTTATTTCAGAATTAATTGTAGCCCAGTTTTTAAAACATTTTGCCAACTCCGATGAGGTGAATGAAGAAACCATTTTGCGGTACAATAATGCCCAAACAGTGAGGCAAAAAATTATAGACTATTATATTAAAGATACGACAGCTGACAAACCTGAGTTTAAAATTGAAACAACAAACGATTGGCAATATGCTACCCTAGCCGAAGCTTTTTTTGGATTAAGAAAATACAGGCAGGCATTGTTTTGTATTGAAAAATTTATTGCAACTCAAACCATCAACTGGAAATTAAAATCGTTTGCACAACAGTTAAATGATATAGTCCACTTTCAAAATTTAGAAAAAAACTTTCCTAAAAATAATGGGAATCATTTTGCAGAGGAAAACATCATTAAAGAAATGCAGCATAAATGCTTGCAGGCATTAGATAAGAAAAAATACGAAAAGCTTGCTGTAATAGAGTTTGTAGAAAATAGCGTGCAAAAAAAAGGGTTGGCACTTTCCGGTGGCGGTTTTAGAGCTTCCTTGTTTCAAATTGGCGTATTGGCTGCGCTGGCAGAAATAGATGAGTTGAGAGATGTGGAAATTATATCCTGCGTTTCGGGCGGATCAATAATTGGAGCTTATTATTATCTTCATTTAAAAAAATTATTAGAAGAAAAACAAGACTGCGACATTAATAAGGAAGATTATATAAACATAGTAAAAGAGATTGAAGTAGATTTTCTAAAAGCCGTGCAAACAAATTTGCGCATGCAAATATTTACCAATTTGTTTGATAACCTTAAAATGATTTTCAGTAAAAAATATTCCCGTTCATACAGGTTGGGAACACTGTACCAAAAACGTTTTTATTTACCTCTTTTTAATAAAGATAAAACGGTAAAAAGAACCGATCTTTTTATGAGCGACTTAATGATACAGCCAAAAGATGCACCTGACTTTAGTATTAGCCAGCAAAACTGGGAACGCACCAATAAAATACCACAACTCATTTTAAATGCTACTTGTTTAAACACCGGTCACAACTGGCAATTTACTGCAAGTTGGATGGGTGAACCACCTACTTATTTATCTAAAGACTTTGATGTAAAAAAGCGGTTGAGAAGAATGTATTATAAAGATGCGCCGGATGATTATCAAAAATTTCCTATTGGTTATGCGGTGGCGGCATCATCATGCGTTCCGGTTATGTTTGAGCCACTGGTACTAAAAAATCTGTATCCAGATATTGATGTGGAACTGGTAGATGGTGGTGTGCATGATAACCAAGGTATATCATCTATTTTAGAACAGGAATGTGACTGTGTATATGTATGCGATGGCAGTTCGCAATTACCAGATAATTCTACAACAACTGCAAACGAATTATCATTGTTTTATAGAGTTGATAATGTAGTACAGGAGCGTGTGAGAGAAACCCAGTTGTTGGATTTAAAAGCCAGAAAATATTCTTCTATTATTAGAGATTTAAAAATAATGCACCTCAAAAAGGAGTTGCCACAAGAGCCACTCAGCTGGATAAATTGTGATGATGAAGCCAGAAAGATTTTACAACACCACATAAAAAAAGACGATGATTTATTGGCTTATGGCATTATGAAAAATGTACAAAAATTATTGAGTGAAGTGCGAACAGATTTAGATTCGTTTAATGATATGGAAGCATACGCTTTGATGTATAGTGGTTACAGGCAAACAATGACTGCATTTAAAAAAGATGTGAATGATTATAAATCCAATTGGAACTTTTTACAGATTGAAGAATATTGCATAGAGCCAGATAAAAAGAAGCCCTTGGTTGATCAGCTAAAAATAAGTTCGGCTGTTCCTTTTAAATTAGTAAAAAAATACAAAGCGCTTCAATGGTTTTTAAAAGCGCTTGGATTAGTAGCTTTATTTTTTGCTATAAGATTTGTTATTGAAAAATGGGACGATAACATCACCATAAAATATGGAGCAGTTGCTTTTGTAATTGCAACATTTTTATTAGGGCTGTTTTCTAAAATTCTTGCAAAATTGTTGGATATAAATGGATACTTAAAAAAGTTATTCATGTTAATTACTCTAGCTACGGCCGGGTGGTTAATATTTAATATATATCTCCTGTTTTTTAACCCTTGGTATAATAGTATTGGAAAGATAAAGAAACCTCAAAAAATAAAAGAGTAATTGTAACGGATGAGATTATAGAAAATTATGAATTGATGGGAGTATTTTATTTCGCTTTTCAAACATATTAAAAACTCCACAAATTGATAGCATTGCACATATAGTGTAAAGTTCAATTTATTGTGCATTAAAGAACCAATGCCCAGAGGCGCAGGGATAGAAGCAAGTACCCCGCAGGAATGAAGCCGTTTTTACGGCTGAAATGACGAGGAGTACTGCGGATAGCCCGTTTTAAATGCCCATTATTGTATACAGATCACCGCCCCAAATGTTTTTTATTAAAAATTTAAGGTTACTTTAAACCAAATATGGTATAAATGAAAGAACTTCAATTATAATATTTGCGTTGATACAAATGGTGAATTTTTTTAAACCTCCTTTTATTGTGTTGTTTTTATGTATGCTTAGTGGCCTGCAAAATTTGCATGCACAGCAAACCGGTAAAAATGATACCATACAAACGCTTGCTATTATTTATGATGGCGATACCATGGAACTGAAAACGCTGGAGTTGGTTTTTGTATATGCAAAACTTACAGCAGCGCAAGCTAAAGCCAATGCAAGCTACAACCGACTAAGGAATGCGGTATATGTAACCTACCCTTACGCACGAAGAGCCGGTGCGGTTATGAATGATATAAATGCAAAAATGGCAGCGGTAAAGGAAAAGGAAGAAAGAAAAAAATACATAAAAAGCAGGGAGAAGGAATTGAAAAAGGAATTTAGCGATCCGCTTACCAATTTATCAGTCTACCAGGGTAAGGTGCTAATGAAATTGATAAACCGGGAAACCGGAAACAACTGCTACGAAATAATTAAAGAATATAAAGGCGGCGTTACTGCAAGGCTATACCAAACGGTAGCTTTCTTTTTTGACAGTAACTTAAAGCAATCGTACAACCCTAATACTGATGATGCCACCATTGAAAAGATTGTAAAGGAAGTACAGCGCATGTATGGGTACGATGATGCACCGCATGTAAAAGCTATGTAAGTTGAAAAAATATCCATCCAATTAAATTTGTTGTGCACTTTTTTTTACAGCATTGTGATTAATTTGGCGGCACATTACCACCTATTTAGCGTAAATTGCACGCTACAAGTTTCAAAAAAATATGAAGATAGATTTGTTGGCTTTTGGCGTACACCCCGATGATGTAGAGCTTGGTTGCGCAGGTGTGTTATTGGCAGAAAAAAAGAATGGAAAAAAAATTGGCATTGTAGATCTTACACAGGGGGAACTGGGTACAAGAGGTACAGCAGAAACAAGAAAAGAAGAAGCGACTGATGCTGCTAAAATTTTGGGTGTTGATGTAAGGGAAAATTTAATGATGGCAGATGGTTTTTTTGAAAACAATGAAATAAATCAGCGAAAAATAATTACTGTTTTAAGAAAGTACCAGCCCGAAATTATTTTTTGCAATGCCCCGGAAGACAGACACCCCGACCATGGCCGAAGTGCAAAAATGGTAGAAGATGCCGCATTTTTAGCAGGCTTATCGAAAGTAGAAACATTTTACAACAATGAGTTGCAAAAAGCATGGCGACCAAAATATGTTTTTAACTTTATACAGGATAGATATTTGAAGCCAGATTTTGTGATTGATATTTCGGAAGAAATGGATATAAAGCTAGCATCGGTAAAAGCATACAAAACACAGTTTTTTAACCCAGATGCGCAAGACGGTCCACAAACATATATATCATCTCCAGAGTTTTTAGATGGAGTGATAGCAAGAGCAGCAATGTTTGGCAAAATGATTGGTGTAAAATATGCAGAAGGTTTTCTTTCGAAAAAAATGATAGGCTTTAATAGAATAGATGCTTTGGTACAAGAAACAACTTAGATAAAATATTAAAATTCAACGATGGCAACCCCCAAATTTAAAAACGCTAGTGGTACTAATTTTCACAAAGAGCTTAAGCAAAGAGTGAATAATTATTTTGTACAGAACAATAAAAAAAGCACCGGCAATTTTTCACTCTATTTTAAAGCAATTTTATTTTGGGCAATTTATGTAGCACTCTATATTCATCTTATATTTTATACACCGGGCACTTGGTTTGCCATTGGTGAATGTTTATTAATGGGTGGTATTACCGCCGCTATTGGTTTTAATGTAATGCATGATGGTGGACATGGAAGTTTTAGCGGAAGCCCGTTTTGGAATAAAATAGCAGCATTTTCAGTAAATGGTTTAGGAGCTAGTATGTTGATGTGGAATAATAAACATAATATTATTCACCACACCTATACAAATATTGATGGTGTAGATGATGATATAGAAATAAGACCATTGCTGCGGATGTGCCCTACCCAAAAGAAATATAAGATTCACCGTTTTCAGCATATTTATGTTTGGTTTTTGTACACTTTGCTGTTAATTATTTGGGTATTTGCTACAGACTATACCAAATATTTTAGAAAAAGAGTTGGCAGCGTGCCTATCAAAAAATTCAGCAAGTTTGATCACTTTGCATTTTGGGCAGCAAAGGTTTTTTATTATTTTATGATGATTGCTTTACCTATTTACATGGTAGGTTTTTTACCATGGTTGGTAGGCTTCTTTGTAATGGCCATGTTTGCAGGATTAATTCTTAGTGTGGTTTTTCAATTAGCGCATACCATTGAAGAAACTGCTTTTCCGGTAGCTACACTTGCTACCAATGATATAGAAAATGAATGGGCCATACATCAAATAGAAACTACTGCCAATTTTGCTACAAAAAACAAATTGATTTCATGGTTGGTAGGAGGTTTAAATTTTCAGATAGAGCATCATTTGTTTCCGAAAATTTCGCATGTTCATTATCCTGAAATAAGTAAAATAATTAAAAAAACATGCGAAGAGTTTAATGTGAAATATATTGAGCATATTAAAATGAGGCATGCATTGTTTTCCCATGCAAGTTATTTGAGAAGAATGGGAAGAGCATAGAAGGTAGATATTAGACCCAAGACTTTAGACAGTTTATAATACTTTCCATATTATTTACATACCCGATTATTTTGATCGGGTATTTTTTTGCTTGATAATTTAAAAATTTTTGCAAATGTTTCAGGGTATATTTATCAAGATTTCATTTTATAATTATTAAAATATTATTTATTATGTCCATCATTAACTGGCACGAAAAACACATTGAAACCTCTAGTATTGGAGATCGCTTATCAGATGCTGTGGCAAATGGAATGGGCTCGTGGAAATTTATTATTTGGCAAACAGTTATTGTATTAATATGGATGGCATTAAATATTGTAGCATTTGTACAACATTGGGACCCCTACCCTTTTATTTTGCTTAACCTTATTTTTAGTACGCAGGCTGCATATGCTGCACCCATTATTATGATGGCGCAAAACAGGCAAAGCCAAAGAGACAGACTACAAGCAGACAATGACTATCATACTAACCTAGAAGCTAAAAAAGAAATTGAAGCATTGCAAATTCATCTAAGTAAAATAGAAACCGAAAAGCTGGATGTGATTATAAATCTTTTGAAAGAAATGAGAAAATGAATCGCAAATAAAAGGGCTATATCAAAAAATTTGAAGTGTATATCATGTTGAGGCTCTCATATAAAAAATGTGCTCTGTGTAAGTGACAAATGTTCGACAAAATCAGATTTTAAGGGTGAGACACTCATAAAATAAATTTTAAGCTCATTGCAAATGACAAAAGTTCGAATCTATTGGAGTGTCAGGCTGAGCTTGTCGAAGCCGATGTGCTTCTTTATACCCGCCTTCGACAGGCTCAGGCTGACATTGTAATAATTTGAAAGTGATCGACTTGAATAGGATGTCATTAGCAGTTTGTCGAAATTTCACATACACTATAAAATTCAAAAGATTATCAATTTCGAAAAGCTCAATTTGACAATCTTTTGAATTTCGATAAAAACCCTTTATTTTTTGCTATAATGTTTTCTTTAGATTACTGTGTGCCCATGCCACCGCCAGATTGAGTGCGCTTGCGTTCTTCTTCTGCACCGTCTTTACGTTGTCTTGCAGCTTTTACCTGGTTGTTTCCAAAACGATAAGTAAAGTTTAATTTAAACTGCCTACTCTCCCACCTGCCAGATGCTGTATTTGTTTGGCCACTAAAGTTGGAAGTACCACTCCACCTCATGGTACGGAACACATCGCTTAAAGATGTTTTTAAATTGCCTTTACCTTTTAAAATGGTTTTTTGCAAGCCTGCATCTACCGAGTACATGGCTATAGATTTAAATATGCCTTGCCAGATAGATGGGGAATTATAGAACCCTGAAAGCTCTGCTGTATAACCTTTTCCTAATTTAAATGAGTTTTGAAGGTATATCGAATAAGCTACCACATCTAAATTTACATTACGATCTCCCCCACCAAAATTAGCTTTGTAATTTGAATAATAAGAATTGATATTAGTGAATAAACTATACCATTTTTTTGAAAAAGGATAACTGATGTTTAAGCTAACAATATCTTGTGTAGCTAAATTTTTCTTGGTTAAAAATGATTTTGATTTTTCTGTAGTATCAGGCAACTGTGTAAAAATATCTTTTACGTGGCTGTAGTTTAGTTGAGAGGTAAGTTTGTATTTGTATGTATGTGTTACACCAAAACTATTTGTGTATTGTGGTCTAAGTTGGGTGTTACCTTTCATAAATGTGTAATCATTTATTTTAAATTCAAAAGGGTTTAAATCTTGGTAAGCAGGTCTGTCTATACGGCTGCTAAATGTAAAACCAATTTGGCTTTTAGGGTTTTTATTAAACGTAATGGCTGCACTTGGAAAAACATCGAAGTAATTTCTATTTAATGATGAATCGTAATTTTCATACGCTCTGGTAACATTGTTATAACGTAAGCCATTAGAAATTCCTTTTGATATGGTATGCTCACCTCGTAAACCAACTTGCAACATCCATCCTTTAAAATTTCTGTTGTAGTTTACATAAACAGCATTTATATTTTCCTTGTATAAGAAAGAATTGCTGCGGTCTTTATCGTACTCATCCTTATTTAAAATAACGTTGTATCTTTTAAAATCATTGTCTGTAGCTACATACCCAATCTTTCCTCCAAAGCCTAATTTACCTTTTTTAAAGTTTTGCTCATAATCTGCTTTCAACGAAAAAATATCAATGTTAGTTGGAGAAATCATTCTATAAACGTTGCTATACAATAACAAATTGGTTACAGCATCATAATAATTATTTGGTTGAAATTGGTTTCCTCTTATATTAAAAAAACCATAATCTGCATCAATATTTAATTCTCTACCGCTTGGTAATGCATACCGATAATTTACATTAAAGTTTACATTTCTTCTGGAGTTTTCATTATCGCCTGTTGCGTACAATACTCGAGCAAGTTTATTGGTAGGCTTAAAAATAATATCCATTGGCCCCGAAGTTTCCGTTACCATGTCTGCAACATTGCCATTAATTAAAATACCAATGGTGCTTTTCTTATTTATAAAATAATCCATACCGGTTTTAAAATTATGGCTGCCATTGTTGTACATTTTCATCCTATTTGTCTGGCTGAAAAAAGTATCTCCCTGGTTTCTTTCAAGCACAAAAGAATTTAAATTCAAACCTCTGTTGTAATTGTAACTTCCAAATAAATTTACTTTTGCATTGCGGTGGTTTAAAGATAAACCAGTATTATATTTTGAATAGGTTCCTATGGCATATCCTGCATTTACACTACCATTTGTGCCAAGGTTTTTGTTCTTTTTAAATTTTATATTAATGATACCTGCGTTGCCCGCAGCTTCATATTTAGCAGATGGGTTTGTGATAAGCTCAATAGATTCTATTTGCGAAGCCTGTATTGATTTTAGGTAGTTTGATAAGTCTGTACCCGATAGTGGACTTGGTTTTCCATCAATAAAAACCTGTACACCATTTTTGCCAGAGAGACTAAGGTTATCATCTTTATCTACCATTACACCCGGCGATTTTCTAAGCAGTTCCAAGGCATCATTTCCTATGGCATTTATGGTACCTTCTACATTTAAAATTGTTTTATCTGCCCTTACTTCTACAATGGGCTTTTTGGCTGTGACCGTTACATCTGTAAGTTTTGTGGTGGCAGGGTTTAAAACAATTTCTTTTACAACAACATCGGCTGAGCTAACATTTATTATAGAACTTGTAAATGAAGCGTGACCTACATGAGAAATCTGTAAAAAATAATCACCGCTAGAAACAGCATTTATTGTGTATGATCCATCTTTTACAGAAGTACCATATTTAACTATAGAAGAATCTTTTTGTTTCTTTAAAACTATGGTAGCAGCAGAAATTGGTTTGCCGGTTTCATCTTTAACATTACCGGAAATTTTTTGCGCTTTAGCTGCAATGCTTATAAAAAACATTGCTATTAAAAAAGTAAATTTATACATCATGTTTTGGTTTTATAACTCAAAAGTAAAAACCTCTTACATAATTATGACAATGAAAAGTGCAAAGGGAAAATTTTAATGAAGAATGGTTTAGCGCAAACTAAAATACATCCCGTTAAAGTAGGATGTATTTTAGTTTTAATAAACGATGTTGAAATATTATAACAAACGTTTTATTAATTGTTATTATTTAAAATATTGATATTGAAAGTAGTACCTATTCCTAACGTTGAATCTACTTCTACCGAAGCTTTGTGAGATTGCAAAATGTTCATGGTAGCAGCAAGGCCCAAGCCAAGCCCATTCTTTTTTGCGGTAAAATATGGTTCAAATAACCTGGCAAGGTTTTCATCGCTTATTCCGCAACCTGTATCGGTAATCAAAACATTGTAGCCCGATTTTGTTTCAGATAAATCGAGGGATAAAGTACCATTATCTTCCATGGCCTCAACCGCATTAATAATAATATTTAAAAATGCAATTTTTAGTTTTTCTTTATCCGCATGTATTTTTAATTTCTTTTCAGGGAAATTTTTCTTTAGGTTTATATGCCTAAGAATCATCCTATCTGCAGCAGCATCTAAACTTTCTTCTAATATCTCCCTTAAGTCGTTTTGTTGTAATAATATCTCAGGCCGAGATGCGCCCAACAACTCAGTAATGAGCGTTTCTATACGTTTACTATTTCTTGTAATAATTTCTAAATAGAGTGTGGCATCTTCTGTTTTTAATTCTTCTGTTAATTGCTCTAACGAAAGATTAATATTGTTGAGTGGGTTTCTCACTTCATGTGCAAGTGTACGAACCAACCTTTCCGCCATTCCCAGTTTTTCTAACCTTACATTGTTTTTTTCTGCCTTTTTAAGTTCAGTAACGTCGTGTATAATTCCCTGTAAAAATTCATCCCCATTAATATCAATTTCTTTAGACAATGAAATTACACAACACAAAAGTTCATTTTCTTTTGTTCGCAATTCCATTTCTTTATCATTTACCTCTCCCAATTTTAGTTGAGATTTAATCCATTTTCTATCTTGCTCTTTTGTAAGCAAATCAAAAATGGAAATATTTTTCATCTCTTCTGAACTGTATCCAAAAAGTTTGTTGGTGGCTTCATTTACATCAGTAAAAAGTAAATCTGTGGAACTCATTAAAAAAACCGCATCTTTCGATCTCTCAAAAATATGTCTGAATTTTCGTTCGTTGGATTTTAGGTTTCGTACAGAAATACTTTTTTCAATTACATGACGAATACATCTTTCCAATTTTTCAGTGTCAATCTCTCCTTTAATTAAATAATCAACGGCACCAGCGTGCATAACTTCAGCGTCAAGCTCAGGTGCAGCTCTTCCGGTAAGAATAATAATAGGTTCATCACATTTTTTTTCGAAAGCTTCTTTAATAAAATCAAGCCCGGTTTTAGCTCCTAAATAATAATCTACCAAATACAAATCGTATTTTTTTGCACAAACATCTTCCATTGCACGCCTGTAATCGTATCTCCATTCTACCGTAAAATTGCAATTCTTAATATTTTTTATGTATTGATTGGTAATAAAGAAATCATCCTCATCATCATCAACAATGAGGATTTTATACGAAGAAAGTTCTGAGAACATATTTAAATCTGTTTATATAAAATTACTAAAATGGGGATTTTGTATTATACAACAACAATCGTACTAATAAAATTAAAGGTAAAAAATAATTAAAAATGCTGACAAAGTCATTACTAAATAATGCAATTATTCTACCGTAGCATTTATTTGCCTTTCGGTTATAGCATCGCATTGTGGTTTCAAAAATTCATAACTACCTTGCTTTACAGCATACTTGCCTTTTGTATGTATGAGCATAGCGCATTGTTCTGCCTGTTCTTTTTGGTGGCCACAAATAACCATTAGTGTTTCTATTACCCATTCAAAAGTATTTACCTCATCGTTCCACACAATGAGGTTGTGGTTGGTAGCTTCCTCTACAGCTATATCTACTTCTTCATCTGTATAAATAGCAGGATCGTATATAAATTTTTCTTGCATTTGCAAAAGCAGCTTTAAAATAAGTGTAAAAATAGAACAGAAAATATGATTGGAAAAATCAAAATTATATGTCCCACATTGGGATGCATTCTCTAAATCATAAATACCCATTATATTTGAAAACGAAATAAAATATATGTATAAACTTCTCTTATTAATATTATCCTTTTTAACTTCTATTGCAATGGCTCAAAAAAACAATAAGAAAGATGATTTTTTGAAAAGCATTATGATAGAAAATTCATTGCTTAAAAATTATTTGGATAACAAAGATTTATATAGAATACAAATTATATATACTCAAATAGATCGGAATAAAAAAAATGAGGCAAGCTTCAAACATTTTAAATTTAATGTAGATGATAATTTATATTTCTATCCCGCCAGTACTACTAAAATGCCCGTTGCCTTTTTAGCCTTGCAAAAGCTACATGAGCTAAACATTAATGGGCTTAACATGAATACCAGTATGATTACCGATAGTGCATATAACAAAAAACCAATATTAAATGAACCCACCTCTGCCGATGGAAGACCTACTGTTGCCCATTACATAAAAGAGGTTTTTATGGTGAGTGATAATGAGGCCAATAACAGGCTGTACGAATTTGCCGGACAGGAATATATAAATGCATCACTTAAAAAGAAATCGTACAAGGATGCACAAATCATACATCGTTTGGGTGTTTCATTAACTGATGCGCAAAACAGAAAAACAAATTCAATTTTATTTGTAGATAAAAATAGCCAACCATTGTATGCACAACCTGCAGTAACTAGCAACTTGCAATACATTAAAAGAAATGATTTTTTAGGCAAAGGATTTTACAAAAACGATGTACTTCAAAATGAGCCATTTGATTTTTCTACAAAAAACAGGTTGTATTTAGGGGATCTACATAAAATGTTATTAAGCGTATATTTTCCAGAAAAGTTTTCAAAAAAAGAACGGTTCAATTTAAATGAGGAAGATTACAAATTTATTTATAAGTACATGTCACAACTGCCAACAGAAAGTACATTCCCAAGTTATGACAGTACGATCAACGATGCCTATTGCAAATTTTTAATGTATGGTGCAGAAAAAAACAAGATACCCCGTAACATCAGAATTTTTAATAAAGTTGGAATTGCTTATGGGTTTGTAACCGATGTAGCTTATATCATAGATTTTGAAAAAAATATTGAATTTGCCATTAGTGCTACCATGTATGTAAACAAAGATGAAATATTTAATGATGACAAGTATGAGTATGAAACCATAGGATTTCCATTTATGAAAAACCTTGGTAAAACCATCTATGAATTTGAAACTACAAGAGAGCGAAAAAACAAACCGGATTTAAGCAAGTTTAAAATCAATTACGATAAATAAATTTTTGTATTGAAAGCAAAAAATTATTTCTCTTGTCCGTAGAAGGAATAGCCTTTTAATAATTATACAGCACCGTTAAATAGCTTTTAAAAAACAGCGGTTATAACTTGTTTAAATTATGATCGTATTAATTACCATTACTATATTGTGTTAAGTCGGGCACATCTCTAAAAGTATTTTACTTATAAATCAGCCAAATTATTATGCTGAACGGAGAAAATATTTACTTACTTTCTATGTACCTTTTACTGGGTATGCTAATTGTGATGAGTATTTTCAACAGCTTTATATGGTACTCCAGCAAAGATAAAATTATAGGTTTTTACATCTTATACATGCTGTGTGCAGTTGCTATGATTTTCAACAAATTCTTAGCCATAGCAAATGGTCAATTTTACGAAAGCTTTTCTAAAGATAGCTGGAGTGATAATTTAATTAGTACCATACTTGGCATTACATATACTTTTTTTTGCTACGAAGCTTTTAATGTAAAGAATGGGAAACGTGGGTTAAAATACAGTTGGTATCAATTATTAATATTAAATTGTCTTCATGTGGCTGTGGTAATTTGGGCAGGTTTTACGGGTAATGAAGATTATTTAAAAACAACATTTGGTGGTATTTTATTATTCATCATTTTTGCCGCCAGTATTTTCCTTATCATTAATGCTCTGTTAATAAATAATAAAACGCAGTTTCAAAAATTGGTTATTAGTGGTGTGGTTTTTTTTATAAGCATGCTTTTGTTTGCGGCATTGCAAGAAAATTATTACAACTCTTCATTAATAAATGGCAGGACAGGATTTTTTATGGCAATTGCAGGAGAAATGATATTTTTTGCTTTAGCCTCTGCTCAACGAATAAAAGATATTTACAAAGAAAAAAATAGACTTAAAATAATTGATTACCAGTACCAACTGGAAATTGAAAAAATAATAGGATTTTTTGCCACCTCTATATCTACACAAAACACGGTAGATGATATGTTGTGGAATGTTACAAAGAATTTGATAAGCAAATTAGGATTTGAAGATTGTGTAATTTATTTAGCCGATACAGAACATAAATTACTTATTCAAAAATCTGCGTGGGGGCCAAAAACAAGTGATGAAAAAAAATTGGTACATCCTATTAAGATACCATTTGGCAAAGGGATTGTAGGTGCTGTTGCAGTAAATAATAAGGCAGAAATTGTAAATGATACATCAAAAGATAAGCGGTACATTATAGATGATGCTAAGCGGTTTTCAGAGGTAACTGTACCTATAAGCAGCGATGGAAAAGTATTGGGAATTATAGACAGTGAAAACTCACAAAAAAACTTTTATACCCAAGGTCATTTACAAATTCTTACAACTATTGCTTCACTGCTAGCCAATAGAATTGTCATAATACAAGCAGCTCAAAGTGCCAAAGAAAAAGAAATAGAAGTACTGGAATTAAGAGCCAGTAATTTTCAATACCAGTTAGAAATTGAACAGGTAATAAATTATTTTGCTACAACAATATCCAGTCAAATTACGGTAGATGAAATGTTGTGGGATATTGCAAAAAACCTTATAGGCAAATTAGATTTTGAAGATTGCATGATTTATTTATGGAATGAAGAAAAAACCATGCTGTTGCAAAAAGCAGGATATGGCCTAAAGGGCGATATGAAAATTGAAAAGAATAAAAATGTGTATCATATACCCAAAAATAAAGGCATTGTAGGTGCAGCTGTACAATATAAGCAGAGCTTAATGGTGAATGATACTTCAAAAGATAGTCGGTATTTTTCTGCAGATGAAAAAATTATGTTCAGCGAATTATCTGTACCAATACTTAATAACAATGAAGCCATCGGGGTAATAAATACAGAGCACTCAAAAAAGAATTTTTTCACGCAAAGGCATTTGCAAATATTAACAACTATTGCGGCACTATGTGCAGATAAAATAGATAAAATAAATGCTGAACAACAAACACGAGAAAAAGAAATGGAAGTATTGAAGCTGAATAAAGATCTTGCTACTTCTCAGCTTACAGCATTGCGTGCGCAAATGAATCCCCATTTTATTTTTAATGCGCTCAACAGTGTACAACAATATATTCTTACAGGAGATGTAGATCAGGCTAATAAATATCTATCTAAATTTAGCAGATTGCAAAGAGCTGTTTTAAACCACTGCGATCAAAATTTTATTGTACTTGAAAGAGAAATAGAAATGCTGCAACTTTATCTTCAACTGGAGCAACTTCGCATGAAAGAAAATTTTGAATATGGAATAAATATATCTGATGCAATTGATACAAGCGAAATAAAAATACCCCCAATGATTTTGCAGCCTTTTGTGGAAAATGCTATTTGGCATGGGTTAATACCAAAAGAAGGAAATAGACAAGTTGGAATAAATTTTTCATTAGCATCGTATAATAATTTGCAATGCGTAATTACGGATAATGGCATTGGCAGAAGTGCGGCAGAAAAAATAAAACAACAGAACAGTAAAAATAATATTCATAAGTCAAAAGGTTTAGGTTTAGTGTATGAAAGGTTGCAGGTTTTACAACTACAATATCAACAATCATTTACGGTAGAAGTTACTGATGTGCTGTCAAGTAACGGCCAAGTAGAAGGTACGCAGGTACTGCTTAACATTTACATTGGAAGCTAAAATTACAGAAGGTTTTAAAGTACAAAATAAAATTTGTTGCTTAAATTAGAGTTGTGATAAAATCTTTAATTATTGATGACGAGCAATCTGCAACAAATACGCTCCGGCTTATGCTGGATAGATACGTGCCACAAATAAATGAAGTAAAAAGTACCAATAATGCACATGAAGGAATTGAGTTAATAAAAACCTTTCAACCTCATTTACTGTTTTTAGATATTCAAATGCCTGCTATGACTGGCTTCGAACTATTAAAAAAATTACCTCACATAAACTTCAGTATTATTTTTACAACCGCACATGATGAATATGCTATTGATGCCATCAGATTTAGTGCATTAGATTATTTATTAAAACCTATTGATGCAGATGAATTACAGGCTGCGTTTAAAAGATTTTTAGAAAAAAATATTCCTAGTAAAGGGAGATATGATTTGTATGAAAATTTTATGTACAATATTAATGCCCACAACAAAAAAGATTTCAAATTGGCATTACCTACACTTCAGGGTACTTTTTTTTATTTGCCAGATGAAATTATAAGACTTGAAGGAGAAGGAAATTATACTAAGTTTTTCTTTGGTGATAAAACTACTTTACTCACTACACATACCATAAAAAATTACGAAGAGATATTGGTTGATCATGGGTTCATCAGGGTTCATAAATCTCATCTTATAAATAAAAAGCACGTTATAAATTATATGAATGATGGGTTGCTCACTATGGCAGATTCATCTAAAGTGGAGATATCTCGCAGAAGAAAAGAAGATGTAATGGACATCTTAAAAAATAAATGAAGGGTGATTTTATTTTAATATTTTTCTCTACTAAGCCATTACATTTTAAGCTTACCTTGTAATTATAGCTTTCGTAATTATATAATTCATTCTTTTAATAATTTTTATTTTTTTCATAGATGTATAAAAACAAATTATAATACTTTCATTTAATTACCCAAAATTTGTACATGTTCTTTACAAAAAATTAAATCATTATCTATTATATTCGTTTTAAAAAATGAATCTAATGCGTATAGGATTTTTGTTTGGGTTTCTTACCGGATTTTTATCGGCAGATGCTCAAGAAACAAAAGAAGAATTTCCGCAGTACAATGGAGCTGATCTGGGTCTAAATTATACAGCAAAAAAATCTTTGTTTAAAATTTGGGCACCTACTGCTTCAAAAGCAGAACTTAAAATTTATACAGATGATGTGCTTGGAGAAGCAACAGAAATAATTCCCATGAAAAAATCAATTAATGGAACTTGGGTTATTTCCGTAAACAACAATATAAAAGGAAAATATTACAGTTTCAATGTTGAACACAATGGAGTTTGGTTAAAAGATGTGCCAGACCCTTATGCAAAAGCTGTAGGTACCAACGGCAAAAGAGCCATGGTAATAGATTTAAAAGATACAAACCCTGCAGGGTGGGAAAGTGATAAACATCCAATATTACAAAATAAAACAAATGCTATCATTTACGAATTGCATGTAAGAGATGCAAGTATAGCCGCAAACTCAGGCATAAAAAATAAAGGAAAATTTATTGGCTTGGCAGAAACAGGCACCAAAAATGAGGAGGGATTATCTACCGGTTTAGATCATATAAAAGATTTAGGTGTAACCCATGTGCATTTGTTGCCGGTATTTGATTACAATTCAAATGATGAAGCAGAGCCAAATAACGCACAATACAATTGGGGATATGATCCTTTAAACTACAATACTCCTGAAGGTTCGTATAGTACAAATGCTGCAAATGGTAATGTGCGCATTAAAGAATTTAAAGAGATGATAAAAACATTCCATAACAATGGTTTGAGTGTTGTGATGGATGTTGTGTACAATCATACAGGTGTTACAGAAGCTTCTAATTTTAACCAGCTTGTACCAGGTTATTATTATAGAAAAAAGAAAGATGGAACCTTTAGTGATGCGAGTGGATGTGGAAATGAAACGGCGAGCGAAAAATATATGATGCGAAAATTTATGATTGAATCACTGATCTATTGGGTAAAGGAATATCATATAGATGGTTTTAGATTTGATTTGATGGGCATACATGATATAGAAACCATGAATCAAATTTCAGCAGCTTTGCACAAAATAAAGCCTAGCATTTTATTGTATGGAGAAGGTTGGGCATCTGGCAGCAGCCCCATTGCAGAAAAAGACTTAGCAGTAAAAAAGAATGTAAGTAAACTAGATAGAATAGCAGTATTTAGTGATGATATTAGAGATGGTATAAAAGGTAGTGTGTTTAATAAAACCGACCGTGGTTTTGCAAGTGGAAAAAATGGATTGGAGGAAAGTATAAAATTTGGAATTGTAGCAGCATGTAAACACAAACAGGTAAATTATGCATCGGTAAATTATTCAAAAAAACCATACGTAAATGAGCCGTGGCAAACTATTACGTATGCTGAATGCCACGATAATCATTCTCTTTGGGATAGACTTTTAAATAGTAATCCTGAAGCAACAATTGAGGAGCGAATTGCAATGCACAAACTTTCTCTTTCTATCATTCTTACCTCACAAGGCATTTCATTTTTGCATGCCGGTACTGAATTTTTACGCAACAAAAAGGGTGTAGAAAATTCTTATAATGCACCAGACTCTATTAACGAAATTGATTGGAGTTTAAAAAGTACTAATAAAGAAGTGTACAATTACATTAAAGGATTAGTGCATTTACGAAAACAACATCCTGCTTTTAGAATGGCCACAGCAGCCAATATACAAAAGAATTTATTGTTTAATGAAAACTTACCCAGCCAAGTGATAGGTTACGAATTAAACGGCGCAGCTGTAAATGACAGTTGGAAAAAAATTAAAGTGTTGCTTAATGGAAGTGCTGTGGTTAAAATTATAACCTTGCAAGAAAAAGGTTGGACATCATCCGTTGAGAATAATATTTTTTCTGCCAATAAATTTGATAAAGAAATTTTATTACAACCGTATAGTTGTAGTATTTTGTATAAGAAGTGATGTTTAGCAGAATAGCTTTTTATTATTTTACAATTTAAATGTAGTACTGTATCAAAATGAAAAGGCTACCAAATGGTAACCTTTCTTTCCCGTGATCGGGACGAGTTCGATCGCCGACCCTTCCGATTATAAATCGGAATGCACTGAACCAGCAGAGCCATTTATTAAACTGATAATTTTATTTCTACTTTTCCAACCTTTTATTTCCTTTTCTCTCATCATGGCAGCTTTCTTTGTTTCAAATATTTCATGATGCATTATTTGCCAGTCAATAAATTTTCCTGTAAAACCTGAATGATTAGAATTGTGTTTTCTTAAACGCTCTATCAATTCATCTCCAGTAAAACCAATGTAGAATTTGTCTGCAGTGGAAGAGTAAAGTATGTAGGTGTAGTATTGCATCAAATAAAAAAAGGCTACCAAATGGTAACCTTTCTTTGTGGGAGCACACGGGTTCGAACCGCGGACCCTCTGCTTGTAAGGCAGTATCGATACCCTTCCTTTGATTTCTCATTATTGCGTTTGCTTATCTAACATACTATATTTCAGTATTTTATAAAAAATACTTTGCCTTTTATGCTACTTTATTTAGCAATTATTCGTACCTTTATGGTCACATTTGTGGTCACATTATTCAAACTAATACTTTATAAAATGGAACAATCATCGGTTTTTGTAAGCTTGTTTTTAGATGCATCACGTCCTAATTCAGAGGGCAAATGTTTAGTCAAATTAAACGTATATCAGAAGCCTCATAAGAAGCGTTATAAAACAAAATTCCATTTAACAACAGACGAATGGACGAAGCTGAATAGTTCCAAATTGAGAGATGAAGAATTGAAAAATCTTAGAAAAGAATTAAATGCTTTAAAAGCAAAAGCAGAAAAAGTAATAGAGAAAATAGAGCCTTTCTCATTTGTATCGTTTGAAGAAAACTTTTACAACGGAACAGCTGAAAAAAAAAGCAGGATGCTTAATGATTGGTTCAACGATTATATCAAAAAGCTAAAAGCAAATGACCAGGTAAGTACAGCAGGTATCTATCAAACTTCTTTAAATTCAATAAAGGAGTTTAAGAACAATCTCCAGCTACAGGATGTAACATCCAATTTTCTGCACTCTTACGAAAAGCATTTACTAAGTGAAGGTAAAACTACAAGTACCATTGGCATATATATGCGCAACCTTAGAACCATTATAAATTTATCAATTGCAGCCGGGCTAATTTCTCAGGATAAATATCCTTTCAAAAATTACGAAATACCCGCAGGGCAAAATGTGAAAAAAGCTTTGAAGGATTTCGACATAAACCATTTGCTCACCTACACGCCACACGAGTTGGATCAAAAGAAAGCATTAGACTTTTGGATATTTTCTTACCTGTGCTCAGGTATTAATTTTGCTGATATTATTTCTTTGAAACCTGAAAATATAAACGGTAACCATTTATATTTCTACAGGCAGAAAACCAAAAGGACAAAGAAGAAGGACCTACGCCCAATAAAGGTTGGTCTAAATCCACGGGCTTTAGAAATAATCGAAATCTACAAGTCCACTGATCCCAACAATGATTATCTATTTCCTGTCCTCGAGCCGGGCCTCAATGCAGTAACAATCAAACACCGCTGTCAGCGCTTTATAAAATGGGTAAACAAAAGAATGCTTGCGATTGCAAAAGACTTGAAGATAGATAGTAAGATAACTACGTACGCAGCTCGTCACACTTTTGGTACAGTGCTCAAACGTAAAGGAGCTCCAACATCTTTTATTAAAGATGCACTTGGCCACAGTAGTGTTGTTACAACCGAGAATTACCTCGATAGTTTTGAGGATGATGTTACTTTAGAATATGCCAATGTTTTGACTAACTTTAAGTCGCCTGCAATATCAGCAGTCGGTTAACTAAAATACCTTCAATAAAGCTGTTGTACCTGTCTATGAGTAATGAATTATCCCTCTATCATCAATTGTTGTTTTTGGACCTACGCCCGTGGATGAAGAGAGATGTCTCAGAAGCTAAATACAAAGAGTTGTTGCAAAGCTTTAGCAAGGAAAACATTTCATTTCGCCCACTTTATGAAGTTTCATTTATAAAACCATTAACCGCAAAACGCAAGTACTATCATGCCTTAATAGACAGCGAAGCCACCGGCTATCTAAATAATTTTGAAAGGAATTTCTTTTCAGCAGAGAAGGTAAACGAAAAGAAATATTGGGTTCACACCACGCTTACAAAAGTTATATCTCAAAAGCTGAAAGAGGCGAGTAAGATTATTAAAGCGAACGAATATTACTTAGATCAGATTTTACCCGGTGTAAAACCAAATTCCACAGCTGAGCATCTACTTGATGAAACATATATTTTACAGTATTTAAAATGTCAGTTAATCCGAATTTACTTGGAGATACAAACGGCTTTTAAACCTTTCGTAAAGGAAGATGAATTGACAGAAGAAGAACTGCATTCCATATACTTTAAAGAAGAAATTTTTACAATTTCATTTCTAACGAAAACAACTTACAACGAATCCATTAAAGAAACGGGTTTAAAAATTATCCCTGACACTGAAATCATTTTTATCCCGGAGAAAAGAGAAATTAGGCAAGCAACAAAGGGAGTGTTGTCTTATAACGAAATAGTAAGCAAAAGAGATAAACTTGCAAGAGTAGAATCAATTCTATTTGAGCAAAAGCTAATTGATAAAGAATACAGCTTTGTAACAACTAAGGGGAATATTTTAAAAATGGCAGCCGTTTACAGGGTCTTATTCGACAATGAAGTTTTCCAAAAGATTACATTTAAAGACAATAAAAAAGTAATAGTCACAGATCTGCATATCAAGAAATTCCTCAATCACCGTTACGCCGTGAACATAGATAAAGAGTTCCGCAACTTCAGCAAAGCGGAAGTTTTAAACACTTTCCTCTCAAATAACCTTTGGATCGGTCAATTATCCTATTCCTAATTTGCCGGTATTTTCACCGTTTTATACCACTCCCAAATACCACTGTATTTTATAAAGCCTTTACTGTATTGGCTTTTCAGCATTTCGCAAATACCAAAATCCTAATACCAGTATCCTCAATCTACCTTGCCCTCGGCTTCAGAGATAGAAGCTGACTTTTGGCCAAAAGTCCATTTTCAAATTTTTTAAATTCTAAAAAAATGGACGAAATATTAAAACGTCTCGAAAAGATTGAACAGCTTTTGAACAACCAAGGTTTGTTTCAAAAGGAAGTATTATCCTTCAGTGAGGGCTGCACTTATTGCGGTTTCACGTCCTCACACATGTATAAGCTCACCAGCTTAAATACCATCCCATTCTATAAACCAAATGGTAAAATGGTATTCTTCAGAAGGTCCGAGTTAGATACTTGGTTACTCCGCAACAGATCCTCTTCAAAAGAAGAATTAGAAGCACAAGCAACCATTTTCTTACCAAAAAAAGGGAGGGCCAACTTATGAACGAAATACTAAACCTCCTCATGCCACTCTCACGAGATATACAAGTGATCATGGCTTATATAGTAGCCTTGAAAAAGTCCAAATTGGACGACTTTAAAGATACATGGCTCGATGGTCAGGATGTAATGCAAACCATGCATATCAGTAAGCGTACGCTTCAATCTCTTCGAGATAATGGCACACTCCCTTTCAGCCGCATCAATGGTAAGTTTTATTACAAGATGGCTGATATACAATACCTGTTGGAATCAAATTACTCACAATCAAAATCAACAGGTAATGGAAATAAGTAAAGACGCAATTTTAAAGAAAACGCATTACGGGCTCAATATCTATGCGCATATTTTAAGGAACTATTATCCGGGTACTTCAGTCCTTTCCCTTTCGGGAAGGGACTGCCAACCCACTAAGAATCCTTTGAATGATAACAAGGAGACTTTAAAAATTGAGATTGTAAACAATTGTGCTGTCCACCACGATTTAGAAGCTACAATACCAAAAGGCGATGTTTTTGACTTTGCAAAGGCGTTCTATAATTTAGAGGGCATTAGCCTTCTCCAAAAATTAAATGAAGAGCTGAATCTAAATCTTGACAAAAGGGAAAACTTTTATGCAAGTAAGAGTGCAACCGAACAAGAACCGCAAACACAGAAGGCAAAAATTTTCATACCCTCTTTCAGCTATTACAAAGCGCCGGTAAAAAATATAATTCCATCCAAGGAAATGAATTTGTTGCAAGTCTATCAATTACTCAAAGGCAATGCTTTTCAAGCCCGTACGGCTTCACTGAGAAACTTTGCCGATAAAACAGAGGCAAGAAAATTTAAATCTGCTCAGTTTGATTACGTAACCTTTTCGGGTGCCTTCACAAGGCGGAGCGACAGCTCCTTGATCAGGCATTCAGGTTTAATGGCGGTTGATTTTGATCACATCAATAATATTGATGAATTAAAAGCAACGCTGCTAAAGGACGAATATTTTGAAACAGAATTAATGTTTGTATCTCCGTCAGGTGATGGCATAAAGTGGATTATTCCGATAGATATAACAGCAGCAACACAAGCTATATTTTTTAGAGCCGTAGCCAACTACATCAAAAAAACTTATGGTTTAGAAGTTGACCAATCAGGCAAAGATATTTCCCGGGCCTGCTTTCTTCCCCACGATCCGCAACCATTTATCAATCCTAAATATTTATACCAATGAATAAGAAAAAATTTGAGGTGCAGGATTGGTTAGACCAACCATTGCAGCAATCAATAGACCCAGAATCAAAAGAAGTTAAAACTTTAACTGCTAAGATTGTAAAAGATGATGTAACAGAAATAGAAGAAATCATACAGCAAATCGAAACAAAGCAAATAGACATTGCAACCGCTTACAGCGATTGGCGAAATATTGGATTTGCTTTAGCAGATAGCTTCGCTGAAGCCGGTAGAGATTATTTTCACCGTATCAGTAAATTTTATAATGCATATTCAAGTGCTGAATGTGACCTGCAATACAATAAATGTTTACAATCAAATGGGCAAGGCATTTCGCTTAAAACATTTTTCTATCATGCTAAACAAGCAGGTATAGCTATTAGCCCTCAGGCGGCTTCTACAGAGAATTTACCAACACTTCCTGATACTGTATATCCGCAGCTTCCTGAGTTTCTGCAAAAGGTTGTAAGCGTAGCTACATTCAATGAGGAGAGAGATATTTTGTTATTAGGTACCATTGTCACCCTCAGTGCATGTTTTCCAAAACTCTTTGGCATTTATGATGGCAAAAAAATTTTTTCCAACATGTACATCTTTATCACCGCCCAGGCATCCGCAGGCAAAGGCAGGTTGGTTCATTGCAAGCAGATAGTAAAGCCAATACATAGGCATATGAGAGAGAAGGCAAAAGTTTTGAAGCAACAATTTGAACGGGAGATGATGGATTACAACGAAAAGAAAGGTAAAGAGCCCGATGCAGAAAAGCCAAGTAAGCCCCCCGAAAAAATGTTGTTCATTCCTGCCAATAACAGCACTACAGGTGTTTTTCAATTACTCTTCGATAATGAAGGTAGAGGGCTTATGTTTGAAACCGAAGGAGACACATTAGCACAGGCATTCAAAACAGATTATGGCAATTACAGTGATGGCTTTCGCAAAGCATTTCATCACGAAACTATCTCTTATTACCGCCGTACGGATAGAGAATATGTAGACATCGAAAATCCATGCCTATCAGGAGTATTCTCCGGTACGCCAAAACAAATTTCAAGTCTAATACCCAATGCAGAGAACGGTTTGTTCAGTCGTTTCATTTTTTACTTTATGACAATTAATCCTGTATGGAAAAATGTTTTTTCTATTACCTCAGATAATGGGTTGGATGATTTCTTTGATGGGTTAGGAAACGACTTTTTTAATCTGTACCAGACGCTTGAAAATAACCCCGAAATACAAGTTTGCTTTTCAGCAGAGCAGCAAGCTCAGTTCAATGCCTTCTTTATAGAAATACAAGAAACCTATCTAAACCTTCAGGGGCTCGAATATATGGGTACTATAAGGCGTTTAGGCATCATTGCATTTCGCTTTTCTATGATTCTTTCTGCACTGCGTATCATGGAGCATGGCGAGTTATCAGACCGCATCATCTGCGAAGAAAGAGATTTTCAATCTACGCTCGAAATCATACGGGTATTGGTAAAACATGCAAGCAAAGTATTTTCAGAACTCCCACAAGAAGCACCACTACAAAAACGAAAAAATCAGAGAGAAAAATTTGTAGATGCTTTGCCGGAAAGTTTCAATAGGCAGGAATATCTAAAAATTGCAGGAACATTGTCTATTCCCGTAAAGACAGCTGAGGGTTACATTACCACATTTTGTAAACAGGGATTAATACATCGAGAAAAACAAGATTGTTATTTAAAGCCGGTTATTAAAACTGAAAATGCTGCGTCAGGTAAATAAGGATGTTAAGGATGCTAAGGATCAACTTCCTTAAGTTCCTCAATTTCCTTAATTTCTTTATTATTCTGTATTGGGTTTTATTTTCCTTTGGTATTATTATATTTGCCAATATCTGTCAAGACAATTAAATTATAATGCTGACACAATTTGGCGAAAGAATAAGAGAATTAAGAACGAAGCAAAATCTACTGCTGCGGCAGCTTGCTTCTCTGTTAGATGTGGACACTTCTATTATCAGCAAAATAGAACGAGGAGATAGGCAATTAAAGAAAGAGCAAATTCCTTTATTAGCCCAAATACTCAAAGCTGATGTTGAAGAATTACAAACCCTTTGGCTTGCGGACCAATTGTATAATATGATTCAAGGGGAGCCAATGGCAGACGAAGCATTGAAATCAGTAACAAAAAAAATAAAGAAAGATAAATGAAATCAACTTTAGCAACCCGGGCAAAAATGCACTCTATATATAAAGATATTATGTGTGTTTAATAAGGTGGTAAGAAGAATAAAACCAAAAGATATATTAAAGGGTAACAAATGACAAGTATAGCACAAAGAGCAGAATTGCAAGCTAAAATATGGAGAATAGCCAACGATGTACGTGGCTCTGTAGATGGATGGGATTTCAAACAGTTTGTTTTGGGCACGCTGTTTTATCGGTTTATTAGTGAAAACTTTACTTTATACATTCAGGGTGGTGATGAGACCATCGAATATGCAAAATTATCAGATGATGTAATAACTCCTGAAATTAAAGATGATGCAATTAAAACAAAAGGTTACTTCATTTATCCGAGTCAGCTTTTTGTAAACGTAACTAGAACAGCCAATACCAATCCTAATCTAAATACAGATTTAAAAGCCATTTTTGATGCTATTGAAAGTTCTGCAAATGGCTATCCATCCGAGCCAGATATAAAAGGATTGTTTGCTGATTTTGATACAACAAGTACACGATTGGGTAACACCGTTGAGGGTAAAAACGCCCGTTTAGCTTCAGTCTTAAAGGGTGTTGAAGGACTAAATTTTGGAAGTTTTGAAGAGACACAAATTGATCTCTTTGGAGACGCATATGAGTTTCTTATTTCTAATTATGCCGCTAATGCTGGTAAATCAGGGGGTGAGTTTTTTACGCCGCAGCACGTATCAAAACTCATTGCTCAATTGGCAATGCACAAGCAAGACAAAGTAAATAAAATATATGACCCTGCTGCAGGTTCAGGCTCTTTACTTCTGCAAGCAAAAAAACACTTTGACAATCATATTATTGAAGAAGGGTTTTTTGGTCAGGAAGTGAACCACACTACTTATAACCTTGCTCGTATGAACATGTTTTTGCACAACATAAATTACGACAAGTTTAATATCGCCCTTGGTAACACACTCACAAATCCACAATTTGGCGATGATAAACCTTTTGATGCAATCGTTTCTAATCCACCCTATTCTATAAAATGGATCGGTGATGACGACCCAACTCTAATTAATGATGATCGTTTTGCCCCAGCCGGTATATTGGCCCCTAAATCTAAAGCAGATTATGCCTTTGTATTACATGCCCTAAGTTATCTTTCAAGTAAAGGTAGAGCAGCAATTGTTTGTTTCCCAGGTATCTTTTACCGTGGCGGTGCAGAACAGAAAATTAGAAAATATTTAGTAGATAACAACTTTGTAGAAACCATAATCTCAGTTGCGCCGAATTTATTTTATGGCACTTCCATAGCTGTTACGCTATTGGTACTTTCAAAACATAAAACGGAAAACAAAACTCAATTTATTGATGCAAGTGGTGAAGATTTCTTTAAAAAAGTAACCAATAATAATTTGCTTGAAGACAGACACATTGAGCGAATTATGGAAATCTTTGATAGCAAAGAGGATGTGAAATACGTGGCAGTTTCTATCGACAATACAAAAATTGCAGAGAATGAGTATAATCTTTCTGTAAGCTCTTATATTTCTGCACAAGACAAGCGTGAAACTGTTGATATAATTGCATTAAATGCAGAAATTTCTAAAACGGTAGAAAAGATAAACACACTTCGTTTAGACATCGATAATATTATAAAAGAAATTGAAGCATGAGTAATTTAGAAGAACTATTTGAAGACGTTGAGGTAGAGTGGAATAATTTAGGAGAGGTGACAAATGTACTTCGTGGTCGAAGATTGACAAGAGACCAACTCTCAGCTGATATGAAGTTTCCTGTTTTTCATGGGGGGTTAGAACCTCTGGGTTATTATGGGCTAAGTAATAGGCCAGCAAATTCAGTAATGATAATAAATGTAGGAGCATCTGCCGGAACCGTGGGATATAGTGATGTCGATTTTTGGTCGTCTGATGGTTGCTTTTGTATTGAGCATTCTGAATTGTTAAACAATAAATTTCTTTATTACTATTTGATTGGGAAACAAAATTTATTACAATCCAGGGTTAGAAAAGCCGGAATACCAACCTTGGACGGTTTAGTAATTGAAAAACTCCCAATCCCAATACCACCGCTTTATATTCAAAAGGAAATTGTTCGTATTCTCGACACGTTTACAGAGCTTACAGCAGAGCTTACAGCAGAGCTTACAGCACGTAAACAACAGTATGAATATTATCGTAATAAATTGTTGAAATTCAATGAATTAGACGGGGGGGGGTATAAATGGTTAACAATAAATGAATTAACTATGGCAACAAATAATATAAGGTGGAGCAACAATGGCAATACTTATCGATATCTTGACTTAACATCCGTATGCCGTGATACCAATTCAATCATAGAAACATCGGAAATCAATGCAACGAATGCGCCAAGTAGAGCACAGAAAATTGTTTTCAAAAACGATGTTATTTATGCTACTACTCGCCCTACACAACAGCGATTATTTTTAGTGGATGATGAATACACTGGTCAAATTGCAAGTACAGGTTATTGTGTTCTTAGACCAAAAACGGAGGAAGTTCTACCAAAATGGATTTTTTTTAATTTAACTACCGTTGGCTTCAAAAATTATGTCGAAGAAAATCAAAGCGGTTCAGCATATCCTGCTATTTCAGATGCAAAAGTAAGAGAATATAAAATCCCTGTACCCTCTCTAAAAGAACAAGAACGCATTGTTACAATCCTCGATAAGTTCAACATACTCACAAATTCTATTAGTGAAGGTCTTCCTAAAGAAATTGAATTAAGAAAAACCCAATACGAACATTACCGGAATTTATTACTAACATTTCCAAAGACTAACATAGAATCATAAAATGGGACAGTCACTTATTGAAATAGCTCAAACACTTAAGGATGCTGATAAAAAAGTACAGTTGATTTATGCTTTCAATGGTTCCGGTAAAACACGGTTATCAAGAGAATTTAAAGAATTGATCGCACCCAAAGAAATTGATGCAGAAGAGCAAGACGAATCTACGATTAAAATACTTTACTATAATGCTTTTACAGAAGACTTGTTCTTTTGGGATAATGATTTAGATGCTGACTCCGATAGAAAGCTAAAAATACAGCCAAACAGTTTTACAGATTGGGTGCTACGTGAGCAAGGTCAAGACCAAAACATAATTGAGAATTTTCAACAACTAACAAATGACAAATTAACGCCACAATTCAGTGAGGATTTTACTGAGGTGCGGTTTTCATTTGAGCGAGGTAACGATAATCCTTCTGAGTTTGTGAAAATCTCCAAAGGCGAAGAAAGTTGTTTTATTTGGAGTGTTTTTTTTAGTCTAATAGAGCAAGTAGTTAGCGTATTAAACGTTGCAGAACAAGAAAGTCGTGAAACTGAACAATACAATAGTCTTCAATATATTTTCATTGATGATCCTGTTAGCTCATTAGATGATTCACATTTAATTGAATTAGCCGTAAATATTGCTGAGTTAATGAAGGTAAGCACGTCAGATTTAAAGTTTATAATCACTACACACAATCCATTATTCTATAATGTACTTTTCAATGAATTTAGAGGGGTTGGTAAAACTAAGAAGTGGCTTTTAGAAAAGTTAAATGACGGTACTTTTTCAGTGAATAATTTGGGGACTGATTCACCTTTCTCTTACCATTTATTTCTTTTATCAGAATTGGAGAAAGCAATTCAACCTACAGGCGAGATAAAAAAATTTCATTTTAATTTTCTTAGGAATATATTAGAAAAAACCTCCACTTTTTTGGGATATAATAAATGGCAAGACCTTTTGCCACAAGAATCACGTGAGGCATATTATAATAGAATAATCAATCTTTCAAGTCATTCAAAACACAATGGAGAAGAAATTTCAATTGTTGAAGAAAATGATAAGAGAGTTTTGAGTTTTTTGGTAGGTGAAGTTAAAAGAATGTATGGCTTCAAATCATTTGTTATTAATTACGAAACAGCAGAAAATGTCACAGTATAACACCATAGCCGAATCAAATAATTTTATTGTACTTGATAAATATATCAAAGATTCAATTCTGAATGATGCATCTGCTGTTTATCAAACAGAGGCTGCTCTTGAGAAAGAGTTTATTCAAGATTTAGTAAATCAAGGTTATGAAAACCCTTTGAATTTAAATACCCAAGAGGCCATGTTAGCAAATGTAAGATGTCATTTGCAATCGCTAAACAATGTAACATTTACTGATACTGAATGGCCTCGTTTTGTAGAAGAATATTTGGATAAGCCAAGTGATAACCTTGTTGAAAAAACACGGAAAATACACGAAAATTATATTTATGATTTTGTGTTTGATGATGGGCATATCCAAAACATTTACTTAGTAGATAAAAAAAATATTACACGCAATAAAGCGCAGGTAATAAAACAATTTGAACAAAAGGGAACACATGCCAATCGTTATGATGTTACTATTTTAGTAAATGGCCTTCCTCTGGTGCAGGTAGAACTTAAAAAACGTGGTGTTGCCATCCGTGAAGCTTTTAACCAAGTGCATCGGTACACCAAAGAAAGTTTTAATAGTAAAAACTCACTCTACAAATACATACAGCTTTTTGTTATTTCAAATGGTACTGACAGTCGCTATTTTGCAAACACCGTTGAGCGAAATAAAAACAGCTTTGATTTTACAATGAACTGGGCGAAAGCTGACAATACATTAATCAAAGATTTAAAGGATTTTACTGCGACATTCTTTCAGAAGCAAACATTATTAAATGTATTGCTCACTTATTCTGTTTTCGATACGAGTGATATACTGCTTGTCATGAGACCGTATCAGATTGCAGCAACAGAAAGAATATTATGGAAAATTGCCAGTTCTTTCCAAGCTAAGAGATGGTCCAGTAGTGACGGAGGTGGGTTTATTTGGCACACCACTGGGTCGGGTAAGACACTGACAAGTTTCAAAGCAGCAAGATTGGCTACACAACTTGATTATATTGATAAAGTATTCTTTGTAGTTGACCGGAAAGACTTGGACTTTCAAACGATGAAAGAATATCAAAGATTTTCCCCAGATAGTGTTAATGGTTCAGATAGTACTGCAGGCTTAAAAAGAAATATTGAAAAGGAGGACAATAAGATTATTGTAACAACGATTCAAAAACTAAATAACCTCATGAAAAGTGAAGGGGATTTGGCCATCTATCAAAAACAAGTAGTTTTCATTTTTGATGAAGCACACCGTTCACAGTTTGGTGAAGCACAAAAAAATCTACATAAGAAATTCAAAAAGTACTATCAATTCGGTTTTACAGGAACACCTATATTTCCTCAAAATGCATTAGGTGCGGAAACAACAGCAAGTGTCTTTGGACGTGAATTACATTCATACGTAATTACGGATGCCATTAGGGATGAAAAAGTACTAAAATTCAAAGTTGATTATAATAATGTCAGACCTCAATTCAAGGGCATAGAGACAGAACAAGATGAGAAAAAGCTAAGTGCAGCAGAAAACAAAAAGGCTTTGCTTCACCCTGCCCGTATTAAAGAAATATCCCAATACATCTTACAAAATTTCAGAATAAAGACACATAGAAATCAAGGAAGTAACAAAGGCTTTAATGCCATGTTTGCAGTAAATAGTGTTGATGCCGCTAAATGTTATTATGAGGTATTAAACAGTTTGCAAAAAGAGAGTGATAAACCATTAAAAATTGCTACGATTTTTTCTTTCGCAGCCAATGAAGAACAAAATGCAATCGGTGAAATACAGGATGAAAGTTTTGAGCTTTCTGCAATGGACAGCAGCTCAAAAGAATTTCTGACCAGAGCTATTAATGACTACAATGCAATGTTCAAAACAAGCTATGGAGTGGACAGTAATGAGTTTCAAAATTATTATCGTGACCTTGCCAAACGTGTAAAGAACAAAGAGGTTGACTTATTAATTGTGGTTGGAATGTTCCTCACAGGCTTTGATGCTCCAACACTCAATACAATGTTTGTTGATAAGAATTTGCGTTTCCATGGTTTAATACAAGCTTTTTCACGAACAAACCGCATTTACGATGCTACAAAAACTTTTGGGAATATTGTTACGTTTAGAGATTTAGAAAAAGCAACTATTGAAGCTATCACACTTTTTGGAGATAGTAATACTAAAAATGTTGTTCTTGAAAAGAGCTACAAAGAATATTTAGCAGGCTTTACAGACTTTGCAACAGGAGAAGCACGCAGAGGTTATATTGAAATAGTCAAAGAATTAAACGAAAAGTTCCCCAACCCCGATGCAATTGAAAAGGAAAAAGACAAAAAAGAATTTTCTAAATTATTTGGAGAATACTTGCGTGTTGAAAACATACTACAGAATTATGATGAATTTAATAATCTTAAAGCCTTTCAAGATATAGACACAAATGATGCAGATGCAATCGAACAATTCAAAATGACTCATTTTGTAACGGATGATGATATAGCCGGTATGCAAAATATTGAATTACTGAAAGAGAGAACTATTCAAGATTATCGTTCCACCTATAACGATATACGAGACTGGTTAAGACGTGAAAAATTTGGAAAAGAGTCAGAAGAATCAAAGATTGATTGGGACGATGTAGTATTTGAAATTGACCTGCTTAAATCACAGGAAATAAACCTTGATTATATTCTTGAATTGATTTTTGAAAATAACAAAAAGACAAAAGATAAAGCCACCTTAATAGAAGAAATACGTAGGGTTATTAGAGCAAGTGTTGGTAATCGGGCAAAGGAGAGTTTGGTAGTTGATTTTATAAATGAAACTGAACTTGATACACTCCAGGATAAAGCTAATGTTATAGACTCATTCTTTGCTTATGCACAAAATAAACAGAAAACAGAAGCCTCAGAGTTAATTGCAGATGAGCAGTTAAATGAGGCAGAAGCAAGGCGATATATCACAACTTCTTTAAAGCGTGAATACGCAAGTGATAACGGAACAGAACTTAATGCAATTTTACCAAAAATGAGCCCTTTAAATCCACAATACTTGAAAAAAAAGCAAAGTGTTTTTCAAAAGTTGACTTTATTTATTGAGAAGTTTAAGGGGGTAGGTGGCTTGCTATAAATAAAGTAAGAGTAGAATTTTAAAAAGAAGTAAAAATTGTCAAAATAAAAAAACGAATAAAAGAAATAATTTTCTCTATGCAACAACAAAATCTTTTCTTCAACGTACTCACTTTTGATTGGCCTACAACCGAAATAGATTTTTACTTTAATGAACAGGAAGAGGAGCAATATTCACGGATTTACAAATCATCATTTCCAAAAGGTATTGGTAAAATATTTCCTGCCATTGAAAGCAATAAAGAGAAATTATTTATTGCCACTACATTTACTTGGCCTGTTGATGGGTTCACGCCATTAACTATAAATTTTCAAACAGATAACCCTGATTTAATTAAGCGTTACTACAATAACCAAATTAATTATTATTTCCGCAAAGTTGCAAAGCAAATAGTAAAAACAAACTTCATTAAAGAGAATCAAATATGGCTGTTAAATACCCAGTCGTTTAATAAGCAATACCGGGTTTTTGATAAATACACTTTAAAAGTTAAGCTTAGCACCGTAAGCAATTATCCTGAAATACATTTATCGTATGATGGTCAATCAAGGGTAAGTAAACAAAGTATTGCCGCTTTAATCGTTACTATTGATCCTAAAAATTTCAATTGGGTTTTGTATGAAAATAAACTACACAAGTATGATGCACTTAAAGAGAGGGAGGATATAGATTATACAAAAGCTTTTCCATTATTAGGTTCAAAATTAAAAGCTGCCTTAGGTTTCCCGGCGGAAGCACCGCCCAGGCATAATAGATACATTGAATTTCTAAATGCTATTGATAAATTTACTACCGCCTTTTTACATACACCTAAATTTAAAAAATTCATTCCCCTTCACGACAAAGGCTTTTTACCCGTAAGCCAAACAAGTATTTTTTCAACCACACCCGACAGCAATAAACTTGCATTCGGTAAAGGAAATGATGTTATACCTTTTAATGGGGTAAAAGCATTTGGTCCGTTTAAAAAAGCTCCTTACAACAAGGTCCACCTTTTTTTTATAGTACATAAAGACGATACACCAACTGCAAGAACATTGAACACATATTTTCACACTGGGCTTAAGTTTTTTAATGGCTTGTTCGATTTTTCAAAAGTATTATTTCACACCAGTGATGGGTTCAGCATAATATTTAAAAACAAAGAAAATCCTGTTGCGGAAATTGAAGAAAAGCTGTCTCAAAGGACCATAGATCCAGATGTGCGATATATAGCTATCTACATTACACCTTACAGCAAGTTTGAGGTTGATTTACAAAAGCGTGAAATATATTATAAAGTAAAAGAACTGTTGCTAAAGCGAAATATGACTTCACAGTGCATAGAGGCAAACAAAGTGATTGAGCAGGCCGATAATTATGTGTACAGTCTTCCTAACATTGCTGTAGCAATATTGGCAAAATTAGACGGAATACCTTGGCGATTAAACACTCCAATTAAAAACGAGCTTATTGTCGGAGTAGGTGCTTTTAAACACATTGCATCAGATGTACAATACATAGGTTCAGCCTTTAGTTTCAATAATACCGGGGCATTTAATCGCTTTGAGTATTTTATGAAACATGAAGTAGAAGTTTTAGCAGGCTCTATTTCGAGAGCCATACGAGAGTATGCAACCGCAAACACAAAACCCGAAAGGCTGATAATACATTTCTATAAAACAATGAGTGAAAAAGAAATGGAACCCATAGAAAAGGAGCTCAATAATTTAGGGCTTGATATCCCTGTGTTCATTGTTACCATCAATAAAACAGAGTCAGAAGACATTGTAGTATTTGATAATGATTCTGCCGATCTAATGCCACTCAGTGGTACTTATGTAAACATTGGTCAAAACAAATACCTGTTGTGTAATAACACACGCTATACAACGGCAGGTTTTAATAAGAATGATGGTTATCCATTTCCAATTAAATTAAAAATTGTTTGTAACGTCAAAGATCAACTCACGGAACCGAAAGTTATTAATCAGCTAATTGACCAAGTCTATCAATTCAGCCGTATGTATTGGAAATCCGTAAAGCAGCAAAACTTACCTGTAACTATTAAATATCCCGAAATGGTCGCTCAAATAGCTCCACATTTTGATGGTAATGATATACCACATTTTGGAAAGGATAATCTTTGGTTTTTATAAAAAATTTTCAATGCCAAACTATTGGAACATAGAGGGAGTACCACATAAGGGTTGGATATATGAGACAATTATAGATTTAAAAGAAGATGGCGAAGATTACGAAACATGTATGATGTGTGGAAGAGAAGAAATACGTTATGTTCATATCTTATCACATGATGAAGTATCTGACGTGTATCGGGTAGGTTGTGTCTGTGCAGAGAAAATGACGGATGATTATGTAAACCCCAAAGAAAGGCAGCGGCGAGCAGAGAATAGAGCAAGCCGTAAAGAGAAGTGGAAATATAAAGAATGGAAACAAAGCCAAAAAGGTAATGACTTTTACAAATTTGAAGATCATCTGTTGGTCATTTTCACAGATAAAAAAACAAACAAATTTAAATACACGATTGACAGCGTATTTAGTTTAAAGTCATATAAATACATGAGTGAGGCAAAAGAAGCAATTTTTAATAAGATTGAAGAAATGAAAGAAAAAGGGACTTGGTAAAAGTATCATGCCCGTATTTGTATTTATCCGCCATGCCCTTGATTTAAAAATCTTACACTTCAGGAAAAGGTTCTCATGTTCCCTATAATAACATAATTTCCTGAAAACAATAATTTGTCCTAACGAAAATATATAAGTTGCGTAAAACCGAACAAGTAAAATTGAGAATATATGTTTGAAAATTTTAGGGAATACTTCAAAAAAAGAACAAAAGTTGATGATGAAACCCTTGAGCATATTTGCTCACACTTCAGTTTAATAAAAACTAAAAGGAACCAAATCCTATTAATGCCAGGTGAGGTTTGCAAACATTACTATTTTGTAAACAAAGGTTGCTTACGTCTTTTTGGTATTAACCAAGAAGGAGAAGAAGGAACAAGATATTTTGCATTTGAAGGTGCTTTTGGAACAGCATTACCAAGCCTTATCAATCAAGAACCAGCTTTTGAATTTGTGCAGACTATTGAACCTTCGGAATTGTTGGTTATCAACCGAGACGACTATTTTCATTTAGTTGAGACCGTACCTCAATTTGGGCTTATTTACAGACAGATTTTAGAATTAGCTTTTATTCAAGCCCAAGAACGCATTTATGGTTTTCAAGGTTTGGAGGCATTGGAAAAGGTACGTTGGGTTATGACAAACCAACCTAAACTTTTGACCAGAATTTCAAACAAAATGGCTGCATCTTATTTAGGACTTACACCACAAACATTAAGCAGAATAAAATCCAAACTCTGAAAATGTGAACATAGGACAACGTTCACGGAAAATGCTATTATCATCTTTGCACTTCATTAAACAATTTAAAAAGTACAATTATGATTTTAGTAACAACGCCAACAGGCACCACAGGCTCAATGGTTCTGCAATATTTAGTAGAACAAGGACAGGACGTTAGAATTTTTGTTAGAGACCCTAAAAAAATTCCAGCCTTCATTTTAGAAAAAGTAGAAGTTGCAACAGGCTCTTTGCTTAACGACACAGAATTTACAGAAGCCTTGCAGGGTTGCGACACACTTTACTTTTGTGTGCCACAAAGCAACACACAAGAAGATGTAAATGCCTACTATGAAGGATTTGCAAAAGTTGCAGCAAAGGCAATCAAAAATGCAGGCACAAAACGAGTAGTTTATTTGTCAGGTGGTGGAAAAGAAAGTGGTTTACAGGCAGGCGTTGCAACAGCTTTGCACAAAGGCGAAGACATCATTAATCAATCAGGTGCATCTGTTAGAGCATTACGTTGCCCTATATTTTTTGAAAGTCTTTTGTGGCAAATTGCACCATTTAAAAAAATGGGAATGTTCTTTTTACCAATTGACGGCAATTACAAATCGCCACAAGTTGCAGCCAAAGACATTGCTTCAAAAGCAGTTGAATTGCTTATTGACAACGCTTGGACAGGTGTTGAAGGTGTTGCAGTTCACGGTGCAGCAGATATAAGCCACAACGATATCGCCGTACAATTAAGTGAATTAGCAGGTAAGCCAATTCGTTTTCAACAAGTTTCAAGAGAAGACTATGTGAAAACACTTTTGGGTCATCATTCAACAGAAGCCTTTGCAAATTCTTTGACTGATATGTTTGTAGCCATTGAAAAAGGTTTGTACAACACAGAGCCACGAACACAAGCATCAACAACACCAACTACAATAAAAGAATGGTTGACTGAAAACTTAGTTTCTAAAATTAATTAAAGCCAAATCAATGACACAAAAGCCAATAAAATGGAAAATGGCATTGCTCACTTGGCTTTGCATTTATCCACTCTTAAATATTTTGTTTTTCTTTTTAATGCCACTCATTGGGCATCTTCACGTTTTGTTTAGAACACTTATAATCACACTCATTTTAGTTCCTATTATGGGTGCATTATTGGGATTTTTACAAACTAAATTTTGGACTTGGCTAACTAAATAACAACTCAAATTTTATGAAGATTAAAGAAAAAGTTAGCGTAATTGCTAAAAAACTAAAACAACAATATGGACATTCGGCTGAAAAGCCGAATGTTTTTAATACAGACACCAGAACTGTTGCAGGCGAACAATCTGAACCACTTGACGGCTTGATTGAAACTGTACTTTCTCAACAAAGTCCAATTGCATCAACGCAACGAATGGCAAACGCTTTATTTACAAAATATCCTACTTGGGACAAAGCATTAAAAGCAGGATTAGACGATATTGAAGCGACATTGAAAGAAGCCAGGGGAAATTTAACCAAATCAAAAGCAGGTTATATTTTCGGCATCTTGACAAAACTAAAAAATGAAAGAAACGAATTGTCTTTAAATTTTCTTCGTTCTTACCAACCGGCAGACGCTAAAAAATATTTATTAGCACTTAATGGCGTTGGACCAAAAACGGCAAGTTGTGTAATGCTTTTTAATTTGCAGTTACCTTCTCAACCGGTGGACACACATATTTTTAGAATTGCCCAACGACTTCACTTTGTTACAGACAAATTTAAACTATCCGAAGTTGAAACGTGGTTTGAAGAAAATTTACCTAAAACTTGGCAGACACATTACGAGTTCCATCTCAATATGATTGAACACGGAATGAATACTTGTAAAGCTCAAAACCCAAAGTGTGACAGTTGCGTTTTAAACAAAATTTGCCCAAGTAAGTTACATTTTAACTCTAAATTGATTATGGATAAGGCATGATTTACATCTTTCAAACTGACGTTATAAATATTCAACAAATCCAACGAGTTGGTTACGAACTAAATAAAACAAAAGAGATTCATAATTGGAATTTTGACTTGGAAGATTTGGATAATATTTTACGAATTGAAGCTCCCGAATTTGACACAGCAATTATTTGCAAGCTTTTAGAATCTTTGGGGCATAGTTGCAATGAATTATTTTAATAACCCAAAATAGCAAAGAATATTTACTTTATATGTTATTAAATTTTTGGAGTCTAAAAGGCATAATGATGTTTTCTTGACTTAAACTTCCTGCCAAGCAAGTAAGCAATATTATAATTACGAAAGTAACAAACACATTTATCTTATCTAATTAAGCAAGGTAATAAGGTCTCATTTCAGGCAGGTTCAGCAAGCAAATGCACCAACGATTTCACGCAGCCATTAAATGATAAGAAATGGCGAGTTAATTTCATTACCCATAGCTTACACCTTACCCATTAAACTTTTATTAATATTTGCTTTAATTAATTAAAAATTCAAGCTTTTATAATTTTGTTCAATATTCTATCGTAATATTGCAATATACAATATAATATTATGGGAGCTACAAAAACAGATCATTTTACCGACAAGCAAAATTCTATAGCATTACTTGCAAAAGCATTAGGACATCCTGCAAGAATAGCCATTCTTGAATACTTAATAAAAGTAGATTCATGTATTTGTGGAGATATTGTAAACGAATTACCATTAGCTCAGGCAACTGTTTCACAGCATTTAAAAGAGCTTAAAAATGCAGGATTGATAAAGGGTGAAATAGAAGGTAATAGTATTTGTTATTGTATTGAAGAAAAAGCGCTTACTCAAATAGAAGAGTACTTTAAAAAGCTGTCATCGAAACTTGCTATCAAAAATTCAAAATGTTGTTAATCAAATAAAATATAAAAAATGAAACTATCAGAAATAAAAGCACACTTAGCATCAGCCGAAACTGTAAATTTTACATTACCATCAGGGGAATACGTTCCGGAACATTTTCATGTTACCGAAGTAGGTCTTGTTACTAAACATTTCATTGACTGTGGTGGTGTTGAACGTATTGAGAAAGTTGTCAACTTTCAGCTATGGGATGCAAATGATTATGAGCATAGATTAAAGCCTCAAAAATTAAATAACATTATAGCACTATCAGAAAAGAAAATTGGTATTGGTGATTTAGAAATTGAAGTGGAGTACCAGTCAGATACCATTGGGAAATATGGTTTAGAGTTTAATGGTAAAGATTTTCAACTAATTCCAAAAACAACAGCTTGTCTTGCTCAGGATGCCTGTGGTATTCCTTCCCAACAATTAAAAGTGCAAGCCGCTGATGTAAAAAGTACCGAGCAGTCTTGTTGTGCACCCGGTGGTGGATGTTGCTAATTATTAAAAAAAATAAAGAATCATGTCAGCAAACAATTGTGCTCCTGCTAATGAAAGAAAGAAGTTGAGTTTTTTAGACAGGTATTTAACCCTATGGATTTTCTTAGCAATGGGTATTGGTGTAGCAATAGGTTACTTCTTTCCTTCGTCTTCTACATTCATCAATTCATTTTCATCAGGTACTACAAACATTCCTTTGGCTATTGGGTTAATATTGATGATGTATCCGCCCTTTGCAAAAGTTAGGTATGAAAAACTGAAAGAAGTATTTAGGAATAAAAAAGTTTTAGGAATGTCTTTATTCCTAAATTGGGTAATAGGTCCAATTTTAATGTTCACTCTTGCAATAATATTTTTACCTGATAAGCCTGAATACATGGTAGGTCTTATTCTTATTGGCTTGGCAAGATGTATTGCAATGGTAATAGTTTGGAATGAGCTTGCAGGTGGCAGCAGGGAATATGCAGCAGGTTTGGTTGCTTTAAACAGCATATTTCAGGTACTATTATACAGTGTATATGCTTATTTATTTGTAACCGTTTTACCACCATTATTTGGTATTACAGGATCAGAAGTAAACATTACAATTGGTCAGATAGCAGAAAGCGTAGCCATTTATTTAGGTATTCCATTTGCAGCCGGTGTACTTACAAGATATATACTTCGTAAGGCAAAAGGAGAAGATTGGTACCAAAACAAATTCATTCCTTTTATTTCTCCAATAACATTAATTGCTTTGCTTTTTACCATCGTAATTATGTTTAGCCTAAAAGGAGAACTGATTGTTCAAATACCTTTTGATGTAGTTAGAATTGCCATTCCTTTAGTCATTTATTTTGCTATCATGTTTCTCATCAGCTTTTTTATGGGTAAAAAAATGGGGGCTGATTATTCGACAAATGCATCCATTGCGTTTACAGCGGCAGGTAACAATTTTGAATTAGCAATAGCAGTAGCAATAGGTGTATTTGGTATCAACAGCGGGCAGGCATTTGCAGGTGTTATAGGTCCTTTGGTAGAAGTTCCTGCCCTTATTGCATTGGTGAATGTAGCTTTTTGGTTAAGAAGAAAATATTACACAAAACAGGATTTACAAAACGTTTAAAATTTATTACATGAAAATTGCATTATTTAGTGACATACACGCCAATTTACCTGCATTAGAAGCCTGCTTAAAACACATTGATGAGCAAAAGCCTGATGCAATTTATTGTTTGGGAGATTTGGTAGGTTATAACATTTGGCCAAACGAAGTAATAAATGAAATTAGACGCAGAGGTATTGCCACCATTGCAGGGAATTACGATCAAGGCATTGGTTTAATGAGTGATGACTGTGGTTGTGCATACAAAGAAGAGCATGAAAAAGATATGGGTAAAATTTCTATCGGTTACACAAACTCAATTGTAAAACCTGATGAAAGAAAATACCTGAGAACATTACCTGCACATATCAAAGTTGAGTTCCAACTAAATGAAGACAAACTAAATCTCTTGTTGGTACATGGCAGCCCAAGAAAAATAAATGAATATTTATTTGAGGATAGAGACGAAAAAAGTATGATAAGAATTATGGAAGCTGCTGATGCTGATATTATGTGTTTTGGCCATACCCACAAGCCTTATCACAGAATATTTCCTACAGATCAAATAGAAGATACTCATTTCCGCCATGCAATCAACATAGGTTCTGTAGGCAAGCCTAAAGATGGTAATCCACAAGGCGGCTATGTTCTTCTTACGATAAATGCTGATAGCAGTATTACAAATAAAAATGCAGTACAGGTTGATTTTATGAGGTTTAATTATGATGTAGAAAAAGCAGCTAAAGCGATTGAAGATAGTCCGTTGCCAAATGAATATGCGGATATGTTACGTAATGGTTTTTAAACCTAAAATATAAAGATTATGGAATTTCCAAATGATTACAAATATTCAAAAGAGCATACTTGGTTAAAACTTTTAAACAACCAGGAAGCTTTGGTAGGCATCACTGAATTTGCTCAGAGTGAATTAGGTGAAATTGTATATGTAGATCTTCCATCGGTTAGTAAACAATTTAAAAAAGATGAAGTTTTTGGTTCAATCGAAGCATTAAAAACTGCCTCAGATTTGTTTATGCCGGTGAGTGGTGAAGTTATAGAAATCAATACCGCTTTAAAGGAAAATGCTACATTGGTAAATACTGAATCTTACACAGGTGGTTGGTTAATAAAAATTAAGCTACTCGATATTGTTGAAACTGAATCTGTAATGGATGCTATAGCTTATCAGGCTTTAGTTAAATAATTTATCTTTTAATATTGTTGGTGGTTTGAAGCAAGGTAATAAGGTCTCACTACAGGCAGGTTCAGCAAGCAAATGCGCCATCCCTTTGCAGCAGCTGCTATCATATTCTTAAAATCCTTTTAAGGCGTAGCAGCAGCTGCAAAGCCCTACGGGTGCGTTGCAGGTTGTCACATTGCTTGCAGTTCACCTGCCTTTCGTTCGGGCAGCTACCTGTGTCCTGCTCACCCACTTTATTCATTACTTCCTCTGTTTTGTTTCATTTCATTTCATTCACAGGCTCGGCTATTTTGCACCTGCAACATGGTGTTTTCCTTTGCTGCATAGGCTTTACAAAAACACTCATGCGCAGATGCAAAACCTATAAGTTCATTACACTGCATTCCACTTCCCTTCGTCATTCATTCATTTCAGTAGTTAGCAGTCCACCCGCTGCCCATAATTTGGCGTGCCTTGCGGCCTGCCCCGGCTGCGGGTTTGTTATGGTTTTTGAAAGCCCAATCACAAGTGCTTGGCTGAAAAACAAAAACACATTCCAAACCCTTGCGTCTCACTGTTGCTGCCTATCACCGTTGCACGGCTCTTTATTCAGCACCGTGGCAGGCGCACGCAGCCAATTCCGGTCGTTCCTCCCTCCATTGGCTTTAGGCGGCACGCCCCTTTGCTACGGTGTGGACAAGTGTGCCACACAGCCCTACTTCTTTTTTAGCCGCAGGCGCTATTACCTTTTGTTGTTTTCGTTTCCTTTACAGAATATTGTGTTAGTCAAAAAAATATGAAATAACCTTACAATTGCATCTTTCTATAAAATTTATGAAATACCTTATTTCGGTTTTTATTCTTTCCTCGTTAGCATTTTGCAATGTTCCCAGTGAGGAAGAAATTCAATATGATATTTACTCAAGTGTTTTACTCAAAGAATTTGGACACTTTTCATCAAAACTTGAACATGTAGTAAGCATCAATGACACAATAAAAGATTTTAAAAACGAACTCGAAGAGTTAATTTATGCGGTTCAAAACAATGAACTTTTTTTTAAAGTGTATTGTAAAGGAGACACTTCCTTTAAACACTTCATTTTAGCTATCAAAACTATAAACACTGATAAAGAAATCGTAGATATAGAAAGGTTGAAAACAAAAACTACAATAAAAATCAATTTATCCAGCCTTATTATCCCGGAATCGTGGCATTATAAATTATATTTTTCAAAAATAGAATTGAATAACAAAAAGGATAAGGCTATTTTATTTGTTGCACATCAGTCTTCAGGCTCTTGGGTTTTTGTTGAATTAAAAAATAATAGGTGGGTAGTAAAGCATAACATCATATCATGGATTATTTAACAACATCATACGATTAAAAATTTTGGCAATGAGTAATATCGTTGCAACAAAAATCAGCACTACATATTTAAGCTTTGCTTTGGCCATCCTAAATTTTCAAGCCTTTAGTACTAAATTTCGACTGTTAATTATTAAATTTATAACGCTTCGCCTTTCCATAATTCAACACCGTATTTATCCATTTTTAAATAGATAGGCTGTTAAATCATCTTACCCGTATCCACAGTAAACGGTTCTGACAAGATGATTAAAAAAAAACGTAGCAAAGTTAGCCGGCTATCACACTCCCACGCTTTAAAAAAACAAGGAACTACGGCATAAACACATGCCCACGCTCATACCCATCATTTATTCCGTTCCTCCTTGTTTTTTAGCCACGCCGTCTCCCGTCAATGCTTTCTTTTTTTCTTTTTTTTCTTTTACAAATTAAATTTTATCTACAAATGGAAAATGCAAACAATTTCTTCGGAAGCTGCAATGGTTCCGACAATTTCTATTGCCATCAGCCATCTTTACAGCTGTACACAGATGGTGTGAAAATGATGGCTGAAAAGTGTGAAGCCTATTGGCTAATTGATTTAATCATTAGCAACCAAAGCAAACAGAAAGTAAACAATGAACGCTTTCAGGTATGGGAATTAAAGCGATTAAAAAATTGTGTTTTTACAATTAATGCTACAGATGGCAATAAAAACAAAGTGGCAAATCAACACATTCCATTTAGTGACTTTGCTTACGACCAAGCAACTATCTGGCTCGTTGATGGTTGCTTAATGCTACCCTGTGAATACTAAATGTAAATGCTAAAATAAAGTTGCTGCTGAACATCCTCCTATGCCAGGTGTACAGTCGCAACTTTTGCATTTGTGTTTTTTATTCAGCAAAAATAGCTACGGCAGCCCACCGCACTTTGCCTGACGTAAAAAAACAAAAAGACTACGGCATAAACACAAGCCCAACGCACTTACCCATCTTTTATTCCGTTTCCTTTTGGTTTTTTATCTGCCTTCGCTGAGAGATGCTTATAAAAATTCACAGTTATGCAAAAGCAGCTTCGTATCATTAGCTTCCGGCACATTTCATTATGTCCGCTTAGTCTTTCACTCCAGCAGTTTCCTCCGCAGGTTTCTCAGTTGGCATTCAGCAAGCACGTCCGCCGGTTAGGCATTTATTTTCGTCCCTTGCCAGGTGTTTCAGTTGTAGCCCTTCCATGCGGCAGCTACCTTTGGTTATATCCATCAGGCCGCCGTTGGTTGTCAGCATTGCCCTTTTAGGGGCTTTGCTTTTCTTTTTTTCGTCTTGTGTAGGTTGACTTCAATTCACCTATAAACCGACCATAAGCAAGGGGTAAGCCTACCATAAGGTACCTTGATTCAAAAAGTTAAGGGCATAAAAAAACCCTGTAAGAATACAGGGTTGTAGTTAATGGATATAACGCTTAAAATATATCAATGACTTTTAGTGCATTGCCGGAAAAGAAAACAGAGTAGTTGCTTCCAACTTGCTGCACAAACTCGATCCCGATGCAGAAAATTACACTTGCATCAGCTGTCAATGTTGGTGTACCAGGCAATGTTGCTGTCACTGTAGTTGCACTTGTAATAGGTGCATTTAATGGCAGATACCCTGAGTATTCTACATTAGACAATTCATTATTTGCTACATCAATTGGTTCGTATGTTCCTGTCTGCTCGTTATAAGCAAAATCAGAAATACAAGCCAAGGCAGTAAGCAAACGAAAATGGGTTGCACCTGATGGAGCATTAACCAGATTTGCAGGATTAAATGCAGGTACCGTAAGTGTTGCTGCATCACGAGCTGTTGTATTTGAAAAAGTGTAAGGTGCAGTAAATGCTCCTTCCAAACTTGCATTTCTATCGAAAGCAAATCCAATCAAATATTGCTTTTCCTGAGAGATCAAGATAGCACGATAACCCCTCGCTTCTGTCTCATCTTCAAGATTGATTTTTTTAATTACACCTGTAAGCCGCCCGGTCATTTGAGGGTCGCTCATTTGCTTTATTACTTGACTAAGTCCTGTACGAATAGATTTACCGACTGTTGCACAGCCGCCAAATTCATTCATGTTTTCACGGGTTCTTGCAAACTCAGGAGCAGATTTTATTTGTTCTCCTGTTGCGCCACCATTCAATCCGGCGAAGTCGCCTGATAGTCCTTTGATTTTAAAATGTCTTACACCACCCATGGACCCTGAGTAACGTGTAAGACCGGTTTGTTTTGCCATAAATAAAAAATTTTAAATTGATTAATGATACACAAACAAAATTACTGTGGGTATATGCTATTACGATTTGGTGCGTTGCTGCAATAGAATGCAATGCAGAGCATACACACGTTTTTGTATGTGATACACCAGCAATCAAAAAAAAATAGTGAAAAAAATAAAAGAAATACACGTGGTAAAAGATCAAAAATTTAAGCTCAAAAACACTTTAATTATTATCAAAAAAACTTAGACGAAACCTTCATGAGTAGCGTGTTTTATCATGACTTAACTACGCAAAAAAGAAGGCATATTTATACCATATTTTTATGGTCACATATGAGGTCACAAAAAGAAAAAAGCAGCTACGATATTAACGTAACTGCTTCATTATTAAGTGGGAGCACACGGGTTCGAACCGCGGACCCTCTGCTTGTAAGGCAGATGCTCTAAACCAGCTGAGCTATGCTCCCAATTATTATATTATCTTTTCTCAGCGGACACCTTCCGATCTGTATCGGAATGCTCTAAACCAGCTGAGCTATGCTCCCTTCTGCAAAATTTAAAAACTTTGTTAGAAGCCTTTTTCTTTTTGGGATTGCAAAGATAAGGATGTAAGTTTTTACAGACAAACTTTTTAAAAAATTTTTTTAAAAATTATCTGAATTTATTTTTAAGTGCTGCCAATGCATCATCCATAGTGGCAGGTTTTTCATCCTTTTTTACTGTTACAAATGGTTGTTTTGGTAGGTGTGGCAGGTGAGACCCTTTGCTTTGCTGCGCAGGTGCAGCCTCGGTTTGCTTTATAGAAAGCGCAATTCTTTTACGAGCAACATCTACCTCCATCACTTTTACTTTTACATGCTGGTTCAGTTTTAAAACTTCTGATGGATCCTGAATATACTTGTGTGCTATTTCAGATACATGTACCAAACCATCTTGTTTTACACCAATATCTACAAAGGCACCGAATCTTGTAAGGTTTGTTACAACACCTGGCACTTCCATTCCTACATGCACATCTTCTATAGAAAAAATCTGTGCAAATTCAAATACCTGTACTTCACTTCGTGGATCTAAACCGGGTTTCTTTAATTCGCTTATAATATCATTAATGGTATGTTCACCAAAATGTTCGGTAATATATTTTTTTACCGGAATTGTTTTCAACAATGTTTCATTTCCTATTAAAGTATTTACATCTGCATCAATATCTTTTGCCATTTGTTGTACGAGTGTATAAGCCTCAGGGTGTACGGCACTTGCATCCAGCACATCATCCGCTCCCGGTATGCGAAGAAAACCAGCGCATTGCTCATATGCTTTTCCGCCAAGTCTTGGCACTTTTAATAATTGTTTGCGGCTTGTAAATTTGCCTTCTTGTTTTCTGTAAGTCACAATATTTTCTGCAATGCTGCTACCAATACCACTCACATAACTTAGCAAATGTTTGCTGGCAGTATTTAAATTAACGCCTACAATATTTACACAACTCACCACTGTTTGATCCAGCTTTTCTTTTAAACGTGGTTGGTTTACATCATGCTGGTACTGCCCTACCCCAATACTTTTAGGATCTATTTTTACCAACTCTGCTAATGGGTCCATCAACCTACGACCAATGCTCACTGCACCTCTTATCGTAATATCCTGGTCAGGAAATTCCTGTCTTGCAATTTCTGACGCAGAGTAAATACTTGCGCCATCTTCATTGACCAGATATACAGGAATACCAATATTTAATTTTTTAATAAACTGTTCTGTCTCTCTTCCTGCAGTACCATCGCCTATGGCAAATGCCTGTGCATCGTATTGTTTTACCAACGAACGAATAATATGCTCTGCTTCATCCATCCTGTTTTTTTCATGCACATAAATGAGAGCGGTTTTTTGCAACTCTCCTTTTTCATCTATACAAACTACTTTGCAACCCGTTCTGTAACCAGGATCAATGGCTAAAATCCTCTTACTGCCCAAAGGTGAACTCAACAATAACTGGCGCAAATTTTCTGCAAACACATTGATGGCTTCTTCATCTGCAGCGGTTTTTAAAGCTGATCTAAATTCTGTTTCCAAACTCGGTTGTAGCAATCTTCGGTAGCTATCTTTAATAGCTTTGCGAATATGCTCGCTGCAATTGCTCATGCCACTGATGTAGATATCTTCTATAATTTCCAATGCAATTTCTTCCTGTGGTTCTATGGCCATTTTTAAAAACCCCTCTAAAAATCCACGTAAAATTGCCAATGTTCTGTGCGATGGAATGGTGGATATTTTTTCAGAAAACGCATAATAATCTTTGTATTTAATGGCCTCATTTTCTTTGTCCGCCACCACGGTGCTTTTCATTAAAGCTTCTCTTTCAAAAAACTTACGCATCTTTTCTCTTACCGCAATATCTTCATTTACTGTTTCAGCAATTATATCTCTGGCGCCCTGCAATGCTGCATCAACGGTTAAAACTTTGTCGTTAATAAAAGCAGCAGCTTCTGTCTCAATGTCAATATCTTTTTGTTGTAATAACAAATCTGCCAACGGCTGCAAACCATTTTCTCTTGCTACAACTGCCTTTGTTTTACGCTTTTGCTTATAAGGCAAATAAATATCTTCCAAATTGCTAATTGTAATTGCTGCATTAATTTTCGCCTGCAACTCTTCCGTCATTTTACCTTGCTCGGTAATTGTTTTTTCAATAAATTCTTTGCGCTCAGCAAATTCAATCATCGCTTTATTTTCATCCTGTATTTGTTGTATTTGCACTTCATCTAATGCGCCGGTACTGTCTTTTCGGTAACGAGCTATAAATGGAATGGTGCTGCCATCACTTAATAATTGTAATACCATTTCTACCTGAGATGGTTTTATAGAAAGTTTTTGTGCTATGAGGTTGTTGAACATTGTGAGGTTTCAGGTTACGAGTTGCGGGTTACGAGTTGATGGTTACGAGTTAAGGTTGTAAATACAATTTAAATAAATTTGGGGTGCGAAAATAAGAGTAGAAATTGAAAAAAATACTGATTAAAATAATTTGTGTAGAAACTTTTAGATAACTATTTAAAAAACAGATTTGAACTTAAAAAACCTTAAACATTAAACCATAAACTTTAAACTTTCTAAACCAACACAATCTTCTTCTCAGGGTTTCTCTCCGCATAATTGTAAATGCTGTTACGAATAAAATCATTATCTGCATAAGGTTCAATACAATCTTTTAATTCGTTTAACGAAGTGGGTTTTATAGTAGATGAAATATAACCCATTCCCCAAAAATTTCCTTTCTCTATTAAAAAACAAAGGTTGGTTTCTTTTTCAATACCATTATCTACCAATGCAAAAGTAGGAAGTTGTGCATGCAGGCTAGATATGGCATTTTTTACTCTACCGTTGTAATAAAGCGGCTCTTCGGTAAATTCCATATCCGTTTCTGCAAAAGGGGTTTTATCTGCGTAACAAAGTTTTTCATTCAATTCAAATTCCTCCATCATTTTGCGAAGCAACACTTGCCCTTCATGCAATAAATTAAAGCAATAAAGAGAAGGATAATTTTTACGTTTTTTATCAATAGCCAATCGTATGTATCCTCTGTTATCTTCAAACGAATACAGCGCATATTTTTGTACCGGTTGTTTTTGTGCATAATTATATTGAGGCCACAATTTTCGTATTTCTGTACTTTCTAAAATAAGTGCATGCAATTCGTTTGCGCATATTTTAAATTTAATATCAGCCACCAACCGCAAAAAATTTTGTCGCCTATGCCCTGCATCATTATGTGTAAAATGGCTTACCACTCTTTTCTTTAAATTGATGGCTTTACCTACATAAATTACTTTTCCCTTGTTGTTGTGAAAATAATATACACCAGCTACCGGAGGCAGGTTATCTATTTTACTTTTATCTAAATGCACCGGAAGCCATTGCTCAGCCGAAGATCGTTTAAGCATTTTATCAATATGCTCCTGACCGTTATTTTGCAAAATATTCTCAAATAATTTAACGGTGGCTTTTGCATCTCCATCTGCACGGTGCCTATCATCAATTAAAATATTTAAATGCCTGCAAATTTTCCCCAAGCTATAAGAAGGCAAGCCCGGTATGGCTTTGCGGGCGAGCCGTACTGTACAAAGTTTTTTTACATTTAATTCGTACCCACATTTTTTTAAGTGATGGTAAATAAAAGAGTGATCAAAATTTACACTGTGCGCTACAAAAATAGTATCGCTCAATAATTCAAAAATCTTATCTGCCACTTCATTAAATGTTGGTGCACTTGCCACCATTGCATTGCTAATACCAGTAAGTGCAGTAATAAAATCGGGTACTCTTCGCTCCGGATTTATGAGTGTGGTAAAATGCTGCACCACTCTACTACCATCATGTATATGAATAGCAATTTCGGTTATGCCGCCGTTTATTGCGCTACCGCCAGTTGTTTCTATATCTACAATTGCGTACATGGTAAAGGGGCCTCCCTAAATCCCTCCCGAGGAGGGACTTTAAATGCATTTCTTTTAAAATTTGAAGTATGGTTAAGTGTGCAAATTACTAATTAATTTAGTTTGATGGCAATTTATTTGGGGCTTTGAGCAATATTTCTTTTACAAGCATTTGTTCGGTCTCCTTTACTGTACCGTACCTTATGTATGCATAAGCGCTACTTGCGCATGCATACATAAGCTACACCGCTCAGTCCACCGCAGCCCTTTATGATTTCTTCTTTACTCATCGAAAATGCAGTCCATTTATATCTTTACACCAATAAAATACATGTAGATTATAATGCAGCAATGTTTCGGTGCGCTGCACCTCCGTTAGGTTCTTTTATTATTTGGGGCTACAAAGATTTTGGTGCGTCGAACCTGGGTCAACTCTGTGAGAATTCAAAATTCTATTACAATATATAAATCTCATAGTTGCAGCGCACCGCAATATTTGTAGCTGCAAACGCAACACAATAGTTTTAAAGGTGCGGCGCACCGAAATATCTGTTCGAAATAAAGTTGAAGGAAATTTAATAAATTCTATAGGAATATTGCACAATCTATTGCACAATTAAAGCTAAATAAATAACTGAAGATGAAATGTGCGACGCCAATGAAGTTGATCCCGCCAAATACGGGACTGCTTCTTGGTTCACTTCACAATACAAAATAAGCGAAGCGATTTTTGTACCTTCGCCCACATACAAAAAAGGTTAATAAAGAATGGAACTTTCTAAAAATTTTGAGCCGCAGGAAATTGAGAAAAAATGGTATAGCCATTGGATGAATAATGGGTATTTTAAAAGTGTGCCTGATGACCGTGAGCCGTACACCATTGTAATGCCGCCGCCAAATGTTACCGGCGTATTGCACATGGGGCATTGTTTAAATAATACTATACAAGATATTTTAATTAGACGTGCCCGCATGCAAGGCAAAAATGCGTGTTGGGTGCCGGGTACCGACCATGCAAGTATAGCTACAGAAGCCAAAGTGGTGGCTATGTTGCGGGAAAGAGGCATTGCAAAATCATCTCTTAGCAGGGAAGATTTTTTGGCGTATGCATGGGAGTGGAAAGAAAAATATGGTGGTATTATTTTGGAGCAGTTAAAGAAAATGGGTTGCAGTTTAGATTGGGATCGTACCACTTTTACCATGGATCCAGATTATTATGCATCTGTTATTGAAACATTTGTAAAGCTGCATAAAGATGGAATTATTTATCGTGGCCTTCGCATGGTAAACTGGGACCCTGCAAGTAAAACTGCCTTAAGCGATGAGGAGGTTATTTTTAAAGATGTTGACAGCAAATTATATTACGTTACTTATCCGTTTGCAGACGGCAGCGAAGGCGGCATAACCGTTGCTACCACCAGGCCTGAAACCATTTTGGGTGATGTGGCTATTTGTGTAAATCCTGCTGATGAAAGATATAAAAATGTTGTAGGCAAAGAAGTTATTGTACCGGTTATTGAAAGAAGAATTCCCATTATTGCAGATGAATATGTGGATGCTGAATTTGGAACCGGTGCTTTAAAAATAACGCCAGCGCATGATAAAAATGACAATGAACTTGGAAGAAAACATAACCTAAGAGCATTGAATACATTGGATGCAGAAGGAAAATTTACTTCGGAAGAATTAGAAGATGATTTGATAAACGATACCATCATTTCTTATGCAGGCATAGATCGTTTTGTGCTTCGCAAAAAAATTGCTGCCGATATTGAAGCTATTGGTCAGTTACAAAAAACAGAAGATTACAAAGGGCAGGTTGGTACAAGTGAAAGAACGGGTGCCATCATTGAAAGCAGACTTTCTTTGCAATGGTTTATGGATATGAAAAAGTTCATAGCTACCAATCCTGAAATATCTGCGGCGGTGTCGGAAGAAAAAATAAAATTTCATCCGGCAAAATTTAAAAATACCTATGCGCATTGGATGGATAATATTAAAGATTGGTGCATTAGTCGCCAACTTTGGTGGGGGCAGCAAATACCGGCTTGGTACGATGAAGAGGGCAGATTTGTGGTAGCTGAAAATGAAGAGAAGGCAAAAGAAATGTTCAATACTCAATTTTCAATTAGCAATGCTCAATTGAAGCAGGATGAAGACTGTTTGGATACATGGTTCTCTTCTTGGCTTTGGCCGATGGAGGTTTTTAAAGGAATTAGTAATAAGGATAATGAGGAAATAAAATATTATTATCCTACACAAAATTTGGTAACGGCGCCGGAAATTATTTTCTTTTGGGTGGCTCGTATGATAATGGCAGGCTACACTTACAAAAATGAAATGCCATTTGAAAATGTATATTTCACAGGTATAGTAAGAGATAAGCAGGGAAGAAAAATGAGTAAGAGTTTGGGTAATTCGCCTGACTTACTTGCGCTGATAGATCAGTATGGTGCAGATGCTGTACGATTTGGAATTATGATTGCATCTCCTGCAGGAAATGATATTTTGTTTGATGAAAGCGCATTAGAGCAAGGGAGGAATTTTAATAATAAAATGTGGAATGCGTTAAAGTTGGTGAAGATGTGGGAAGGGCGGACGACGGACGACGGACAACGGACGACAGAAGAGAAAGCACAGACAACGGACGAGGGACAACGGACGACGGACAACGGACAACCTGCGTCACAAGATAACGGGCAGTGGTCTGTGGACAGTGGTCTGTGGTCTGTTTCATGGTTTGAAAATAGATTGAATGAAGTTCGTTTGGAAGTTAATGAATTACTTGATCAATTTAAATTGAGTGAGGCATTGAAAGTTATTTACTCATTAATATGGGATGACTTTTGCAGCTGGTATTTAGAATGGATAAAGCCAGGTTTTGAGCAACCAATTGATAAAGCGATTTATGAAAAAACAGTTGGTTATTTTTCGCAGTTGATGGAAATTTTGCATCCTTTTATGCCGTTTATTACAGAAGAGATTTATCATTTGTTGGAGGATAAAAAAGATGATTTGTGTGTGAAGGTTACAGCTGTTGTTGGAATTATAGATGAAAAAATATTAGCAGAAGCGAGTTTACTTAAAAGCATTATTAGCGGCCTTAGAGATGTAAGAAATAAGAACCAGATAAAGCCAAAAGAAACCATTAAACTGCACATACAGACTGCAGAAGTAGCTATATATAAAAGTATAGAAAGCATTTTGGCAAAGCAAATAAACAGTGCATCTATCAGTTCTGTAAATGATGCTGTTGCAGGAACGATTACGACTGTTATTGGCAAAGATAAATTTTACATAGAAACTGAACAGCCGCTTAACACAGCAGGGCAAAAAGAAGATCTTGAAAAAGAGCTAAACCATTTAAAAGGTTTTTTAGTCACTGTTGAAAAGAAGCTAAGCAACGAAAAATTTGTTGCTAACGCAAAGCCAGAGGTATTGGCATTAGAGCAAAAGAAAAAGGCTGATGCGGAAGAAAAGATTAAGATTATTGAGGATAGTTTGAGTTTAATAACCAATTAACCTTAACATTAAAGAGCTAATTGCAAAACTGCGTGTTAAAATATAGCACGCAGTTTTTTTATGAAATTATTCTTATTAAATTGTAGCATGAAAATTTTTAAAATAGTTATACTCCTATTATTAAGCACTCATTTATTTGCTCAAAAACCTAAGCCGCCAAAGCCTACAACCTTTGTAAAATTTAAAGCACCCAAACTTACCACATTGCTTGGTGGTTATAAAGATACCATGTACATAGCCCCACAAATGGCTGACAGTATTATTGGTTTATCATTAAAAGTGATTGATGCTAAAAATGTTGTTTACACCGTATCATCTTATCAGTTTTTATATAAAAAAATTGTAACTACCGAAGATGAAGCTACCGGTAAAACCAGTAAAACAAGTTCTATAAAATCATCCCTTTTTAAAACCTCTCCCCTGCCACCACTGTGGTTAAATGCTGTTAGAGAAAATTTAAACCCCGGGGAAGAATTTTTCTTTTTCGCTGTAGTTGTTAAAGACTCTCAAGGTCGCATTATGTATGCGCCAGATTTAAAATTGATATTGAAGTAATGGAAATTAAAATAGCTTCTCAACAAGATTTAGCAATCATACAACAACTAGCAGAAACCATTTGGCCAATTTGCTACGGACCAATTATTTCTGCTGAACAGATAAGGTACATGCTGGATTTTATTTATAGCCAAGATGCATTGAAGGAGCAATATAATAAAGGGCATCGCTTTATTATGGCTATTGAACATAATACTCCCATTGGCTTTGCATCATTCTCCCAAAAATCTGCTGAGGAACAGACTACTTATCGCCTCCATAAAATTTATGTGCTTACAAATATTCACAGCAAAGGTGTTGGTAGTTTTTTGCTGGATCATGTTTGCAACGAAAGTAAAAAGGCAGGCGCTCACCTACTGGAATTAAATGTAAACAAATACAACCCCGCTAAAAATTTTTACGACAGAAAAGGATTTTCCCATTTAAAAGAAGAAGTAATTGATATTGGAAATGGTTATGTGATGGATGATTATGTGATGGTAAAAAAATTATAATTTGTTTGCTTTATCAAAGTAATTTTTGAAAAACAACAACTGGTACTCTACCGCATTCTCCCAATAAAACCAATCATGCTTGCCCGGCCTTTCAATATAATCGTGGGGTACTTTTAAAGAAACTAATTTTGTGTGAACTGCCTGACTCATCCCAATTATAAAATCCTGCAATCCACAATCAATAATGATGGCCAGCGAATCTTTTGGATATTTTTCAATAACATTTAGTATACTCCGGTCATTATAAATTTGTTTATTACTGTCAGCATTTCCCAACCGTTTTGCAACATCATACCCTTTTGTTATTTCACTTATGTTTAATGCACCACTCATGCTACCGCATGCACCAAAAGCATCGGCATGTCTAAAAGCAATAAACATGGCACCATGCCCGCCCATGCTCAATCCTGTGATAGCTCTAAATTTTCTATCTTTTTTGGTTTTGTAATTAGCATCTATAAATGCAGGAACCTCCAAGGCTACATGTGTTTCAAAACGAAATGCACTATCAATTGGGCTATCAAAATACCAACTGTTGTTTGCACCATCAGGACAAACAATAAGCATCTTATAATCATCAGCATGCTTTTGCAATGCAGGTACTTTTTTTATCCAATTATCAAAAGTACCATAAGCACCGTGTAACAAGTAAACTACTGCAAACTCTTTATTTTTCTTATAATTATTGGGTTTAATAACTATAGCCTTTATGTTTTTATGCATGGCATTGCTGTAAATGGAAACGGTATCAACCGATGCAAAGCAAAACGAAGTAAGGAAGGAGATAGATAAAAAGAGGAGAACTAATTTTTTCATGTTTAAAAGTATTGAAAAATTGTTCAATTAACTGAAACCATAATAATTTATAATTATAAAAAATAATTCAACTTATTTCTGTCAAAATAATTTTTATATTTTTATATATGCTTTAATCTATTTCAAACTGCATTTAGTCTCTCCTTTCCGGGGAGGTTAGGAGGGGCTACTTAATACACCAATTGCACAGTATCTTTAATAACTCCCATTACAAAAACACTTTGTACATTTCCTATATTTTCTATTTGGCTTAGTTTATTTACATGAAAATTATAGTACGAATCCATATTTTCTTCCACCACTTTTAGCATAAAATCAAACTCACCGCTTATGCTGTAGCATTCAATAATTTCATTCATTTCATTAATGGCATTTATAAATTTTGTACCGGCATTTTTACTGTGTGCTTTTAGCGATACGTAACAAATAACCATCAATCCCTTCTTCACTTTGCTGTGATCAACAAGTGTGACATATTGCTTTATAACGCCATCGTTTTCCATTCGCTTTATACGCTCATGTACAGGAGTTGTACTCAGGTGTATTTTTTCTGAAATTTCTTTTACGGTGATCCTTGCATTTTGCTGCAACAAAGCTAAAATGGAAAGGTCCTTTGCATCCAACGATAAACCAATAGTAGCTGTTTGTTCTTTCAATGCTTCTTTTGCCATAGTAAAATGTATATAATTCCTGAAATTTATAAACAATTTACACTTTTATCCTGAATTTATAAATTAACACAGAATATTTTTCTACATTATTTAAGTTTGCAATCTGTAAGGGTTACGAGTTACGGGTTATTAGTTACGAGTTTTAACCCGTAGCCCGTAACTTTTAAACCCGCAACCTCAAAACAATAAAACAATTTAACAATTTAACAATAAATCAATTTACAATGGAAACAACCACTTTCACCGGAATCGATTTCAGCCTTAAAAATAAGGTTGCAGATATTACCCTAGCAGAATGGGGTCGTAAAGAAATTATGCTTGCAGAAGCAGAAATGCCAGGTCTTATGAGTCTTCGTGAGGAATTTGGCAACAGCAAACCACTAGCAGGCGCACGTATAGCTGGTTGCTTACACATGACCATTCAAACAGCTGTATTAATTGAAACGTTAACGCACCTTGGTGCAGAAGTTAAATGGAGTTCATGCAATATTTTTTCAACGCAAGATCAAGCTGCTGCTGCAATTGCTGCTACAGGCGTTGGTGTTTTTGCATGGAAAGGACAAACACAGGAAGAATCTGATTGGTGCATTGAGCAAACATTGTTCTTTGGTAGTGCAGACAAACCTTTGAACATGATTTTGGATGATGGTGGCGATTTAACCAACATGGTTTTCGATAAATATCCTGAATTAATTAAAGATATAAAAGGGCTCAGCGAAGAAACAACTACCGGCGTACACCGTTTGTATGAGCGTATGGCTGCAGGTACTTTGCCTATTCCGGCTATCAACATCAACGACTCAGTTACCAAATCTAAATTTGATAACAAGTACGGTTGTAAAGAATCTTTAGTTGATTCAATCCGCAGAGCTACAGATGTAATGATGGCAGGAAAAGTAGCAGTAGTGGGCGGTTACGGCGATGTAGGAAAAGGAAGTGCAGAAAGTTTACGTGGAGCAGGTGCAAGAGTTATCGTTACCGAAATTGATCCAATCTGTGCTTTGCAAGCTGCAATGGATGGCTTTGAAGTAAAGAAAATGATTGACGCAGTTAAAGAAGCAGACATTATTGTTACGGCATCGGGCTGTAGAGATTTGATTACCGAAAATCATTTCCGCAACATGAAGGATAAAGCAATTGTTTGTAACATTGGTCACTTCGATATTGAAATTGATATGGCTTGGTTAAATGCAAATTACGGCGCAAGCAAAAACACCATCAAACCACAGGTTGATTTATACACCATCGAAGGAAAAGATATCATCGTATTGGCTGAAGGTCGTTTAGTAAACTTAGGTTGTGCTACTGGTCACCCAAGTTTTGTAATGAGTAATTCATTCACTAACCAAACCCTTGCTCAGCTTGAGTTATGGCAGAACAGTGCTAACTACGAAAATAAAGTTTATGTGCTTCCAAAGCATTTAGATGAAAAAGTTGCACGCCTACACCTTGCAAAAATAAATGTAGTGTTAGAAGAATTAACAACTGCACAATCGGAGTACTTAGGTATTTCAAAAGAAGGTCCGTTTAAGACGGAAATGTATAGATACTAATTTAAGATTTTAGACACAAGATAAAAGATAAGAAAGCCTGTTCAAATTTGAGCGGGCTTTTTCTTGAGTCTAAAAATCTAATTTCTTGTGTCTCACTCTTGGGGCTTTCAACATTATAACCTTTATCTTCATTTGTTCGGCATGCTACGGCTACGGTATTCGTTGCGCATCTTCCCGCCTGCGGCGTAGGCTACTCTACTCAAACTACCCGTTGCATTGCCGCAGTCCGTGGGGGAAGAAAAATTATTTAGCTTTTATTGCCTGCTCAAATTTCGTACAGATATTTTCTATTTTTACAAAGTTCCAATATAAACATTTAATCTATAAGACCGAGTTAGTCTTTCAGTAAAACTTAAATTGAGTTCAACGTTTAAAAAAATATTTGCAATAAATCAAGTTATATTAATTTCATTTAAGGACCTTCAAGAGATTATTGCTTAATTTTGAAAATTAAAATCAAAGTCATTGACGAGTACATAGTCATTTAATAGTTTATACTGATATGGTTCAACCACCAAATATTCGATTAAAAACCGAAAACTTCAGGGCTGTCAATAAAGCCGATATTATAATTAATGGTATAACCGTAGTAGCTGGTGAAAATGGTTGCGGCAAAAGTTCAATTTCTAAACTTTTATACTTTCTCTACAAAACTGTTTCTAATTATAATTTTTTAGTAAGAAAAAAATTAGTTTTTTCGTTAAAAGATGTGTTTAGATTTATTGATATAGTCCAACAAGAATTAGGATTTAGAAAAGAAAGAGGATATAGAACAGAATTTAGAAAAGAGCTTTCTGAATTGAGAAGAAATTTATACAGTAGTGAGTTTTTAGAAGATGAATTAAAAAGCTGGATAAATATTATTGATAAATTAGAAGATATGTACAAAACTTCTTTAGAAGAAAATAAATCCTCTAATTCAGGTAATAGTACAGCACGAATCATTTTTATTATAAAAGATATTCTGAAAAATAATGATATTGAAAATGAGCCAATAGATTCTTTTTCCAAAGTCAAACTTTTTGTTGAATCAAAATTTAAAGAGGCCTTAGGAAAAATTGAATCTAGACCTACTTCGTTGTTCATAGAAGAATTAAAATCAGTTTTTTCAGACGGAGACCTTCCAAAAAGGTTTGAAGTTTTAGAATATGATGATTTGATTGTATCATTCGATAAAAGCAATTTATCAATACCATATAATATTCAGAATGCAATATACATAGATACTCCAATGATGATCTCTGTTGAAGACAGCCACAACGTCCATTGGGATGATCTAAATGAATTATTGTTGCAAAAAGGTAGTAGTAATAATAACCCATTTGCAACAGTGATAAGTAAACAAATTATAATGGGAGATGTAGTTATAGATGAGGGGATATATTCTGCAGATGACTTTAAATTTAAACGCAGTGATGGAGCTATGTTCAATTTATTAGATGTTGCGACAGGTATAAAATCTTTTTCTATTCTACAACTTTTATTAAAGAATGGAACTTTAACAGATAAAACCTTATTAATTATAGACGAACCTGAATCAAATTTGCATCCACAGTGGATAATTGAATATGCAAGAATTATTGTTTTATTAAATAAGCAACTCGGAGTAAAGTTTTTTTTAGCAACGCATAATCCAGATATGGTTAGCGCTATAAGATACATTTCTGAAAAAGAAAATACTCTCGACAAAGTGAATTTTTATTTGGCTGAGAAAAGTGAGGAAAGATTTAAATATGATTATCGTTTTTTAGATAAAGAGATAGATCCAATATTTGGATCTTTTAATATTGCAATTGAGAGGATTAATAAATATGGAATTTGATGAAATATTCCAAATTTAAAACTATCAAACTCTCTGTTCTTCTTAATAAATCAGAATGCTTAGTTGATATTAATACGCTGATCATTAAAGAAGGCTGTTTGCAAAGCATGCCAATGTTTGTCAAATCTGAAGTCATTATTGATATGGACTGTATGGAGAGAAATCTATCTATAGAACAAGGCAGGGCAGGTACGCCAAACAAATCAATGGATTCAGCCTTTGTAATAAGTGATAATATTAATAATGAAATTTTATTGGTTGAATACAGATTCAATTACACTCAAATGAAAAATTTAGATAAGGCTTCTTTATTCGGAAAAGTAGTTGGTTCAATTGCCGCCTTAAATCCGATGCTAAATATTCATCCCAAGTACTTTTACATCTTTAATTCAGATCTCAAAAATCAGGCAATAAGAAGGTTTAGAAATATGAATCCTAGTATGCCTAATAACTATATCGCAACTGATATTTCTGAATTAAAGGCATTATATTTTTAACTCTTTCTCCCCATTTATTGTGACCACTAACCTTCCGCATAGTTTCCCCTTGATAGCCCATAATTAATTTTTAAATTCATTATGTGAACAAACCAAAAAAAATCTTACCCACACTACCGGTAGAGTTAAGTGAAGCGGATGTGTCCACAAGTTCAATGGTGGCCCTACTACTTCTTATTATTCCAGCAAGCGCCCATAACGAATTTCGTTAATAGGATATTAATCATTTTTGCTTTCAGTTAAAAAATTTTCGCTTTCGTTTATTTGTTGAATTACTTTTGCACCATGACAAACCTCTCTGTAAACATAAATAAAATAGCTACTCTCCGCAACGCACGTGGCGGAAATAATCCTGATGTAATAAAGGCTGCGCTAGATATTGAGCGATATGGTGCTCATGGAATTACCGTACACCCTCGCCCAGATGAAAGACATATTACTTACAAAGATGTGTACGATTTAAAAAAAGTACTAACAACAGAATTCAATATTGAAGGTAACCCAACAGAAGATGAATTTGTAAAATTAGTATTGGCAAATATACCAACACAGGTTACGCTTGTACCGGATGCTCGTGGACAATTAACCAGCAACCATGGTTGGGATACAGTCACACATCAAGTTTATTTAAAAGAAATTATTGCAACTTTTAAGAATGAAGGAATTCGAGTTTCCATTTTTGTTGATCCTGATCTTAAAATGATTGAAGCAGCAAAAACAACAGGTACAGACAGAATAGAATTGTACACAGAAAGTTATGCTAAGCAGTGGGCTGAGGGCAGTGGGCAGTTGGTCCCGCATACATGCGGGAGCAAGGAGCAAGAAAAGGATGAAAGAAAGCAGTGGGCAATTGAGCCTTTTATTGCGGCGGCAAAAGTAGCAAACGAATTGGGTTTAGGCATTAACGCCGGTCATGATTTAGACTTACAAAACCTACAATACTTCGCACAACATATTCCACAGTTATTAGAAGTTTCTATTGGGCATGCACTCATAAGTGATGCGCTTTATTTGGGTTTGGAAAACGCAGTGCAGATGTATAAAAGGCAATTGAGCTTGTGAGTTGTGAATTGTCAATTGTGAATGGGTAATTGTGAATGGGTAATTATAAATTCGAAACTCAATGATGGAATAGTTAATATAATTTTTGATTATTCAAGGAGGAGCAATCAATCTAATAATCTATACTAAATATTAAACCTTGTTATTTAAAACAAACCGCCGTAGTTGAAAACCTTTCACAATTCACCACTCACCATTCACTTAATCACCTGGCTCAACTTATACTCCAGCGCCGCTCCTCTCAAATTTTTTCCAATTAAATTTCCTTGAGGGTCAATTAAAAAATTTTGTGGAATACTTTGAATACCGAATTGCTGCGCAACAGCATTACTCCAAAATTTAAGGTCACTCAGTTGTGTCCATGCAAGTCCATCAGCTGCAATAGCATCTAACCAAGGTTGTTTTGCTCTATCAAGTGATATACCTAGCACAGTAAAATTTTTGTTTTTATATTTTTCAAATGTATTCACCACATTTGGGTTTTCTGCCCTGCAAGGGCCACACCAGCTTGCCCAAAAATCTACCAACACATACTTTCCTTTAAAAGATTCTAATGAAATTTCCTTTCCGCTTGTATCTGCCTGAGAAAAATTAGCCAATGGCTTGCCATAACCGGCCTGTTTATTTTGCTCTATTTGTTGATATAAATAAACAGCAATTGGAGAAGCTTTAACTGGAGCACTCAAATTATTATACAATGATTCTAATTTTGCATAATCGCCGGTAATTTGGTTTTGTCTGTAAATAGCCAATGGAGAAATGTATGAATCTGTATGTTCGTTCACAAATTTTTCAATGGTGGCAGCAGCCTCATCCATAAATGTAGATTCAAATCTACCCTTGCCCATTAATAAATCTTCGTAAGGTTTAGTTGTTTTTGTAAATGCTACAAAATCGTTGTGAGACGAGGAGCCTCTGATATCAGCAGTTTCAAAAGCATCTTTTTTTGCACTAATAGAAACGTTGCTGTTATCTAAAAAAATGGTAATAAAGGGCGCTTGTCCGTTTATACCAATCACTTTAAAATCTGGTGCGGTCGTTTTTCCTGCAAAAGAAAATTTTCCTTTTTGTACGGTTGCAGTAGCTTCCTCAACACCTGAGTTCCCATTAAGCAATTTCAAAATGGTACCATCTTCGAGTCCTTCAATATATCCTTTAACCAAATAACCATCAGCCGCTTTTTTTTCGGTGGTCTCAACAGTTTTAGTGATGGTGGTTTTTGTAATAGTTTTAGATTTCTTTTTTTTAACCTGTGCATTTACAATTGCGGGTACCAAAAAAATCAAAAGGAAATATTTTTTCATTTGTTCAATTTATTGCTGCAAGATAAAATTATTAGCGTAAAACAACTACAGGCAAATTAAATTATGCTGTTAAAAATTTATTTAATCCTTTGTACAAATTCAGTAGTAGTTGTATGAATATCTTCAAATGATGCCAATGCTTTTATATATGCACTTCCTATAATAGCGCCATTTGCGTATTTGCAAGCTGTATTAAAAGTTGACTGGTTGTTTATTCCAAAGCCAATCATAATGGGATTTATCAATTTCATTTTACTAATTCTTTCAAAATAGGCAATCTTATCTTCATCTGCCACAGTTGTTCCTGTAGTGGACGAAGATGATACAGCATATAAAAAGCCCGAACTCAATTTATCAGCTTTTTTAATACGATCTATAGAGGTTTGTGGCGTTATTAAAAATATAAAAGACAGCTGATGTTTTTTAAATATGGGAGCACACATCGTTTCAAACTCATGCATAGGTAAATCAGGTAAAATAATTCCTGACACTCCTGCAGCCTCAGCATCTGCACAAAATTTATCCAAGCCATATTGCATTACCGGGTTTAAATAACCCATCATTATTATTGGAATTTCTATTTGTTCTTTTACTGCACTTAATTGTTCAAAAAGCAAGGCTATTGTCATTCCATTTTCAATAGCAATCATATTGCTCTGTTGTATTACTGGACCATCCGCAATTGGATCGCTGTAAGGCATTCCAATCTCAATCATATCTACACCACTATTTTGCAATGCCTTCATTACTTCTGCAGTACTTTCCAATGTTGGGTAGCCTGCTGTACAATATACATTGAGAAGGTTACTATTTTTTTCCTGAAAAAGTTGCGTGAGTTTATTGTTCATTTGTTGTCAGTTATTGTTCACCACAGAGAAAAGAGTTAAAAGAGTTTGCACATTTTCATTATTGCACATTTTCATTTTTGCACATTTGCACATTCGCACCTTTGCAGATTTGCACATTTATTTTCTACAAGTACTTCATATAAGTATCCAAATCTTTATCTCCTCTCCCACTTAAATTTATTACCACCACATCGTCTTTTTTAAATTCCATGTTGTTCAACACTGCAAAAGCATGCGCTGTTTCCAATGCCGGAATAATACCTTCTGTTTTGGCCAAATGAAAACCTGCTTTCAGTGCATCTTCATCAGTAATGCTGATAAATTTTGCACGACCGGTTTTAAATAAATTAGCATGCATTGGACCAATACCAGGGTAATCTAATCCTGCTGAAATACTGTGTGGCTCTGTAACCTGCCCATCTGCGGTTTGCATTAATAAACTTTTACTGCCATGCAAAATACCATTGGTACCAAGTGCAGTAGTGGCTGCGCTCATGCCTGAATCTACGCCACAACCTGCAGCTTCAACTGCAATAATATTTACTTTTTTATCTTCTAAAAAATGATAAAAAGCACCTGCCGCATTGCTGCCACCACCTACGCAAGCAATTACATAATCTGGCAATTCATTACCGGTTTGCTTAAGCAATTGCTTCTTTATTTCTTTACTTATTACGCTTTGAAATTTTGCCACCATATCTGGATATGGATGCGGCCCCACTACACTTCCAATTATATAATGAGTATCTGTTGGGTTATTAATCCAATCTCTGATAGCCTCGTTGGTAGCATCTTTCAGCGTTTTACTTCCGCTGGTGGCGGGAATAACTTTCGCACCCAACATTTTCATCCGTGCTACATTTGGTGCCTGGCGTTCAATATCTTTTTCGCCCATATACACAATACACTCCAACCCTTTTAAAGCGCAAACTGTTGCCGTAGCTACTCCATGCTGACCTGCGCCGGTTTCTGCAATGATACGTGTTTTACCAAGTGCCAATGCCACCAAAACCTGTCCAATTGTATTGTTTACTTTATGTGCACCAGTGTGGCAGAGGTCTTCTCTTTTTAGATAAATATTAGTATTAAATTCCCTGCTTAAATTTTCTGCCAAATACAGAGGAGTCGGTCTGCCTGCAAAGTCTTTCAATAGGCTGTGAAATTCCTTTTTAAACTTTTTTGTTGAAGAAATTTTTAAATAATTCTTCTTTAATATTTCAATATTTGCATGCAGCATTTCAGGAATAAATGCTCCGCCAAATTCTCCGTAATAGCCATTTTTATCAGGTTCGGAAAATATTTGTTGTTTGTTCTTTTTCAAAATAAAAGTTTATTATCTATTAAATTTTCAGGGTAAGTCACTTTAAAAAAATCTTTAAATATTTTACCAAAGACAAAAGTTCGAATCAACTGGAATGTTGGTCTGAGACATCCATGAAAAAAAATTTAAGCTTTTTTAAATGACATAAGTTCGAATTTTTAAGATTGTCAGGGTGAGCTTGTCGAACCCGTTGCTGGAAACGTACCCGCCTTCTACAGGCTCAGGCTGACAATTTTAAGTTCAACATACTCACTTCATATCTTTCACAAAACCCAATACCAATGCCATATCTTTTACACCAGGTTCTTTTTCAAATTTGCTGTTTACATCTATTCCAAAAAAATCTGAGTGTTTAAATTTCTTTACCAATGCTGCATCTTCAGGACCAATACCTCCACTTAAAAAAAATGGTTTTTCAATTTTAGCGTCCGTTAACTTCTTCCAATCAAATTTTTCTCCGGTACCACCTTTTTTTCCTTTTACGGAGGTATCAAATAAATAATAATCGCACACATTATCGTATGGAGCAATTAATTTATCTATTGAACCTGTTTCTTTTCCAATGCTAAACACTTTTATCACTTCAGTATCTTCAGATAATTCTTCGCAAAGCTCCGGTGATTCGTTGCCGTGCAATTGCACCATATCCAATTCAAATTTTTCCACCATTTCCATTATATCTTCATACTCAGCATCTACAAATACGCCTACTTTTTTAATGTCTAAATCCATACCTATTAAATCTTCATCGGTCATTTTTTCTCCGGCAAAGCGTGGTGATTTTTCATCGAAAATAAATCCTGCATAAGCAATATTTAAACCTTCTAATTGTTGTAATTGTTTTTTAGAAGTTATTCCGCAAACTTTAATATTCATCGTACATTTATATTTTTTGCAAAGGTATTAAAAGCCATCGCAGGATTGCTTTCTTTCATAAAAGTTTCCCCAATTAAAAACCCTTTAAAACCTGCATCTTTAAACCTTTTTATCATACCCACATCACTTATCCCGCTTTCTGCTATTTTAATTTTATTGTCAGGTATTTTTTTGGCCATATTTAAAGAAGCATTTATATCAACTTTAAAATCTTTTAAGTTTCTGTTGTTTATGCCAATAAGAATGGTATCCTCACAAATATGATCAAGCTCTGTTTCATCATGTAATTCTAACAATACTTCTAAGCCTATACCCACGGCAAATGCTGAAAGCTTTTTTACTTCTTCTACTGTTAGGCAGGCTGCAATTAATAAAATTACATCTGCACCCATCGCTTTTGCTTCTATTATTTGGTATTGATCAATTATAAAATCTTTTCTCAAAATTGGAATGGCGTTTACTCTTGCTGCTACTAAATCTGCAGTGCTCCCACCAAAAAAATCAGTATCTGTTAACACTGATAAACATGCTGCACCTGCTTTTGTATAGCCAGTTGTAACTTCTACCACATAGGCATGTTCATTTATAAAACCCTTGCTCGGCGATTTTCGTTTAAACTCAGCAATTATGCCTGTGGTATTTGCATTGTTTAAATTATCAATTAATGAATAACATTTTCTGTCGAAGTGTTTTGTTTGCATCAACACTGTTTCTGATACAATAAATTTTCTTTCTGCAACTTCTATCTTTTTTTGTTCAATGATTTTTTCTAAGATGTTCATTTACTCAATAACTTTTTTTAATGATTCATATGCTTTACCACTTTCTAAACTTTCTACTGCCATGTTCATACAGGTTTCGTAGCCATCGTATTTCTGAGTTGTATGAAGCGCCATGGCAGCATTGGCAAGCACTACAGCGTTTTGTGCCCATGTTCCTTCTCCTTTTAAAATTTTTAAAAATATTTTAGCCGCATCTTCCGGTGAGTTGCCGCCATAAATATCTTCGGGTGAAACAATCCGTTTTCCTAATTCATATGCAGTGTAAATTTTTTCGCCATCTTGCGTTATAACTTTCGTATCTGTTGTTAAACTTATTTCGTCATATCCATCAAGACTGTTTACAATGGAAAATTTTGCTGTATCATTTTGTAGTAAATAATTGTATAGTCTGCCCATTTCGGCATTGTACACACCAAGCATTTTAAACGTAGGATTGACGGGGTTTACAAGCGGTCCCATCATATTAAATAAAGTACGCACTCCTAATTGCTTGCGAATATGACTTACAGCTTTTAATGCAGGATGAAAAACCGGTGCATGCAAAAAAGTAATATTTGCTTCTTCCAATTCTTTGCTTAACAAACTATTTTCCTTTTTAAAACTATACCCCAATTGCTCCATTACATTTGATGAACCTGTAACAGATGTTGAAGCATAGTTACCATGTTTGGCAACTTTATTACCTGTACCTGCCACAATGAAACTTGCTAAAGTAGAAATATTAAAGGTGTTTTTTCCATCGCCGCCTGTGCCTACAATATCAATTACTTCTTCATCAAAGTTTACCGGCAGAGCCATTTCCATTAACGCATCTCTAAAACCCTGCAACTCTTCAATAGTAATGGTACGCATTAAATACACAGTAATAAATGCTGAAATTTCCGCATCGGAATATATATTTTTTCCAATGTTGGCCATTACTTCTTTTGCTTGCTTAGCAGAAAGTGTTTGGTATTCGAAAAGGTAGTTTAGTATTTTTTTCATGATGAAAGGTCAGCCCCTCCTATCCTCCCCCGAGGGGAGGGAAATCTCGAAGATTTTAGCGGAGATCTATTTTTTAATTTCTTGTTAAATTATTACTTACTTTGTTCGCTAATATCTTCGCCTAGGCCCCTCCTCGGGAGGGGTTTGGGGAGGCTATTAACCAATTCCTCATTATCTTCTCCCCATCTGGCGTAAGCACACTTTCCGGATGAAACTGTACAGATTGCAAATCGTACTTCTTGTGTTGCATGGCCATTATATATTTATTGTCATCGTATGCTGTTACTTCAAATTCTTTTGAAAGTGTTGCTGCATCAATAATCCAACTATGGTAACGGCCTGCTTCAAACTCATTTTCCAAACCTTTAAAAAGTAAAGATTTGTTTTTTGTCTGCAGCATTTTTGTAGCCACTCCATGGTAAACGGTATCTAAATTTATAAGGGATGCGCCAAATGCCTGCCCAATAGCCTGATGTCCTAAGCAAACACCGAGTATAGATTTTGTTGCGGCATACATTTTAATCAATGGCAATAATAATCCTGCTTCTTCAGGAATACCGGGACCCGGTGATAAAATTATTTTATCATACTTGCCCACTTCTTCTAAAGTAATTTGATCGTTTCTACATACATCCGGTTTTTCATCAGTAATTTTTTCTACTAAATGAACAAGGTTGTATGTGAAAGAATCGTAATTATCGAATACTAGTATTTTCATAAGCAAAATTTAATACCTCATCCCAACCCTTCTCCAAAGGAGAAGGAACTCGAATGGGGTTTACTATATTTTAATTTTTATTTCAAAATGCATAATATTTATTATAAAAATGAACCCATTTATCTATTGCACAATTAAAGATCAATAATGGTATGCTGTACAAGTGAGTGACACAACGATGTTGACCATAGCTGCTGTTTTAGCTTGGACAAAAAGCAAAGCTTTTTGTCCAAAAAAATTGATACCATTCCTCCTTCCTAAGAAAACCTCACCCCCGCCTTTCCAAAGGAGAGGAGCCACACTCTGATAATTTAAAGTTACTTTCCATTTCCAGAGTCTCAAGTCCTCTCCTTTGGAGAGGATTTAGGTGAGGTTTTTTTGCTATTCTTCTAACTAAAACCGCCATACTCTGCAATTTTAAAAGAACTTAAAAGTATTAGAGACTAAGTCCCTCCTTCGGAGGGATATAGGGAGGCCATTTCTATTGCCTTCTTCAACGCACCCAATTTATGCCCCACTTCTTCCAATTCATTTTGTGGTACACTTGCTGCCACTACACCTGCGCCGGCTCTGTATGTTAGCGTATTGTTTTTACATAAAAATGTACGGATCATAATGGCATGGTTACAACTTTTATCGAAGCCGATATAACCAATAATGCCCCCATAAAAACTGCGTTCATTATTTTCAATACTGTTGATTAATTGCATGGCTTTAAACTTTGGTGCACCACTTAATGTACCTGCCGGAAAAACCGATGCCATAATTTTAAATGGATTTTTTTCTTCGGAAAGTTCGCCCTGTACTTCGCTCACCATGTGTATTACATGCGAGTAGAAGTTGATGTTTTTATATTTTGTAACTGCTACATTATTGCAAACCCTGCTAAGGTCGTTTCGGGCAAGATCTACCAACATAATATGTTCTGCATTTTCTTTGGGATCGTTTTCCAAATCTATGGCAAGTTGTTTATCCGCTTCATCATCACCTGTTCGTCTAAATGTACCTGCAATAGGATGAACAGTGGCTTTGCCATTGTTGATGATCACTTGGCTTTCGGGTGATGAACCCATTAAACGGTAATCTCCATAATCAAAATAAAAAAGATATGGGCCTGGGTTTATGCTGCGCAATGTTCTGTAAACATTAAACTCATCGCCGGTAAATTTTTGTTGAAAACTACGGCTTAAAACTATTTGGAAAACATCTCCTCTCTTACATGCTGCAATCCCTTTTGTTACCATTTCTCTATAAGTTTCATCTTCCATATCAGTAAGTTCTTCCCCTACTTTATTAAAAGGAAACTGTGGTACATCTTTGCTGCGCAAAATATTTTCTATGCTTACAATATTACTATCTACACCTGCAAATATATTTTCACAAAGAAAAATTTCATCTTTAAAATGATCAATAATTATTACATATTGATACACTCGGTAGCGCATTAATGCAATGGAGGCCTCCTCATTATCAGATGCTGCAAATTGTATGTTTTCAAAAAATTGTACCGCATCATAAGTTGTATATCCAAATAAACCTTGGGCAATTCCTGCTATTTTTTCGGATGGCTTTTGAGCATCAAATTGGTCTAAATAATTACCGAGTACATCCGTTAGATTTTCTTTTTTATTTAATGCTAATGGTTCGGGTTTTTTACCAGGATATTTAAATTCAGCTTTACTAAAATCAATTACTTCAATACCGCCAACAGCGTTGATGCCAATGATGGAGCGGCTGTTTTCACCGGCATGTGAATCTGTACTTTCCAATAAAATGGTATCTCTAAATTTATCACGCATACGCAGATAAATACCTACAGGTGTGTATAAATCAGCAGGTATTTTTTTGCAGGTTGTTGTAATATTTATTTTGCTCATTACTAAAATTAAAAAGCCCCGGCTATGTGCCGGGGCCTGTTATTTAAAAATATATAAATAGGGCTATAGCACAATCGTGTTTTGACTGTACCACCACCATCCTTTGTTATTTATTGTTTGTTTCATTGCTTTGCAAAGATGTGGGGAATGGTTGGAATAAAAAAACATATTTTAGAAAAATTGTTTTAGATGATTTCAATAATATATATATCCAATTAAATGAATAAATTTTTAAACTGTTTGCAAAAACCTCATCCCTACCCTTCCCAAAAACGGGACAAGTTATCCAAAGGAGAAGGAACTGCGAAATTACTAAAATAGATTTGCATATTTAAGAACGCTTTAACGTTGCAATGTCTTCATTCATTGCACCTTTGTGAAAACAAAAAATCAATTGAAAAAAATTTTACTTTCTCTTTTAATTTTAAGTTCATTACGATCTAATGCCCAAAAAATTGAAAATATCTATGCTAATCTTTATACCGATAGTTTAAAAAAAGGTACTCACAATTATATCAATATTGATGGCGAAATGAGTAATGGCAGATTTCTGCCTTTGGATAGTACCCAAATTCTTTTTAAATGTTCTCAGGCAGTTTTTTTTGGTAACTCACTTTTTATACCAGTAGATTTTAAAGAGGAGAAAGTGAGCGTAAGTGCAATGCTGAGATCGGATACTACAAAATGTAAAACATTTGATTTGTACATAAAAAAAATGGAAGATCCTCCATTAAAAATTGAAAAAGAAGTATTGGCAGAAATGAAAGATAAAAAGAAGAAAAAGGATTTAATACAAAAAGCGCAATAAAATTATTGCGCTTTTTTTTATATAAAATTCTTCAGACAGCTTTTATAGTGAATTTGCATATTCAAATTTCTTTTAGTAGGTGTCATACACATATTAAGCAAACTTCTTTGCATCTTCTAAAAACTTAGCCAAACCACTATCTGTAAGTGGGTGTTTCAATAAACCTAAAATAGATTCTAACGGACAAGTACAAACATCTGCACCTGCTTCTGCACACTTTATTATGTGAAGCGCATTACGAATAGATGCGGCAAGAATTTCGGTTTTGTAACCCTGTATATCAAAAATGCGACGGATCTGGTAAATCAATTCTACTCCATCTGCACCCATATCATCTACTCTTCCAATAAATGGTGAAACGTAAGTAGCGCCTGCTTTTGCGGCTAAAATTGCCTGCCCTGCAGAAAAAATAAGTGTACAGTTTGTTTTAATACCATTATCTGTAAACCACTTTATTGCTTTAATACCATCTTTAACCATGGGCACTTTTACAATAATGTTTTTGTGCAAAGCAGCCAGCTTTTTACCTTCTTCAACTATACCATCAAAATCAGTTGAAATTACTTCTGCACTAATATCTCCATCTACCATTTCGCAGATATCTACATAATGTTTCATAACGGCTTCACTTCCTTTAATACCTTCTTTTGCCATTAGCGATGGGTTGGTAGTTACACCATCTAAAATACCAAGATCATTTGCTTCTTTAATTTGTGCAAGATTTGCTGTATCAATAAAAAATTTCATGAGAGAGATTTAAGATGTTAGATATTAGAAACTAGACACTAGATAACTAAAACCAAACAGTGTTATAAAATGCAAATATAAGAAGGTTGGATATGAGATATGAGACATTAGATATTTAGACTTTATACATAGGGTACTTTTTATAGAAAACTGATATTAATGAATAACCAAATGAATTTTAAAATCAAATTAGGCAAATTTGTAAGCCAGTTTTAATATCTTCTAATTAATGATCTAATTTCTCATCAAAGAACGTTTGAAATTTTTAAGTTCTCCTCTAACATCTAATGTCTAACATTCTATCGTCTTGCTTAAATAAAAAATGGCAAGTTACTTACATCGCACCGCTCAACCATTTACCCTTGCTACCTTCCGGTCCTGGGGGAGTTCAACAGGAGCTGGTCGTATAAGACTTGCCGATGCAAATATAGGATGTTTCATTTTAATTTTTAAATGATTATCATAAATTCTCTGATAAAATATTGCTTTATTTAAAATAATGAGTAAGCAACCAAATGAATAAATACTCCAATATTTTAAATTATATATTAGTTAATTTTCTAAAATAAATTTAACTTTAGAATCATAATCTGAAGCCTTGCAAATTTTTAAATTATTTAATAATTTTAAGATCTTTTCTTCTCCATTTCAAATTTTATTTGCAATTACTTTTTTATGCTTTCCTTTTAATTTATTCGCACAAAATTGTCCGCCCAATATTGATTTTGAAAATGGCAATTTTGATGGATGGACCTGCTACACTGGCAATGTGGTTGTGAATGGCGGGCAAAATGATATTATTTTATCGCCTTCTTCGCCAACACCCGGGCGGCATACCATTTTATCTTCATTTCCCGGCGATGGGTTGGACCCATACGGTGGCTTTCCGGTTAATTGTCCCAATGGTAGTGGGCATTCAATTAAACTTGGTAATAATGCCGGCGGTGCAGAAGCAGATGGAGTTTCCTACACATTTACTATTCCGGCAAGTGCAAATGAATATACACTCATTTATAACTATGCAGTAGTTTTTCAAGATCCCAATCATCAGGAATACCAACAACCACGCATGGAAATTGAAATAAGGAATTTAACTGATGGCAATGTGATTGAATGTTCTTCTTTTTCGTTTTTTCCATTTGGTACACCTCTGCCGGGGTTTCAATTATCTTCGGTATCTGATGGCAATACACCTGTTTATTATAAAAACTGGTCAGCTGTTTCAATTAATTTAAATGGCAATGCCGGTAAAACAATTGAGTTATTTTTTAAGACTGCTGACTGTACATTTAGGAGGCATTTTGGGTATGCATATATTGATGTAAATTCTGAATGTAGTGGCAGATTTGAAGGCGCTTCTTTTTGCCCGGAAGATACCACAGTAAATGTAATAGCGCCTTATGGCTATCAAGGGTATACCTGGTTTAACAGCAACTTTACTCAAGTGCTGGGAACTCAACAAACACTTACTCTAACCCCACCACCAAGCACTACCATGCAAGTAGCAGTGGCATTGGTACCATACAATGGCTATGGCTGTTTAGATACTTTATATACAGAAGTAATAAATAATTTAGTGGTGATAGCAGATGCCGGAAAAGATACTGTTTCCTGTAATCATTCCCCTGTACCCATTGGAGGCCCTCCACAATTAGGAGTAAATTATCAATGGACTCCTGCTGCAGGATTATCAAACCCGAATATTGCAAATCCATTGGCTTTGCCTGACAGTACTACTATTTATTATCTAACGGCAAGAAGTAATGGTGGAGGCTGTATTAGGATGGATACAGTTGAAGTAAAAGCATATGTATTTAAAGACTCTATACAAATACTGGGTAAAGCAAATTATTGTATAGGCAGTGGAGACAGTGCGGTGTTGGTAGTACAATTTGCAGATAGTATACAGTGGTATAAAAATAATATTGCTATAGTTGGTGCTAACCTAACCCATTACAGGGTTACAGAAACAGGTGATTATTATGCAATACTTTTTGGAGGTTATGGATGTTTTTTAAAAACCGTGAGTCAGCGAGTAATTATTGCGTCTATTCCTGTACCAAACTTTACAGTGAATGAGCCAAAGCAATGTCTTTTTACTAACCAGTTTATTTTTTATAACAATAGTACAAATGCAGTAGGTGGAATGGATTACAGATGGATTTTTGGAGATGGCACGGAAACCAACACTAGAAATACCATTCATACTTACACAAAAGCCGGTGTATATGATGTAAAATTAATTGTGAGCAGCAATATTATTTGTGCTGATTCCTTCTCTCTGAAAATTACTGTTTATCAAAATCCTATTGCAGATTTTTCTGCGCCACCAATCTGTATAAATTTACCAGTACAACTTACAAACAACACTGCTGATACAGTAGGCTCTCCAATAAGTTATTTATGGAGCTTTGCAAATGGAGAAACATCTACGCTAAAAAACCCGTTGCCACCTATATTTTCATCATCAGGAAAATACGATATTAGTTTATTGGTGAATAGCGCACAATGTCCGTTGCCGGGCCATTTGCTTAAATTAAAAATTATTGTAGATGAACCTAGAAAAGCAATTAGATACCCAATAGAATATGCTGTAATTAATTTACCGCTCGATTTACAGGCAAGGCAGTTTGGTGCAGCTGTTTTATGGAAACCTTCCAACTTTTTAAACAATGAAACTATTTATAATCCTGTATTTAAGGGCGCCACAGAACAGGAATTTATTATTGATATTAAAACAACATCAGGTTGTATAACATCTGATACGCAAGTGGTAAAACTTGTAAAAGATATTGCCATTTATGTTCCTAATGCCTTTACCCCAAACGGTGATGGTACAAATGATTATTTAAAACCCATCATTTTCGGATTTAAAAAACTACATTTTTTTAGAGTATTTAACAGGTGGGGCCAATTGATGTATGAAACTCAAAATAACAAACAAGGTTGGGATGGTAATTTTAAAAACCTACCACAAGCAACCCAAACCGTCGTTTGGATGCTGGATATTATAGCAGCAGATGGGAAACAATATACGAAACAGGGTACTTCAATATTGATTAGATGAGCTGTTTAGATAATATAATCTATTGAAAAAAGATCAAACACATTGCAAAAGACTTGCAACATATTTGATCTTTTCTAACTTAATTTTATTAATAATTATTTTTTTCCAAACAAACCTGAAAGTGTATCCATAATACCTCCGCCACCTTGCTGTTGCTCATTTTCATTGCTGTTATTACCACTAAATGCGGCTGTAAGATCTGCAAGGTTTACTTTACCATCATTGTTTTTATCCAATGCATTGCCACCAAAATTAGATACTAAACTCCCTACATCCATTCCACTGGTTTTATTGCCACTAAGGCTATTAAAAATACCTTGAATATCGAAACTACTGTCGTTACTATCATTTGTTTTGCTTACAAGTTTACTCATTACCATTGGTATAAGCATGCTTGCAATACCGCCAGCTTTATCGCCACCAATACCAAACTTGCTCATTAATGTGCTTACCAAATTTGAAGATACATTTTGTGTAACAGGATGGTTGCTTACATCTGCATTACTATTTTGATTGTTAAATAAATTTAGTACACTGCCGGCGCCACCACCACTCATCATTCCTTTTAGCGTATCCATAATAGAGCCTGATGCAGCACTCATTACTTCTTCGTTTTGCTCGTTGGGCACAGCAGGATTATTAATAACTGCTTCACCAGAGTTTTGCTTTACAAGATTCATTAATTGTTCAAACATTGTTTTGGGTTTTATGATTAAGCAATAAATGTATAAATTTAATTTAATGTATAGCCATATTTATTTCAGCGGCTTTTAAACCCTTGATATAAAACTTTCTACAAACCGCCTTCTTTTTTAAAAATCAGCAAACTGTCATCCAATAAATAGAAGTGTAACTTATTATCTTTAAAATAATAACTTACTATTTTTCCGCTTATTTGTTCGGCAATAATTTTTTCAATACTTTTTTTACTACATGCCATGCGGGTACTAAACATGGGAGAGAATTGTATGCGTTTTCCCTGCACTTCTATTTTGCCGCCAATATTGTTGCATCCATCATTACCGCTCATTTTCCCTTCTATAATATTGAATTCAAAATTGGGCAATTTGTTGTATTCATTTAAATTTATAGCTGTATTTCCAATTTTTTCGAGTACCCATTTATTGTTTAAATTATCATCTCCTAAAAATTTTCCGCAACCTGTATAAATGATGTTGTTAAAATTTACGGTTACTTCCTTTTTAAATACTTCTCTCATAGTGGGTACTGTACAAATTTTATCTAAAATATGAATTACGATATCTCCGGCTTTCAACTTTACTGAATAAACAGTTTTATCAATTGCAAATTCTTTTCTGAGTTGATTATATGCAAACTTTAAAGCAAGCCCATCATCAGCGCTAAACCTTACTGTATCATCATAATTTATGGTAAGTTGCCAGTTGGTTGGTTGGCTTCCCTGTGCAAAAAAATCTATACCATTTTGAAGCATCGTTTTTGATTGTTGAACATTGGAGGAAGTGGGAATATCATTTTTTACATTTTTTGAGCCAGCATTTTTGGTATTGCTACAGCCCAATACAAAAATGGATAAAGTGATTGCTATAAATAAATTTTTCATAAAAGTAAAATTGCTTTTAAATGTTAAATTGACGCTGTTAATTTTTCAACTTGCTTTATCAACATCATATAAATATATTTCTAAATTTCTGATCACTAAAAAATCAATCCACTATTTTTACATTCTCATAAAATAAATCACATGAAATATATACTTACAGCAGTTACAATTTTTGTATTAGGCTGCCACAGCACCAAAAAAAGTACAACCAGTACTAATACAAATCCTGCTACTCCTATTGTACCTACTGTTGCTTCTTCCACATCAACATTACCTCAACATGTGAGTTTAAACGGTAAACTTTTTTCTTCTATTTTTCAACAGAGAGCAGCAGAGTACAGAGCATTGTGCCTGCAAGGATACAATATTGCACGCATGAGAATTGACAGCTATGTTGCCAATTCCAGCAAACCAAAAGCCATTATTACTGATATAGATGAAACTATTTTAGACAACAGTCCATACGCTGTTCATCAGGCATATTTGGGTTCGGAATATACCTCACCAACCTGGTACGAATGGACAGAAAAATCTGCTGCTGATACAATGCCTGGTGCAGCATCCTTTTTAAAGTATGTAGCTTCTAAAAATATTCAGGTTTTTTATATTACAAACAGAGAGGATAGAGAAAGAGCGGCTACTTTAAAAAACTTACAACGTTTCGGGTTACCCAATACTGATGAAATGCATTTGTATACAAAAATGAACACATCCAGCAAAGAAATAAGAAGGCAACAAGTAATGGACCGCTATGAAGTTGTTTTATTAATGGGTGATAACCTGGCAGATTTAAGTATGCTTTTCGATAAAAAAAATGAAACAGACAGAAAAAATAATACTGATATATTGGCTGCAGAATTTGGCAAAAAATTCATCATTTTTCCAAATGTAAATTATGGCGACTGGGAAAGTAGCATGTATAATTTTAATTACAACCTCACACAGGCTCAAAAAGATTCGGTTATAAAAAGTGTTTTACGAAATTATTAAGGTAGGAGCAGTGGGCAGTAGGAAGTGGGAAGTTGGCAGTTGGCAAAAGAAGTTTACAAAAATGCCGCAAGTTCGTAGTTTGCGGCATTTATATTTGAAACATTGAACATTGAACATTGAACATTGAACATTGAACATTGAACATTGAACCATTAACCTTAAACTTTATCCTTTTCCAAAGTTCATCACCCATTTCACTCTCACATCTTTTGTTTCCTCTCTCGTCATTAACCAAAGTGGATAATACTTTCCGGCCGCCCAATGATCTACAAATGCATCATAATATTTACTGCCGGGGTTTCCATTTTGTCCGCCCGGGTACACGCCATAGGCCTCAGTTTTAGCGGTAAGACTTACTATCATTCTCCAGCTTGGCCCATGCTCTTCTCTTGTAGCATTTATCATGTTTTTACCGCCACCAATATTTAAATGCATTCTACTAAAAGCATCTTGCCTCAATGAATGATTAATATGTGTGTCTTTATTTTTAGCCCATTCAAGTTTGCCCGCTGCATCAATTTTTACAAGTGTTTCAACTGCTTTCTTAAAAGATGTTGTGGCCACATCAGCCAATGTTTCTTTTTGGGAAGTGGTAATATCATCAAAAAATTTATACGCACTGTCTCTTAATGTAGCCTCAATTAATGTACTTTCAAACGGTACCTGTATTGGTTTTGGCGCTTTTGCAAATTCATCCGCATAAACATCTGCTTTAAAATTTTTATACAACTCTTCAAACACAGTGGCTCCTTTTGAATCTGCATCGTTTCTTAAATTCCAGGTGCGTAACAGTGAAAAATATTTCATTTCATTTGCATTGAGCAAAGCAACATTTATTTGCTTTAAAAATATGGGCATTAATTCTTCTGCATAAATATTATAATTATCTGTTTGCAATGCAATCATATCCTCCGGCGTTATTTGTTGCATAGCTGCAAGCCTTTTATTTATTATCAATCCCCGTGCTACAGGATATTCTTTTCCTAAATAATATGGGTACGTATTGTCCGCCGGTTTTTGGTTAGCGCTGCTCACAAAACCTCTTTCGGGGTTGTATTGAAAAGGGATTTCATTTTGTGGAATCATCCCCTGCCACATGTATGAACTATCAATGCCGGGCATTACATAATCTCCTTGCCCCTTCCATTTTGCAGGCCACTCCCCTTGTGTGCGCATGGCTATATCTCCATTCTTAGCTGCAAATGCACAATTTTGCCCTGGTACTTTTAGGTTTTGTACAGCGTCTAAATAATCGTTGTAATTTTTTGCACGATCCATTAAATTAAACATCAACAAATCATTGCTAGGGTCATGCGCCTTCCATCTTACAGCATAATTTTTATTGTTGGTTTGTTTGCCGCCACTAAAACTTTTATCGTACATAACCGGACCAAACACAGTGTAGGCAACTGTATCAAAATATGTAGGCTTGCCGGCAACTTTCAATTCTTCTATCCTAAATTCTGTTTGTTTCCATTCACCATCAAACTTATATTCTTTTCTTGTATCGTCTTTAAATTGTATTTCATAGTAATCTCTCACATCTCTTCCACCATTTGTAACACCAAATGCACAACTATCATTAAACCCAATTATAACACTCGGCGAGCCGGGAAACGTTGCACCATATGCATTAAAATTTGGTGTGGATAATTGCATTTCGTACCATATTGAAGGCAGGCTCAATTTTAAATGCGGATCATTACAAAGTATGGGTGCTCCACTTTTTGTTTTGCTGCCACTTACTGCCCAGTTGTTACTGCCATTTGCAGGATCAGGCTTTTCATTTTCCACAGCAGCTACAAAACCTTTATTTAAATACACAGAGTCTGCATCTTTAGGAGCTATTGGCTTTATTGCCGGTGCAGCATAAGTGGTGCCTTTAGGAATAATTGGGTCCAACGAATCTTGACTGTTTGGATACAGCAATGCAAAATCTTCTTTAGAAAAATATTGCTGCGCATTGGTCATTTCAAAATCTATATCATGTCCTGCAAGGTCATTGCTCATTAATTTTAAAAACAAAGCAATTTTTAAATTACTCCATTGCTCAGGTTTTTTACCCAGTAATTTATATTCAATAGGAAGACTACTTTCTGTTAAGGTTTTTATATAGGCATTAACGCCTAATGTATATGCATCGCAACTTTGTTTTGTTATTGGGTTTGCTTCCATTTCTTTCAAGGCTACTTCAGCCGCATAGGTCATTCCTAGTCTTCTAAATTCTCTGTCGTGCTGTAGTGCCACTTCTCCTACCAGTTCACTTGCTCTGCCTGCGGCAAAATGTGTTTGCAATTCCATCTGAACCAACCTGAATTTTGCATGCAAATAACCCTGCACAAAATACGCATCGTTTTCTTCTTCGGCCATTACATGTGGCACCAATCTTTCATCAAAATAAACGGACACCTTTCCTTTGAGGTCTGCAAATTTTAAATCTTCAGAAAAGTTTTTATCAGCAGGTTCTGCATTTTGCCAAAGTCCGTGTTGCGGTGCCAGCAAAGCTCCCAGTGGTGCAGGTGCTACCATCTTTGTATTGAGTATTACAATTAACAAAACGGTAATAGCTACCGAAATAATGAAAGAAATTATTCTCATAAAATTAGTTGTGGGCGTAATTTAAAGTTTTTTAAAATATTAAGGGGGTGAAAAATTTTAGGGGAGAAGGTGTAGGATGATATCGTGTTTTACGTTGTAGATTATTTTTCGCTGCTGCGCAGGGCTACCATGGGCTGCAGCCCTCTAACTCCCATGGGTTCCACCCATGGTTACTAATGGGTAATCCCTTCGGGATTGGCTACAATCTTTGCGTCAATCTTCTAATGAATCGCCACGTCCTCCCTCTCCTTTGGAGAACTTGTCCCGTTTTCAGGAGGGATTGAGGGTGAGGTTTTTCCACCTGCTGCGCAGCGCTCCCATGGGCTGCACTCATCTAACTCCCATGGGTTCCACTCATGGTTGCTAATGGGTAATCCCTTCGGGATTTGTTGCAGTTCCAAATCAATATTATAATCGGTCTCCCAGTCCTCCCTCTCCTTTGGAGAACTTGTCACGTTTTCGGGAGGGATTGAGGGTGAGGTTTTTCCACCTGCTGCGCAGGGCTACCATGGGCTGCACCCCTCTAACTCCCATGGGTTCCACCCATGGTTACTAATGGGTAATCCCTTCGGGATTTGCTATAATCTTTGCGTCAATTTTCTTAATCGATCTCCCCGTCATCCTTCTCTTTTGGATGTGCAATAATCTTTGCTTCAATCTCCCCGCCCTCCCTCGCCCCTTGGGGAGAGGGAATAGCCTGTCCCGATTTCGGGAAGGGTGAGGGGAATGAGTGTGCCGCTTGTACGCCAGCCACACCTCTCCCATCATCTTCGGTCCCGCTTTTCGCTATTATCTTTTTTTGCCTCAAACCTGCCTGCCGGCAAAGGCAGGGGCAGGCAAAAAAAGTATAGCCGCTGCAATCGGGCGTAGAAACTCAACTTTATATCATTCTTCAACATTCAATACTCAGTACTGTTTTACAATAACATTGCTTTGTTTGGTGGGAGCATCTACCTCATTTATCTTTGCCCCAATGGAAAACATTGATGTAAAAAATATTCTTGGATTACAATTACCTACGGATCCACGTTGGGTAAACCTTGCAGAAATGCAATTGGAAGAAATACTAACCGACCATGCTTACTGCGAACAAAAAGCAGCCACTACCTGCATTACGCTCATTCAAAAAAATTCTGAAAAAGAATTATTGGTAGAAGAACTGAGTCCAATTGTAACCGAAGAGTGGGGACATTTTCGTCAGGTTTTGGCAGAACTTAAAAAACGGGGATTGGTACTTGGTCGCCAACGGAAAGATGTTTATGTAAATGAACTATTGAAATTTATTATAAAAGGCGGAAGCAGAGATCAGCATTTTTTAGACCAGATGCTCATTATGGCATTAATAGAAGCCCGAAGTTGTGAACGTTTTAAAAGATTAAGCGAGGGCTTGGATGATGAATATATGAGAAATTTTTACAGAAAATTTATGGAAAGCGAAGCCGGACATTATACCATGTTCATTAACCTTGCAGAGCATTATTTACCAAAAGAGATGGTACGCAAAAGATGGAAGGAATGGCTTGCTTTTGAAAAAGATTTAATGAATAGTGTGGAAGTAAGGGGGGATAGGATTCATTGATGAATCACAATAAAAATAAAATTACCATTTTATCGTAGTGTCAGGGCGGGCACTCATAAAAAGTTTTTTAAGCTCTTTGATAATGACAAAAGTTCGATTCTATCGGAGTGTTAGGCTGAGACACTCATAAAATAAATTTTAAGCTCTTTGCAAATGACAAAAATTTGATTCAATTGTAGGGTCAGTCTGAGCTTGTCGAAGACGATGTGCTTAAATAAACCCGCCTTCGATCCCGCTTATTGCGGGAACATTGTAACAATTTGAACGAAAACGTTTAAAATACATGTCATTCGCAGCCTGTCGAAACCCGTTGCTATAAATGAACCCCGCTTTCTACAAGCTCAAGCTGACACTCCAATTATTTGAAATGAATAGCTAAAAATTCTACAGCTGGCATATTTTTAAATTCATAAAATTACAAATTTTTTATCCCCGTATTCTCGGATCAATCACTGCATACAAAACATCTGCAACAATATTTATAAAAATAAATATGACAGCACTAAACAATACTGCACCCATCACAACAGGATAATCTAATTTCTCCAATGCATTTACGGTTACTTTCCCAATCCCCTTCCAACCAAAAATATACTCTACAAAAAAAGCACCTGCCAGTAATTCTGCAAACCAACCTGTAATGGCCGTTACTACAGGGTTTAATGCATTGCGCAATGCATGACTAAAAATTACTGTTCGCTTTTTTAAACCCTTTGCATAAGCAGTTCTAATAAAATCTTGCTGCAACACATCCAGCATAGAACTGCGGGTAAGTTGTGCTATTACTGCAAGCGGACGAATACCTAACGTAAACGCAGGTAAAATCAAATTTTTTATTGCTAAATATCTTTCACCAGTTACTTCATCTATTTCATACAAACTTCCGGTTATGTTCAAACCTGTATATGTATGAAGCAGGTAACCAAAAAAATATGCAATGATGATGGCAATAAAAAACGAAGGTGCAGATATACCTGCAATGCTGGTGATGATGGCGGTTTTATCTATCCATGTATCTTTTTTTACAGCAGATAATACGCCTAATAAAATTCCAATAAAACAAGCAAACAACATAGCCGTTAAAGCCAGTATTAATGTAGCGGGCAATGCTTCAGCAAGTACAGCGGTGGTATCTTTTTTTGTTTGATAACTTTTTCGGAGGTAAGGAATTTTAATGGCAAATTTATTTTCTCCGCCAATAAAAAAACCTTTTAATTCTTTCTTTTTAATGTCTTCATCAGAATGGAATGCAATGGGAGAAACATCATTTACATACAATAAAAATTGTTTCCATTTTGGTTGATCCAAATAAAGATCTTTGCGAATATTATCCAGTGTTTTTTTGTCTCCCGTTTGCCCTACAATAAGCCTGGCCGGGTCGCCAAAACCCTGAAACATCACAAACACAAGCGCCACCACACCGGGTAACACGAGCAATGCATACAAAGTTTTTTTTAAAAGAGAATTCAATTATAAGAATTTATTTTACTTAGTAACTAATTTAAAATACTATTTTATAAATTGATAAAAATATTTGAACCGGTTTATAAATCATAAAAGTTCCCTTCTATTTGAGTGTCAGGGTGAGGCACTCATAAAAAGTTTTTTTAAGCTCTTTGCAAATGACATTAAAACCGAAAATGCATTTACTTTGAAAATAAGTAATCTATGGCAGCGTAACAGTACTCAAATTAGTGGTGCTATCCCTGCCGGTGAGCTTTGTTTCAAAGAATTATTGTAGTTCATTTTAGTGATAAGCTATTTGTTTACAAGTAGTGATTCCTGTATAGCAGCTTATAGACTATTTAGTTCTTTGAGCCACAGATTACTTTTTTATAATTATTAAATGTAAAATTATGAAAAAGGAAATCATCTTTGATCAGATTTATGAATCAGCCGCCGGCATTGATATCGGCAGCGAAATGATTTATGTATCTGTAGATGGCGTTAAGGTAGAAAGTTTTAGCACCTGTACAGTTGACTATCGAAAGTGTATTGAATATTTACTTACAGAAAAGGTATTTAGAGTAGGTATGGAAGCTACCGGTGTTTACTGGATAGCGTTTTACAATATGCTGGAAGCTGCGGGCATCAAAGTATCACTGATAAACCCTACGGAAATAAAACAACGCAAGGGAAAGAAAACGGATGTGAGTGATTGTAAGTGGATACAAAAAATATTTTCTGCAGGTTTAACCAAAGAAAGCTTTATACCCGAAGGCAAGTTATTTGAAATACGTTTTTTAGTAAGAGAGCGATTGGATATAATTGATATGGGAGCTACTTATATAAACAAAATGCATAAGTGTATAGAAATGATGAATGTAAAAATTGGTCATGCAATAAGCCAGATACAGGGAACAAGCGGCATGAAAATGTTGAAGGCAATTATAGGCGGAGAAAGAGATACAGAAAAATTATTAGCTCTTTGTGATAAAAAAATAATAAAGAATAAAGGAGAGCTGGTAAAAAAATCTTTAGAAGCAAATTATAATGAAACATGGTTATTTATGCTGAGCAAAAATATAGAGTTGTGGGAAGAGCATGAAAAACGAATAGCACAAATAGATGAACTGATAAGCACATTGCTTAAGGAGTTGACTAAGGAAAAAGAATTAAATAATTATACATCAAACAAGGCAAAGCCTGTACGCCATCATAAACCAAAAATAGATGGCTTGCAGGATATGTTGGTAAAACTATATGGTGTAGATGCATCAAGAATATCAGGTATTAATAATTATACATTGTTACGATTGTTAGGAGAAACGGGAATAGATATGAGCCGGTTCGAAACAAGAAAACATTTTGTAAGTTGGTGTGGTTTATCACCAGGCCATAATCAAAGTGGTAAGTTGAAGAAATTTGTTAAAAGGGCACCATGTAATAAAGCAGGTCAGATTTTTAAAGAGGTAGCACAATCATTAGAGAACAGTAAATTTATAGCAATAGGGCAGTTTATAAGAAACTTAAAATACAAGAGAGGTGCATCGGTAGCATATAAAGCAGGCGCAAGAAAAGTGGCAGAGGCATATTATGATAGCATAACAAAAGGAACCGAATATGTTGAGTATGGAATTAAAAAATATGAAGAACAAAAAAAACAAAAAGAACTGGCATTATTGAAAAAATTAGCTAAAAAACATGATATGCAAATCACTGAAATACAGCAGCGTGCATGAGGTGTCATTAGCAGCCTGTCGAACCCGCTCGTGTTAACTAACCCCCCTCCGACAAGCTCAGGCTGACATCGTAAAAATTTGAAACCCTTTTTCCTAATTATTTTATTTTTTCAAATGCCGTCCAGCTCCACTTATTTTTTACAACAGGACCATCCATTAAGTAAAGTGTAGGATTTACCCGAGCTACTGTTTTCATCACCGTTGCATCGCATGTAAGAAAAATGGCATTTTTAGTTAATGAATTAAATCTTTCCTTAACCTGCTTCAATTGAGAAGTCACCACAAATATTTTTTTCCCATTTGATAACATCTTGTTTACAAATTTTACATCCTCATCCCATTTTTTAGGATAATTATCCAGGTCTTTTATGTATAATAAATAATATTCTCCTACTGTATTTAAAATTTCGTTGGTACTATCCGTTCCATTTTCTGTAGTGAGCGAAAAATCGCTTATTACCGGAATATTGTTGCTGCCTTTTTGTACAAGCGTTTGTTTTCTATCTACAAAAGTCCAAGTACTATCTGGCAAAGCATCTGTTTTAAATTCTTTTTTCGTACCGTCTTTTTCATAAATAAAAATATAGTCAAATTTATCAGGTATTGCGTTGGCGGGCATTTTGCGAAGCTCTACAATATTGTTTTCTTTTTTGTAAGGCAGACAGTCTATTAATGGTAAGTTTCTTAACACATGCCATTGTAAAAATAAAACCAACGCTGTAGCTCCTAAAATATACAACCACATAAACAATGGTTTTGCTATTGGCATTATATATTTTGTGTTAAATAAAAGCAACATCACCAATACTAATAAAACAATATCTTTTGTAAAAGTTTGCACCGGTGTAAGTGGAATACAATCTCCAAAGCAACCACATGCACGAATTTTACCGGTGAATAAAACGTAAGATGTAAGGAAAGTAAAAAACAACATCAGCAACAACAATATCCAAACGGTCAACTTTTTCTTCCAACCAATAAGTAAGGCTACACCAACAATTACTTCAAGCGTTATCATCATCACCGAAAAACTTAAGGCGTATTGATCTAAACTTTTCATGAGCCCAGGCATAAAACCACTGCCAGCCCAAGCTTCAAAAAACTCCTGCATTTTAAAAGCCAATCCTTTTGGATCAATTGCTTTTACCAATCCTGAAAAAATAAATAATACGCCCGTTAAAATTCTTGCGATGGTAACTAAAATTTTCATGGTTGTTTTGTTCTTTTAATGTTTTCCTTCACCAATTAATATTAAAGCAAAAACTGCATAATTTAAAATATCAAAAAAGTTTGCATCAATGCCTTCGCTTATTAACGTACTGCCATCGTTGGCTATAATTTGTTTTATTCTTAAAATTTTTGCTAGAGAAAGATCAACAAAACTTTGCTGACTCATTTCCCGCCAAGCCTCTCCATAATCATGATTTTTATTTTGCATTAAAGCCTTTGCCATAGCAGCTTTACGGTCGTACATTTCTTTTACAATATCTACCGCCAGTTCCTCAAGTTCATCACTATTTATATCCAATTGTATCAATCCAATAATAGCATAATTTAAAATTCCTGCAAACTCACTTTTAATATCATCTTCTATTTTTTGAGTAATTCCCTCCTGCAAATTTCTAATTCGCTTTGCTTTAATATATATCTGGTCTGCTACAGAAATTGTTCTATAAACCCGCCACGATGTACCGTAATCTTTTGTTTTTTTAAGAAAAGTATTTCTGCATGTTGAAATTATTTCATCATATTGCTCATCAGTATTCATTAGCCCGGTTTTATTCTTCATATTTTTGTGTAGGTTCAAAAATACAATTACTACAGCAATGTTTACACTTAACTGCAAAGGAAAATTAATAACTACAGGTGTGCCGCTCGTAATGGGTATCATAAATGCTACGCCAGATTCATTTTACCAAGGAGATTTAAACAAAGGAATGGATGGAATTTTAGCCCTTGCAAAAAAAATGATGGAGGATGGCGCAACCATTCTAGATATTGGCGGACAAAGTACCAAACCCGGCAGCGAACCAATTTCGGCAGAAGAAGAAATTGACAGAGTAATACCAGTTATTAAAATGATACATCAGCATTTTCCTTCAGCAATTTTATCAGTAGATACTTACCAGAGTGCCGTAGCTATTGCAGCAATAAATGCTGGAGCAAGTATTGTAAATGATGTAAGCGCAGGAGAACTAGATAAAAAAATGATTAAAACTGTGGGCGATTTACGTGTACCATATATATGTATGCACATGCTAGGCAACCCCAAAACAATGCAACAATATACTAATTATGAAAACGTATTAAAAGAAGTACTAGATTATTTTGTTTTAAAGTTACAACAATGCAGAGCCGCAGGTATTAAAGATGTAGTAATAGACCCCGGGTTTGGCTTTGCAAAAAATACAACTCAAAATCTAACACTCATTAAAAACTTAAGCATTTTAAAAATGCTGGATTGCCCTATATTGGTAGGTTTATCCAGAAAAAGTACGATTTACAAAACCCTTGGTATTACTGCGGCAGAAGCATTAAACGGTACTACCGTTTTAAATACGTTAGCCCTTAATAATGGTGCAAATATTTTAAGGGTACACGATGTAAAAGAAGCAATAGAAGCCGTTACTTTAATGGAAAATTATAAGTTAGCATAAAAAACACAGTACATTTTAAAAAAGTGTTTTTTGTTTATACTAAGTTTGCCAAATGATAAAAGCTGGCATACTCGGAGGTGGGCAATTAGGCAGAATGTTGTTACAAGCAGCTGCGAATTACCCAGTACAAACATATATTTTGGAAAACGACAGCGAATGTCCTTCTGCTCATTTGTGCCATCATTTTACAAAAGGAGATATTACCAATTTTGACGATGTTTATAATTTTGGAAAAGAGCTGGATGTACTCACCATTGAAATAGAAAGTGTAAATGAAGATGCACTTCAAAAATTGGAAGAGGAGGGTATAAAAATTTTCCCAAATGTAGCCGCCTTAAAAATTATAAAAAATAAAATAACCCAAAAAGAGTTTTACAAAACGATTGAAGTGCCATCAGGAGAATTTGTAGTAACAAATACTAAGGCAGACCTTAATCTTCATACAGGCTTTTTACCTGCTGTACATAAAATAGCCAAAGGTGGGTATGATGGCAGAGGCGTTCAGTTATTGCATACTGAAAATGATTTTGAAAATGGATTTGACGCACCTTCAGTTTTGGAAAAAATGGTGGAGATAAAAAAAGAATTATCCATGATTATTGCTGTGAGCCAAACCGGTGAAACAGTTATTTATGAGCCGGTAGATATGGTGGTAGATCAGCGATTAAATTTATTAAATTACCAAATTTGCCCTGCGGTAATTCCTGAAAAAGTGATGTGGAAAGCAGAGGCCATTGCTTTAAAAGTAGTGAAAGAATTAAAAAGTGCGGGCTTATTTGCAGTTGAATTATTTACTGATAAGGATGATAATATTTTTGTAAACGAAACAGCACCACGTGTACACAATAGCGGTCACCACACCATTGAAGCATGCTACAGCAGCCAATTTGATATGTTGTGGAGGGTGATGCTTGGTTACCCATTAGGCAATACCGATCATATTTTACCAGCGGCAATTGTAAACTTAGTGGGCGAAGAAAACCATATGGGACGAGCGCATTATGAAGGCTTGCATGAAGTACTTGCCATGGACAATGTTTTCGTTCACATTTATGGAAAGAAAATAACCAAGCCAGGTAGAAAAATGGGGCATGTAACTATTTTAAGCAACGAACCGCAAGAACTGTTACACAAGGCAAATCAGATAAAACATTTGTTGAAAGTTGTTACGAAGCAGGATTAATTGATTATTAACCATTTATTATTTACCATTTATTATTTACCATTTATTATTTACCATTTATTATTTACTATTTATTATTTACCATTTATTATTTTACAAATTCACAATTGACAATTCACCATTCACAATTCACCATTCACCTATTCACATAAATAACCCAACATGGATTTTTTACAAACTCTAAACATATCAGCAAACAATAAAGGCGTATCTACCGGTCTTCAATGGATAAAGGCCAAAGGCGAAAAATTATCATCCTATTCCCCTGTTGATGGTGCATTGATAGGCACAGTCATGGGTGCTGACAGACAAGCGTATGATACCGTATTAGAAAAAGCCCAGGAAGCATTTGTGGAATGGCGCTTATGGCCTGCTCCAAAACGTGGGGAGATAGTGCGTTTGGTGGGAATGGAATTAAGAAAATTTAAAACGGAACTAGGCACATTGGTGAGTTATGAAATGGGCAAAAGTTTACAGGAAGGAATGGGTGAAGTACAGGAAATGATTGACATCTGCGATTTTGCTGTAGGATTATCTCGACAGTTACATGGTACCACCATGCACAGTGAAAGACCCGGACATAGAATGTACGACCAGTACCACCCATTAGGAATTGTAGGAATCATTTCTGCTTTTAATTTTCCGGTAGCAGTTTGGAGTTGGAACAGCATGCTTGCTTGGGTTTGTGGCGATGTTACTGTTTGGAAACCGAGTGAAAAAACGCCTTTGTGTGGTGTTGCTTGTCAACAGATAATACAAAGTGTATTTAAGAAAAATAATGTACCAGAAGGTGTTTGTGGTTTAATAAGTGGCGGCAGAGAAGTAGGGGAATGGATGAGTGCGGATAAGCGCATTCCACTCGTAAGCGCTACAGGTAGCACACGCATGGGTAAAGCCGTGGGTGCAGTTGTAGGAGAAAGACTTGGCAGAAGTTTATTGGAACTTGGTGGTAACAATGCAATCATTATTTCTGCAGAAGCAGATATAAATATTGCCATTACAGCAGCCGTTTTTGGAGCTGTAGGTACAGCCGGACAAAGATGTACCACCACAAGAAGATTGATTATTCACGAAAAAATATACAACAAATTTAAAGAGCGTTTGGTGAATGCCTATGCTCAGTTAAAAATTGGTAACCCATTAAATGAAAAAATGCATGTGGGGCCAGTAATTGATAAAGATGCAGTAAATAATTATCTGGATGCTGTAGCAAAATGTAAAGAAGAAGGAGGAAACTTTATTGTAGAACCGGGTGTGCTTAAAGGTAAAGGATACGAAAGTGGTTGCTATGTAAAACCATGTGTGGCAGAAGCAAAAAACAGTTTTGACATTGTGCAGCATGAAACTTTTGTGCCCATACTTTATATTATGAAATATAAAACAATAGAGCAGGCAATTGCATTACAAAATGGCGTTCCACAAGGTTTATCATCATCTGTAATCACTAATAATTTAAGAGAAGCAGAATTATTTTTATCGCAGGCGGGAAGTGATTGCGGAATAGCCAATGTAAATATTGGAACATCGGGCGCAGAAATTGGTGGTGCCTTTGGTGGTGAAAAAGAAACAGGTGGCGGCAGAGAAAGTGGCAGCGATGCATGGAAAGTTTACATGCGCAGACAAACAAATACGATTAACTATACAGATAAATTACCGCTTGCTCAGGGGATAAGGTTTGATTTGTAATATAATTATTGGAAAAAATTTAGCCCTTAATGCAATATAAGCTTGCGTTAAGGGCTATTTTTTTGAATGCAGAAAACGATAAGAAATTATAAAATCAGGCGAAATCCTATTCCAATATTTCCTAACACTCCGCCACTCAATGAAGTGTTAAGACTATATGAGTTACTCTTTATGGATCCAATTGCTGGATTTGCAAATTCTTGCTTGGATGTAGAATATTGTATGGCTGCCAAGTTTTGTAATGATAATTCCAGATGAAATTTTTTGGAGATTGCATATGCCAAACCAGGTGCAATTGATATAGAGGCTCCCACAAATTTGTTAATGGAATTATTAATTGAATTTGTATGAATGTATTTGGCTTTTGAGAAGTATATGGAAGTATTTGCCTGACCAAAAAAGTAAAAATCTTTACCTAATTTTTTATAACCTCTATAAAACAATCCAGCTTCATTAAAATTATTTTTTGAGGTAATTGATTCAGTTTGATTTAGGAAAGTAGTTTGTTTATTAGTGGCAGTATTAAAATTAATACCTATCACTTTATTGTCTTTAATGGCTTTACCAATACTGATACCAACGTTTAAAAATTTAGCCTCCTCATTTTGATCAAAAGGTAGTGGTTGAGGTATAGGAAAAAAATTGCTTATATCTCTTTCAAATTTACCGGCTGAAATTTGGCCGCCAACTAATATTGATCCTTTTTTAATTTGAGCATTTGCACAAAAGGAAATAAATACAAGTACTACAAGTGTTAGATTTTTTATCATACAGTTTTATTTTTACAGACCAATAAAATGTATGATTTGATGTTAACGTTAAGTGAATAGTAAATTAAAAATAAACTACTCTCCCATTCCATCTTCTCCAACGGTACCGCTACTGTTTTTTAATAATTCATTTAATGTGTCAAGTTCTGCAGGTAAAAAATATTTCCATTTTCCAGGTTCAATTCCTTTTAAAGTAAAATTCATAATACGAGTTCTTTTTAATGAGGTTACTTTATAGCCAAGCGTTTCGCACATTCGGCGTATCTGCCTGTTAAGTCCTTGTTTTAAAATTATTCGAAACCGAGCATCACCTTCCTGTTTTACAAAGCATGGTTTGGTGGTAGTATTTAAAATTCGCACACCATTACGCATAGCATTTATAAATTCATGGTCTATCTTTTTATCGGTGGTTACCATGTATTCTTTTTCGTGGCCATTACCTGCTCTAAGAATTTTATTTACAATATCGCCGTCGTTGGTTAAAAAAATTAAGCCTTCTGAAAGCTTGTCCAGTCTGCCTATGGGGAATATTCTTGTTTTATGATTTACATAATCTACAATATTTGTTTTATCGCTTTGGTCGGTAGTGCAGGTTACACCTTTTGGTTTATTAAGCATTATATAAACGGGTGCCGATTTCTTTTTTAAGTTTTCACCATCTACTTTAACTACATCACCTGGCTTTACTCTGTTGCCTTTGTCTGCATCTTTTCCATTTATTGTTACACGGCATTCTTCAATGTATTTATCTGCTTCTCTCCTGCTGCAAAAACCAGTATCGCTTATATATTTATTGAGACTAATATCCATTTAGTTATTGTTGTTGTTTGGGGGCAAAGTTAGCCATTGGTTGGGTGTTATAGTCCATGACTTACGTTTGTATATCGTTCAAGAGCTACACCTATTATCATTTACTGGCCTGTGCCCATTATCGTCCACGGGCTGCACCCGTGGTTACTAAAGGGAAATCCCTTCGGGATTGGTAGTGCATAATCTTCATAAATCACTCTAAAATCAATTGTATAATTAAATCTATACGTATATGAAAAAGCCAAAACTCTTTTTCATTGGCTAAAACCTCACCCCCGCCTCTCCCCCCGCAAAAAAGCGGGGCAGGCCTGTGAGGAGCTACACTCTAATACTTTAAAATATCTTCCCTTGGAGAGGATTTAGCTGAGGTCTTTTATCTAGTGCATAATAAAAGCTAAATACATTGCTGAAGATGAAATGTGCGACGCCAATGAAGATGCACATAGAACCCATGCCCAGAAACACACAATTAAAAAACATGAAATGTTTTTATAAAAAAGCTGTGGTAATAAAAAAGGTTGCCTAATTATTAGACAACCTTTAAAATTATTTTATTAATTCTTATTCTGATGGCGAAGTTTCTTCTACTGAAACAGGTGCAGTTTGTTCTGCTGTTGCAGTATCTTCTGCAGGTTTTTCTTTGTGCAGTTTACCCAATTCATTACCAGATTTTTTCTTGATAATTCTTGGTGCTAGCATTACCTGCATACGCTTTCCTTCCAATTTTGGTAAGCCTTCTAACGCACTTACGTCTTTTAAAGCATCTGCAAATTTTAATAGCAACAACTCCCCTCTTTCTTTAAACATAATTGCACGACCTTTAAACTGTACATGCGCTTTTACTTTGTTGCCATCTTCTAAAAACTTTTCAGCATGTTTTACCTTAAAGTCAAAATCATGATCATCTGTATTGGGCGTAAAACGAATTTCCTTCACCTCACTGGTTTTGGATTTCGCCTTCATTTCTTTTTTCTTCTTCTTTTCTTCGTAGAGAAATTTGTTGTAGTCAATAATTCTACAAACAGGCGGTGTGGCACCCGGAGAAATTTCTACAAGGTCTAAAAATTGTTCTTTTGCAAAGCCTGTAGCTTCTGCCAAAGAATAAATGCCGGGAGTAATGTTCTCCCCAACCAAGCGTACTTGTACAGCTTTAATAAGATGATTGGTACGGTGTTCTTGTTGTTGTTCTTTTTTAAAACGAGGATTAAACGCTCCCCGGGGCGGCCGTGGTGGAAATGCCATTTTATTTATTTTGCAATCGGCTTTTGGCAGGTAAAAGCTCTTTGCAACTGTTTGTTTGTTTAATGATTAATCTGCCATTATTGGTTAAAATTACTACATTATTCTCCTCTGCGCTCTTTTATTTCCAAAGAAATTTCGCTTATAAATTCATCAAGGTTTTTCACACCTTGGTCGCCTTTGCCTTGCTTGCGCACAGCCACTGCATTATTTTCTATTTCTTTTTCGCCAAAAACGAGCATGTACGGCACTTTAGCCAATTCTGTATCACGTATTTTTTTACCGATTTTTTCGTTTCTGTCGTCTATTTCTGCACGAATACCGGCATCTCTTAACTTTTGCAACACTGTTTCTCCGTAATCCATAAACTTATCGCTTATTGGAAGAATTTTTACCTGCAAAGGTGCAATCCATGTAGGCAATTTACCTGCGTAATGCTCTAACAGAAAACCAATGAAACGCTCGTGTGTACCCAATGGCGCACGGTGAATAATTAAAGGAACTTCGGGTGTATTGTCTTTATTGGTAAAAGAAAGTTTGAAACTTCTGCCTTGTGAAAAGTCTACCTGGTTTGTTGCCAATGTAAATTCTCTTCCAATCACACTCCAAATCTGCACGTCAATTTTCGGACCATAAAACGCACCTTCACCTTTTACTTCTACGTAAGGAATGTTATTTGCTATTAACACACTGCGAACCAACTCTTCTGTTTCCAACCATAGCTCAGGTTCATTTACATATTTTTCACCAAGCTTTGCAGGGTCGTGCAGGCTTAAACGCATTACATATTTTTCTATCCCAAATATTTTAAAATATTTAAGATACATATCGTTTACTGCTTTAAACTCCTGCGCAAATTGTTCTTTGCTACAGTAAATATGTGCATCGTTCATGTGAAGGCAACGCACACGCATCAATCCAAATAATTCGCCACTTTGCTCATAACGATAACAAGTGCCGTACTCTGCAATGCGGTATGGCAGGTCTTTGTAGCTCTTTGGCTCTGCATCAAATATTTTATGATGATGCGGACAGTTCATTGCTTTTAGATAATATTTAGTGCCATCTAATTCCATTGGCGGGTACATACTATCAGCATAATAAGGTAAATGTCCGCTCGTGATGTACAGGTTTTCTTTAGCAATATGTGGCGTAACCACCCTCTTGTATCCACCAGCATTTTCAGTTTCCTTGGCAAGTTTTTCCAGCTCTTCAATAATGATGGTTCCATTGGGCATCCACAAAACAAGCCCTTGCCCAATATCATCGTCCATGGTGTAAATGCCAAGCTCTTTACCCAATTTACGGTGGTCCCTTTTTTTGGCTTCCTCCAGCATTAATAAATGCTCATCCAATTCTTTTTGGTTAGGAAATGAGATGCCATATACACGGGTAAGCTGTTTGTTTTTTTCATCGCCCTTCCAAAATGCGCCAGATACACTGGTAAGTTTTATACTTTTTATAAAAGAAGTATTTGGAATATGTGGGCCACGGCATAGATCTGTAAAATCGCCTTGTGTGTATAAGGTAATTCCACCATCTTCTAAATTTGATAACAAATCCAATTTGTATTCATCGCCTTTTTTGGTGAAATACTCCACTGCATCAGCCTTGCTTATTTCTTTTCTTTCAAAAACACTGTTCTTTTTTGCAAGCTCAGCCATTTTCTTTTCTACTGCCAACAACCCTTCTTCTGTAAGTACATTATCTCCCAAATCCATATCATAATAAAAACCAGCTTCTACTGCCGGACCTACCCAAAATTTTACTTCAGGGTAAATAGATTGCACCGCTTCTGCCATTAAATGCGCAGTAGAATGGCGAAAGGTTGACTTAGCCTCCGCATCGTCCCATGTTAATAATTTTAAAGAAGCATCTTCGTGTATGGCACGGGTAGCATCCCACACTTCGCCATTAATATTTGCCGCCAGCACTTTGCGTGCAAGCCCTTCACTTATAGATTTTGCTACATCCATAGCACTTGCGCCTTTTTCGTATTCTCTTACAGAACCATCAGGCAGTGTTATCTTAATATTCATTTTGGTAATTAATGTTCTTTTTTATGAGAGGCAAATTTAACGAACTCTTTGCTAATACTTACCTTTAAATAATACTTATAAAAGTATTTAAAATATACTTTTGCCAAAACAATTTATTTAATAGATGAATAAATATTTAATAACTGCATTGCTTGTTTTTGTTGTAACAATTTGTGGCGCCCAAAATTTTCAGGGCCAATGGAAAGGTGGTTTTATTGATAGAAGTACATCACTTACAAACTGGGGTGGGGACAGGTGTGATTATGTAGTGGATATTGATGTGGATGGCGATAATGTAAGTGGTTATTCGTACACTTATTTTTCGGATGGTGGAAAAAAATATTATACCATTTGTAAACTGGAAGGAAAACTAGACAGAAAGAAAAAATACCTGGAGGTAACAGAAGTAGCACGTACAAAAACAAATGTGCCGGTAAATATTTCCAACAGTTTTCAGGTGCATAAACTTACCTGGAGAAAAGAAAACGGCAATGAAATATTAGAAGGAACATGGAACCCAGCACCGGGACAAGATCCTAGAAATGCAGGAACTGGATACGGTACCACTTTACTTTCTAAAAGGCAGTTAACAGATATTTCTCCTTTGGCAAAAACCAATAAAGTAAAAAACAATCCATTTACTACACCGGAAAAGCCTGCTGTAGCCACCATTAAACCTAAACAAAATGTGGTACCGATTCCTAAAACAACTACTACTGCCACCACAAAACCTGTTACAAAAAAGCCAACGATTATAACTCCTGAAAAACCTATCACAAAACAACCTGTTGTAGTTGCAAAAAAAGATACGCCATTAAAAGAGCCTATTGCAAAAATTACCCCTCGACCAGATAAAATTATAGCCCCAGGTTTTGAAATTAGAAATACTGCCATTTTACAAACAGTAACCGTTGAAAATGCTACTGTAAAATTAGAACTGTATGATAATGGGGATGTAGATGGTGACAGTGTTTCGTTGTTTTACAATGGCAAGGTTTTGCTAGCACATAAAAGATTAACACAAGCTCCCATTATACTGGAAATACCAGTACCCATAGATGAAGTAAATGAACTGGTAATGTATGCAGACAACCTCGGTACCTTACCACCAAATACTGCTCTTATGATTGTAAGAGATGGTAATAAAAGATATGAAGTAAGAATAACTTCTGATCTTAAGAAAAGTGGGACGATCCGTTTTGTGCACAAAAAATCTGAATAGTATTTTTCTCTTTAAAATATTCTTATACATTTGCACTCCAAAATTTCGGGTGGTGGCGCAGCCCGGTAGCGCACTAGGCTGGGGGTCTAGGGGTCGCAAGTTCGAATCTTGTCCACCCGACAAAAAAGCATTGAGCAATCAGGGCTTTTTTTTATGCAAAAAATTATAACTACGGTAGGTGAGAGTTGTTTTGAACAACAAAATTATTTCTAATTGAAGATGATAATTATTTTAATCTTCACTTACACTATTTCTAAAATATTTTAATTTGATCATTTTTAAAAAACGGGTATATCTCATTTTTTAAAATTATTTTTACAGGTATCAAGCATTTTATTAAATACCGGTTTTACAATTATTATAGCTATATGCACAATATGAATGGATGTGAAGCACATCGTTCAAGTGAAAAATGAAAATTCTACTTTCTTTTATTATTTTATTTATCTCCATTAAAACAAGTTGGGGGCAGTGTTGTAGCTGCTGCAGAGCAGGAAATGAATTAATAAAAAATGGAGATTTTAGTTTAGGTATTATAGGTTTTAGTTCTGCTTATACATTTGCTAATTTTTCCCTCCCGGGCAGGTATGGCATAGTTACTAATTCAAAACCTGCAAATCCCAATAACTGGGCTACTTGTACAGACCATACCACAGGCACTGGTAGGTTTGCATGGTTTGATCTTGCAGATACAGCCAATGCAGTAATGTGGCAGCAGAAAATAAATAACTTAACCCCTAATGCCAATTATACTTTTTCGTGTTGGATAAATACATTATTTGCTGGTCCGCCGCCTGAATTAAATTTTCTTATTAATGGACAACAAGCCACCAGTGTTTTTACCGCTTCTACTTCTTTGTGTACATGGGTACAAAAAATATTTGTGTGGAATGCAGGTAATAGCCAATCTGCAATAATTGCTATAACAAACAAAAGCACTTTTTTTCAGGGAAACGATGTTGGTATTGATGATATATCATTTAAAAAATGTTCTCCCATTTCTATTGTGTATCCCGATGTGATTATTTGCAATGGTGCAAATTACACACTGCCCAATGGAACAGTTGTAAATATGCCGGGCACTTATATAGATACTTTGCCAACAGCTAATGGCTGCGACAGCCTAAGAATTACAACCATAAAAACATTTGCGCAAACCAACCTTCAGGAAACAATTTGCGCCGGTGAAACATTGCTCGGGTACAATACCACAGGCATTTACATAGATTCTTTTAAAACAGTAAACAACTGCGATAGTGTACGAATATTGGATCTTACAGTAAATAAAAACTCTTTTACTTCAGTTGAAAAAACAATCTGTGCAGGAGAATCTTTTTTACAACATACTGCAAGCGGTATTTATTTGGATACACTAACAAACGCTGATAATTGCGACAGCATTATACATTCAACACTTACCGTAAAGCCAAATTGTGAACCTTATTTTCCCAATGCATTTACACCTAACAATGATAAAAGAAATGATTTCTTTAAAGCATTAAATGCAACTGCAATTGAAAATTTTAAACTCACCATCTTTAATAAATGGGGCAATAAAGTTTTTGAAACAAAAGATATTAATCTTGGATGGGATGGTAAAGTCAACAACAATCTACAACCAGCTGCTGTGTATGTTTGGCAATGCAGCTTTAGCTTATTAGGGCTGTATAGACAAATAAAAGGAACGGTAATACTGTTAAGATAATAAATAATGTGACCAGCCTTAAAATATTGACATCGATCAACTCTATAACTAGCATCAAAATAGTTCAGAATTGAATATAAAAAATAAATCAAATTTTTTCAATACAAAAAAATTTTAATAAAAATTATAGTATAAAAAATAAAACTCCAGTAATTTTTTTAAACAAATTATAATTTTACAAAAATTAATTTTAAAATAATTAGGATTATATAAATATATTTTTATATTTACATAAGAATACAAACACATCCGTACTTTACACCGCACACCCCAGCAACAGTAAAGTTTAAGCCCTTCGTAAACATACTTTAAATCCCCGAGGTACTGCTGTATCTATCATGATCAGTAAAACTATTTTAATCATGTAGCAATGATTGAGACTGCCATTGTATTGCTTAGAGATGAGCTTCAGGCTTACATAAATACCAAAGATGCTTCGGTAACTGTTATCATTGATAACATTGGTATGTTTGAAACATCTAACGGCGATACACTTACCAATAATATTGTACTTACGCTGGTAAATATTGAAGAAGAAAGTACGTTAAAAAACCAGCCTCCGCTTAAACGACCAATAGGCACAAGTGCTATTTATGAAAACACGCCGGTCTATTTAAATTTATACGTTTTATTTACCTGCAATTACTCCGGAAACGACTACAGGCTTGCATTGCGCAGGCTTGCATACATCATACAATTTCTTCAAAGCAAAACATCTTTTTCCACAGCTTCCTCTGCAGGTGCAGGCGTGGCAGATCTGGAAAATGATGAAACCGTAAACCTTCGTTTTACATTGGAATTATACACCCTCACTTTTGAACAAATAAATCATTTATGGGGTTCGCTTGGTGGCCGGCAAATGCCATTTGCCATGTACAAATTAAGGTTGGTAGCTATAACAGAGCGTGCACAGGTAAGAGAAGCACCACTTATAGAAGAGATAGAAATTAATTTATCAAAAATAACAGGTAACTAATATGGGTACTGTTTATAAAATATTATTTGAAGTAAAATTGATGCACGAATATTATCTCACAGAAACAAATGGAGAAAATATTTTTGACTTTGCTTTACAGGCAGACCGTATTAATTTTCTAAAAGAAAAATACTTTGCCAACAGAGAAAATATAAACAGTGACATAGATTATAAATTACCTGCTTCATTTAAAAAACTGTACCAAAATCATCGGCTAAAATTAATTCCTTCTTATGCAGGTTTTAAAATAGCCATTGAGGTAAAGGCAATAAAAATGCCTGATGAGTCAACTACTTATTCACCCAAATTTCCTTTAGCTGAGGATGCAAATATTTCTATTTTATTAGTTAGAAAAAATAATTTAACAGACAGTTTTACAAACAACAATTTTAATAATCCACTGAACGGGAAATATTATTTTAGCAATGGAAATTTAACAGGGTTAAAAAGTTTTCCATATTTAACCAACGACATCAGTTTATTTGATGCAGCCATTAATTATGAGCATGGTGCATTGGTAAAATTTGCAGCAAATGATTACCGATCTTTTTACAGAGATGATAGCAATGCAATAAACTGGCTTTCATTTTCCGGTAAAGGTTTTGCAAACGATAATGATCGTATGCTGGTAAACACAAATTTTAGCTACAAATTTCCGGCGGCAGCCAATGTAACTATTGCCACTTTAACCATTAAAGATGCTGATGGAAATACCATTAAAAACAAAGAAGGAAATGTAATATCTGTATTCAATGTTTCCAACCCGGCTGGCCTATGTAAAATAAATTTATCTATAGACCCCACAAGGGTATTAACTGTACCAAATATAATTGCAAATGGAAAATGTATTTATACATTGGAAGTGAATGGTAACAATGGTTACAGCAAAATTCACACTTTGTTTTTTATAGCGGCAGAAGCAGATGCAATGGAAAGCATCGGGCTTATAAACATACAACCGAAAGTAACCAATACAGCCTTCAATAGTATAGATAATAATGGCAAATTAATTACCATAAAACTGGCAGATGGAACTATACATCCTGCTCCACCCATTTTCGAAATAAATTTTAAAAGCAAGCAAACCTTTTGGCGGTACAGCAATAATAAAAAGAAACAAATTCAAAGTGGGTTACACCCCGATTTTCTCGTTCCAAAAAACGGAACACTTATTACAAAACTGCCTCGTACGCTTACTTACATCCCTACCCTGTTTAAAAAACCAGATAACAGTTTACATTATTTACCCAACCCAAATAATGATGCAACAATAACAGCAGAAAACGGAAAAATTTACAGCGATATACATGTGAGAGAATCTACGTTGTTTCCAATTGTATAATTCATAAATCAACATATAAATATATACTCAGTTAAATTTTTAATACATAAAAAACCAGCTCATGAATGATTACAAAACTCCCGGCGTTTACATAGAAGAAATTCCTAAACTGCCGCCATCCATTGCTTCGGTAGAAACCGCCATACCAGCCTTTATAGGTTATACAGAAAAGGCACAATTAAAAGAACCCGGCGATTTATCATTAAAACCAAAACGCATTACTTCTATGCTTGAGTATGAAGTTTTGTTTGGTGGCCCTCAGCCTGAAACTACCATAGAAGTTACGATTGATACTTCGCAACCCAATAAGATAGATGTGCAGGGAAAAGTAATTACACCATCTCCTTACCTGATGTATTATTCATTGCAGATGTTTTTTATAAATGGCGGTGGCCCTTGCTACATAACCAGTGTTGGCGATTATACCGGTGGTGGCGTAATAAGCGATGGTGATTTAAGTGATGGATTAAATGAGATAGCCAAAGAAGATGAAGTAACGCTGATTGTTTTTCCGGATGGCTTAAATATAAGTGATGGGGGCAATTATTATTCATTGTATAAAGAGGCTATGGACCAGTGCGCAGACCTCAAAGACAGGTTTGCAGTAATGGATGTATGGATTGATCCAGATACAACCGTTGACAACATAAAAACCCTCAGAGATTTTGATTTTGGCACTACTGACACATTGAAATATGCAGCAGTTTATTATCCAAAAATATTTACAAGAATAGATTATTTCTACAACAACGAAGCGCTTGTAACCATTGTGGGCAAAGGAGATGCTAGTTTATCTGGCACGCTTACAGAATTAAAAGGAAAAAATAATGCCTTTTATTTTATGGCGAAAAATGAAATTACAAATATTGAAATGCTGTTACCTGCATCATCGGCTGTGGTGGGTAAATATGCCGCAGTGGATAATGCCCGAGGCGTATGGAAAGCACCGGCAAATGTAGGAATTGACTTTGCCATAAAACCCGCCATCAACATTACACACAATGCACAGGCATCTTTAAATGTAGATACGCTTGCCGGTAAATCCATCAATGTTATTCGTTCATTTCCCGGACGGGGAGCTGCCATTATTTGGGGGGCAAGAACATTGGCAGGTAACGACAATGAATGGCGCTATGTACCTGTAAGGCGGTTCTTTAATATGGTAGAAGAATCCGTAAAAAATGCTACCCAGCAATTTGTATTTGAACCCAATGACAGAAACACTTGGGTGAGGGTAAAATCAATGATAGAAAATTATCTCACACAGCAATGGAAGTCAGGCGCACTAATGGGTGCAAATACCAAGGAAGCATTTTTCATACATGTAGGCCTGGGCGAAACAATGACGGAGCTGGATATTTTTGAAGGCAGAATGATTGTAGAAATAGGTATGGCTGTTGTACGCCCTGCAGAATTTATAATACTAAGATTTATGCACAAAATGCTGGGAGAATCTTAGCATTTTTTGAGAGTTGAGTAAACAATATTTACTACAAAAAAACCGTGATTTTTTTAACTACTTAATTTAATATTATGTCCATACAATCATCTTCAAACCCAAAAAGCCACCACGATGGTACACATGGGGAAAAGCCTAAACTACCCACAAAACGAACCATCGATCTTATAAAAGAAACCTACTGTAAAAACCTGAAAGGGTTGGTGGGAGAGCTAAGCCAAAGCGAAGTAACCTACGATGGTACACTTGTTACCTACAACACTAAAAAATGTTGCTTTGTAAAAACAGAAAAGAATTATCGCATCACTCGTAATCTGGAACTTTCATTTGGAGTACAATTAGTACAGTATAATGAAGAAATAAAAAAGAATGTGACGTTGTACAACAAGCAGAATGATGATCTGGTAAAAGCATTAAAACTCGTACTGACAAATACCAAAGAGGCAAAATTAAAATTTGGAGAATTGAGAGATGCCGCAAATAAATTGAGCGATTGTACAAAAGACAGTTGCAACAAATCTCAGATGGTATTGCTTGGATGCAGGCAAGCAGATGAATGCAATGATAACAATAAAGACCATGGAGAAAAACTGCCTGATTGCTGCGATGGAGTATGCGACATTATAGATGACCTTATAAATATTCCACCTACAATGAGTGCAGATATAGATATTATTTGTAGCGCATCTGCAGAAATTGTAGGAATACAAACTTTCTCCAACATTAAATCGTTGGAAACATTTCAGGCAGATTTTTTCACCAATGCAAAAGCATTTGATGATTTGGTAAAACAAAAGATGCAGGCAGGTAGCAGCGCATTAAATGTATTGCAGGAAGAATTAACGGTTGCTATTAAAAACCTTACTACTGCAGGCTTTTCACTCTATGGCAAAAGAAACGAAGTAGAAATAGCAGATGAGGTAAAAGACTATTTGTGTGACCATGAATGTGGTTGTATTGACCATGAATGTGGTTGTCATCACGAACAAAAAGACCCAGAAGGAAGATTGGCAAATTGTAAATGCGACATCTGCACAATATGTGGGGAGGTGAAAGATATTTATTGCAATGATGTGGTGGAAGAACCTGCATGCGCAGATTAAAACAACAACAGCCAACAAAATTATTATTAAAAAATTAAAAATATTTTATGTTAGTATATAATAAAATAAGCAACTACGAAACGGAAATATTTGACTGCTGCGATCCAGATAATGGAGGCGAAACACCCGGCGGCGATTGTTGTTATGATGCATGGGTAAAAGAACTGGTAACCGTTACGGCTGCATACAAAGAAAAAAATGCATTGGTTACACAAAAGCAAACCGAGTACAACCTTGCAGTAGATTGGAAAACAAAACTAAAAGCCTGGTGCGATGACTGGGAAGCTACCGATGAAAAAGCAGATGCTCTTTGCAGGCAACTGGAACTTTTTATTAAACACCTTACCAAGGTTTGTAAAATAACCGAAAAAACAATTGATGCCATTGAAATACTTTTTTGCATGGCAGAAGATTTATACAAAAGAGTAGATAAACTCAAACTAAAATTTGACCAGTTAATGGTTTGCATCAGCTGCCTCATGCGCCCTGAGCTTGCACCGGGTGTAGGAATTATGAAATGCATTGAAGAGTACGGGAAAAAACTGGATGCAGTAATTGCAGGTAGGGATTTGTTGCTCGGCAATATTGTGAAGGCATTGGAACTTGCCATGGCACTGCATATAAATATTTGTGATGAATATGGTTTAAAGGCAGTGCTGGTCTACTGGAAAGAAAAATTAAACTGTGATTCATCTGCCCCATCATCTGAACATAATCATAATTATGGAGATAGAAAACAATCGATGGTACCATCTGGCACTGGCGATAAAACCTGCGAATTAGAACCACAAATTAGTTTTCCGTTGGATGCAGACAGTTACTACACAGATTTACAAACACAGTGTACCAATATAAAAGCAGAAGTAGAAGCACTGAAGACAGCACTAGATAATGCAAAGCATGAACGAAATGGATTACAGGCATGTAAACAAAGCCTTGAAAAAGCAATTGAGGAAGTGAAAAACAAATGTAATTAATTTTTTAAAATCAAAAATTTACAACCATGGCAGACGATCCGAAAAAAAATTATCCGCTTCCAAAATTTCATTTTCAGGTAGAATGGGGTGGAGATGAAAACCGTATTGGCTTTACCGAAGTGAGTGGGCTCGACTTTGAAACTACTCCCATTGAATACCGTGAAGGCAGCAGCCCCGCTTATCATAAAACTAAGCAACCAGGGCTCACAAAATATACGGATGTCACTTTAAAAAGAGGAACTTTTTTAGGCAACTTTAAATATTTTGAAGAGTGGCGCAGAACGTTCATGTTTCAGGAAGGCAAAGAGAAATACCGTAAAGATGTAACCATAAAATTGTTGGATGAAGAACACCAGCCAATTATTACCTGGACGCTTGCAAAAGCATGGCCTACTAAAATTTCTTCTACTGATTTAAAAGCAGATGGAAATGAAGTAGCCATAGAAACGATGGTGCTGGTGCATGAGGGATTGTCAATTGTGGAAGCTAAATAATTGGAAGATATTTCAAATAAAACTGAGCTTTTACTTTCAAATTATCACAAGATCAGCCTGCGTGTCCCGACTTTTCGGGGAGCCTGTTGAAGGCGAGTTCTTTTATTGCAAATGGTTCGATACGATCTTACAATATAAATAGTGAGCTAGTAAAGTTTAAATTATTATGATGTCAGCCTGCGTGTCCCGACTTTTCGGGGAGCCTGTCGAAGGCGGGTTCTTTTAACTATATCGTCTTCGACAAGCTCAGACTGACACTGCGATAAAATCGAACATTTTTTGTTTGGAGTTAATAAAAAATATTTTATAAGTGCATCAGCTTGATACTCTAATAGATTCGAGTTTTGGTCATTTGCAATAAAATAATTTTCCTTTAGTGTTCATCTTGGCGAGTTTAAAAATGAAAAAATAAAATGGCTGAAAATCCTTACCAAACCGTCAACTTTCATTTCTCTGTAAGTTTTGCCTTGGATGGAGCAAAAGCAGTGGATGTAAAATTTCAATCTGTAACCGGGCTTGATGGAACGGTTGATATTGAAACAATAAAAGAAGGTGGCGAAAACCATTACGAACATGTGGTGCCAACAAGAAGAAAATACGGACCACTCATTTTAAAAAGAGGATTGCTTTCGCCTGCATTATCTGGCGTTACTACATGGTTGCAAAAAGCATTTGATGATGGCAATTTTGAAACATTGAATACAGTACAAGTAACCTTGTTAAATGAAGAACACCAGCCACTCATGCATTGGGTTGTAAACAATGTATGGCCAAGAAGCTGGAAGTTGGGAGAACTAAATGCTGAACGTGGAGAAATTTTAATTGAAACACTGGAATTAAATTATAACAAACTTCTTTTTAACCATTAATATTTTTTGCTATGCCTATTGAAATAAGAGAGTTGGTTATAAAAGCGACTATAACTGCAGATACACAAAATTCAACCTCGCAAGGGAATGCAGGTGGAGGAGGAAGTTCAGCTGAAATGGTACAGTTATGTGTAGAAAAAGTGCTTCAAATTTTAAAAGAAAAAAATGAGCGATAACAACAGTTTAAGGAAACTCGTTATAAAATCTTTTGCCAACAGAGATTTTACAAATGAAGATGTTTCCAGAAAATTTACCACGCCCATAAACCCTGAAACATTTACACAGAATTATAAAGTAAATGTAGATACACAAAACGGGCACGGCAATGATGGCAGCGAAGTGCGTTACAAATCAACCGCACCGGAAGAGTTGCGACTTGATTTTTATTTGGACGGAACAAAAACAATGGAAGGCTATGGCGGCGAAAATGCGGGCTACATAAACAAACCTGTGAAGGATCAACTGGAAGATTTAAAGCGCTGTGTTTATACCATGGATGGCAGCATTCACCGCCCACGTTTTTTAATTGTTTTTTGGGGATCAGAAATAGATTTTCGTTGTGTACTTTCTAATCTGGATTTAAATTTTACATTATTTGAACCAGATGGAAAACCACTGAGGGTAAAGGTGAGCGCCACTTTTCTTCGGCACAAATCAAGAGAAGAAATAGTGGCAGAATCAAGACTCTCCTCCCCTGACCTTACCCATTACCGAAAAGTACAACAGGCAGACAGACTCGATTTAATGACCTATAAAATTTACAATGATTCAAATTATTTTTTGCAGGTAGCAAAAGCAAATTCGCTTACCAACGTACGAAATATAAAACCGGGTATTGAATTATATTTTCCACCCTTCGATAAAAATGAAATTTAATGGCGAACCTGATTATACCAAACCCTTCTTCACATGATGTGGTAAGTTTTAATGTTCTTGTAAACGACACGGAGATCAATCCATCGTATCAGGTATTGAGTATTTCAATTATAAAAGAAGTAAACCGTATTGCCATAGCAAAAATAATTTTGAGAGATGGAGATGCAGCATTGAGCAATTTTGAAGTAAGTGATACAGATGATTTTTTACCCGGAAAAACCATTAAAATAAAAATTGGATTTGACAGTACCAACGCACAACAATTTAAAGGTATTATTACAAAACATGCTATCAAAATAAAAGAAAGTGGCGCAGCGGAATTGCAAATTGACTGCTGCGATGAGGCAGTGAGAATGACCATTGGCAGGCACAGTAACTATTATGAAAATATAACAGACAGTCAGGTTTTTGATGAATTGATTGGGCAGTATAGTGGTTTGCAAAGCGATACACAAACTACCGATATCACACACAAAGAGTTGGTACAACACAGCATGACAGATTGGGATTTTATGTTGCTGCGTGCAGAAGCAAATGGAATGCTGGTACATGTAAATGATGGAAACATAAAAATAAATACACCCGATACAAGTCCGTCACCGGTTTTGGAAGTAACCTACGGCACATCAATTATAGAATTTGAAGCAGAGATGGATGCAAGATACCAATGGAAAAATGTAGCAGCCACTTCATGGGATTATACCAATCAAAATTTATTTACATCTGAAACAAGTGAAGCAAATACATTTAAGCAGCACGGAAATGTAAGCAGCAGCCAATTGGCCAATACAATAAATCTTAATAAATATTCTTTGCAACACAGCGGTCACTTGCAGGAGCAGGAATTAAAAACATGGGTGGAGGGTGTGATGATGAGAAGTAGGCTTGCCAAAATAAGAGGTAGGGCAAGGGTTACAGGTTTTAGTGGAATAAAAACGGGTGACATGCTTAAGTTATCCGGTGTAGGAAAGAGGTTTAACGGCAATGCTTTTGTAACAGCAGTGACACAAACTGTTGCAGATGGTACATGGTACACACATATTCAATTTGGATTAGATCCACAAAGATTTTCTCACATACATCCAGATGCAGATGATTTATTATCTGGCGGATTATTAAGTTCCATACATGGTTTGCAGGTAGGTAAAGTGGTCCAACTGGAAAATGACCCTGATGGAGAAGATAGAATTTTAGTAAAGATTCCCATTATAGACAACAATGCAGAAGGTATATGGGTAAGGATTGCCTGCCTGGATGCCGGACAAAACCGAGGTACATTTTTTATGCCCGAAATTGATGATGAAGTAATTGTAGGTTTTATAAACGGTGATCCCCGCCATGCGGTAATGCTTGGCATGATGCACAGCAGTGCAAAACCAGTACCCATCAGCATTACAGATACCAACCACGAAAAAGGAATTTTTACACGCAGTAATATGCGTATTCATTTTAATGATGATACAAAAACAATAACGATAGATACGCCTGCAGGCAACAGTATAAAGCTGGATGAGCAAGGAACGATGATTGAAATTAAAGACCAGAATAATAATAAAGTAACATTGGATAGTGCAGGAGTTAAAATGGAAAGTCCCATGGAAGTAGAAATAAAAGCGGGTACAAATCTTACACTTTCTGCAGGCGCAACTTTAAGTATTGGTGGTGTTTCCATATCAATAAAAGCAGATGGAAGTTTGGGTTTGGAAGGAGCTATGGCAAATTTAAAAGCATCGGGTATAACAGAAGTTACAGGATCGTTGGTAAAAATAAATTAGGGGAGTGAGATTAAAGAATAAAAGTCGAATCAATTGCAGTGTCAGGGTGAGCTTGTCGAACCCGTTGCTATTAACCAACCCGCCCTCGACGGGCTCAGGCTGACATCACAAAATTTGAAAATTAAAAATTAAACTTTTAAAAAAATAAAAAAGTTCAAATCAATTGAAATGCCAGTGTGAGCTTGTCGAACCGTTGCTATCAGCCAACTCGCCTTCGACAAGCTCAGGCTGACATCATAATAATTTGAAATTAAAATATTTAAAAAATTAAAAATAATAAAAGTTCGATTCTATTGTACTGTCAGTCTGAGCTTGTCGAAGACGGTGTGCTTGATGAAACCCACCTTCGACAAGCTCAGGCTGACATCATAATAATTTTAAAATAAAAAATAAACAGCATGCCACCAGCAGCAAGAATAACAGATATGCATACTTGCCCAATGTTTACCGGGCCTGTTCCTCATGTGGGCGGTCCAATCATTGGTGCAGGTGTGCCAACGGTCTTGGTAGGTAGCATACCCGCTGCGGTAGTGGGAGATTTATTAACATGTGTTGGTCCACCAGATACAATTGTAAAAGGATCTACCACGGTTTTAATTGGTGGAAAGCCCGCAGCAAGAATAGGAGATTTAACATCGCATGGTGGTGTAATTGTAGCAGGATTTCCAACTGTAATGATTGGAGGATAAAACAATAATTATGGCAAACACAAGTAATTCTTTTCTGGGAACGGGTTGGGCTTTTCCGCCTTCATTTAACCATGAGTCTGCATCGGTAAAAATGGTAAGTGGTGAAGATGATATTAAAGAAAGTCTAAACATTCTGTTATCTACTACTCTGGGCGAAAGAGTGATGCAGCCTAAGTATGGTTGCGATCTAACTGATTATATTTTTGAAGGATTGAACAGTTCTATAATCGGCTATATAAAAGACAGGGTGAAAAATGCCATCCTATATTATGAACCAAGAATTATTGCTGAAAAAATAACCGTAACAAATGATGACTCGTTCGATTTGATAGAAGGCAGGTTTGTAATAAGTATTGATTATACCATTCCGGGTACAAACTCTAGGTTTAATTATGTATATGATTATTACAAAAACGAAGCATTGAAACCTGTGTAAAAAAATAAAAAACTATTTGTAAATAATGAATTGCAAAACCATTATACATCCTTTTCAAAATGACCCTGGTGTAAGCCAAAGCCAGCGCATAATGGATGATTTATTGAATAGCAATGCTGAGATAGATGGGCGCTCCACCGCAGATTTATTGGAATATTTTATCAAATTATCTCCACATATAAATTTTTATGATGAAGATAATTCTATCAAAAACTGGAAACCCTTTTTTGAAAAAAGTTTACCTTTTACTTTAACTGGTATCATTAAATATGATCAAAGAAAAGTAGGTGATAAATTATCTGAATACAACAAACTTTTTGCAAAAAAACCAACTAAGCAATCACTGCAATTGCTACTGCAATATGTTTACAACAATTTAATTTTACCTGTAAATAAATGGGAACAGCAATTTAAAAACAGTGGTTTACCCATAGAATTATTATTGAGCAAATCAATAAAAGATAAACTTAAAGCACCTGTAAAACAATTTATAGTAGTTGCCAATGCAGCTGTAAAATGGTACTGCACATCAACACTTAATTTTGATGCCTTACTAAAAAATGATGTGTGGGATTTGGACATCACTGATATTTACGCCAATTATAATAGTGCATCGTTTAAGGCACTTGGTCGTACAAAGAGAGAGCGTTTAGTTGCTTTACAGCAAGAGATAAATACTACAGCAATAGCTTTTTCCAATATAATTCAAATGTTTTCTGATACTGCTGCATTGAGTGTGGATCAGGCTTTTTTCCCTTTGAAAGAAGAATTAAAAAAATTGCACCCACCACATCTTGCCATATTGTTTTCTTTTTTAAAACTGTTTAAGCATTTGCAAAATGACATGAACGGGTTTACAAAAAAGCACCTCGATTTTTTTTATAAGAAAGTTTTAAAATTACAGGCAAAAGAAGCGGTAGCAGATAAAGCACATATTGTTTTTGAAATACAAAAGCAACTGGATAAGTATTTATTAAAAAAAGGATTGTTATTAAAAGACGGAAAAGATAATAACAAGGCAGAAATATTATTTGCTACAGATGATGAAATTGTAGTAAACAAAACACAAATTGCAGAAAAGAAAACACTTTTTTTAAACAATAATACTTTCGGTAGCAATACATATTTGGAAGCAGTTTACATGGCGCCCAATGCTGAAAAAGCGGATGGTGTTGATAAAGATTTTGAAGACGCTTATACTGCAAGTTGGGCTACTGTTGGAAATAAGTACAGTAAATTTATTGACCCCGAAAATAAATTTATTAAACCACACCCAAATGCTAGAATAGGTTTTGTACTGGCATCTCCTGTATTGCTTTTAAATGAAGGCAAAAGAGAAATTACCATTACGCTAAACTGCGAACTTAATAGAAATTTTTGCGGAACTATAACTACCCAAACAAGGAGCAATAAACCTTGTTGTGAAGAAAATAATTTACCGGGCACCATTGCTTCAACCACAAAACCGGCCTACCCAAATTTTGAAGATGCTACCCATTTTGTAAAAGATATTGCAGATAAATTAAATGAAACATTTTACTACATTAACCGTGAAAGCATTGCGGCGGCTATAAAAAAAGGCATCAGCAAAGGAACCCATGAAAAACTTTTAAAGCTTTTAATAAAAAAACAATTACCGGGTGAAGATAAATTATGCTATTGCCCTGTTGAAGAAAAATTATACGAAATAACCATTCCTGCAAAAACAAGTGGCTTACTAAATGGTTATGAAAGTTTATTTAGTGAAGATGAGCGTGTATTGATGGCAGAAATTATTAAACCAATAAAAATTTTTAATGTCGCCTTTAGCGGTGCCGATGAATGGATCTATCCAAAAGCTGATGCAACGAAAGCAAACGAGTTTTTAGAAATTAAGATGTTGCCTGCAGTTATAGGAAGTACCAACGTTACCATTACCATAAAAGCTACGATAAGTCCTGAACAAAAAGCGATTACTTTTTACGATGCAAAAAAATTAAAAGAAGACGTTGGAAATGAATTACCGGTTGTAAAAATTGAGCTGGATGACAGGATAAAACTTTTTAAATCTGTACAGGGAACAGCAATAGAATCATGCTGCGAAAGAAAACCAACTGAAACAAACCAGGCAATTTCTTTGTATCATTTTTTTAGAAATGTAATTGTGCTCGATTCATCAAAAATTGATGTAAAAGTATGCGGGTTAAAAAACTTTATTGTACAGAATGATGAAAGCTTACAGGATGTAAATGCACCGGTATATCCTTTTGGCACTAGACCAGATGTAATTGATTTTGATATAAAAACAAATGCTACCATACTAAATCCCAATTTAGTTGGACCAAATTTTTTCATAGGCAGCAAAGAAGTTCTCAATAAAAAATGGGGAGACTTTTGCATAAATATTGAATGGAAAGATTTGCCAACAGATTTTCACGATTACTATAAAGCATATTTAAAACGAACAGGCAAATTTGGCTTGAATAAAGATAATTTTCTTATTAATTTGTCGGTATTGCAAGATGGAAAATGGATTAGAGAAAATGCACATGCAGTGCCGTTTGCTACCCAATCAATAAATATACAAGGCCAAAATTATAACGATCGTAAATTATTTGCAGACAATAGTGTACTGTCTGTTTGTACCAAAGACAGTCAGGTTATTTCTCAAACAATACTTTTAAAAAATAATTTTTTCTCATTAATACCTGCTTACAAAATAAATAATGACAAGCAAACAAGTTATAATGTAAATACCCAGAATGGCTTTATAAAAATTAATCTACAAAATCAGGATTTTTGCCACAAAGTTTACTCATATGTGTTGGCAAGGCAAATGATGGCATTGGGAAAATTACCTGATGACCCATTAGAAGATGCAATTTATTATGATGCCGCCGGTGACCCAATTGTTTTTGATACAGACGATATAAAAGCAAAACTCGCTGTTGCTTCCACCATTTCTTCAAGGGTAGAAGATGATGTGAACAACAATCCTAATGGAATAAAAGTTAAAGCTGGAAATGTAGGCTCTGGTAATATTACCGCAACCACAGCAGACGATATCAGAAAAATTATTTTGCCTACTCCATTTATTCCAACTTTTATAGGCAAAGATCTTACAGGCGATGTAACTAAATTAAGAATAGAAATAGGCGGAATTTTAGGTACTATAAATAATATAGATAAATTTCAAGCCATCATCCCCAACGAACCATGGACGCCGATTATAAAAAATATTTCTTTAGATTATACTGCTTCTGCAACAACAGAAGATATTGAACTAATTCATTTGTATCCTTACGCAGGTACTTACAAAAAAGAAGCGATAGCGTCTTTGCCTACTGCTTCTCAGCCACGCACCTATTTATTTCCTACTTATTGCGATGAAGGAACCTTGTACATCGGCTTAAAAGATTTACAACCAGGCAGCAATGTAAATATGCTTTTTCAACTGGCAGAAGCTACCGCAGATTCTGAATCAGAAAAAGAAATGGTGCAATGGTATTATCTTGAAAACAATAACTGGAAAGTTTTAAGAAACGGTTTTGAAGTATTGGATGATGATACCGATGGACTCACCACATCTGGCATTGTAAAATTTGCATTGCCTGCAAATATGACAAATGAAAATACAATTTTGCCAAAAGGTTTGCACTGGATAAAAGCAACCATACCACAAAATAGCAGAACGGTAAGCGAAACAATTGCCATTTATACACAAGCTGTGAAAGCAACTTTTACAAAAGCAGCAGGCAATGATACGCTGCGTTTAAGTGCTCCTTTAACTGCAGGCTCATTGGCTAAATTGGAGGTAGCAGATTCATCTGTAAAAAAAACCACGCAACCTTTCGATTCGTTTGGTGGCAGGCAGGCAGAAGCAGAAGGGCATTTTTATGTACGGGTAAGTGAATTGCTAAGGCACAAAGGAAGAGCTATTCAAAAATTTGATTATGAGCGTTTGGTATTGGAGGGTTTTCCACAAATATTTAAAGTAAAATGCGTGACCCACAGTTTTGCTTTAGACGCTAATAAATATATAAATGATATTCCCCTTGCGCCGGGTTATGTATTGCTGGCGGTAATACCAGATCTTAACCAGTTAAAGGCAGCGCAACAATTTGAACCAAAAGTCCCTGTAAGTATTTTAGAAAATATTGAGGAATATTTACGCTTGCGCACATCGCCTTTTGCAAGAGTAAAAGCGATGAATCCTCGTTATGAAAAAGTACATTTCTGTTTAAAAGTAAAATTGCATTTGGGTAAAGATGAAAATTTTTATAAAGAACAATTACAGCAAGATTTAAAAGAATTTCTTGCACCGTGGGCAGTAGGTGTGTATGATAAACTCAGCTTTGGGCAATGCATAAACCAATCAGATATTGTACAATTTTTAGAAACACTTCATTACCTGGATTATATAATTGAATTAAAAATGGAGCATGAAGATGATGAGGTAAACAAAAAACCAATTGAGCAATACAGCATCTGTCCCATATCACCAAGATCTATACTGATAGCTGGCAAAATAGATATTTGCATAGTGCAGCAAGACTGCGAAAAATGGAATGAAAATACTGAGCCATGTGAGAACGGACCGATATTATTTAACAACATTTCTGAACAAAAAATAAATGGTTAGCAAATAAGCATGGCAGATGAAACAACAAATATTAAAGTGATCAGTAAAAACAATGCCGGCTTTCCTGCATACCTAAATTTTGATAAATTAAGGACTGAAGGCATAGATTACCTCGGCGAATTATCGGGTAAAATATGGACCGATCACAATACCCATGACCCTGGTATTACCATATTGGAAGTGCTTTGTTATGCGTTGCTTGATCTTGGCTACAGAACCAATATTCCGGTTGAAGATATCATAGCACGTAACCCAAATGATACCACAAAAGATGATCATTTTTTTACAGCAGCAGAAATACTCAGCTGCAATCCGCTCACTATAATTGATTACAGAAAATTATTAATAGATATACCAGGAGTAAAAAATGCATGGCTAGAGGTAGCAACTGACCAAAGAGATAATTGCCAAAGAAGAGATAACATTCCAACAGATTTTATTGCAGGAATAAATGCCCAGAACAACAGAAGCTGCAATGAATATTTAAACGGTATTTACCATGTGTTTATTGAAACTGAAAAAAACATTGAAGAAGAATTTACAAATGAAGCAGAAAGGAAAGAATACACAGATGATCTTATTTTAACCATAAAAAAAAATTTGCATGCGCATAGAAATTTATGTGAAGATTTTGCAGATATCACTTTGCTTTGCAAACAAAAAACGGGAATATGTGCAGATATAGAATTGGAAGCGGGCACAGATATTGAAAAAACATACGTTGCTATCATTGAGAAATTAAGAAGTTTTTTTTCTCCCTCGCCACAATTTTATACACTGCAACAATTACTGGATAAAAACAAACTTATTGAAGATATTTTTTCAGGCAGACCACACAACATTTCCGTAAGCAATGGCTTTATAGATACAACCGAACTGGAAGCATTAAAACTCAAAAAGGAAATTCATCTATCGGATGTTTATAATGCCATTTTTGAAATACCGGGTGTAAAAAAAATAAAGAAAATTGCACTTCGTGTAGAAGAAAATGGATCTATGGTTCAAAAAAAAGACTGGAAAATAACATTACCTGTAAATAATATTCCTGATTTTTTAAGTACTGAATCTTCCATCACTTTTTCAGTAAACGATGTACCAATCGTATTTGATGCTAAAAAATATAATACCCTTTTCGAATTAAATTTTACACAGAACGGAAAGCTGTTGTATAAATCCCCATCACCTTATTTAGACAGTGAAATACCAAAAGGAATTTACAGAGGAGACTTAGATGAATATCATTCTATACAAAATGATTTCCCCCGGGTATATGGTATTGCAGATGGCGGGCTGGCAGATGAAGTGAGTGATAAGAGAAAAGCAGAGGCACTTCAATTAAAAGGATATTTGTTGTTTTTTGATCAACTTTTATGCAATTATTTGGCACAGTTAAAAAATATCCGTCTACTCTTTTCAGTATCTGAAAACAATAGTGAAGATAAAAAGCAAACTTATTTTTCAAACAAATTAACAACCGTTCCCAATTTAGAGAAATTACTACGGTTTGCAGAAAACGATGCCAGTGATAACAGTTTAGGTACAAAAGGAAGCAAATTGATGTACCCTGTAGCAAAAGAAAAATTAGAAGAACTGATAGCAAACACTAATTCTCAAAATGTAGATCCACAAATATTGGCTGCTTTCACATTTTCTTCTATAACCGAGCAAGAAATAAGTCTTAATATTTTAAAGAATGATTTTTACAATGGCAATATTGAGGTAAAGTTTATTAATGAAAACAGTCAGACTATTTATTATTATATCTCTGCATCTACAACTGAATTTGTACTGGTAAGTAACAAATATTTTTCTACAATAGCAGCAGCAAAACAACATGCCGACAGCATAAACTACATAGCAACTTTTGATGAAAATTACAGAACTTTTATAACTGCAGGCAACCGTGTTTCTTTTAATGTAGAATTGAACATGGCAACTTATGAAGAATATTTACAGGGCATCATTGAAGACAAGGAACTATATGCAGTGAGGAGAACTTATTTTCTAAATCATTTGCTTGCACGTTTTGCAGAAAGGTTTACTGATTTTGCCATGCTCTCTTTTGGAAATTTATCTGTAGAAAACGCAGCATTGGCTGATGTAAAAAACAAAGAACTTTTTTTATCCAACTATGATTACATCAGCAGTAATAGAGGCAGGGCTTATGATTACAATAAAAACAATTGGTTAAATAATAACATTTCAGGCTTTGAAACTGAAGTAAAATACTTAAGCGGAATAGAAAATAAACAATTGCACAGTCTATGCAATTTTGTGGTAGAAGCTTATGAGGAAGAGTTTATTATTGAACTTAAAAGGGGTGATGAAAAACTGTTCGATATAAAAGAAAAATTCAGTTCAAGAGAAGATGCGCATGCTGCCATTAGAAATTTATTTAATGCACTTGCAGATAAAGAAAATTACCGTAGGCAATATGATAAAGAAACACAGGAGTATTTATTACAGGTAAAATATGATGAAAGAAATTTTGCTGTGTACCCTGTAAAGTTCAACAACTCTTTGGCGGCTGATGATGTAGCCGATCGTTTGTACAAAACCTACCTTAACAAACCGGCAGAGGAAGATGTTTTTGTAAGCAAATATAAATATCGACTTCTCCTAAATGACAATGCAGGAATTGTAAAAGCAAGCTCTGTAGAATTTTTTGATACAATAGAAGATGCAAACGCAGCTATTAAGAAATTAGCAAGCAGCGTAAATGATAAAAAGAAATGGGTGCTGAAAGACGAAAAGGAAAATCCATTAGGCAACCTTTTGCACAATAGAAATTATAAGGATTCAAACCGATTTATAAATACAAATGCATTTAAAATAGATGTAAACAGCAGCATTATTGGCAAGCCTGATAAATTTACTTACGAAGCTTTGGATAAAGGAAATACTTTTAAACTTTGTCCTGCCATAGAATTTGATACTTCAAAAGATGCCGAAAATCATTACAAACAAATACTGGCGCTGGCAACAGATAAATATAATTTTGAAATAACGAGGAATAACAAAAGCGGCAGTTATACCATTCAAATTGTAGACAAAGGAGTTGCAAATGCTATGTGTTACGAAGGTTTTGAAACCCAGGAAGCTGCTGAAGCCATGTTGCAAAAAATAAATGACTTTATTAAACAACAGGAATATAATCTTAGTGTAGAAACAATTCCTGACAAATGGAAATACAATTATAGCCTAGGTTATACAGAAAATAACAGACACTCCTTTACGAGCATACATGAATATGCAAATAAGGATGCTGCAATGAAAGCAGCAACTGATTTTTCAAAATCATCATCCTTATTAAATATAAAAAAGGATAAACAACATATCATATTATCGTTGCCCGGTAAAAGCAAAATACCGAACGATGTGCTGTTAAATACTGCTGAAACTGGAACTGAAAAAAACAACGAAAAGAATATTGAAAAGATATTGCATGAAAAAAGAGAGGTAGCATCTTTTCTTACAAAAAATAAAAAATCATCTTTTAATGCTGCCGTAAGAGTAGATGAAAGTAATGGCCCGGGGCATTTTATATATAGGCTTGTAGATAAAGATAATGTAATAGCACATCACACAATTGAATATGAAAACAAAGAAACTGCGGAACAAAATAAAAGGCAAGTGTATGCGCAATTACAAAAATCATTAAAATATACAGAAATATGTTTGGGCGGTGATATTTTAAATAAACTTATAAAAACAAAAACCGCTAGCCCTGTTTATCGTTATCAGATAAAAGATAAAAAGAGGTGTTATACAACAGGTAATAATATAGGTAGCCAAATTATTTTATTTGAAAGTAAAGAAGAGTATTCTACAGCCGAATTGGCGCAGAAAGCCTTTGAAGAAAATTATATACATGTATTAGGCTTAGCCACTGATGTAAATAATTATGGAAAGTTTATACAATTAATTGTACCTAATGGTAAAAATAAAACCGATGATACTTTAGTATTTATTCCATCCGAAACAAAAAATGAAATAGAAAAAATATATCAAAACAATGTGCTGCAGTGGATGTTGCAAATTGCCAATAGTTATCCCATAAAAAGAGTGGAATATGGATCAGATAAATTTAATGAATTGTTTTGTGGTGAAGCGAATGGTAATACAAAAGACAATTGCGCATGTACAGGTGTAGCAAAGGTTTTCAAATATTACTTCAGTATTTATGGTAACGACAAGAACTCCAATTTTTGGCTAAGCAACAAATATTATGAAACTGCACAGGAAGCAAGAAATGATTTTAATTTCTTTTTAATGCTTACATCTTTCAGCGGAAATTTATTTACAGATTGTGATAACTGTTCACAATTAAAGGGAGGGAAATATAAAATTTATATAAGAGAGGTTTTGGCAGAAAGTGTAAAACGTTATGAACAAAAAGATGTACCATTAATTTGGGGTAAAGAAGGCATTGAAAAATTCATATGTGCCGTACAGCAAGAAAATTCATTTCGCAATTATCAAAAAAAAGAAGATTGCTGTTATTCATTTTATATAAACTGCGGACAAGATTTTATTGTGCATCCCTGCAAATACGATACAGCGCAGCAGAGAAGCAGGGTAATGATGCTATTGCAGGAAAGGTTTGCCGAAGCCATTCAAAAGAAATCATACAGTACAGAGGTACAAAAAGAAAAATTAGTATTGTTTGATGGAGATGGAAAACCCTTTGCGTTTCAAACAAACAATGGAACGCAAAATACGGTTGATGTATTTACAGCAATAAGCATTGTAGAAAATATTTACAATACAGAAAACCAAATTACGGAAAAAGAAAGTGAATTATTGCTTACAGATAAAACAGGAAAGATTATTCTTCAATCATTTGAAAAAGGGTATAACAAAATTGAATGGAGGAAAAAACTACATGAGTTTGCTTGTTATTTTCCGATCATTAAAAAGATAGACAGCAAAACCAACAGAGAAAAATATTGTATAGAAATAAAACTTCCGGGCTTTGGAAATTGCAGTGAACAAGAAAATGAAATAGTACCCTGCAATTGTAGTGATAAGCCAATAGAAACCGAATCAGCATGTGATGTTGCATGGAAATCCAGTTGTTGTTATGATATAAAAGAACTCAGCAATTTATGGAGAATTTATTTACAGCTCCAGAAGGTTTTATTAAACAAAGAAAGTTACAGAGCGGTTTTTGATTGCGAATGTAACTCGTTCGGCATCGCTTTCCATTTTAATAATGCCGTACAATCTACAAACAATGTAACTATACAAACGGGAGAAATAGTAGCATACAATCCGCAATGCTACATCTTACCAAACATGGTGTGCGAAGCAGCAGAACGTACAAAGAAACTGGTAAATGCAGAAGGCTTGCATTTGGTAGAACATATATTATTGAGACCACAAACTGAGGCAGATTGCAGATGCAGAAATAATGACAATAATCATACTTGTGGAGAAAGAAACTGCGGTTATGAATGGAAATTTCCAAATGATGACCCTTGCCTTACTCAACAAAACAGTTGCTTTTATCCGGGCACTGATCCATTTTCATTTATTGCAACGGTGGCTTTACCCGCATGGCCAAAACGTTTTAGAACAGCAGAAGGAAGAATGATAATGGAAAATATTATGTACCGTACTGCACCTGCACATGTATTGTTAAGAATTTTATGGCTTACTCCTTATGATTTTTGCAGGTTTGAAAACAAGTATAAAAAATGGCATTTAATGCTGGCGCAAAAAACAAATTGTATAGGAAATTTTGATACTTGCGAAATGTTGGAGTATGTTTTTAAACAATCATTTAACTGCTTGGAAAATTGTACCGATTGCTTGCCATGTAAAGATGATGCAGTATCACAAACGAGTTGCTTTGAAAATGATAATACTGAAAAAGGAGTAAATAATTTTGTAAATGAAATAAACCTATTGCATTGTTTTCAAACAATAAATTGTGGAGATAACAGGGTTAATGAGACTCGTGATAATAAGGTTGAAAAAATAAAAGGATTAAAAAATAAACCTACATTAATCAAAGATAATACGAATGAGGTTAAAAAGGAAAGTAGTATTTTAAAACCGGTCGTTGTAAAAGAAATTAAAAAGATTGCAATAGAAAAACCATTGGCTGATTCCACCATTATGCCACTACCCTCATTTGTAAACAGCCGATTGGCTAATTATAAAAAAACAGTAGAAGATTTAAAAAATGCTGTACAAAATAATATAATTGCAGTAAAGGCTGAACGATTTTTAAAAACCCCCTCGCCCACCGAAGCACAAATTGGTGCTATGGTAACAGAAATAATTCAAAATAAAAAACCTACCGACAATAACGGCGTTATCATTAACAAAAGCAGGAAATATGCTTTGTTGGAAAATGTTATTTGCTACAGTTTGGATAAAGTATTTTTTACAGGCACAGGCATAGAAGAGGTAAAATTGCTTACCCCCATATTTTCAAAAATAGAAAATGCAGGTTTTGATATGAATACAATTTATGAGCATTGGAATACAAAAGAAGTAAAAAAGTATTTGCCCGAAATAAATGTAAATGAAATTAAAAAAACAATAACCGGCGTAGGCAGAAAATAATTATGCAACACATAATAAAAAAACAGGTAATTGAATTGCAGATAGATAAAAGTCTTGATTCATTCAGCATTCAGCAGCAGGTGAGTGATCATTACTTGCAGCAAATTGTGCCTTTGTTGCAAATACAATTTGATAGTATAACAAATGAAGATGAAGTATTGGTGTTAGACAAAGTAGAAATTGATATTGGAACAATTTCAGCAGAGGAAATAAATAATTTTAGTATTGACAATGTATTTATAAAAAAAGTGGTACGCCAAACTACTACACAGATAAAAAAAGAAAAAATTATAGGTGAACATTGTATTGAAAATGCCATGCATGCAAATAGTTACAAGCAATGGTTTTACTATATGCAAAAAGGTTATTTGCCATGGAGTTTTATTAAACCAACGGCAAAATGGTACATAGATGTGCTTCAACAGTTGGCGATAGATTTTAATAGTGTAGAAACGTTGCGTAAAGAAATTATTACCAATAAAACATTTTCAACACGAATTGTGCAAGAACATACAGTTACATTTTTATCGCAATTGGTGAGCATAATAACATCAAAAAACCAAGATACATTATTTGAAACCATCAATGAAATAGGCATTATATTGATTAAATTAAAAAATGGAGATACAGCCGTAACTAATTTGGAAATACCTATTGAAAATACATTATGGCAAAATGTTTTACAATTATCCGCTGAGGGAAATTTTAAAACCACTCATGAAATATCGAAAGAATTATTTAAAAATAATATCGTAAAGCATCAGTGTAAAATAATTAATGAAGATATAAAAATGTTTAGCGAAACAACATTGCTAAAAACAATCATTAAACAACTTCAACAAGAAAAAATATTGACAGCAAAGAATATTGCGCCAGAGCAAATAAAAAATGAGAATGTAAAAAACCCCTCAGATGAAAAAATAAATATTAAAAAAAATAAAAAGGAGGCGGTTATGAAAGCAAATGAAAAAATAGATGAAGAAGGAATTTTTACAAGTCTTGCAGGGATGGTTTTATTGCATCCATTTTTATCATCCTTGTTTGCAGGTTTACATTTATTACAAAACAAACAATTCATTCATTTACAGGCGCAGGAAAAAGCTATTATAGTTTTATACTATTTAGCTACCGGCAATACAGCCGCAGCCGAGCATGAATTGGTAATGCCAAAAGTACTGTGTGGTTTTCCTATTGAAAATATTATTGCAATAAATACAACCTTATCAGCAGAAGAAAAAGAAGAAGCAGATGGGCTATTACATGCTGTGATAGCGCAATGGAGTATTTTAAAAAACACTTCGCTTGCAGGTTTAAGAGAAACTTTTTTACAACGCAACGGAAAAGTATTTACAAAAAACAATGATATCTATATACAGGTAGAAAAAAGTTCAATAGATGTTTTGCTCGATCATTTGCCTTGGGGTTTTAATATAATAAAACTGCCTTGGGTAAATAATATTATACGAACAGAATGGCGATAAAATTTAATTAAAGTATTCATCATGGCAGAAAAAACACTCACCCTTAAATGGAATCAGCTTACGCTGGATGCTATAAAATTTACCAAAACTTCTCCCCCACTTGCAGCCCGTGCACTGGCAATGGTACATACTGCCATGTACGATGCATGGAGTGTGTATGACAGATGCGCCATCAGTACTACTACTGCACAATATATAAAAATTGCAGAAGAGCATTGTAGCAAACAGAACACCCGCAAAGCCTTTAGCTATGCAGCATACAGGGTACTTACACATCTATTTTGGTTGCCGCTGCCACCAGAAAATAAAGATATGTTTAAAGAGCTAATGTGCACCTGTGGTTATGACCCATCTGATACAACATTTAATATAAATAAACCGCAAGGCATTGGTAATCTTGCTGCAAGAATGACCATTGAATACAGAGATGGAGATGGCAGCAATCCTTACGGTACGTTGCATTATCCACCATGGTCAGATTACACAGGTTACATGCCAGTTAATACTTATGACAAAGTATATAATTTAAATAACTGGCAACCTTTGCGCTCGGAAACTTCACCCGTCAACTTTGAAATACAAAATTTTTTGGTTGCTCATTGGGGTTTGGTGAAACCATTTTCGCTACAATACAATTGGCAGTTTAGGCCAGATGCTCCTTACAAAAAAGAACAGCCTGAATTTAAACAACAAGCAAAAGAAGTAATAGATATAAGCGCAGGCTTAACAGATGAGCAAAAAGTAATTGCAGAATATTGGGCAGATGGAAAAGGTACTTACACACCACCCGGCCACTGGTGCGAAATAGCGCAGTTTGCCGCAGAAAAAAACAACTACAGAAATTCCCAATGCATTAAATTATTTTTTGCTTTGTGTAATGCATTGCTTGATGCATCCATTGCATGTTGGGAGTGTAAATATTATTATAATTCTGTAAGGCCCATAACTGCTATTAGAGAATTGTACAGAGGCATGGATATACAGGCATGGGCCGGCCCAGGTAAAGGAACAGCTACTATAAAAGGAGAAAACTGGAAACCATTTATTGCCACGCCGCCATTTGCAGAGCATGTATCTGGTCACAGTAATTTTAGCAGAGCTGCGGCTACAGTACTCATTCATTTTACAGGTTGCGATGAATTTGGCGGCTGCATAAGAATAGAAAAAGGTTCATCAAAAATAGAACCGGGTAAATCGCCATGTATAGATTATACCCTTGATTGGCCTACATTTAGCGGAGCAGCAGAGCAAGCGGGTTTATCAAGATTATATGGTGGCATACATTTTACAAAAGGCAATGAAGATGGGCAAAAACTTGGTAGAAGTATTGGTGTACATGCATGGGAGAAAGCAACATTTTATTTTAACAACTAGTGTATGAAAGTTGCAGAAACCAAAACGGTATCAACATCTGCTAAAAGCAATACCCCTTTTTTTCAAAAAGGTATAAGGCAGGGTTTGTCATTTTCTGCTGAAAATGAACACCCTTTTTTTCAAAAAAAAGTAAATGATTTTCCTATAATTCAATCTAAATTAAACATAGGCAAGCCAAATGATAAATATGAGGTGGAAGCTGATGCGGTTGCAGACAAAGTTATACAACGTTTAAGCAATAAAAATAGCATCCAACAAAATAACCATGTAGAAAATATACAAGCAAAACCAACGGATTTCATTACACCAATAAGCAATTTTATACAAAAAAAATGTGCAAGTTGCGAACAAGAAGAAAAGTTGCAAAAAAAAGAGAATGATGATGATTTGATGAAGGGGACACTACAGAAAAAACCAATTTTTGAAAGCAATGCTGCGCCTCCGCCCCCCCCTGTAGATGAAGATAACAATGTACAGCGAAAATGTGAAGCTTGCAAAGAAGAAGAAAAAAATGTACAACCAAAATCTGAAGGCAATTCATTTACAGCATCTTCTTCAATAGAAAATTCTTTATTGGCTTCTAAAGGATCTGGAACACCGATGAGCACTGCTGTTCAAAGCGAAATGGAATCATCTTTCGGGATTGACTTTTCAAGCGTAAGAATACATAACAATAGCAGCGCCATTCAAATGAGTAAAGACCTCAATGCACAGGCTTTTACACATGGAAATGACATTTATTTTAACGAAGGAAAATATGATACCGCAAGCACTACTGGTAAACATTTATTGGCTCATGAGTTAACGCATACTGTGCAACAAGGTAATGGCATAAGTTTAAATATTCAAAAATCATCACCAACAAGAGGAGCTGGAGGATGTGGACCTCCACGGTCGATAGATGAAGATAATAATGGTGCAAGAGGAGCTGGTAGTACTGCTCACAGACAAATTCAATCATATTTATTAACAAGTGGAGTGTTAGGAGAACTACCTATACCAAGAGCTACTAAACAACAAATGGATGTTACGGGTTGTCAGCCATCAGGTACAGAAGAAGGTTTTGAGGATCTGTTTAAATTAGGAATAAATGTTGGAATTGCTGAAATTAAACCATACCCCGGCTTTAACGCAGTTGCAGAAAATGATCATTATATCAGAAGAGCAAATCAATCTAAGAGTCGTCTGTCAGGTTTGGGAGAGTGCCTAGGTACGCCTGCAGGTGATGATGACAGAGCATTTGCAACTAGGTTAGGAGTTACAACAAACAACCTGCCTCAATTTAATAAACTTAGTGGTATTCTTACCAATGATACTATAATTGGTAGTTTTACCGGCGATCCAACAAGAACGTTAAAGGCTCGACTTATTGCACCAGGTGCCGTGGGTTACTGGTGCACTGGTACAGCTACTGACACTTATATTTGTGGGTCATCTCAAAATGAAACAAATGAATATATTGACAGGGTTTTACTTCCCGCTCAGGATCTTGTTGATGAATTTATTAGGCAAAATATAGAAATTCCACTTGACGATTTAATTGCAAATTTTTCTACAGATGCAGCACTATCATCAGGCCAAGGAGTAGGCGGCAATTTTTTTGCAACACAAATTCAATTAATAAACCAGATGCTGCCTCCCGGTGTTACTATTCAAGATTTAACAAATATTGTATTAAGAGAGATAAATCCATATGCAAGAGGTATTCTTCTCACGTTACTCCGGCAGTTTAAATCAAGATTAATAAACGAACTGAGATTAGCAATAAGAAATGCATTGCGCCAGATGATACAAGATGCTCTGGCAGCACTTTGTGTAGGATTACCGGTTGTTACTTTTGTACAATTAATGGATGAATTACAAAAGAGAATAAAACAAATGTCTCAACAATTAATTCCTGTTTTAGCCACTGTTATAATGGTTCAACTTGCACAACAGGCAATGATGGCTTTTTTAAGAATATTGGGGCTGGCTATATTGCAAATTGCTCGTTCACTTAGAGAATTTTTAAGTTGGTTTGCAGAATTACTAATTGATTTTTTAATAATTATTGCAAAAATTTTGGCTGTATTATTTATAGCATTAATGATAGTTGGTGTAATAGTTTTAGCTATTATTACTATTGCAGCAGCACTAGACCCTGTACCTGGAGATGAAATTGCAATAGGTGCCGCCACCGCTGCACTCGCACGGCTCATACCTGTTGTTTGGTCATTTGTAGTTAATGGACCTGTAACGCAAGCGCATTAAAAAAATATAAAATGGAAAATAAAAATTATACAAAACTTTCAGAAGGACAAGCATTAGGATTTAAAATTGCAACGAGAAAAATTGTAAATGATTCCTTAAGCGAATTTGAAGCGTACGATAATGAAAGATTTTTAAAAGGCTTAAAAATTTTATTTGGTGATGGAGATTTGTATGATAAAGCAAGGATGAGTTATTCCATTTTAGATAACAAAAGAAATATAATTTTTGAAGCTTTTGTGGGGAGCAGTGGACCTTCATATGGAGGTACAGTCAAAGATTATAGCGATATAACTAATTTGACTTTGAGGCAAGATGTACTAGAAAGTTTATTGGAATTTGATCAATTACTGGAAAATACAATTATCAAACCTAGATAATCATAAGCAGTATTTTCTATTTAAATTATTTAAATCAATGCAAATAATATCCATAGCAGCGCAAAAAGGGGGCGTAGGTAAAACAACTACTGCTATAAACCTTGCAGCAGGTTTGCAAAGAAAAGGTAAAAATGTTTTATTGATAGATGCAGACCCACAAGGAAGCATGACTACTGCTTTGGGTATACACAGTGAAACAACCATAAATCTTTTTACAGAACTGGCCAAAGAAATAAGGGGAGAAAATGGAGACATCGCATCAGCGATGATAACAACCAACAGTGGTTTACAATTAGTACCTGCATCAGCAGAACTTGCATGGGCAGAAACAGAACTGGTAAGCGTATTTGGTAGAGAACAGGTTTTTACTTGGTTATTGGAAAAAATGAAAACCGTTTACGATTTCGTTTTATTTGATTGCCACCCATCAGTAGCTATGCTTACTGTAAATGCATTGGTGGCGAGTGATTATATTTTGATGCCCTTACAGGCAGAATTTTTACCGCAAAAAGCAGTAAATATTTTTATGCAACAAATTGCTTCTATCAAAAAAATAAATAAAAAATTAGCATTGCTAGGAATTTTGCTTACAAAATATGATGATAGAAAAACAATGAATAAACAGATAAAAATGCAGATGGAACAAGAATTTGGAGATAAATTATTTACAACTGTCATTCGTAATAATATTCAGCTGGCAAAAGCACAAGAGGCAGGGTTGGATATTTTTAGTTTTGATAAACATTCGCATGGTGCAGAAGATTATGAAGCGCTGAAGAATGAATTTTTGAGAAGGGTTTAAAGAATATACAAGCTCATTGAAAATTATAAAATGTTGGATTCAGTTTAAGTGCCAGGCTGACATTAGTAATGAGGATTTGTTTAAATACACCCGCCTTCGACAGACTCACGCTGACACTCTAATGATTTTAAAATTAAATATTTTGAAGGGTATTCCTGTAATTACAAAGTAATTTTTTTGCCTTAAACTTTTCTTTAATTTTTTGAAGTTTTTTTCTGTAAAACCACTTTTTGTTTTGGCGATTATTCTTTTAGGACAAAATATTTAAGTTAGGGCATTAGGGTTTT